>NZ_JAUTYU010000003.1:0-682083 GCF_052112105.1 Pseudomonas sp. BP11-1-1
TCGGCCAGGCCGACGTGGTACTCGTCCTGGGCGCCAACGACGTGGTCAACCCGGCGGCGAAGAACGATCCGAAGTCGCCGATTGCCGGCATGCCGATCCTCGAAGCCTTCAAGGCCAAGACCATCATTGTCAACAAGCGCTCGATGGCCAGCGGTTATGCCGGCCTGGATAACGAGCTGTTCTACCTCGACAAGACCATGATGGTGTTCGGTGACGCCAAGAAGGTCATTGAAGATATGGTTAAGGCTGTCGAGTGAGCGGAATAACTCGGCAACGCTGGGGTTATCCCAAATGATGCTTGATAAGCTATGGCTATCGCTGGCAATCGGAAATCGGGATTTGACCCTATCATGACGGAAGAGGAATATCGAGTTCGAAGGATGGACTCTATTAACTTAGCTGTTTTTTAGTACTGATCTAACTTGCTGACCATTTACACATGTTTTGGCATTTGATCCATGTTCGTGGTTTCGGCGACATCAATAATGGCGGGGTAGAAAACGTGAATAATTATAACGGTCGTGTGGTAATAGTTACTGGTGGTGGCTCTGGCATGGGCCGCGCCATGGTGCATGAATTTACCGCTCGCGGTGCCAATGTGGCAGTCCTGGATATCAATCCAAAGCGCGCCGAAGAAACCATTTCCGAACTGGCCAAACCTGACCTTGCCTTTGCTCATGCGGTGGACGTGAGCGATCCTAAAAGCGTCCAAACAGCTGTGGACGCCATTATCCAGCGTTGGGGCCACATTGATTTACTGTGCAACAATGCAGGCATTTTGGACGGCCACGCGACTGCGCATGAAGTTAGCCTGGAAGAATGGAATAAAGTAATTGCAGTCAACCTGACCGGGCCGTTTCTGATGGCCCGTGCTGTCATCCCGCAAATGCTTAAGCAAGGCAAAGGCGCGATCATCAACACTTCGTCGACGTCAGGATTCAGTGCTGCTGGCGGCGGAACGGCGTATACCGCCTCCAAACACGGCGTCATCGGTCTAACCCGCCAACTGACATTTGAATATGGTGCACGCGGTATTCGCGTTAACACGATCTGCCCTGGCGCAACAGCGACGCCTCTGGCCCTGGCCGATCCGGTAACCGCGGGCTCTCCGGATATGGAAGCGGCGATCAAAAAATTCCCGGCCCAACGTTGGTGCCAGCCAAGCGAGATCGCAAAGCTTGCCGCCTTTTTGGGCGGCGACGAAGCAGATTTCGTCCATGGCAGTGAATACGTGATGGATGGTGGATGGCTGGCTGCGGCGCGTGATCCCTTCTGATATGCATCTGTGACTCAACAACGTCAATCTTCCATGCAAAGGTAGCGGATAATGTTTAGTACGCGTGAGTGGCCGGACAGTGGTGTTGAAGGATTTCAGCGAGGGTTTGAAACAGTAGACGGCACCCGTATCCACTATGTAAGCGGTGGCGTCGATAACGGGGAAGTCATGGTGCTGGTATGCGGTTTTCCGCAGAGCTGGTATGCCTGGCGTAAGGTGCTGCCGCTGCTGGGCAAGCACTACCGTGTAATTGCACCGGATCTTCCCGGGCAGGGTGATTCGGATCGTCCGTCCAGTTGTGATACTGGCAACGTGTCGCGCTTGCTGAAAAAATTTTTGACTCAGGTTGGTGTAGAGAAGCACTC
The DNA here is from genome assembly GCF_052112105.1 of Pseudomonas sp. BP11-1-1. Lineage (NCBI taxonomy): Bacteria > Pseudomonadati > Pseudomonadota > Gammaproteobacteria > Pseudomonadales > Pseudomonadaceae > Pseudomonas > Pseudomonas sp. BP11-1-1. The sequence continues at coordinate 1,642 of NZ_JAUTYU010000003.1, forward strand.
CTTGGTGGTTCACGATATTGGTGCCTGGGTTGGTTACCCTTACTGCGCTCAATTCGGTGACAGCGTCACAGGGCTGGCCATCCTTGACACCGGCATCCCTGGTATCAGCTTGCCCGATAATCTACCGTGGGCGTCTGATGTGGCTTGGCGGACTTGGCATGTAGCGTTCCACAACATTCCGGACTTGCCGGAAGAGTTGCTGGAAGGCCGTGAGCACATCTACCTGAGATGGTATCTGCAGCGGAAAGCGGCAAACCCTCAAATCTTCACCGAGGACGATTTTGCGGAGTATCTTCGTGCGTTCCGACTGAATGGATGGAAAGGCGGTCTAGCGTATTACCGGGCGATCACACAATCGGCTGAACAAAACCGTGAGTTCGCCAAATCCTTACTTAAGATGCCAGTGCTGGCTGTTCGCGCAGACCAAGGATCGATGCCTGATCTGGTCAGCGAGTTGAAGAAGGTGGCGGCCAATGTCTCGGGTACTATGGTGTTTAGCGGCCACTATATTCCCGAGGAGCAACCCAACGGCTTGGTTGATGAACTCTTGAAGTTCTTTTCCAATATAAAGTGAGAGTGTAGGGATGATCTACAACGCCCGAGTATTTTATAGGGCGTTGTTGTCTGGGCGTTCAGTTCGTAGACCATTAAATAACGAGAACTGTCATGTCAGAATTGCAGCCGCTAAACATTACTTATGCTGATGATCCTCGTGTTCTGGCCGAGCAATCAGCAGAAGATTATTCGAGGCATGTGGTACCCCTGTCGGCTAGAACTAATCGCTGGAGCTTAGCGATGGCCTCTTGGTCCGTGCTCAGTGCGATGTTTTATTTATATATAAGTGTGGCGGTCGCTCAAGCCGTAGGTAGTAAGAGTGCGATTATTGGGGTCACACTCTCGGCACTTTTTTACGGTGGCATAAATTATGTCATCTCTCAGCGCTCAATTAAAAATGGCCTGACGGTCGCTTTGTTGTCGAGAGGTATTTTCGGGGGGGCGGGTGCGATCATTTCATCATTGCTATTTGCTGTAACGGCGACGTATTACGCAGTGTTTGAGGGGTCGATCATAGCCGTTGCGTTCCACCAGTATTTTTCGCCCGAGAGCGATATACGCTGGTGGTATTTTTTGGTAGTTCTCTATGCCCTGCCTTTAGTTATGGGCGGTGTTCAGGTCTGGCTGGATAAACTCAACGGTGCGTTGCTACCTCTCTACATTATTGGTTTGATACTGGTTATTGTCATGGCCGGTAATAAATATGGGTTTTCTACTGCATTTCTGTCCATTCCAGCGTCTACCGATCCGGTAATTCCCGGATGGATGTGGGCGTTCATAGTGTACATGGGTATTTGTGTCAATATGATGGTTACAGCTGAATTCTCGCGGTTCGGGAAACCTTCTGATGCAAAATTTCATGGCCTAATTACTTTTGGCCCAGTGTTCTATCTAGCGTTATTCGTTGTGAATGGATTAGCCGGCGTTTTCATAATGAATACTGTTTTTCCTGAGTTGCAAGCCAGTGAGCGCGGTGTGGCGGAAGCCATATTGAATGCTGCCGGTTTTTTGGGCTTGATTTTCATTCTGATCAGTCAGACTAGGATTAACACGGCTAATTATTATGTGGCTTCGTTGAACTTCGCTGGCTTTGCCGCTCGCGGCCTACATCTCAACTGGCCACGTTGGGTGTGGGTGCTGTTTGTAGGTTGCTGCGTATATTTGCTTATGCTTACAAATGTGTTCAGCTATCTGCTCAAGGCGCTAGCATGGCAGGGCGTAGCGGTCACCTCTTGGGTCGCCATTCTCATGACCCATTACGTGCTCAACCGAGATGTGAAATATGGTCTCGAGTTCCGACCGGGCAGGGTCAAAGCCATCATGCCAGGTGCATGGGCAATGATCATTTCAACCGTAGTGGGTATTGCAATCGTTGAAGCGGGAACCAAGGGGAGCTGGTACGTGGAAACCGCGCCTATTCTGATCTCCGGTCTGGCTGCATTTAGTTATTGGTCGATTCTAAAATTTGTCGACGGTGGTTTGATATCGCGAACTGCGGACCCTCGTGACGACGTTGCAGATGTTTGGCGGACCCACATTGAATGTCATGTGTGCAATCGATCTTATAGTGCTATCGAGATGGATCGCGATCCTTCGGCGGAGCAACAAGCTATCTGTGCTGGTTGCGCTGAAGGTAACTACGTCTTCCTTCAATCGGCGCGACGAGAGGGGAACTGTATGCTGGCCTCTGCTGTGCAGGCGAAGTAAAGGTGGTGTAGTGGAGGAACACAGATTGTTACGCAGATCTTGACTGAACAATGCGTGCTTTGCACTCAGCATAAAAAACTATGCTGAGTGTTTTTTTGCATAAGATGAGGTGATTAGTTTGATTTTTTTTAGAAACAAGCGATTCCTCGTTGAGTTGGCCCTGATCATAGGAGTGTTCTCCTTCTGCACTGGCGAGTTTGCAATGATGGGCCTTATCTCAAGCCTGTCGGACGCTTTTCAAAAACCTGAGACGAGTGTCGCTCATTTAATCAGCGCATATGCAGTTGGTGTTGTAGTCGGTGCTCCTATCATGGTTTTTGTGGGAGTTTATCTCAAAAAGAGAAAGCTGGTTCTTTTTCTGTTGGGATTGTATACCTGTGCAAACGCCTTTAGTTTGTTGGCGCCTAACTATGAAACATTATTGCTATCCAGACTCCTGGCCGGTTTCCCCCATGCAGCCTATTTTGGTGTTGCTGCAATGATCGCGGCATCTATGGCTCCCTTCAATAAGCGAGGGAAGGCGGTCAGTAGGATCCTGTTGGGAGTTACGGCAGCGATACTGGTTGGTGCGCCGGGTGCAACCTACATTGGTCAGCAGTGCGGTTGGCGCTCAGTTTTTGCCGCTATTACTATTTTTAGCCTGATGAGTTTGATTCTTCTATATCGCAACGCACCTGAGGTCGAGGATGATCGTAGACTTGACGTTAGAGAGGAATTGGCGCCTTTCGCTCAACTTCAGATATGGCTGGCTCTAGCAATCGGCGCCGTTGGTTTTTGCGGAATGTTCGGCGTCTATAGCTATCTTGCTCCAATTGTTTTAAATGTGACTAAACTGGAAGCTCATTGGATCGCGCCCATGCTCATGTTGTTTGGTGTAGGTACGATGATTGGAAATTTTGCAGGAGGCTGGCTTTATGATCGCGTAAAATTTGCCGCTGTGAATTTCATTATGCTGTTCAGTTTTTTTGCCCTGTTCGCGTTTCCTATTTTGTCCAGAACATTGCCGGGAGTTTCATTTGCCACGGTGTTGCTTGGATGCATGGTTGCGTTGGCACCAGCTTTACAGATGCGACTGATGGATATCAGTAAGCATGGTCAGTCACTTGTTGCCGCTTCCAATCATGCTGCGTTGAACCTTGCTAATGCGCTTGGCCCTTGGTTGGGTGGGCTTGCAATTAATGCCGGTTGGGGGTGGACATCGACAGGTTACGTGGGTGCCGGCATGGCTTTTGTAGGGTGTTTGATCTATTGGGTGGCTCAGCACCTGGAAAGAAGAGTGGTGTGAAAATGGACTTCAATGGAATATACAAGTTTGCATTTTTTTGTATCGTACGTAATTTTCCAGAGGTTGCGCTTAAAATACGAGAGAATTTAACGGGTTTGGCCTTTATCTTCAAAGCTCATCAATTTTTGGGATATGTATATTTCGTCTCTTTTGTGTGGCTCTATATTGCCTGTGAAATCCGTCGTGACTAGACCCGTGCAGTATGCAACGGTGCTAATCAGCTGTCGATCTGTAAGGCTATTGCACGGTTCGGAAATGTATGAACTCAAGGGTATCCATCTTGCGTTCTCAATTTCTTCGATATCCAAAATGTTAATTGCCTGTGTCAGTGGTTTCATCCTACATATAAAGTGCAGATTGGATTTGCCGAGCTGGTGAGTATGCATTGTGGTGAATCCCACTATGGATTCGAACAATGTTTTTATTCCCGTTTCCTCGAATATCTCACGCTGGATAGAGTGCTGGATTTTTTCTCCTGCTTCAATATACCCTCCGGGAAGTTTGAATCCTGTGGTGCCTCGCTCTTTCACCAAAAGGATCTCATTCAACTCATTCAAAACAATCGCGCTTGCACCAATTGTGTGTGTTGGAATAAACGGTACAAAGGTGACTTCTGACGGCTGACGGACCAATGTCAGTTCTTCACGAAGACAGCTGTGAAACGTGAAACCAGCACTGACGAATAATGGAACGCACTCGGAGCGAGTAATAGGAAGAGAGACCCAAGAAAGAGATTTTCTATTAGTCTCAAGATAGGTCAAGAGAGTTTCAATGTCGTTTTTTAATTCCTCTGTAGTCTTTGGTAACGAAGCAGGGTCAATGATCACGCCGTTAAAGCGATCCAATTCAAATCTCATTGTTGATCTTCAATAGCATTGAGCTAGTCCTCGGAGGATATTCTCCAAGCTTTGCTGTATCGCCGCGCTTGGGATTGGCGAGTATATAAAAAACACTTTGAGCTTGCAAGATAAGCCACACGTGCTTATTCATCCTTTTGTTCCGCAGAACGCTAGTTTTGTTCCGAATTAATTTTCGCAGCATCAAGGCAAAAAAATAATATCGCCTCGATATGGCTTCAATAATTGATGCGGCAAATTTATCGCTCGACTCAGTACCGCTTGAAAAATCTATCAAACGGTTTTCTCCAAATCTGGTGTCTTTTTTGCATCGGATTTTGTGGTCCTTTACTATGGCTAGAGGTATTTATGCACTCGCTAAATTCAATCGCTGGTATTAAAAGGTACCGTATCCAAGACGAGATCCCCATCGCAATAGATGACACGGGTAATGGCCCTGGCGAGATTGCTGGTGTTGGTCAGGATTCAGGGGGCAAAGTAGGTGAGGAAGTTGAGCTAACAAGCCGGTCTCGAATGATCGTCGCGGTGGCGTGCGCTACATTGGTGCGTATTACGTCTCGTATCTACAAATCGTTACCTAAACGGGGACACTAGAGCGTTACTAAATGACTCGCTACGCTTGTAGAAAGGTGACATTGCTGTTGACATTGGATCTTATTGCATAGGGCGGTTGTGCTTATTTTTTTGCTATTCGACAGGCTCTCCGCCATTTTCCTGGGATATGGAGTCCTATGGCAAGCAGGTGTGGCACGATGGTCAAGGCGTCTCAATCCAGACTGGACCTGTTATTTGGGGAGGCGTGGGGTGCAATGGCCAGCATGCCTACCATCAACTGCTGCACGAGGGATCCACTTGATCCCCGCTGACTTTATTGCGTCGGTGATGAGCCAGAATCCCTTGGCTGATCACCAGTAATGGCTGTTCGCGAACTGTGGTGGCGCAAAGTCAGGCGCTTATGCAAGGTATGAGTCGAGCCGAAGTTGAGGATGTCTTGCAAGGCATGGGCTTATCCAAAGAGGAACTAGTACGGATCACGCATCACAAAATTATTCCCGGTAACCGCCCGAGCAATATGATCATGATGCAAAAAGTCACGCCATCTACGTTAGTCGCTTCAATCGCTTTATGAACAAAAAGTGTTCGTCCAAAGGTTATTTGGGAGTTAACTGTTTGATCAGTGGGGCGTCGAGCTCGGGAAGGCTCTATCATCGACCGCTCAAGTGATTAATATTGATATTCATGATGTTCTCCTATTCCAAGGCAGTAGTGCCTCAAATTCAAATTCAACAGCCCGATAGTCTCAGAGGATACTCATTGATCTAGCTTTAGCCACAGCTTGAGCTCTTCGCCTTACTCCAAGTTTTCCGCAAATCCGCTGTATATGACTTTTCACCGTAAACACCGAGATGTACAACCGCTGCCCAATTTCGGCATTCGATAGACACGCTTCAACCAAACGCAAGACCTCTATTTCTCGATCCGAAAGCACGACGTACTGGAACCGTACGTACGGTGGTGTGAGAGGACGGCGGCTGTGAGGCCGCCTCCTACTCAATCATGAAATCTGGCAGTTTGTAAACGTAGAGCGGCTCTGAAATTCAGTTCAATCGAACATCGGAGGCTTAAGTTGGTCACGTTCCGCTTCTGCGCAAAGTAGCGGCACAGTAATGGACAACAAAAATAAAAAATTAAGGTCAACCAGAAGGCGATTCCGATGGCTGAAGCTGACTTGGTCCCGACCGCGGCTCCACGACGGCCCGAGAGGCTCGCTGGAATACTATTCGTTATCTGGTGTTGTGCGGTGAATAATGCTGCACCAGGGGCCATTGGCCAGGGATGGAAGGCTCGACCAGGTAGTCTGTGGAGCTTTCGTGTCATAGACCCCCTCATACCCTAATTGCGCCGCCCAGCCAAACCAACGCAAGCACACCGCTGACCAAAACCATACGGGCTAGCGGCGCATCATTATCGAATCACTCAAGTGAATTTTGCACCGAAGCCGTGCGCCGCGTTATCTAAACGTCCTGTGAAGATTTGAAAAATGGGGGCCGGGGCCATTGGCACGCTGATTGCTGGGGTATAACCGAACGACTGTTCGTGCGGGTTGTTTAGCATTGTCATGTTTGATTAGAGCCTCATGCGCTCTAGATAGGAGGGTGCCCATGTCCGCCAAATTTCCGACCGTAGCCATAGTAGGAAGCGGGCCGTCAGGCTGTTACGTCGCGCAGTTCCTTCAAAAGAAATGGAGTTCGGCGCAAATCACGATTTTCGAAGCGTTACCTGTTCCTTATGGGCTGGTGCGTTACGGTGTCGCGGCAGATCATCAAGGTAGCAAAACAGTTATCCAGCAATTTGAACGAATGTTCGAGAAAGGAGGGGTCGACTTTCGAGGCAACGTCAATGTTGGAAGAGATATCTCATATTCGAAACTGGCAGAGTCCTACGACGTCGTAGTGCTGGCGACTGGTCTCAGTCATGACGCAGATCTGGATATCCATGTCCATCCTTCTGCGCCAGTTGTAGGCGCAGGAAGATTGCTTAAAGCGTTGAATGGTCATCCTGAAGTTGAGCTGCTCAAAAATGCTGATGGTACTACTCGTGAGCTCGGGCGCCATGTCGCAGTAATCGGTAGCGGTAATGTAGCTATTGATGTCATCCGTATGATCGCCAAAACAGACCGTGAACTTGAGGGGTCGGATATATCCGACGAAGTGCGTACAAAGCTTAATGTTGAGCAGGTAAAAAGTCTGACCCTTGTAAGCCGTTCCAGCGCGGTTGACGCGAAATGTGATGGGTCAATGATGGCTGAGCTACTTAGTTTGCCTGGAGTCTGCGTTAGGGTAGAAGGAATTGTTAAAGGTGAGGGGGGGGCGATTCCGGAGTTGTTAACCGCTGCCTCGAACACTAGGAAGACTAGCAATTGTTCAAGGCTTTCAGTTAATTTCATTTTCAATGCTTTGCCGAGTGGAATTGACAATGTGTACGGACAGGCTAAGTTAACGACTATAAATAGAATCTCCTGCATCAGTACTGCCAGAATGTTTGACACCGTAATAACAGCTATTGGCTTCAATAATGGAACTACGAAAGAAGCTACCGTTACGCCTCGAGGCCTGGGCGCGGATGCGATCTATCAAGTGGGTTGGCTGAAACGGGGGCCAAAGGGTACGGTGGCTGAAAACCGTAAAGATGCCAAGTTAGTCGCAGAAGCAATTTTTTCTGATTTTGAAAGTGGCGTAATTAAAGCTGGAAAGCCCGGGTTGATTTCAATCGAACGCGAATTGTCTTCCGATGTCGTTAATTATATCGGTTGGCGTCGAATTGATGAGTATGAGCAAAACTCGGCAAAATCAGGAAGATGTAGAAAAAAGATAAACGATATTCGAACAATGCTCACCATCGCCCATGGTGCGAATTTTTGTGTGGGAGAGGTAAATGCGTTAGAAGTTGCTAATTAACTATTTTTAGTCAAGGATGTAGAAAATGTCTGAGATTTTGATTGTGTTTGGTACAGAGAGCGGAAACTCTGAAATGGCAGCCGATGATATTGCTGCCTGCTTAGGTCGCAGAGGCATCACTGCAGAAATCAAATCAATGGAGGACGTTTCCGTAGCCGGGCTGAAACTGACTTCGCAGCTAGTGGTAGTTACATCAACGTATGGAGCGGGGGAACTTCCGGAAACGACTGCGCCTTTCTTTGAAGCATTGGTAGAGAAGGCTCCTGACCTAAGTAGTGTTAATTTTTTTGCATTCGGACTAGGTGATAGTACCTATGAAAAGTTTAATAACGCCATTGATGTTATTTCCGCGAAATTGGTTGAGTTGGGAGCAATTAAAATTGGCGAAACGGGTCGGCACGATGCTGCGAGCGGTAAGTCTGTGACGATGGTTGCGAACGCTTGGTTTGAGCAGGTTTATAACTGATTATTGCCGGGAGGAACACAATGAATATTACACATGAAGTGCTGCCTTGGGCACATCCAGATTTTCGTCGCAATCCGTATCCATGGTACGCCCGGCTGCAGCGAGATTATCCGTTGTATCAGGAAAGCGAGCGTCAATATGTTGTTTCCCGGTATGAGGACTATATAAAATTTGTGAAACATCCGGCCATGAGTATGGTAGAGCCCGAGTGGGTCCAGCCGCACAACTGGCGTGTTTTCCTCGACACTATTTTGTTCTACGATCCCCCTAAACACACGGCTGTCCGTCGCCATACAAATAAATGGTTTACTCCGAAGCTCGTAAAGGAGTGGGTGAAGCATACTACTGAAGTCACCCGAAATGCGCTTGGGCAGGTTGAAGAGGATGGCTACATTGAAGCACATCATCATATCTGTGTGGTGCCGACACATATTACGATGTGCCGAGTGCTTGGTATCGCTGAGGATGACATTGAGCTCGTAACATTGAATGCATTGAAGATTGTGGGCATGCAGACTCCGGCAGCAACTGAGGCTGATAAGAATCGCGCTAGAGAAGGTTTCGATTGGTTGTTCTCAAAGTGCCGCGCCATCATTGAAGAAAAACGGATAAATCCAGGCGATGGCTTATTAGACGCAATGCTTTCGCTTGAAGCGTCTGGCGATATGACCTCGGATGAGGTGATTCAGACCTTGGTGCTCTTTTATTTTTCCGGCGCCCCCAACCCTGCTTACGTCCTCGCATCTATCCTGGAGCACTTCGCAAGGGATCCTCGCCTTTTTGATCTATATCGGAAAGAGCCAGACGTGCGTGCGGCAATGATCAATGAGTTTATTAGGCTAAACCCTCCAGAACTATCGTTTACCCGCTACCCGACCGAGGAGGTAGAGATTCGCGGGGTTAAAATTCCTGCTGGATCTTCCATTCGATTCATGACAGCAGCTGTGAATCGTGATGAAACGGTTTTCCGTCGGCCGAATCAGTTTGACCATACCCGACCTCAGGAGGCCAGTCAGCACGTCTCTTTCGGCATCGGAGTACATGCATGCGCTGGACAAGTAATCAGCAGAGCAGAAATTGAGGCCTCACTGAACGTCATTGCGGAGCACTATTCCGGAATTGAATTGGCAGAAGAGCCTGTGACTTTAAATGATGATCGAATTCGCAACTACATCACGCTTCCTCTCTATTTTAAAAAATAGCAGGGTGTAGGTTGGTGCTCATATTGTCTTATGAATAAGGTTTTTTTGCTTTATATATGGTTGTGGAAGGAAGTGGTCGTATTTAAATCAAAGAGCATGAATGAATTTTTGTGTAATTTGCAGGAGGAATCTGTGTGTATTTAATTGCCTGCAAATGGTGGTTACACTGAAAAGCAGACATCTTCTGCAAGCTACGTAAGTGCTGGGTATTACAATAATGATGAAATAGCAAGACCCCATCTGCCAATACACATTAATGAAAGTTATCATTGGAGACTTCAAAATGACGATAAGCGCAGAGGCCGGGGTTGTTGGGGGTTCTACATCTCCGGATCATGTCAAGCTTACCGGGCAGATGGGCGCATTCAGCTTGGCTCTCACTGTTCTGGCCTTTTCGGCACCCCTTACCACAGTTTCCGGATACATACCGGTTGCACTGTCGTTTGGAGGCATAGCAAGTCCACTTGCATTTATCATTGTAACGGCAATGATTTTGATATTTGGGGTTGGCTATGTCACATTAAATGCTGCGGTTAAGCGCCCAGGGGATTTTTATTCCTTTATTAGTTTTGGGCTAGGTAAATCGTCCGGACTTGGTTCAGGCCTGATGGCCGCAGTTTCATATTTTCTGATTCTTACGGGTGTAGCGGCATATTTTGGTGTGGCTTGTGCAGACCTCCATCAAGAAGTATCCGGTTACTCATTATCCTGGTACTGGTATGCATTGGCTTGCTGGGCTGCTGTAGGTATTCTAGGCTATTTTAATGTAGAGCTATCCGCTAAGGTTTTGACCTGGGTAATGGTAGCTGAAGTAGTCGTTTGTCTAGTTTTCGCGTTTGCAGTACTAAAAGGCGGAGGGGATACTTCGATTGCTGCCGAAGCGCCGTTTTCTCCTAGCGAATTTACGCGGTCTAATGTTAATTTGCCACTTGCGATGCTGTTCGTAGTTTCTTTCTTTATGGGTTTTGAGGCAACGGCTCTGTTCCGTGATGAAGTTCGCCTCCCTGATAAAACCATACCGATCGCAACCTATGGCGCGATTATATTTATTGGATTGGTATACACATTCTGTGCATATGCATTGATTATGGCATACGGAAGTGGTGTGCAGGATGCGGCCATAAAATCACCGGCCACGATGTTTTCAGTCGCGTTCTCGAAGTATGTGGATGGTAAGTACCATGTGCTGATCTCTCTGTTGATATTAACCTCGTCTTTTGCGTGCATCCTCTCCATTCATAATGTGCTTTCTCGTTATTTGTACAATCTTGGAACTGACGGCGCACTGCCTGCATTTCTCAAACAAGTGCACCCACAGCATGCCTCACCCTTTAAAGCTTCCATGGCCGTGTCTTTTTTAGTTCTCTTGGTTCTATGTCCGTTTATCCTGCTTCAGGTAAAGCCAGAGATCCTTTACGGGCAGCTTTCTGGTGTGGGCACTGCCGGAGTGATTTTCCTCCTCACATTGGTTAACTTTTCTGCGTTGACCTGGTTCGTCGAAAAAGGTCGCTTTGAGAAAGCCAGTTTTATGAAGTCATTTATGGCGCCTGCGATATCTTCGATCTTTTTCATGGGGTTGGTAGTATTGGTGGCTAAAAATTTTGAGTTGCTGGTAGGGGGGGAGCCAGGTCAGCGTGTTTGGATGTTGTACAGTTTGTTTTTTGTTCAATTATTTGGAATGGTACTTGCTGGTTACTATAAAAAAGTTAAGCCGGAAATCTTTGAAAAACTGGGACGCAGTCACAGTTGACGTCGCTTATCATTACTTCCGAGTGATTTAATTTCACTCGGATTTTACTATGCTATCGCAGGCTTATTGAGTGCTATTTATCTCGAGTACACTGCTGTGGTAGTCTGTGGTAAATACTTAGACTGATTTTAGGGTTGTGAATTGGATGCGCGAAACCGAGAACGCGGCAGGTATGCTGAGACGCCTTGAAAATTATGTGAACACCTTCGACTGGGATAGCTTGACTCGAAGCAAGCAGGTCATTCTCGACGCATTTCTTCGCGTGGCAACTCGGGAGGGCATCGCTAGCGTTTCCATGCGCAGCCTTGCTGCCGCGGCAGGTGTGAAGCCACCGACTATATATTCTCACTTCCCGGAAGGGCGAGACCAGATTGTTGCCGCCGCAATGCGTTGGCATTACAACAATTTTGCACGTTCGTTGCGTGGAGCGCTAGGCAACTGTCGTACCCCCGAGCAATATTGGGTTGCATTGATTGGCTTCCATGTTCGTCAGCAGTTGCAGCGACCGGAGAACGATATTTGGGATGCTCTCATCGCGACAGATCGGATTGCAAAGGTTCTTCCTAAGGGTTTGCGCAAAGAAGTCGATGACTGGGAGGATTTTTGTGACTATATGTACGCGTCGATAGCGCAAGACATCGGGGCTCGGGATTGCGCGGTTAATGCGAGGGTGGTGAGGAAGCTTATAGATAGTGTCGGCTCGTGGTGGCGCTGGGACGGATCAGAAGGTAGCTTAGAAGCTGCTGTAGTTTATAGCGTTAATCTATCTAGAAAAGTGCTAATTTTTTAGTTTGTAAAACTTCAGTATTGAGTTTTATTTATCATCTCAACAGCTGAATTTTAGACAGGGCAAAGTGATTAAGCCTCGGCCATCGCCATTGCGGATCAACTCCGTACGGTGCGGCAGCTAAGGCTTCCTCAAGTAAAGATCTCTCGGTGCAGAACTATCTGGAAAATCGATGGCAGTTGGGCAAGGGTGGCAAACCTTGCGAATTGTGATCGAAGCTAGGCAAGGCAGCATCTTCGATGGCACCTGTCTTGAGACGGTCAAGAAAATCAACGACGAGACATTTCGCTTCCCGGTGTCAACCGATCTTACATGAAGTCGCTGTAGACTCCAGCGACCCGGTGGATCGAGTCCCAGAGGAGGGGGCGACGGCGGGCCGGTGATACCGGATGATTACAACGGCTCTGCCAAATGCCTGGACCAGTTATCACAGAACGTTGAGCGATCAGGGAAGTGGGTCCACTCGTCGCCTCCAATTTCAAGCCCAGCATTGTGCTGTTGCCTCTTCAGAACATCACAATCGGATGATAGCAAGCTGCTGTACTACAACGCGCAGTCAGGCTCGCTTGAACAGATTCGGCCCAAGTACGAAACCGACAACATCGACCTTCACATCGTCGGTTTTTCCAAGGTAGTGGATGATCTGATCTCCGGCATGCGCCAGATGCAGCCGTTCTTCGCGGCGACGCTGGTGATGTGCGGCATCGTGTTGTTCTGGTAAACACGTTGCGTGCACGCCACGTTGTTGGTGCTGTTGTGCTCGATCATCGCCGTGGTGGCTGTTGGGTTACTGTCCACCCTAGGGGTTGCTCTCGATCCGTATTCGATACTCATCCCATTCCTGATATTTGCCATTGGCTTGAGTCACGGCGCCCAGAAGTTGAAGGAATCATGCAGGACATCGGCCGCGGCGCTGCGGGTTTCGCCGTGTTGATGATCGCCAAATCCCGGTCATCCAGGACCTCGCCGTCGCCGCGACAATCGGCGTGCTGGCGTTGAATGAGGCTGGGTTGGCTGTGTCCGGAGCAATGTGACGGCTATGGCTACGGCGACGGTCTCTGCTGCAGAGCGGCGACCTTGGACCGAGTCGGATCGCTCGCTCGGCAGTTTGCTGCGTTTGATCAGCCTGCCGATTGCAGCTTTCGTTGCGGCTTACCCAACACTGTGGCCCGGGTCATGCCTATTTTGATTGCTGCGTTGGCGGCTTCACGGCCTTTTTCCAGGAAATGCGCACTGAAGATCGCGCGATGGTGATTCGTCTCCTGGAAGTGATGCGGGGTCAGCGACACGGAAAGAATCGGCACGCGGGTATCCAGGCCAACGCGCATCAAACCATCAACAACAGCCTGCGCGACGTAGTCGTGGCGATATATACCGCCATCTACCACCAGGGCTGCCGCGACCACTGCCGCGTACTGGCCGGTCAATGCAAGCTCTTGAGCCATCAGGGGCAGTTCAAAAGCGCCAGGCACCTCGAATACATCGATCTGATCCGGACAGATGTTTTCGTAGAACCCCTCCAACGCCCGGTTCACGATATCGCCATGCCAGCCAGCTTTGATGAATGCATATCGATTGGAGACCATGTTTTTACCTCATCCTGTTTTTTTGGTTTCCTCAGCACCTTATGGCCAAGGTCGAATCATGTTGTCAGGCGCTGCTCTCAAGTCGTGATGCTTTATCGAATCAGTCACTTGTTGGTTCACAGTGTGAAGCGGTGATCAGGCAATCTCTGCACAGGTGCGGTAACGGCGTTGGTGCCAGACTAGGCACTCCGATGGAGCCTCTGGCGTTACCACGATATCGGCGATGGAGCCGATGAGAATGGTGTGGGAGAAACCATCGATAGAGCGCTCCAGCCTGCAATCGAATGCGATTAGCGCGCTGCCCAGCAGGGGCGCGCCGGTGACGCGTTGAATCCATTCGGAACTGGCGAAGCGATCTACGCCGCGCTGTGTGAACAGTGTGGCGAAGTCGGCTTGATCAGGTTTGAGTACGTTAACGCCGAACGTGCCCCGTGACAGCAGGTCATCATGGGCACTGGCATTTTTATTCACGCACACGATCAGCGACGGCGGCTCAGCCGAGAGACTGCACAGCGCCGAGACGGTAAGGCCCATGCGGTTTTCCCCTTCACCTGTCGTTACCAGCGAAACCGGGCCTGGCAGAATCGACATGGCATGCAGGAACAGGGTTTTATCGACCCCTGAGTTGGAATGGCTAGCACTTTGTAGCTCTGACATTTTTCTATCTCCACAGGCTTGGCAGGGTTGTGCATTTGTTCGCGCCGAAGCGCTGTTTAGCTGTCATGAAAATCACATGATCAAAACTGGCGGCGCGTTGTTGTATGGCCGCCAGCCGGTACAGGGTTCGGGATTCATCTCTGCCCCTCTCGACTCAGGAGTTCGTTACCAGAGGGGCGGGTTGCTCTGATCTCAGGTTCTCTCACAAACGAATAGTCAAACTGTCCCAACTTGAGCCAACGAGGGTTGTAGCGCGTTGAGTGCGGATAGGAGGCGGGCGTTGCATGCGTTCCCACGCGGGACCATGCGTTGCCGCTGTCGGCGCGATCTGTAAGTGACTCAAGATGGGACAGTTTTTTGCTGTCGTGATCCCCGAGACTTGGCCGAGCACGTTGTTACGCTGCCATGTTCCTGGAGGTTTGTCCGGGGGCTGACGGGCCTTTGGGCACAGAGGCATCTGGCAGCGTTGCAAGTGCGTCCAGACAAAAAAACAAGACGGAACCAAACGCCATGAAGAATGCTGTCTATGCATTTATCAAAGCGGGCGCACACGAGGAATTCGTTCAGCAGGCCTTCGATGGGTTTCGCGAGAAAGTTCCCATAGAACGGATTGCGTCATTTGTCGTGTCTGACCTGTTCGCAGTTCCCAATGTGGCGATGGACCTAGCCAGAACGGGCGATTACAAGGTGATTGTCGCCGCAGGTTACGTCGAGGAAGACCCCGCGTGGCAACACGGCCATTTTCTTTCTCAGTCCGTGACCAACGGCTTGATGCGGGTAGGGCTGGATACCGGCGTGCTGGTGTTATCGATACTCGCGTGTCCCAAGGCTGCTCCCGAGAATGCGCAACAGCATCAGGTCATGCTCGAACATTTCCATGCTAAGGGGCGGCAAGCGGCTGATGCAGTGCTGCAAATCAGCAAGCTGAAGGCTTCTCTACCCGCTCTCAGACAGTTTCTTGAACGGTTGTGGCCTGTCTAGAAAAGTCTTTGAGGTGGTTGCTCATCAATCCGTCCGGCTGTCGTCATCGGGAAAAACATGTCTCTCAATACTGGCTCTATTCGCCTCAAAATTGTTGTATTGGCAGGCTTGTGCCTGCTCGGCATAGTTGCTGTGGTGGTGGCCATGAATATCCACTTTTCCAGCGTGAATAATTCGCTAGTCGCCCAAGCCAGCGAGCGCGCGATGATCCAGGGCGCTAAGACCTTGCTTCAGGCCAAGGCGTCTGAACAGACGGCCGTGTTGGGCAGTTATTTTCGTCAGAGCCAGATACTGCTGACGTCGCTGGCCGATCAAGTCACCGCCCAGAGTGAAGGGTGGAAGCGACACGGCGGTAATCCCGCAGTATTGCGTGAGTTGCTCAACGATAGCGTGAAAAAGCTGTATGAACGCAACACCGCACTCGGCTTGCAAGGGCTGTGGATCGTCTTCGAGCCAGATTCACTGGATGGTCAAGATGCCGTTTTTGTGGGAGATGCAACTCACAGCGGAAACGACACCGGGCGCTTCACCGCTCAATGGAGTCGCTACGGCGGGAGTTCGGTGAATTCGACTATTGCAGAAGCGGATCTAGTGAAAACCGACCTGAATGCCAGCGGTGTTCCCTACAACAACTGGTTCGTTTGTCCGAAAACGACGCGGCAGCTATGCGTGCAATCGCCCTATAACGACACCGTCAACGGTGAAAAAGCACTGCTTACGTCGATATCGATGCCCGTCATCGTCAATGGCGTTGTGGTGGCCGTCGTCGGGGTCGATCTATCGCTGGCGGCGCTGCAAGCCGGGGTACATAAGAGTGCTGCGGGTCTGTTTGGAGGTCAGAGCTACATCATTGTGACATCCGCCGATGGCGTCGTTGCGGCGGACAGTGTCGATCCCGCAGCCATTGGTGCACCTTTGCCGCCCGACATGGGTGGCAAGGTGCAGGATCTGGCAAAAGATGGCACCGCGGTGGTCGAGAGCGAGGGAGAGATTCGTGCGACGATCCCTTTGAATGTGGCAGAAGGTGTAATGCCTTGGAATGTGCTCCTGGGCGTGCCCCGACAGGTGCTGCTCGAAGACACGCTCGCGGTGCAGCGGCAACTGAACGACGCGCAGGCTCGAGGGGTGACGAATACGGTGTTGGTTGGCTTCGTTGCAGCTTTGATTGGGTTGACGCTGATATGGCTGATGGCCTCTGGTGTGATTCGTCCAATCAACTCGGTGGCACAGATGCTCAAGGAGATTGCCACCGGTGATGGCGATCTGACGCGTCGCCTGGATTACGTCGAGCGAGATGAGCTCGGTGAGCTGGCGAGCGGGTTCAATCGTTTTCTGGACAAATTGCAACCCACCGTCGCCCGGATCAAGCAAAGCATTATTGAAATCCGAACTGCCGCCGACCAGTCCTCGACAGTCACCCGTGAAACAAGCGAAGGCATGCAGGTTCAGTTTCGGGAAATCGACCAGGTAGCTACCGCATCGAATGAAATGAGCGCCACCGCGCTGGACGTTGCCACCAATGCGTCAAGTGCAGCCACTGCCGCCCAGGTCGCGGATAATGAGGCTCAGGATGGGATGGCGATCATCCGTCACAGTACGGCTGAGGTTACCAACCTGTGTGAAGAGATAAGCCGCGTGGTGGTCCAGGTTGAGGCACTGGCGGTCAGCAGCGAGCAGATCGGCTCGGTGCTGGATGTCATCCGGGGCATCGCGGAGCAGACAAATTTGCTGGCATTGAACGCAGCCATCGAAGCGGCGAGGGCAGGTGACAGTGGACGTGGGTTCGCTGTGGTGGCCGATGAGGTGAGGGCTCTCGCACGACGCACCCAGGACTCAGTCGAAGAAATCCGTCACGTCGTTGAGCAGGTCCAGGATCGCACCCGTGGCGTCGTCACACTGATGCACAACAGTCACAGCAAGACCCAGGACAATGCACAAAGTAGTCACAAGGCACTCAAGGCTCTGGATCGTATCGGTGAAGCAGTTACCGTCATCACTAGCATGAACCTGCAAATTGCGAGCGCCGCCGAAGAGCAGGGTGCGGTCGCTGAAGAGGTCAACCGCAACGTTGCCAACATCCGTCGTGTGACGGAGTCCTTGACCCGTCAGGCTAGCCAATCGGCGCAGATCACCGGTCAGTTGAATGTGTTGACGGTCGAGCAGATGCGGCTGATGGAGCACTTCAAGGTCTGAGTGCCGCGAACGCTTGCCGCCGGGCTTAGACGTCTGTACCTAAATGACACAGTCGGCATTCTCGACAGAGCGCTAAGGTGACGCAAGTAACAATTCCTGGGCGCGAACCCATTAATAACAACGGAGAGAATCATGAATAGAGTTTTGGGCAAGGTGACAATTATTACCGGTGCAGCGCGTGGTCAAGGCGAAGCTCACACGCGGTTGTTCGCTTCCGAAGGTGCAAAGGTGTTGATGACCGATGTGCTCGATGCCCCCGGTTCGGCGGTGGCGCAGGAATTGCGTGATGCCGGCTACGATGTTCATTATCTCCACATGGATGTGACCTCCGAGGCTGATTGGATCGCTGTCGTCAAAGAGGCCGAAGCGCGCTGGGGACGGGTAGATATTCTGCTGAACAATGCCGGCATCGTTGGTTCCATGAAAGGCGCTCACGAGGAAGAGCTCAGCGCCTGGACCAAACTGACGGCGATCAACCAGCAGGGGGTTTTCCTCGGTATCAAGCACGCGGTGCCGGCCATGCAACGTGCCGGTGGTGGCTCCATCGTCAACGTTTGCTCCATCAACGGCCAGGTGGGCGGAGCAGGCTCCTTCTCCTATCAGGCCTCCAAGGGCGCTGTGCGCATGATGACTAAAGCGGCTGCGATGCAATATGTGAAGGACAACATTCGCGTCAATTCGATTTGCCCAGGTCTGGTAATGACTCCGATGGCAGAAGAAGAGGGCGTCGAATCCAATAATGCCTTCGCAGCCGCTACGCCTATGGGCCGAGGTGCACGTCCAGAAGAAGTCAGTTACGGCGTGCTGTACCTGGCCTGTGATGAGGCGAGCTACGTAACGGGTACCGAGCTGTACATCGACGGCGGCTATACCGCTCAGTAATAGAGACAAACCGGCCTTGTGTGGTCTGGCATCACAATTGCTCATAGATCACTTCGCCAGCTACTCGGGTTCAGCGTCCGCCAACAGCCACTCGTTTCATCCCCAACGAATACTTGCGAAGGGTTCTGACGAATAGCGTCAGCGGACGTTTAACTCAACCTAGGCAGAGGAGCAATTCATCAGGAACTTGAGGGGGACGGTACACCCTTGAGGTCTGCGCCAAGCGTAAAGCCGGTCTGCACTGCCTTGCTTGCCTCTCAAGAGCGGAGAATTGATATGAACCCTAAAATAACTAACAAGCGGCACGAAGTTGCCGCAGGTTCACTTACTAAATCTGCCATTATCACGCTCAGAGAAAAATTCCTATGCGATCCCCTGCATACCGACTTGTCCACGTTACGCCCGGTAATCGCAAGATCGTGGCAACGCAGCGCGCTATGTCAGGTCAGCCCTGCTCAAAAAACCATGGAACTGGTCGCCAAGCCGCACCTGGACGACAGGATTCTACAAACGGCACGGCCCATTCTAGAAGAGCTTGAACGCTTGTGTGTGGAGTCACAAGGCATTGTGACCCTGGCCGATTCAATGGGGACCATCGCTGATTTTCGTGGCGACCCAATGATGGTTAAGCGTGCAGAGAAGAGTTTCCCGATCCTGGGAGGCTGCATGTCCGAAGATCAGATCGGCACGAATTCGGAGGGCACGGCGATTGAGGAAGGTGGTGCCGTCCAGGTTTGGGGCGCCGAGCACTTCAATGATGCACTGCAAGATATGTATTGCACCTCGGTACCGATCCGCGACCCGCTGCGGCGCTCTATTCGCGGCGTCCTGAGCCTTGCGTTTCCCGAGCGACTCGTGATCGGTATGGATCCACGTTCGATTCTGCTGATCCTTCAGGGGGCGGCATCCCAGATCAACAGTACGTTGGCCGCGAGCCTGGCTGCGCGTGAGCAGTTGCTGTTGTCCGAGTATCTGCGTGAAGTACGCAAGCGGGGCACCGATGCGGTGATCGCGATGGACGGAAAGACCACCATCGCCAGCCGCAGCGCGATGCAGATGCTTGATCAGAGTGACTATGCAGTGTTGGCGGGTTATGCCCAAGAGATTCGGCATTGCAACGAGCCTATCGAGCGCGAGATCAGTTTCGGTCTGGAAAAAAAGCTATTCCTGCAAGCCCGGCCGGTCGATGGTGGTGATGGAGATGCGGGCGCTGTCATGCGTTTGCGCAAGTCTGAAGGGCGCTCCTCCCGCAATCGGTTGTCTCGGAGCACGGAGAGCAAGGGGCAATTCGAGCAACTGATTGGTAACAGTTCACCCTTCAAGCGGGCCATCGAGGGCGCCGCGACCGCTGCGGCCAGGGGGATCTCGGCCTATATCGTCGGTGAGGCCGGTACCGGCAAGCTGTTATTGGCCAATGCGCTGGCTGGTCGAGTGGGAGCGCCTATCCGTACACATCAATGCACTGCATTGTCCTTGGATAACCCGCTGGACATCCAACAAGTTTCCGATGACTTGGCCAACGGTGGCGTGGTGGTTTTTCATCGCATAGACAGTTTGCCGACGCTGTTCAGGGACCAACTGACGTTATTGCTTTCGGGGCTGGAGCAACCCAAGGTGTTCATGACGTTCGCCACCGTGACTGACGATATGCTCCCGTTGATTTCCAGTATGCAGGGCATTGAAATTCAGATGCCTTCATTGCGTATTCGCCGCGATGACATCCCGTTGCTGGTCGACCATTTCCTCGATGTGTCGCCTCAACCACGTCGTGTATCGTCACGCCTGCTTGAGGTGCTGGCGGGGGCCGAGTGGCCCGGTAATATCCGGCAGCTCAAGGAGGTTGTCGAGGCAGCGGCACTCAAAGCGACAGGGACTGAGGTCAGGCTGGACGATCTGACAGAAGTGCATCGTCGCGCGCTGGCGCGGATTCGGCTCAGTCGCTTGCAAAGAGCTGAACTGGATCAAATTCGAGAGGCGCTGATCGAGGCGGGGGGAAATCGGCTACGTGCTGCCGAGATACTTCGGATAGGGCGATCGACACTGTATCGCAAGATAGATTCATACACTGTACGAGGCTTTGAGATCGAGGTCCGTTCCTGACGGTTTCATCATTACATCAACACAATGAAAATAGTCCCGGCACAAGTCCGGGACTATTTTCATCAAGCATTAGCGTACTACGTTGAGCAGACGCCCCACTTCGCTGATTTCTACCTCAACCACGTCGCCGGCCTTCAGCCAGAATGGCGGAGTACGTTTGCTGCCGATGCCTTCAGGGGTGCCCGTCGCAATGATGTCGCCGGGTGATAGTTCGAGAAAGCTTGAAATAAACGAAACCACGTCAGCGATCGAGAAGATCTGATAGCTGGTGTTGGAAGATTGCATCACCTTGCCGTTGACCCGCGTCTGAATATCCAGCTCTTGGGGGTTACTGATTTCGTTCAGGGTCACCAGGGCAGGACCACAAGGTGTCGAACCGTCGATTGCTTTGCCTGGAGTCCACTGCGTGCCGCGCAGTTGAAGGTCGCGGGCGGAGGTGTCATTCAGCACGGTCAGGCCGGCCACATAGTCAAGTGCCTCTTCCGGTTTTACATTACGGCATGGCTTACCGATCACCACCGCCAGTTCACCTTCGAAGTCCAGATTTGGGGTGAGGCTTGTGCAGGCGATATCATCCGTGGCGCCGATCAGCGAGGTGTTGAACTTGCAGAAAATGTCGGGAGCGCTCGGCAGTTTTCGACCGGTTTCAGCCACGTGATCGCGGTAGTTTAGGCCTACACACAATACTTTGCTGGAATCATGAATAGGTGGGCCCAGGCGCAGTTTGCCGATTTGGCCAACTGCAGTTTCCGGGTTGGCCCTGGCCGATTTGACAACGTGTTCTTCCAGCGCCGCCAGCTTGCCCTGCCACTGGGTCAACAGTTGGCGATTGGTAAGCTGTGCGGGGGCGTCTTCGCCTATGGCAGTGAGCAATCGTTTGGTGTCGAACACGTGCTCGTCAATCAGGATGCCTGGCTGCAACCTGCCTTGGCTTTCGTAATTTACCAGCTTCATTTGTTTACCTTGATAAGAGAAGTGCTGTAGCCAGGTTCGCGTCCGGCGCGTTGGTGTGGTTTGCCTGCGTACCGAGCAAAAGGCGAGTGACGCAGGCAACGAGGAGTGCAAGCACCCCTCGTCGCGGTTATCAATCGGTGATGCCAGCAGGGCGCTTCAAGTCCGCAAGTTTCTCGGTTTTGTGCACGATGCCCTTGATGCGAGGCAGCACTTCGGTGCCCAAAAGTTCGAAGTGACGGCGGTATTTTTCACGCTGATCGAGGTAGTCGAACGAGAAGTGGATCAGGGTGCCGAAGCCACCGGATGCATCCAGATCACGTTGCAGTTTTTTCACGATGGTGTCCGGAGAGCCGACAAGCCACTTCTCTCGCGCCAGGTATTCAATGTCGATGTCATTCGCTGTCACTTTACCCAGTTCTGGAACCATCACTGGCAGGAACCCGCCGCGCTCGTAGCCTGGTAGCAGCCATTCGCGATACGCCTGCCCCATCGCACCGTTGACGGCCATGTCGATCGCTTCTTCATCGGTGTCGGCTACCAGGATGTTATGGGCGATTCGCCATTGGTTTCGGTCAGCGACCTTGCCAGCCGCTTCCGCACCCTGCATGTAGCGGTACCAGTGACCGGCCAGGTATTCGCGGCCCACGTTGAAGCTCATCGGCAGATAACCGTTGCGGCCGGCCTCGGTCAGCGTCTTCGAATTCGGGCTCAGGCCGGCCATCGCCAGTGGTGGGTGCGGTTTCTGAAAGGGTTCAAAGAATGGCCCTTGCTGAATTTCGTCGTACTCGGGAACTTCGAATTGCCAGTATTTGCCTTCGTACTTGAATGGCCCTTTGTTCTCCCAGATTGCACGCATGATATCTACGGCTTCAGCCATTTTCTCGGGAGGGTTGGTGTTGCCGTGTATCTTGTGATCGGAAGGGTAAGCGCCCGCGCCCAGACCGACGATTAGACGGCCCTGGGACATGTGGTCCAGTTGCATCAGCCGGTGAGCCAGGGCAACCGGGTTGTGGTTCGCCGGCACGTTGGCGCCGGTGGCGAGCTTGATTCGCTTGGTTTGCGCAAGCGCAGCCGCAAGGTAAAGCTCAGGCGAACAGACGGGCTCCCAGCGCATGGTGCTGTGCTCGGCTACCCACACTTCGGATAAACCAAACTCATCTGCCCAGCGAATGACTTGCATGTCCCATTCGTAGCCATCTTTCAGGCTGGTCTGTGGTGCGCGAAATGGCACCATGAAGAGACCGATATCCATAAAAACCTCCAACTTATTGTGAGTTACAACGTGATTGAGCTTGCGCGGGCGCCCGCTCGACGTTGAACGAGGCGCAGGTCGCCCGGGCCTTTTTTGCGGGCCCAGGTGTTATCGAGGATTAGTTATTGGCGACGAAGCTGATGGCATCCGTCAGGCGATCCGCCAGGTCGTTGACCACCGCTTGAGTCATTGGTGAGGAAAGCGCGATCAAGTTGGCCGGGGAGAGCAGCACGCCACGGTCATACGCTGCCCACCACAATTTGTGTTGCAGCTCAGCCGTATACGCGATTCCCGTCTTGGGGAATGGGCGGAACAACGAGCCCTTGCCGCGAACCTCCCAACCCAGTGCGTCAACGCGATCCGCAATGGCCAGGCGGGCTTCATCGCCCAATGCGTTCATTGAACCGATGACGTCGGATGTCAGCAGACGCAGTGACTCTGCGCCGGCCGCCATGCTCACTGGGTTCCCGGAAAAGGTCCCGGCTTGTGGAAGCGGGCTCGGGCCGGTCGGGTCAAGGTGGCGCATCAACTCTTCGCGGCCGGCGAATGCACCTACTGGGAAGCCGCCACCAATCAGCTTGCCGGTGGTAAGCAGGTCAGGGGTAATGCCATATTCGGTGCAGGCACCGTTAAAGCCAAGGCGCAGGCTGATGACTTCATCAATGATCAATACCACGCCGTAGCGCGAGGCCAGGGCGCGGGCACCCTTGATGAACTCCGGTGTGGCGGCGATCAATCCGGCGCGGTTGGGGAGTACGTCGATGATGATTGCCGCGAAGTAATCCGGTCTTGCAGCCACGGCTTCTTCAAGGGCTGCAAGGTCATTGAAAGCGACCAGCGTGACATCATTGGAAACGCCTGCCGGAACGCCTCGGCGATATTGCGGGCCGCCTGTGCACAGTGCCAGGTCGGAAGAACCGTGGTATCCGTTCTGCATCATGATGATGCCATCACGCCCGGTTACGCCACGTGCCACGCGAACGGCAGTCATGACCGCTTCAGTGCCGGAGTTGGTGTAGCGAACCTGATCCAGCCCCGGCAGACGCGCCAGCAGCAACTCCGCGTGTTCCCATTCCTGCTTGTTCGGAATACCCCAGCAGCTGCCGTTCTTGATCACCCGGCTGGCCGCCTCGACTAGCGCGGGGTGGGCGTTGCCGTGGATCAAAGTTGTGAAGTTGTTGTTGGCATCAATTAGTTCGCGACCACGGTCATCCCATACCTTGTACCCTTCGCCGCGAACGGCGTAGGGAGTGGGCGCACCCAGATAGTAAGTGGACCGGCCGTAGCCGCCGGGCAGAAGGGGGAAACCCTTTGAGCCACGACGAAGTTGAGGATCCTGGTTGAGGCTGTGGTTGTCGTTATTGCTTGCCATGATAGTCCGCCCGTCTCCTGAGAAGAATGACCCTAAGTGGTCGACATCGTGGGGCTAGACTAACTTCGGCTTAAAACGTCTAACTGTGCCGAGTTGGGACAAGGTGCGATCGGCGGCGAGGCGGTGTGCGTCTTTGGGTATGCATTCAAGGATGACGGTTGCCGTTATCTTTTTGCAGCGATGTTCAATTACGTAGGAAGACTTGAGCAAGCATGCTGCAAGAGGGGTTTTGGAAAAAATATATAGTTAACAAACGGTTACGCTTATGTCTCAGGTTGGGACAGTTGAGGCGGGACTTTGTGGGTAGCCTGATTACCAAGTGAACACTCGACCGAGTGTCCATTCCTTTGGTACGAGGATGATGATGACTACCGCCAACCATGAGTTTTTCGCCAACGCCGTCGCGGCTCAACGCGCCAAGCCGCCTACGATAGTTCCGCATGTGATCGCGGGTAAGAAGTACTTCGACGGTGCGCTGCTCAAGCGTGAGGACCCAAGCTTTCCTTCGGTGATTGTTTCCGGTTGCCATGATGCGCCGGCCGAGTTGGTTCACTTGGCAGTCGAGAAGAGCCGCGAAGCGCAACGTGAATGGGTCAAGGTTCCGCTGAAGGAGCGTATTGCACGAGTTGCCAAGGCGCTGGATTACGTTGCTGGCAAGATCGACGACTGGACTGTTCGCGTAGCGGTTGAAATTGGTAAAACCCGTGCCGGCGCCCGTGCCGAAGCTACGGAAGTGTTGGAAATACTGAAGTTCTATACTGAATACGCGGGCCGTCCGGGTGCTTTTGAGGATGAGCGGGAGGCAGATCCCGCAGGGTTCGCGAATGCCTCCGTGCTTCGTCCGTACGGTGTGTTTGGGTTTATTACGCCGTTCAACTACCCGATCGTGCAGGCGGCCGGGCCTACCATTGCCGCTATCATCGCTGGCAATGGGATGGTGATCAAAGCAACTCATGATGGCCCGTGGTCTTGCCACGCCGTGTATGAAATGTGTGAGGCGATGGACCTGCCCGTAGGGTTGGTCAATATCATCCACGGCGCCGACGAACCGGGACGTGTGCTGGTTGCGAGCAATGTCGATGGCATGTCCTTCACGGGTTCCGTGGCCGTGGGCCAGGAGATCATTCGACAGTTCAACTGCGGCCCTTATCCACGCCCGGTAATCGCCGAAATGGGCGGCAAGAATCCTGTGATTGTCACGGACACCGCTGATCTGGAAATGGCGGCTGACGGAATCGTGTTCTCGGCGTTCGACCTGGTAGGGCAAAAATGCAGTGCGCTTTCCCGTGTGATTGCAACACCCAAGGCCTACGAGCGCCTGGTTGAACTGGTCGCCGAGCGTCGTCAGAAAGTAGTGATCGCCGAACCAGCTGTAAAAGACAGTTTCGGCGGTCCACTGGTGAACCAGCGCGCCGTCCAGCGTTTCAAGCAAGTTGTGGAGCGGGCTAAAGCCGGCGGCTATCGCGTTGACGGAGGCCAAGTGCTGGAACAAGAAGGTTACTTTGTGGAGGCCACGGTAATCTCGGGCATGCCCGCTGAACATGAACTGGCAGTTACTGAGTACTTCCTGCCGCTGGTTTCGATCAGCAAAGTCGACAGTTTTGAAGATGCTATGACCGCAGCCAACGCGACGTCGATGGGCCTTACCGCGGGCATCTATACCGGAGATATGGAAGAAGCGCGCACGTTTCTGCGTGAGATAGAAGCCGGTTGCGTGGACGTTAATGTACCAGGACACGCGACCACAGGATGGTGGCCAGGTCCGCAAACGTTCGGCGGCTGGAAAGCCAGTGGTTCCACGGGCAAACAGGCGCTTGGCAAATGGTATGTGCAGCAATTTGCACGCCAGCAAAGCCGTAAAACGGTGAAAGATTTGGCAGGTTTGCTCTTAGAGTGAAAACCGCTCTTAAATCTGGGTGCGGTATGTGTTTTCAATAGCTTCAGGTTTGCCACGTCATGAGCCGCGAATTGCGGCTCATGACATAAAACAAAAATCAGCCATATCTTTGGATGCTTCACAAAGTCGTGCTCGTATTTCTCCTGCCTATAAATTTTTTACATTATAAAAATGCCAACAGGAAAATCAAAGATGAACGCTATAGAAAGTTTGAAACTCGCTTCAGGCGACGCGAAGGAAGCTGCACCCGGTTACAAACTCAAGGGCAACATGGGAACGCTCGATCTCATGTTCACCGTACTTGCATTTTCGGCGCCACTGGGTGTTGTTTGCGGATTTTTGTCCTTCAATATCAGTTTTGG
Source organism: Pseudomonas sp. BP11-1-1 (assembly GCF_052112105.1). Classification (NCBI taxonomy): domain Bacteria; kingdom Pseudomonadati; phylum Pseudomonadota; class Gammaproteobacteria; order Pseudomonadales; family Pseudomonadaceae; genus Pseudomonas; species Pseudomonas sp. BP11-1-1. The sequence continues at coordinate 27,945 of NZ_JAUTYU010000003.1, forward strand.
CATTGGGGTACCTATCGCGTTCTTGGGTGTCACGATATTGATGATCATGTTTGCGACTGGCTTCACCAACATGACCCGGAGGGTTCCACGACCCGGGGCGTTTTATACCTACATAACCGAAGGCCTAGGACGTCCCATGGGACTGGGTGGGTCTTTCCTCGCACTTGTGACCTATGGCTTCAACATTATCGCTGCGCTGGTATTCGCTGGTGTTGCCGTTAACAACCTGATTGCCAGCTTTGTCCCCACCGCTGCGATCTCCTGGTGGGTATGGTCGTTGGCCATGCTGTTGGTTGTATGGGCTATGAGTTACTTCAACGTGGAATTTTCGGCCAAAGTGCTGTCGGCACTTCTAGTGCTTGAAATCATTGCAATCGTTATCTTCGACGTCGCCGTGATTTCCAATGGCGGACCTGAAGGCTATGCACTGGAGCCATGGAACCCGGCGAGCCTTGTGACGCCCAAGCTGGGTTTGCTGCTGTTGTTCAGCGTTGGTCTGTTCAACGGTTTTGAAGCCACGGCCATCTATCGGGACGAGGTTCGGGACCCGCTCAAAACAATCCCGCGTGCGACCTATCTGGCGATCATCTTTCTAGGCGTGTTCTATGCCATATCGTCCTACGGACTGATCCTGGCGTCTGGTGCCAGTAATGCTGTCGCGGCGGCTCAGGCCAATCCAGCGACGATGATGCCTGATGCAGTCTTAAAATATGTAGGCGTGTTCGCCAATCAGGTTGTCAACGTATTAATCGTCACCAGTATGTTTGCCTCCACCCTCGCGTTGCAGAACATTCTTTCGCGCTACACCCACTCGCTGAGTGTGGACGGGGTTCTGCCGAAATATTTTGCCGCTGTTCATCCTAAACACGGTTCTCCCTATCGTTCGGCAATGGCTGTTGGGGCTGCGGGGCTGTTGGCACTGCTGGCGTTGATCGCGACGGGAGGCAAGGATCTTTCGCTTTATGGCGCGGCAGCGGGAATCGCGTTCTACGGAATGTTGTTGCTGCTGTTCATGACGTCGATTGCTGTCTTGGTGTTCTTCAAAAGGGACGCTCAGGGGGGGACAAAGTGGAAGATTTTTTATGCTCCCTTGATAGCTGCTTTCGGTATAGGTGTAGTTCTGGTCACTGCGTCGATGAACATTGAACTGTTAATCGATGCTCCGTCAGCTGTGATGTGGGGGCTGGTTGGTTTGACCTACCTGTCCATCATCGCTGGCATTGTGCTCGCCTTTTATTTCAAACGTCGTGGCTCTGTCATTTATGACCGTATAGGCCGTCGAATCGACTGACTTAACCGGGCCTCATCCGCGTAGCGGTGAGGCTTCTTTCGAACTCTAAAAAATAAGGATTAGAGCGATGCCTTTGGCTATTTCCAACGGAACTCTTTTAATTGCCCCTCACCAATTTCCGCACCTTGAGCGTGAGCTGGCATTGGCTAACCAATTCGGCCTTGAACTGGTGGCTGCCGCTGATCAACAAGCCTTCACCGAGGGGATGACGAATGCTGTTATCGTCATGGTGACTCCGTACGGCAAGGTGAACGAAACCGAGTTTTCGCGCATGACACGATGCAAGGCGGTTGTTCGTTACGGCATGGGCTACGACAACATCGACGTCAACGCTGCAAACCGCCTCAACATTCCGGTGTCGATCGTTCCGGACGCCTCTTCTGAAGAAGTGGCCGCACATGCGCTGGCGATGGGCATTGCACTGGCTCGCCGTTTGCCTCAAGGCCAGGCCTCGATCGAGAGAGGTGGTTGGGCGGGCACGATTGCCTATGACACACCGAAGCTTGCCAACATGGATGTGGGTATTGTCGGCATGGGCCGGATTGGTCGCCTAACGGCCGGCTGGTGGGCCGCGCTGGGGACTCGTGTGAAAGCCTATGATCCTTTTGCCACATTCGACAACGTGACCCAGGCTTCACTCGAAGAAGTGCTCGAGCAGTCGGACGTGGTTTCACTGCACCTTCCCCTTAACGCCGACACCCGTAACATGATCAACGCTGCAGTGCTCAAGCGCATGCGCAAAGGCTCGGTGATCATAAACGTATCCCGAGGTGGGCTGATCGACGAGCCAGCGCTCGCCGCAGCGCTGCATGAAGGTCACATCGCCGGTGCGGCCCTGGACGTGTTCGCCAAGGAACCGTTGCCGGCGGATAACGCCTTACGTAACGCTCCCAACGTGATCTTGACCCCGCATATCGCCTGGCGCTCGAACACTTCCCTGGGGGCACTGCAAGACGGTGCAGTGGAGCGTGCCCGTCGCGCGTTGGTTGGCGAAGTACTGCCTGATGTAGTGAGTTAATCGACTCTGATGTCGGCGTGGCTCAGCGCCTATTCTGGTGGAGGTACGTGCAGATCGCGAGCACCATCCCAGTAGCCGGGGCGTGTCGGGCGTCTCGGTGAACTATCTGAGGAGGTAGCTTTTTGTTGTTAGGATTGTGGGGACGCTTGTCAGGCAACAGGTTCCAAGCGTGTTTCCTCTGTTCGGCATAATCGTGACGCAATTTACATCGCCTCAGCCGGGAGCCGGCCAGTACATGATGTTGGCAGCGTTCCACGCCTTGTATATTCAGCATGCCTGGTCCTTGTTTTTTTTTGCTACCGCATAGGCCTCAGCCATCTTTTTGACGGCGGGTTCTATATCATTCGTCCTGACTCCTCCATAACCCAGTACATAACCTTTGATGGAATGCGGCAGTTGGTGATAGAGGCTTATATCGCGCAGATATACGCCTCTCGTTCTGGCTTCTGCTGTCATTCTGGCGAGGTCGATGTTGGAGGTGAACTGTATGGTCAGGTGTAGGCCGGTGTTACCGGTTGACACCGTTATGGTGTCACCAAAGTGTTCGTTCAACGCACGTTTCAGTTCGCGCTGACGCTCAGCGTAAATGCCCCGCATTCTTCTGATATGGGTCGCGAAATAACCCTCGCCGATGAAGTCGGCCATGGCGGCCTGAAGTCCAAGCTGGCCTGGGCGGTACAACTGAGTCAGGCCACTGGCGAAGGCGTCGGCGAGTGCTTCGGGCACCACCAGATAGCTCATTCGCAATCCTGGGTACATCACCTTGCTAAAGGTGCCCAGATAGATGACCCGCTCATGTTCATCCAGTCCCTGCAGAGAGGGCAGGGGGCTGGAGTCATAACGGAACTCGCTGTCGTAGTCGTCTTCAATAATCCAGAAGTTGTGTTCCCTGGCCAACTCAATTAACAGTCGCCGCCGATGCAAGCCCATCGAGCCCCCCATCGGGTATTGGTGCGACGGTGTCGTGAAGAGTAATTTTGGCAGGTCTTCAGGCTTGGTTTTCTGAAAAGGAAAGAGCTGAGCAGCGACACCATCCTCATCGATCGGAACAGGCACTACTCTCAGACTTGCCGCTTTCCAAATAAGTGCCGTGCTCCAGTTGCAGGGCTCCTCGATCAGTGCGACGTCGCCCGTGTCGGCCAGCATATGCGCGCACAAGTCCAGGGACTGATTCGTTCCCATCGTGATCAGGATCTGGTGCGGGCTGCATTTTACTGAGCGCGATATCTGCAAGTACTCCGCCAGGGCCTGACGCAGAGGCAGATAACCACCGTCGCTGCTGTAGCCGGTCAGCGCCGAGAAGGGCTTCTTGGCGTATCGATTCTGCATGCGTTGCCAGATATGGAAGGGGAAGTTGGTGGTATCGGCAACACCCGGGACGAATGCCCCTTCATGCTCTGTCGCACCGTGAGTCCCACCCACCAGTTCGACCGCCCGGCGTGACAGTCCTGGTCTGTCATCAGACGCTGAAAGCTCCGTTGCCATCTGTACCCGGCTGACGGCAGGGTGAATATTGGCTACGAAACTGCCGCTGCCATGAGTGCTGACGATGTATCCCTCGGCGCCCAGTTTGTCGTAGGCCAAGGTGACGGTCATGCGTGAGACCTTCAATTCTTTGGCCAGCGCGCGAGTTGCAGGCAGGCGATGACCCGGGGCCAGCCGCGCGTCAAGGATCGCTTGCTGCACCACTTTGTAGATTTGCCGTTGCAGCGATATTCCACTGCTTTCCTTCAGCGTGGCGAGAATCAGGTCAGACAGTAAATTGGGGTCAAAAGTGGACATAACAACTAGTTCCGATTGGACATAGGGGCTCAGTCCATATTGTCATAGTTTGTCTGTAACGAGGAGCGCAGCCGGGTCGTGACGTGCTGGTTGCCCTGCCACAGTTTTTACAGACGAGCGTGAGAGTAACTATGAGCACTACACAAGAGTTCGTGATTGATCTGTTGATCGACGGCAAGCTGGTTCGCGGCGAAGGCCACGCGGAAACGCTGGTGAACCCGGCCACCGGTCGAGTGCTGGGAGAAGTGCCGGAAGCCAGCCTTGAACAGATTGATAACGCGGTGGCAGCCGCTCGCAAGGCGTTCCCGGCCTGGTCGCAGTTGCCCCCAGGAAAACGCTCGGCGCTGCTGCTGAAAATTGCCGATCGAATCGAACAGGAAGGCGCCGCTTTTGCCCAAATAGAATCGTTGAACGTGGGCAAGCCCTACGAGCGCATGCTTGAGGATGAGATCCCGGGCGTGGTCGACAACATTCGCTTTTTTGCTGGCGCGGCGCGTTGCCTGACCGGGCTGGCGGCCGGTGAGTACGCAGCCAACCATACGAGCATCATTCGTCGTGACCCGGTTGGGGTGGTCGGGGCCATTGCTCCCTGGAACTTCCCGCTGGCCATGGCCACGTGGAAGATTTTCGCGCCGATTGCCGTGGGTAATACCGTGGTGATGAAACCGTCGGAAAACACCCCGCTCACCGCATTGAAACTGGGCAGTATCCTTGCCGAGATGCTGCCACCTGGTGTGGTCAATATCGTCACCGGACGCGGGCAAACGGTCGGTCAGGCCCTGGGTGAACACCCGGACATCAACATGATGTCCATCACTGGTGATGTCACCACCGGCCAGAAAGTCCTGCAAGCGGCGACTGGCAATCTCAAACGCACCCATCTCGAGCTGGGCGGCAAGGCGCCGGTGATCGTGATGGCCGACGCGGACCTGGAGGCGGTGGTTACCACTGTACGCTCGGCTGGCTTCTATAACGCCGGTCAGGATTGCTGCGCTGCTTGCCGAATCTACGTGCATGAAAGCGTCCACGACACCCTCGTCGCGGCCCTCAAGGAGGCCGTGTGCTCAATCAAGCTCGGGCCGACCGACCAGGCCGGTACAGAGCTCGGTCCGCTGATCAGCGCCCGACAGCGTGAACGCGTTGCAGGTTTTGTCGACCGTGCGAAGGATCAGCCGCATATCCAGGTCATCACGGGTGGCAAGCATGTGGCGGGTAATGGTTTCTACTACGAGCCGACCCTCGTCGTCGGAGCCTTGCAAACCGACGAAATCGTCCAGCGTGAAGTATTTGGGCCCGTGGTTTCAGTGACCTCCTTCCAGGATGTCGATCAGGTCATTGGCTGGGCAAATGACAGCCGCTATGGCCTGGCTTCGTCAGTCTGGACCCGTGATGCCAAGACCGCTGCCAAGGTCAGCGCTCGCCTGCAATACGGCACCACCTGGGTCAATCAACACTTCACCCTCCTTAGCGAAATGCCTCATGGAGGCATGAAGATGTCTGGTTATGGCAAGGATCAGTCGATCTATTGCCTGGAAGACTACACGGTCGTTCGTCACGTCATGATGAACTTCGAATGATATGACGCCCCCGTTCCGGCGGGGGTACTCCCGATATTCGAGATTCGGGACTCTTATGAACGCACTGCAGAGCGACCTGTTTGTCAGGTCACGGCTGGTCTGTGCTTCGAAAACGGGTCCTGAATAGCATTAGGCAGCATATCCAATGACTATTAACGGTCTTTCGTTATCACTGAGCAACATGACGACCGCTGTCGAAGAGACGCCTTTGGCGGACGTCGAAGCGCTTGTTCTGGGCCGGTATGGCAAGAGTGTCCGATGCACGCGAATCAGTTGTGAGCGTGACGAGCTGTTCCATGTTTTTTCAGTCGACGGCTTGCAGTACATCCTGCGGATGTCGAACCCTGCAGATGATCACGCGACCATCGATATGCAGATTCAAGCGCTGGCCTGGCTGGCCGAACGCGCACCGCATATTCCAGTTCCTCTATTGATTGCGTCGCTTAGCGGTGAAACGTCCTTTGAGGCGAAAGTGGGTGACAATCCAAGACGAATTATCTGGATGACTTCGTTTTTGGACGGCTTGGCTTTGCCGAAAAGTATCAGCTCGCAAGCCCAGTTGCGCAACATCGGCATCAGTCTGGCCGAGCTTGGGTTAGCGCTGCGTGGCTTCAATCACCCGGGTGCTGATCGAGTCCTGGCGTGGGACATTCAGCAAGCGGCAGCTTGCCGGGAGATGCTGCCATCAACGCAGCATGCCGATGGCAATAAACCCTGGGATCTGGTTCGGGCAGGCTTCGATTATTTCGACGAAGTCGTCTACTCCCGCCTTATCAACATGCGCAGCCAGGTGGTTCATGCCGACTTCAATCCACACAACATCCTAATGGATGAGGGGCGCCATGATGAAGTCTCGGGCATCCTCGATTTTGGCGACATGGTGGCGACCCAGTTGATCAACGACATCGCTATCGCCGCCAGTTATCACACCAATGGCGACCACCCGTTGAGCAAAGTGGCCGAGATGCTTGGGGCCTATCACCGCGTGCTACCGCTCCTGCTTGAGGAAGTGGACCTGCTTTATGACCTGATTATCACGCGTCTGTGTACTGCGATTGCGATCACCGAGTTTCGGGCACGTCTATATCCCGCAAACCGTCATTACATCCTCAAGAACACAGGCGTTGCCTGGTACGGGCTCCAGCGATTGGCGCAAGTCAGCCGAGCGGATGCCCAATCCATTCTTCGCAAAGCATGCAACCTGGAGTGAAATAATGAATCGTCCATTGATGATTAACTCATTCGATCCTGCTCAGGCTCATGGCCTGGATCCAGTGATCGAACAACTGCTCAAACGACGCGCAAAGGTGCTGGGCCCGTCCTACAAGTTGTTCTATGAGAAGCCTGTGCACTTCATCCGTGCTGAAGGCGTATGGATGTACGACTCGCACAACACGCCGTACCTGGATGTGTACAACAACGTGCCTTCGGTAGGACATTGCCATCCTCATGTCGTGGAGGCGGTTTCCAAACAGATGGCACTGCTTAATACCCATACCCGTTATCTGTACGACACTGTACTGACCTACGCCGAAAAGCTTATCGCTACTTTCCCCGAGGAATTGGCGAACGTCATGTTTACATGCACCGGCAGTGAGTCATCGGACCTTGCGGTACGAATCGCGCGTTGTCATACCGGTAATACTGGCATCATCGTGACTGAAAACGCCTACCACGGCATTACTGCTGCGATTGCCGAGATGTCTCCGTCTTTGGGTGAGGGCGTGGCGCTGGGCAGTATGGTGCGCCTGGTCCCGGCACCGGATGCCTATCGTGCGGGCGACAAGGACGTCGGCGACGCGTTCGCCGAGTCGGTTGAAGCGGCAATCGCGGACATGCTGCGTCACGGCATCCGTCCGGCTGCGCTGGTGACAGACACCATATTCTCCAGTGATGGTGTCTTCTCCGACCCGCGTGGTTTTCTGGTCAAGGCCGTCGAAGCTGTCCGCCGGGCTGGCGGGCTGTTCATCGCTGACGAGGTACAGCCTGGTTTCGCGCGTACTGGTGATACGTTTTGGGGCTTCCAGCGTCACGGTGTCGTGCCAGACCTGGTGATCATGGGCAAGCCAATGGGCAACGGTCTTCCCATCGGTGGTGTGGTGGCTAAACCGGAACTGCTGACCCGTTTTGCAACGACCGCGCGCTACTTCAATACCTTTGGCGGTAATCCGGTTTCCACCGCCGCGGCGATGGCGGTATTGGAGGTGATCGAAGCGGAAAGCCTGCAGAAGAATTCTCTTGTAGTCGGTGAAGTATTGCGTGCCGGTCTGCGTGATCTGGCCAAGGAATATCCGGTTATCGGTGATGTCCGGGGGGCGGGTCTGTTCATCGGCGCCGAGTTCGTCAAAGACCCGCTTACCAAAGAACCGCACGAGGAACTGGCCATGCATGTGGTCAACAAATTGCGCGAGCATAACGTATTGATCAGCGCTTCCAGTCCGTTAGGCAATGTGCTGAAGATCCGCCCTCCGTTGCCATTCACCGCTGACAACGCCGCGTACTTCCTCGACATTCTGGCCGACGTCATGGCTGAACTGAGCAAAACCACTGGTGTGAGAGGTTGATGATGAAAACCTATTCCATGCTGATCTACTTCACTGGCAAGGCCGAAGCCATCGGCCACGCCACCGGTGTCGTACGGTCCCGTGCCCAGGGTCTGATTCTTGCACTTGATCCATTGGCGGACGTGCAGGGCGAAGGGGCGTTGCAGGTGCCGACCGGTGTCGCGCACTTCGATACGGTGGTGACCGTGCGGGGGGAGCAAAGTTGGGAAACCGGTCGAGTCGACTTCCCTGGGATCGACAGTTATCTCGATGTTGAAACGGTCATGCCAGGCCAGTTCAAAGTGCTGGCAAGCGGCTACAGCACTGGTTCGATCGCTTGGCGTGTGATTCGTGGTGGTGGCCGATTCGAAGGTGCGACCGGCATTGTGACGGGCAATTTTGTCGGTCACCCGGATGACACCTTCACTGATCACCAGTTGTTCAAGTTGGTGCTGCCGGCCTGAGTCGCTGGCCGTGCAGGCGGCCTGTTCACCGTGCAGGTGGGCAGGCACTCGATTTCACATTCAGATGGAATGACGCCGTGAGTAAGCATAACGATCTTGACGCCCTGATCATCGGTGCCGGCCATAACGGGCTGGTGTGTGCAAACTATCTGGCCAGGGCGGGCCTCAAGGTATTGGTGTTGGAGGCCAGGCCGATTGTGGGTGGCGCCTGTACCAGTGAAGAACTGATACCGGGCGCTATTTTCTCTTCTTGCTCGTACATTCAGATGATGTTTCGACAGGAAGTGGTCGACGACCTGGAACTGAAAAAATATGGCCTCGAGTCAGTGGCTCCGGGCTTGCAGGAAATGGCGCTATGGGATGACGGCGATCGGGTGATGTTCTGGCAGGAGATCGACAAGACCCTGCGTTCGATCGAAGAGCACAACAAGGCCGATGGCGCCAACTTCATGCGTTTCGCCACGCGGCTCAAGCGTTTCGGTGAGCTGACGCATGAGATCCAGCTCAGCGACCCGCCAACTCAACAACGCTTGAAAGCAATCTTTGACGACGCCGGTGAAAGCGCGCTGTACGACGCGTTCATGACGGCTTCGGCCGAGGACCTGCTGAAGGACTACATAGAGTCTGATCGTCTTCGCGGTTTCATGATGTTCATGGGGTTGGTCTCCACGTGGGGAAGTCCAACCACGCCAGGCACTGCTTATGTCTATGGCTATCACGCACTGGGAGAGTTCGAAGGTCAGTTCGGTCGTTATGGCCTGCCGAAAGGCGGGATGGGCATGATCAGTGAATCGCTGGTTAGCGCCTTGCAAGCATTCGGTGGAAGGGTTGAAACGAGTACGACCATCCAGCAGGTGTTGATTGAAGAAGGTAAGGCAGTGGGGGTTCTGCTGGCCTCGGGCGAGCAGATTCGAGCGCCACTAGTCATCTCCGGTGCAGACCCGACTCGCTCTTTGGTGGGGTTGTTACCCGATGGGGCGCTACCAGAGGCGGCGGCAGCCGATGCCAAGGAGATTGATCAGCGCGGCTCCATGGCGCGTATTCACCTGCTGGTGGACGCGCTGCCGGATTATGTCGGCTTTCCGGGCGGCAAGCTGGGGCCCCAGCATCAGGGTTTGAACATTCTCGGCCCATCCCCGGCCCTGTATGAAATGGCCTGGCAAGCACAGCAGCGTGGAGAGTTTCCAGATGACATGGTGGTTGAGGCGCTGATTCCCTCTGTGACCCACCCGGGACTGGTGAGCCAGCCAGGTACGCATACGCTCTCGTTGGGGGTGCAGCAATTGCCATTTGACCTGGCCCATGGCGATTGGGACACACGCAAGGAAGAATGGGCTGACAAGGTGCTGGAGATCTATTTCCGCTATGCACCGAATATGCGCAATCACATTCTCGCTCGCCATGTGATCACCCCACTGGATCTGCATCGCGATTATCACATCACCCGTGGAAACATCTTCCACCAGTCCATGATCGGCCTGGACAACCTCTTCGACAATCGCCCCATCAAAGCGGCCGCGCATTACCGGACGCCGGTTCCCGGTTATTACCTTTGTGGTTCCGGCAGCCATCCCGGCGGCGGTGTCAGTGGTATGCCCGGGCACAACGCGGCGCAACGCATCCTTGCCGACCTGGCCGGGCAAACCGATACGGCAGCGGGGCGAAAGGTGCTCAAGGCGGATAACGGGCTGATTGGCAATTTGTTGAAAACGGATGTCGGGCAACGCCTCGGCTATCAGGTCGCCAGGTCGCGCATTTTTCGAAGCCTGACCGAACGCCTGAGCAAGTGACAGCGATTGTGTACGGCGTGTCTTTCTCTTGATGGGAAGGCGGCATAACCGAATAGGTGGATCACTACATGAAACTTCCAATCTTTACACCGGGCTCGAACGATGGCGGTCGTCGCAAGATGTTCGTCAATGGTCAATGGATCAGCGCCTTTGGCTGGTTCCCGGTGCGTTCTCCCGCGACCGGGGAAATCATCGCCGAGCTTCCGAGCGCCGGTATTGAAGAGGCGATGCTGGCTGCCGATGCCGCCAGTGCCGCCTTCCAGACCTGGCGTCAGACAACCGCTCATCATCGGTGCGCACTGCTGCGTGCCTGGTACAACGCCGTTATCGAACACACCGAGGGCATTGCCCGTACCATCACCATGGAAATGGGCAAGCCGATTCAGGAAGCCCGTGGAGAAGTCGTTTACGCTGCTTCGTTTATCGACTGGTTTGCCGAAGAAGGGCGGCGTGTCGGCGGCGAAAGCATGCCGAGCCAACATGGCGATAAACGGCTGGCGACCCTGCAACAGCCGGTTGGGCCTGTGTATGCCATTACACCGTGGAATTTTCCTGCGGCGATGATCACCCGCAAGTTGGCGCCGGCGCTAGCAGTGGGGTGTACGGCCATTGTCAAACCTCCCGTGCAAGCACCGCTCACAGCCCTGTATTTCGCCAAACTGTGGGAAGACGTCGGGGGCCCTCCTGGAACCTTGCAGGTGATTACCACTGCGGATCCGCGGACGGTGTCTCAGGTGATGTTCGATGATCCGCGTATTCGCAAACTCACCTTTACCGGTAGCACAGAAGTGGGCAAGCGTCTGTACGAACAGTCGGCCAAGACACTCAAAAGGATGTCTCTGGAATTGGGGGGGCATGCGCCGTTCATCATTTTTGAAGATGCCGATCTGGACGCGGCGGTGGATGAGGTCGTGGCTTGCAAATTCCGCAATGCTGGACAGACCTGTGTGTGCACCAATCGCATCTATGTTCATCGCTCGATCGCCAGTCAGTTCGCCGAAAAACTTGCCGTTGCGGTCAATCGGCTCCAGGTGGGCGACCCATTACTAGAGTCCACCCGGATAGGTCCGTTGGTGGATGAACATGCTCGCGACAAAGCGCTCAGCCATATCGCCGATGCGGTGGCCCAAGGTGCTCGAATCATCGCCGGAGGTGTCCGGATGGAAGGTTTCTATGTTCAACCGACCGTGCTCCAGGACGTGACTGCAACGATGTTGATCATGCAGGAGGAAACCTTTGGCCCGGTGGCGCCGCTGATTACGTTCGACAGTGAAGCTGAAGTGGTGGCGGCAGCCAACGCATCGCCATACGGCTTGGCGGCTTATCTGTGGACAAGGAACCTGACCCGAGCGCAACTGGTGGCTGAAGCGTTGGAATACGGAATGATCGGCGTCAACGATGGAGCACCGTCGACCGCACAAGCGCCGTTCGGTGGCAATAAGGACAGCGGACTGGGCAGGGAAGGTGGTCACTGGGGACTTCAAGAGTACCTCGATGTGAAGTTCATATCGACCAAACTTGAGCGTTGTAATTTGGAGTCATAAATACACGTCTTATATGATGAACGTCAGTTCTAAAATATTTGATTTGGGCGCGAACAGTCTGAAGAGATTTTTTGGTTGTCGCGGTACAGGGGTATGACGGACCTACGAACAACGTTTGCACCGATTCATCAATAATAAGGACACTTGTTACTACGAAAAACCAGAAAGTGCCGAGGTGTATATAGGCACGCTGCCAAGTATTGCTTGTTTAACGACTGCCTCGCTTTACCGAAATAAAAAACTCACTACCTACAGGGTTTTAGCGATGTCATACGAATATAGTAATAAACCAGCTACGCTGGACTTAACGGGATCAATACCGGGAAAGACCATGACCCCAAATTCTGATAGCCGAGACCTCGAGCGAGACAGTATCGGCATCATGGGTATCGTGTTCTTTGTGATCGCCGCTGCGGCGCCGCTGACCGTGGTTGTCGCGTTGTTCCCTGTCATCATTGGTTCCGGAAACGGCATAGGCATTGCCGGCGCATTTGTGGCGGTCGCCCTGGTGCTGTTGCTGTTCGCTGTGGGTTACGTGGCGATGAGTAAACACATCACCAACGCCGGGGCGTTCTACGCCTACATCACCAAAGGCATCGGCCGCCCCATGGGACTGGGTTCTGCTTCTTTGGCAATTTTTTCCTATAACGCTATTCAACTTGGCCTGTACGGAGGTATCGGCTATTACCTCAATGAGCTGCTCGGCAAGCAACTTAACGTCCATTTGCCGTGGTGGGTTTACTCCTTCACAGCCATGGCGATGTGCCTGTGGCTGGGGTTACGGCGATTGCATGCAGGCGCCGTGGTGTTGGCGGTCCTGCTCACGCTGGAGACGGCAATCATCCTGATACTGGACCTGGGCATTTTGTTTGGCGATCACTCGGTGCCAGCGAGCCAGTTTTCGTTCGAACCATTCAGCCCTTCCGCGACGTTTTCCGGCGCAATTGGTGTCGCTCTGATGTTCGCCCATGCTTCGTTCATTGGCTTCGAAGGCACGGCCATCTACGGCGAGGAAGCGCGCGATCCCAAACGTACAGTTCCGATTGCCACCTACATCGCGGTGATTTTCATGGGCGTGTTTTATGCGCTGACAGCCTGGTTGATCATTAACGCGATCGGTGCAAACGAAGCGGTGGCAGTGGCCAAAGACCAATCGGGCAATCTGATTTTCTGGGTCAGCGACAAGATACTTGGAGGTTGGGCGACCGAGCTATTTCAGGTGCTGGTGATTACCAGTCTGTTTGCCGCCATCGTGACGTTTCACAGCAACGTTGCTCGATACCTCTACTCTTTGGGGCGCCAGGGTTTGCTCAGCCAGAAGCTGGGCTCGACTCATCCGGTCCAGAAGTCGCCCCATGTGGCGTGTTACGTGCAAACCGCAATGGTGGCCATAGTGGTCGCGATCTTCGCAGTGCTTGGACTGAACCCCTACGACACGCTGTTCACCTGGTTTACCGGTGTCGGTGCGGCCGGAATCATTACCATCCAGTGCATTGCCAGTATTGCGATCTTTGTGTTCTTCCGTCGCTCCAAGGTGGATAAGCGGATATGGCACACCTTCCTCGCTCCCCTGTTAAGCGTCGCAGGTCTCCTACCGTTTCTTTATTTTGCCCTGACCAGCTTCGATGTCTTACTGGGCGTACAAGGCGCACTTGAGGTGTTCTTCATGGCGCTGTTGTTTGGTTCGTTTGCGCTGGGTTTCCTGGGCGCATTCTACTTAAGTGTCCGGTTACCCGAAAAATATGCACGGTTGGAGTCCTCGTTAGGCGATCAAGTCTGACAACTCGGTGGCCTGCCTTTGCCGCTGCTGCGATGAGCGCAGTAGCGGCTAAATTAATGATAACGAACGTAACGCTCTTCACCGCGTTTTGTCATCGCTTAAGTCGATTTAATTCATAGCTATTGTGGTTTGATAATCTAAAGAGGAAGTGTGATGAGCAAGACGTTTCGAATTGCCGCGATTGCCGGCGACGGAATCGGCGTCGAAGTGATGCCTGAGGGTATTAAAGTTGTGCAGAAGGCTGCTGCCAAGCACGGTATTGAGCTTGAATTTCAAAGTTTTGAATGGGCCAGTTGCGATTATTATCTCGCCTGCGGCAAGATGATGCCCGACGACTGGTTTGAGCAACTTAAAGGTTTTGATGCCCTTTATTTTGGTGCTGTTGGTTGGCCGGACAAAGTGCCGGATCATATTTCTCTTTGGGGTTCATTGTTGAAATTTCGCCGGGAGTTCGATCAATACGCGAATATACGCCCGGTGAAGCTGTTCCCTGGTGTGGCATGCCCCTTAGCCAATCGCAAGCCTGGAGATATCGACTTCATCGTTGTCCGGGAAAATACTGAAGGTGAGTATTCTTCAGTGGGAGGCCGGGTCTTTGAAGGTACTGAACATGAATTCGTGCTGCAGGAATCGGTATTCACCCGGCGAGGTGTCGACCGCATCCTCAAATACGCCTTCGACCTCGCCCAGACACGATCACGCAAATATGTGACCGCCGCTACCAAGTCAAATGGCATGGCAATCAGCATGCCGTACTGGGATGAACGTGTTGCGGCGATGGCGGGCAACTACCCCAACATCAAATGGGACAAGCAACATATCGACATCCTGTGTGCCCGCTTTGTCTTGCATCCAGATCGCTTTGATGTAGTGGTGGCGTCCAACCTGTTTGGCGACATCCTCTCTGACCTCGGCCCGGCCTGCACGGGCACCATTGGGATTGCGCCTTCGGCCAACCTCAATCCGGAGCGCAAATTTCCTTCGCTGTTCGAACCCGTCCACGGCTCGGCGCCGGACATTTTCGGCAAGAACATCGCCAACCCCATTGCGATGATTTGGTCGGGTGCGCTGATGCTTGATTTCCTGGGTGATGGTCCGGAGTTCCGTGCTGCGCACGATTCAATCATGCAGGCCATTGAGACGGTCATTGCGCAAGGTCCTAAGACGCGTGATTTGGGCGGACAGGGATCTACCCAAGAGGTAGGTCAAGCGATCGCCGACGCTCTGTAACTCCGCCTGTTAGCAAGTGGTGGTGCTTTCTTCGTTGGACCGCCACTTGCGTTTTGTTTAGGTGTTATCCCCCAGCGTGTGGGAGCAAAGCCAGCAGGACCATGCACTCGAATGACTGACGAATTGTTGTAACTCACGGAGCGTTGACATGTCCATTTCCAGCTTTTCCATAAAGCTTCGCATAACGCTGCTCGCGGGCATTTGTATGTTGGGCGTAGCGGCGATCTTGATAGGTTTCTCAATCTACCGAATCGACGCTATCTCGACATTGAGCAATGAGTCCAGCTCACTCACCATCAAAGAGGGTGCATTGCAGTACATGACCAAGCTGGGCGAGCAGCAAGCTCAAGTTGTGAGTCAACGATTCATCACCAGCCGGGTTTTTGGCGACACGGTCATGCACCAAGTCATCTTCCAGCGTGAACAGGCAAAGCGATTAGGCTCGGACACCAAAACACTGCGTGGTGACCTATTCAAACTCATGCAGCTGCAAGTGGCCGCTAATCAGGACGTACTAGGTCTAGGAGTAGGATTCGAGCCCAATGCGTTGGATGGCGATGACGCTAGTTTTATGAACCAGAAAACCGATGGAGGGAATGAAATAGGTCGTTTCGCTTCCTACGCATCCACGCTTGTTCCGAGCTATACCATGAGCGAAAAGGAAATGGCCGATGATGGAACCCCAGGTACTTTTTGGTACACCTGCGCATTCAAGACCAAACAAGACTGCGTCAGTAACCCCTATGCGTTCACTAATGCCCAAGGCGTCACGACGCTGATGTCGACTGTCTCAGTCCCTTTGATGAGCGGTGACTCCGTGCTCGGCGTTCTCTGCGTAGACTTAAGTTTGGCAAGCCTGCAAGAGCTGGTGGAAAGGTCCAGCCGTGCGCTTTACGGCGGCAATGCACAGGTAAGTTTCATCAGCGCTGACGGGGTTGTCGCCGCTCGAAGTGGTGAGCCCCAAGCGGCGGGGAAGCCTTTGGTAAGCGTAGATCCTGAGCTTGGAAAACAAATCTCGGAGAGTACGAAAGGTGGTACTCCTGGGGTACTTGAGCGTGACGGGAACGTTGTCGTCATCATGCCGTTTTCGCCCATTCCAGGTGCACAGCACTGGAGTATTGTCATTCAGGTTCCAGAGGCGGTACTGCTGGCCTCGGCTCGACAGCTCAAAGAGTCACTGGACAAAGCCAACGAGGATGCGGCAGGGATTCAACTCATGGTGGGAGTTGTGGCGGCATTATCAGGATTGGTGCTGATATGGATGCTTGCTCATAGCATCACGCAGCCGATCCTGCGGGTTGCCGCGATGTTCCAGGATATCGCAAGTGGTGAGGGTGATCTGACGAGGCGGGTAGACTATCAAAGACATGATGAAATCGGGAACTTAACGAGTTGGTTCAACCGGTTTCTTGACAAGCTGCAGCCCATTATTGCTCAAGTGAAATCATCGGTTGATGACACCCGTCGTACTGCTGATCAGGCAGCGGATATTGCTGCGAAAACCAATAGCGGCATGCAGCAACAATTGCTTGAAGTAGACCAGGTCGCAACTGCATCTCAGGAAATGAGTGTGACTTCGCAGGAGGTGGCCCGCAATGCTGCGTTAGCAGCTCAAGCGGTTCGTAATGTTGATATCGCGACCCAGGAGGGTGTGCAGACAATCGACATAACCACTGACTGCATCACACAACTTGCTACGGAAATGCACCAGGCGATGCAACAAGTAGAGGCGCTGGCCAACAATAGCGAGCAGATTGGATCAGTCCTCGAAGTCATTCGCTCTGTTGCGGAGCAAACGAATCTTCTTGCCTTGAACGCTGCGATTGAGGCGGCCAGGGCAGGTGAGTCGGGGAGGGGATTTGCGGTTGTCGCGGATGAGGTGCGTCATTTAGCCAAGCGAACCCAAGAGTCGGTAGGCCAGATTCAGCACGTCATCGAACATCTGCAATCAGGTACTCGAAGCGTGGTTCAGTCGATGCAATACAGCCGCAGCCAGGCCGATAGCAGTGTTGCACAGGTGAAACGTGCTGTGGGAGCGCTTCAAAAAATCAATCAGGGTATCGAGATTATCAGTGAGATGAACATCCAGATTGCCAGTGCGGCGGAAGAGCAGAGCGTCGTTTCGGAGGAAGTGAATCGCAACTTATCCAGCATACGGGAGGTCACGGAGGTTCTGGCGGGCCAATCGAAAGATTCCGCGAGCATCAGTCAATCCTTGAATTTACTCGCGAATCATCAGCAGCAACTTATGGGCGGGTTCCGTACCTGATTCTGAGAAGCTCCTGTATTGATACCTGAATTCACAACATCTACTGCTTAACTCAAGGAATATTTTCTTCCACGCGATTCCGGTGTTTTTGGACTCGGGGGGACTCCAGCCTTACTGACGTTGGCGAGAAACGTCCACCCAAAACCGTCGCCAAAAGCGAAAAAGTGCCTAAATCCACGGAGTGGTTGGAAGGCAAAGCAGCGTATGCCTATGTGTTGACGGATCGGGTGCGAAAAACCGAAAAAGCAGGAAAACTTGAAAGGGCCGGTCGGTGGGTGGAAGATCCGTTTTTGCGATTACAATTTGTGCCGAGATAGCGAATAAATAAAAGAACGATGATCTACTTTAGGACAATTATCTTTGAGACCAACTCAGCGCTATTTTTCGCTTTCAGCTTTTTCATAAGCCGTCCACGGTGAACCTCGACTGTGCGATGTGATATGTCGAATTTACGCCCGATCTCTTTGCATGTGAGCCCATTGACGATATGAACCGCGATCTCCCGCTCTCTAGGCGTGAGGTTGATGGTCGGTCGGACAGCTTGATCAATCCGCTCGAAATGCCAAACCATGAGATGAAAAGGATCCTCGGGCGTCAATGTGTACCCCCTAGCCCTTGCCCAAAAAACCTCACCGCTTTGATGCTGCATAAAGCGCTCATCTGAATACGCACCATTCTTGGCATGCCTTAACCAATTCAGGCTACGATCACCGATGATCTTAAAGTCTGCCTGGGACGGATAAAGCTTCAGTAGAAGCTCACCGAGCAGCTCCTCTCGCTTGAATCCAAAGAGAGTCGCGAATGCGTCATTGAGCTCCAGTATGCACCTATCGCCCGTAATCACCTGAGGCGCAGGAGAGACCTGGAAAGCCATACGCTCGAGGTCCTGTAGCTGTCGGGGTGTTGGGTCAGTCATCGTTCTCCACCCTGAATAGGTGCTCGTCCAAGCGTTATTGACCCTTAGGTTACCAATCCCCGTACGTAGTTGCACGAATAGCGAAAGCTGTCGGCATTGCGGCAATCTAGGTACTCCTTACCAAACGAAGCTGGGAAAACGTCATGGCGGAGCGTGAGATATCGACATTTTTATGCAAAGAAAATTTTCCAGCGCGCTCAAGCTTTTTCCAGATTACCACTTCCGATAATGAGCGCCGTACTTCTATTGGTTGTCAGATTCAGCGATAGTTTAGCCAGTGGGCAGATTTAAGAATTAATAATGATTGGTGCATTACAATAACTAAGAAATATGGCCTGAGGTGTGCAGCATGAATTTTGAAAACAAAACGGCTTTTGTGACTGGCGGCGGTTCGGGCATTGGCGAAGCTACTGCGATTGCGTTGGCGGCCAGTGGTGCTCACGTAGTAGTGGCTGATCTGAACCTGGAGAATGCAACTAAAGTTGCAAGTTCCATTTTGAAGCAAGGTGGCAAGGCTATTGCTGTAGCGATTGATGTGTCGGATGCAAACTCCGTGGATTGCGCATTCGAAACTGCTGAGGAATGGTATGGAGACACGACACACCTTCTAGTCAATAGCGCTGGCATTCTGGGCATTCATGCGTTCATCGATTATCCGGTGGAGCTTTTTAACAAGGTAATGGCTGTGAACGTCACGGGCACTTTTTTATGCTCACAGCGTGCCGGCAAAAGCATGTTAAAGGCGGGGTATGGTCGTATCGTCAACGTTGCGTCGGTGAGCGCGGTACGTGCAGGGATTGGGCGCACCGCTTACGGCACCTCCAAGGCAGCCATGGTCGGGCTCACCAAACAGCTTTCAATGGAGCTAGGCCCCCATGGCATTACAGCGAACGCCATTGCCCCAGGCCCGGTTCTTACTCCCCTGACTGAGGCGAGCTATACACCCGAGACAATTGAGGCGTACACCTCAATGATCCCAGCACGCCGCCTTGGCGTACTTGGCGATATGACTGCGACAATTCTTTTTCTTCTATCTGAAGGTGCCGCCTACATCAACGGCGCCTATTTACCGGTGGATGGAGGGTATCTCGCTAGCGGTGTAAGTAAGACGGGAAAGTTGAGTTGACTCGCTTTGCTCCCTGGGCCCTTGATGGGCCAGGGAGCAGTTAAACTTACGACGTCTGCTTTAAATAATAATAAAATCTAACTAAGTGTGAGATATACGATGTCTGTGCTGATTGCTTTGGCAGCGTTAGGTTTCCTCATGATCATGGCCTACCGGGGCCACAGTGTCATACTGGTAGCCCCCGTGGCGGCCCTCGGTGCTGTTTTCTTTGTCGATCCATCATCCGTCGCACCCATCTTTTCTGGTGTGTTTCTTGAAAAGATGGCGACGTTTCTAAAACTGTATCTGCCGGTGTTTTTGCTGGGTGCTGTATTTGGGAAGGTCATTGAAATATCTGGATTCTCAGAGGCAATTGTAGCTGCAGCCATCCGCTATTTTGGTCGTTCTAAGGCTAATTTTATCGTTGTTGCTGCATGCGCGCTGATGACTTACGGTGGCGTTTCTGTATTCGTTGTGGTTTTTGCTGTATATCCCTTTGCAGCGGAACTTTATCGTCAAAATAATATCCCTAAGCGTCTGATGCCTGGTGCACTAGCCCTGGGTTCATTCTCATTCACTATGGATGCCCTTCCCGGTACGCCGCAAATCCAGAATATAATTCCAACGACTTTCTTTAATACAACCTCTTGGGCGGCTCCAATACTAGGTATATCGGGATCCGTTTTTGTATTGATTGTAGGTTTGATGTATCTGGAGTCCCGACGCAAATCTGCTATGGCCGCTGGTGAAGGTTATGGCGAGGCGCATACTAATGAGCCTGAACGTGTCCAGTCCGCAAATCTACCTAACCCCATTCTGGCGTTGACTTCTTTGCTGGTAGTGGGCGCCGTCAACTACTGTCTCACCGTCTACATTCCGTCTTGGTATAGTGCTCTCTACTCAATAAGTCCAGAGGTGTTTCCAGGGTTGCCGGCGGTTGTGACTGGCAAAATTTCCAGCACAGCCGCCATTTGGGCAGTACAGGGTGCGCTACTTTGCGGCATCTTATTTGTGGTCGCTGTTGCATTTAGGCAGATCCGCGAGCGCTTTGTAGCGGGCGCAAAGCAAGCTGTTTCCGGCGCTTCTATGGCGGCGCTCAATACAGCGTCTGAATACGGCTTCGGTAGCGTCATTGCAATTCTGCCTGGTTTCCTCGTGGTTAGTAGTTCTCTCCAATACCTCCCCGATCCCTTAATAAAGGCTGCTGTTTCGGTAAGTACTCTGGCAGGGATCACAGGATCTGCGTCCGGAGGACTGAGCATTGCACTTGCCGCCATGGGCGATCAACTCATTGCAGCGGCTAACGCTGCAAATATCCCGCTTGAAGTTATGCATCGCGTCGTATCGATGGCCAGCGGCGGCATGGATACGCTACCTCACAATGGTGCGGTGATCACATTGCTTGCCGTCACTGGGCTCACCCATAGACAGTCCTACAAGGAGATATTTGGGATAACCATTATCAAAACCTTTGCAGTGTTCTTTGTGATTGCGATGTTCTATACCACTGGGCTTATTTGAATAGTGTACTACTGCCGGTAGTGTCATTTTTTGGTCATGTCTGCAGTAGTAGATAATTTAGGGCTTATTGGCTGAGGTTTTAGTAACGTATTTCGTAGGCGATCGAACCATAAATATTTTCTACATGATTATCGCCTAATAAAGTAAGGAGAGAATAGATGCAAGCTGAATCGAAAGTCTCACTGGAACTCCCCGAATCTGTTGCCGAACTGGCAAAAAAATTAACATATGTCACTCCGCAAAATGCCCCTTTTGTTCCTGGTCGTCGTGCTTTTTTCAAATATCGCGATCTTGGCTTAACCGTTGCAACCGCCGGTGTAGCTAGGGCGCAGGTCACCTGCGCAACTGATGTAATGGAGCAGACTGGATGGCATTATCACATCTGCGATGTTCATTTTATATACGCACTTCGGGGCTGGATTGAACTTCAGTTTGAAGACGGGCGCACTATCCGCGTTGAAACTGGCGAATCGCTATTTATCCCGCCAGGACTTAAGCACAATGAAACAGCTATCTCATCGGATCTTGAGCTGTTTGAAATGTCAGTGCCTGCAAAAATGGGAACAGTCGCCTGCGAGCGGCCAAGTCACTTGCCAGCAAGTTTCTAGTTCGCCACCAAGCGATCTAGATAGGTGAAAGGCGAAACTTCAATAGTTTTGCTTTGTATGACGGCACAGATGAATTTATTTTGAAAGGGATTAAAAATGAAAAGAAAGGGTTACCTTTTTGCGGAGCTTACAGTCATTGATCCAAGTGTCTTTTACGAAGAGTACATGGCCCGGGTAAAGCCTATACTGGAGAAATTCGAAGCGAAATTCTTAGTTGCAACCGACTCGCCTGAAGTGATTGAAGGGGAGCGTGTTGTGCCACGTGTAATTTTTCTCGAATTTTCGTCTGTCGAGAAGGCTCGAGAATTTTACTACTCCCCAGAGTACGAGGATATCATCGATTTTAGATTTAGATCCTCATCAGTTCACCTGTATATCCTTAATGGACTCGCCGGATAGTATTTCTGATTGCTCAAATGGTTGGACTCCAAGCTGCCTATAATTAACAATGGGTTTTTCTAGGGCTACTACTTTGGGAGTTGGTCGGAGGTCGGAGGTTATTAACGGACAGGCAGGAATATTAAACCCCTCTGTACTCGGTAGAGAGGAAAGCACTGCAATGTCATTACATGAACCGCAGCCTAGCGGTTCATGCTCGCGCACAAAACAAAAACAAGGTGCCAGTGATGTCTTGTTTTTCTCAAAAAGTGGTGTGTGTCTGCTCGTCTCTGTTGGTCGCTCCCTTCGCTTCCGCAAATTTTGTCGACGACTTCAAGGGGAGCCTTGAGCTCAGAAATTTCTATTACAATCGAGACTTTCGAAATGAGGGAGCAACTCAGTCCAAGCGAGATGAATGGGCGCAAGGTTTCATCGTAAATCTTCAGTCGGGTTTTACAGATGGAACGGTGGGCTTCGGTGTTGATGCTCTCGGGTTGCTTGGCGTGAAGTTGGATTCGAACTCGGATAGAACGGGGTCTGGCTTGCTTGCTTTCGATTCCGATCGCAATGTTGAGGATGAGTATGGCAAGTTTGTTGCCACAGTAAAAGCGCGATTAGGTAAAACTGAAATTAGAATAGGTGGTGTGAATCCCCTTATGCCCTTGCTCTGGAGCAACAATAGCAGGCTCTTGCCACAAGTTTTTCGTGGTGGCCTACTAACGGTCAATGACATTGACAGACTCACGGTGACAGCAATACGTATAAATGCTGTTAAACAAAGAAATTCAACTGATTTTGAATCTCTTACGGCTACTGGATATGCTCCTATTGAAGCGGATCACTATAATTATTTGGCCTTGGACTTTAAACCAATATATAATTTAGCGCTAAGTTTGCATGCGGCTGAACTTGAAGATCTTTATCGTACATATTTTGCTGGTATCAAAACTACCCAGCCATTTCTTGAGGGAAGTGTAATAGCAGATGTACGACTTTTTGATTCAGGTGGAAGCGGATCGAATCGGCTTGGCAACGTTGATAATCGGACGTTAAGTAACTATTTTGCTTACAATCTACAGGGTCATACATTTGGTGGCGGTTATCAGAGGGCGTGGGGCGATACGCCATTCGCTTTCGTCAATGGCGCTGATTCTTACCTCTTCGGCGAATCATTGGTAAGTACATTTACCGCGCCAAATGAGCGAGTATGGTTTACTCGTTATGACTATGATTTTGCGGCGTTAGGATTGCCTGGCCTATTGTTCACGACCAAGTATGTCAAAGGGGACGATGTAGATCCAGAGCTACTGAAAACCCGCCAAGCTGCTGCTCTGCGCCTAGCGGGGGAGCAGGGGAAAGAATGGGAGCGGGTGACCGATATTTCATACGCCATCCAAAGTGGGCCTGCCAAAGGCGTGGCGTTCCAATGGCGTAACTCGACGAACCGCTCAACTTATGCGGATAGTGCTAACGAAAATCGCTTCATCATGCGCTACACCTTCAATTTTTGAGTAACCTTCGTAGGTCGTAGGGGCTGATCGCGTTCTTGCGTAGGTCTCTTCCTCCATTTCCAATTGAATAGGCCGGTTAATCCGAAAGATTCCCTGAACTGACCCAAGTTTAGTTGATGCTTCTATGCCTTAATCTGACGCCAATCACCAGTGTCATGAACAACCTGTGTTACTCCGAAAAATGCGAAACTCAAGCGGTCAATCTAGAGACGGAAAAAATCACGTGGCATCCTAGGCAGCTTGATGCACCAACAATCAGTTGTGGGTTTTCCTGAGATGATGAGGGCCGTTCGACGGTTGGGGCGTTTTCGGGCAGACCTGCGCTACTGATACCGTCAGATTGATAAAAGTTTCCGGCTTGCTATGCGCATAATCTAATGGCCTGCGTTGGCGTTCAGTTTTTTGTTCTTGAAACGTTCCAATAATAAGTCCAAAATTGAGTCTTTCTTTGCTTCGGCAAGAAAATAAACCCCTTAGATTTCAATGGGTAGGACACCAGATACGAGTCTCGTTTCCCGCTCCAAGATTCAGAAAAAAGCCACTCAGATGAGTGGCTTTTTTTTGTGCCTGAATTTTATAGGCAGAGGCGCGAGTTCGTTGGTCCCTCAAAGGGTTCTGGCCGGTGGACGCACCTGAAACCCAAACACTCGACGCTGATGTAATCGGGCCGGCGCCTCCAACGCAGGCGCGCTTGGATCATGGCGCCCATATCTGTGCATTACGGGCATCCACTGCCTTGGGCAACAGCCCCGCCGCAAAAAACGCATCGGCGATGTTCTGTTGTTCTTCAAGCTGATCGGCTTTTACCGGCTGGACCTGATAGCTGCGATGGGCATTGGCGGCCTCGACCGTTTCCGCATCCAGATTTCCCCATAAAGGCCCTAGAATCTGAGCCGCATCGCGAGGATGCTTTTTGACCCATTGCCCGGTCTCTTCAAGTTGCTCGTAAACCAGCTTGAGCACTTCGGGATGCGCCTTGGCGTAGGCATTGCCGGTCAGGTAGTAACGTTTGTAGCTCGCCAGCCCGGTTCCGTCAGCCAAGGTGCGTGTCGGCAGTTGACGTTGCACGCCGCTGAGGAAGGGCTCCCAGGTCACCCAGGCGTCGACTTTCCCGTTCTCGAGCGCGGCCCGGCCATCGGCGGGCGTCAGATACGCCGGTTTTATATCGGAGAACTTCAAGCCGGCCTTTTCCAGGGCCGCAATCAACAGATAGTGGGCGCCCGCGGCCTTGGTGACTGCGACTTTCTTGCCCTTCAAATCCGCCAGTCGCTGCAACGGCGAATCCTCGCGCACGACGATGGCTTGGGCTGAAGGCGAGGGCGCTTCCTGAGCGAAGTAAGTCAGCTTGGCTTGAGCGGCCTGGGCAAAGATCGGCACGGTATCGGCCACGTCGGCGCTGACGTCGACATTGCCGACATTCAGTGCTTCCAGCAGTGGCAAGCCGCTGGGGAACTCATGCCAGCTCACGTCGATGTTGGCTTCGGCGAGTGCCTTGTCCAGCTTGCCTTGGGTTTTGAGCAGCGTGATCAGGGTCGACGACTTCTGATAGCCGATGCGCAGGGTTTCCCGCGCCTGGGCCGGGAGCGCAAGGGCCGACAAGAGCAATACAACGACCGCGCCGGCCAGGGCGGGACGACGGAATATCGCCCCTGGGTTCTTGATCAGTCTGGACATGGCATTCTCGACATTGACTAAAGATGGGGTTAACACCCAAGAATCCTATTGTTCTAAAAAACAATTTATAAATACTTTTTGAGTATTAGCTTAAGCGGTTTTTCAGGTGTCAGAGGTCGTAACGCACAGACAGCAAGAGGGTTCGCGGGTCGTTGACGGAGTAGTAGCGGGCGCCGCTGGAGGGCACGTAGCCGACGGCCTGCGGGTAGGCGCGGTCGAGCAGGTTCTTCACCGACAGCGTGGTGGTCCAGTGGCCGTCGCCGGAGATGTAGCGGGTGTTGGCGTTCCAGAAGGTCTGCTGGGGGATTTCCTGGACGTCATCGTTCAACGCGTTGGCGTAGGACTTGGTCTGGAACTGGGCATCGGTGCCGGCCAGCCAGGTGCCGGGCAGACCGGCCGGGATGGTGTAGTTCAGGCCGACGCTGGTGTTCCAGCGCGGCGAGTACACCAGTTGCTTGCCGTTGGCATCGGCCCCGGCGCCACTGGCGTTTTCGAAGTCGTCATACTGGCTTTGCAGGTAACCGAGGTTGAAGGTTAGTTGCAGGTCGTTGGTCAGTGCGCTGAGGGTCTCCAGTTCGACGCCGTAGGTGTGCGCCTGGCCGACGTTGGTCCGCAGGCTCACGCCCAACGCGGGATCGTAGGCGTTGGTCTGCAGGTCCTTGTAGTCGTTGTAGAACAGCGCGAGGTTGGCGCGCAGGCGGCGGTTGAAGAAGTCGCCTTTGAAGCCGGTTTCCCAGGTGGTCACGTCTTCCGGAGAGAACGCCTGCTCGGCGGCGGCCTGGGTGGGCGCGCGGTTGTCGTAGCCGCCGGCCTTGAAGCCTTTGGCGACGTAGGCGTACTGATTCAGATGTGGCGTCCAGGCGTATTCGAAACCGAGCTTCGGGCTGGTGGACTGCCAGGATTTGCTCGAGTCTGCCGTGAAGTTGGTGCCGGTGATCTGGCGGTTGGTGGTGACGGCGTAGTTGGTGTAGTCGAAATTCTTGTGTTCGCGAGTAAACCGTAGCCCGGCGATCAATGACAGTTGCTGCGTGACCTTGTAGCTGCCCTGGCCATACAGCGCGTAGCTTTCGGTATCGGTCGTACTGTACTGGCCCTGGCCGATCACTTGGTTGCGGGCAATCGAGTAGGTCAGGCTGTCACGCTCGGCGTCGAATTTTTCGCGGTACACGTACAGGCCGGTGCTGAAACTGAAATCCTCATAGTCGCCGTTGAGCTGGAACTCCTGGGTGGCGTAGTCCTGCTTGTAGGTGATCAGGCTGTTCTGGATCAGGGCCGCCTGGCCCGAGTTGTCATAGTCCACCGGCTGGTTGAACGCGGAGTAGGCGGTCACCGACTTGAAATTCAGGTGGTCATCAATGCTGTAGATCGCCCGCAGCACCGAGCTGCCCTGGTCGAGACGGTTTTTTGGATTGAGGCTGCTGTAGCTCTTGAACTTGTCGAAGTGGCCGTCGGCGTCGAAGGGGGTATAGCTGGTGGTGTCACCGCGGTCGAAGGTGCCGGCCAGGGTCAGTTGTACATCCCAGGGCGAATCGATGGGGTTGAAACGCAGCTTGCCGCGGTACGACTGAAGGTCGACGTTGTTCACATCCTCGCCGCGCGTGGGGTTGGAAACCGTGCCGTCGCGGGTTAGGCGAATCGCCGAGAAACTGCCGAACAAGGTGTTGTCCACCAGTGGGCCGCTGATCAACAGGCGACCGTTCTGGGCGTTGTAGTTGCCGGCGCCGAGTTCGAAGAAGCCACGAGTTTCCTGGGTCGGGTCGCGGGTGATCACGCGGATCGCGCCGGCGCTGCTGTTGCGCCCGTAAAGCGTGCCTTGCGGTCCCCGCAGGACTTCGACGCGCTCGACATCGTTGAAGTCGAGCATCGAGGAAATCGCCCGGGGGATGTACAGGTCATCGGCGTAGACCGCCACGGCCGCTTCCTGGATCGGATCGGTTTCGCCGATGCCGCGAATACCGTAGGTCTGGGCGCTGTAGGAGATCGACTGGCGGCTGAGGGTCAGGTTCGGCACTTGTCCCGAGAGATCGCGAATGCTCTTGATCTGCTTGTCTTCCAAAGCATTTTCGTCGAACGCGGAGATCGCCAGCGGCGCTTTCTGCAAGTCCTCGCTGTGATGTTCTGCCGTGACGGTGACGACGGGGAGGGCACCCTCCCTGGCGTCGTCTTCGGCGTGGGCCGATAACCCGAACAGAGCCAGCGATACGGCCAGCGTCAGGCGGTTGGAAGTGAAGGTGTCGTACATGGTGAGCCCCAGATGTGTAGATGCTGCGTTGGCGTTGATTTTTTCCGGGCAAAGCGTTGCCACGGCCATGGCTTGAAAGGCATGGCGGCGTTGGCTTGGGCCGGTTTCAGGTTTGGGTGCGGCAGTTGACCGGGAGTGGTGTCGGCCGGAAAAACGTACAGTTCCGAGAGCCTCCACCTGGTCAGGGGTCGGTGATGGCTGTAACAGTATTTGTATAACTGAGCGCTGTAAAAGTCCGATTTGTTATAAGTTAATTATAAAAAATAGACATTACTATTAATTATAAAATGCGCAGTATTAATGTTGTGCCGGTGCGTGCATGCACAAGAAACTGTGGGAGCGAGCCTGCTCGCGAAGGCGGTGTGTCAGTAAACGATGAAGTCGACTGACCCAACGCTTTCGCGAGCAGGCTCGCTCCCACAGGTTACTCTTTCCCCAAGGGTTTCCTTTCGCCAAATCGAGCCGGGTCAATACCCGCGCTGTACATCCGCCAGGTTCTCCGGCACCCATCCGGCCAGGAAACGCTCCAGATTCGCCAGGAAGCTGTCGGCGATTTCGTAGCGACTGTTGCTGGAAATCGCCGAGGTGTGGGGGGACAGACGCATCCTGGGATGGGTGTAGAACGGATGGCCATCGGGCAGTGGTTCCGGTTCGGTGACGTCCAGGGATGCGAGGCCGATGAGTCCGCTGTCCAGCGCCTCAAGCAACGCGTCCTGGTCCAGCAAGCCGCCCCGGGCGATGTTGATCAGGTGCAGGCCCGGCTTGGCGCTGGCGAGCACGGTGCTGTTGACGATGTGCCGGGTTGCTTCGGTCAATGGCGCGGCCAGCACGAGGTGATCGGATCGGGAAAACAGCGCATGGATATCTCGTGCGGCCTCGATGCCCTCGACGTCGAAAGGGGTCTGGCTCTGGCGCAACGCCAATACGTTGATGCCCAGGGCATGAGCCTTGATCGCCAGGCTGCGACCAATCGCACCAAACCCCAGGATTCCCAATGTGCTGCCCTTGAGGGGCGCCAGGGCGCTGAAATTCCATTGCGCATCGTGCACCCAGATATCCGGTAGCCGCTTGGCTGCGGCAAAGATCGCGGCCAGGGCGAATTCGGCGATGTTCTCGGCGGCGCTGCCCCGGGAGGTGCTCACGGGTGGGCCGTCGAAAAGCCATCTGGGGTAGAAGTCGATACCCGAAGACACCACCTGGACCCATTTCAAGCCGTACGGCCAACCCGGAGGTGGCGTGTCCGGGGCCAGATAACCGCGCACATTGATCGGCCGCGCCAGCAAGACAGTGGCGGTGGCCGGCAGATCGCTGGGAACACCGGCCGGTACGGCAAGTACCTCGCTGCCAGGGTGTGTCAGCGCGAGGCGCTGGCGAATCACATCGTTGAAGTCTTCATCCAGTTGGCTGGCGATCACAAGCGTGCTCATGGAATGTCCTTTTTCTGGCGTTGGGCGAACACTGCCTTGCCGACGCCTTGCAGCACGGCATCGTTTTGCGGGGTGTGGACGCGGCTGCACAGAACATCGCGGTAATGCCGTTGCAGCGGATTGTGCCGTGACAGGCCGGGGTTGCCGGACGCTTCGATGGCGAGCTCGACCGCACGGATCGCGTTGCCAGTCACCAGATACTTCAACTGCGCGGCGTGTTGGGCCGGGGTAAGCCCCTCGGCGGCGGCATCCAGCAGGCTGCGGTTGGCGAACAGCAGGGTATCGATGTGCCCGACGATTTCCTGGAAACGCGGCAGCGTCGCCAGCGCGGCACCGAGGTTGGCCGGCTTGCGTTGTTCCAGCCAACCGACAAACCAATCACGTGCGGCTTGCGCGACGCCGTCATAGACCGCCGCCAGCAACACCGACATCCACAGGAAGCCCTCGCTGTCGAGTTCCGGTTGCGGTGCGCTCCAGGGACTGACGCTGACCGCGTGATCCAGTGGCACCAGCACGTTGTCGAACAGCACTTCGTGGCTGCAGGTGGCGCGCATGCCCAAGTGGTCCCAGTCCTCGATGATGCTGATCCCGGGCGTATCCTTATGCACCAGCCAGGCGCCTACCAGCGGGTCTTCGTCGGTGCTGCGGGCCCAGACGCTGAACCATGTCAGGCCGTGGCTGCCGGTGGAATAGATCTTGCGCCCGCTGATTCGCCAGCCCTCCGAGGTGCGCCTGGCAATGGTCGCCGGCAAACCGCCACGGGCCGGAGTGCCCAGGTCGGGTTCGACGCGCAAGGCATTGATCAGCGCACCGTCGCGAACGGCATCCTGGGCCACGCGCAAACGCAATGCTTCGGGCCAGCTCCGGCTGTCCTGCAGGCGCGAGTGCTGGAGATATTGCATCACCAGAATCAGCGCTGTTGAGGGTTCGCCCTTGGCGACCGCCGCAATGACGTTGCGTGCCTGCGCCAGGCTGGCACCACCGCCGCCGAGTGCCTTGGGCACCGTCAGGGCCAATAGGCCGTGTTCGTGCAACAGCTTGAAGTTCTCCCGGGGGAATTCACCGCTCTCGTCATAGACGTGGGCGGTGGCGCCCAATCGTTGGCTGAGGCGTTCGAGCACGGTGTCGAAGTCGGCGACGTCGACCGATTGCAACAAGGGCGGACGTAAAGAGGAAAGACTCATGGCGGGTTCACTCGATCAAAAAGGTAAGCGCCTGCTACAGCCCGGCAGGGCTCACAGCGGCAGCAGGCGGAAATGGCGGTCCCACAGGGGACCGACGTCGAGCCGTTCGTTCAGCACGCCGGCCGCGAAGAACAGATCGGCGACTTCCTGTTGCGAGGCGATGGCCTGGTCATTCACTTCGATGATTGTCGTCGGCTGGCTGCGGTTGTTGTACATGTCGAGAAACACTGCTTTGTCGACGCCCAGCAACTGTGCCGACTTGGTTGCCCACGGCTCGGGATTGTTGTTGATCCATTCCCAGGTGCGCGCCTGGCGCTGGATGTAATCCTGGATCGCCTGTTTGCGCAGCGGGTCTTCCAGGGCCGCGGGTCGTGCGGCGATCAGGTAGTTGCCCGACAGATAACCCAAGGCGGTCTTGAGTACCCGGGCGCCACTGCGGAACTTCGCCAGTTGAATGAACACGCCATAAATCACCCAGGCATCCAACTGGCCGCTCTGGAATGCGCTGAAACCGTCCTGGGGCGTGAGTGCCACCGCAGTGATGTCATTCATGGTCAGGCCTTGTTCCTTCAGAGCCTTGATCAGGAAATAGTGGGACGTGGTCGAACGCACATAGCCGACCCGCTTGCCGCGCAACTGGCCGATCGATTCGATGGGCGAATCCTTGGGAATCAAGAACACCTGGTTGTTCACGTCACCTTGAAGCACGGCGATCAGGCGCGGTTGGCGGTGGCTCTGGATGGAAAAGATGGGTGGGATTTCACTCATGCCGCCGACATCCAGGCTGCCGGAAGCCAGCGCTTCGACGATCAGGTTACCGCCGGCAAACTCGGAATATTCGACCTTGTAGGGCGTGTTGCCGGTGCCGGCATCCTCGACGAAATAAGAATCCTGCCCACGGTAGGTGGCGACCCCCAGGGTCAGGTCCGCCAGTTGTTTGCCTTGGGCAAAAACACGCGGGGCGAGGCCCAGTGACGACAGCCCCAGAGCACCCAGGGCGAAGGAACTGGCCGTGAGGAAGTCGCGACGATTGATTGAGTTCATGCCACGGCCTCGCGAGTCGTCTCAGTCGCCTGGGGCGCCTGCGCGTAACGGTTGGTCGGCACTGGCAAGTCCAGGTTGTCCCGCAGCGTATGGCCGCTGTATTCGCTGCGAAACAGACCGCGCTGCTGCAGGACCGGCACGACCAGTTCAGTGAAATATTGCAGGCCGTCCGGCAGCAAGGAATTGATGATGAAACCGTCGGCTGCGCCGTTCTCGAACCAGGCCTGAATAGCGTCGGCGACCTGTTCGGGTGTGCCGACAAAGTCGCGCCGTGGTTGGGAGAAGCGCAGGGCGACCTCGCGCAAGGTCAGGCCTTCGTCACGGGCCAACTGTTTGATCCGGTCCGACCCACCTTTCTGGCTGTTGGCCCCCAGGTCGCCCAGTTCGGGGAAGGGAGCGTCCAGTGGGTATTGACTGAAATCATGGTCATTGAAGGGGCGGCCGAGGGCGACGATGGCATCTTCAATGCTCACCAGGGACACCGCCTGCTGGTAGCGCTCTTCGACTTCGGCTTCATCGCGACCCACGATTGGCCTGATCCCGGGCAGGATCGACAGTTGCGCCGCATCGCGGCCAAAGCCCTTGGCGCGGCGTTTCAGGTCCTGGTAATAGGCCTGCGCTTCTTCGAAGCTTTCGGCGCCAACGAAAATCGCATCGGAGTTTTCGGCGGCGAAGTTTCGTCCGTCCTCGGAAGTCCCGGCCTGGAAAATCACCGGTTGGCCTTGGCGGGAGCGGGCGATATTGAGCGGGCCCTTTACCGAAAAGAATTCCCCCTTGTGCTCCAGCGCGTGCAGCTTGCCGGGGGCGAAGAATTCGCCGGTCTGTTTGTCATAGGTGAAGGCGTCGTCTTCCCAGGAATCCCACAACCCTTTGACCACCGCCACGTGCTCCTTGGCAATCCGGTAGCGCACGGCATGGGGCGGGTGCTCGCTCTTGCCGAAATTATCGGCGGTGCCACTGAGCCACGACGTCACCACGTTCCAGCCAGCGCGCCCACCGCTGATGTGGTCCAGCGAGGCGAACTGGCGCGCCACTTGGTAGGGCTCCGTGTAGCTCACGGTCACGGTGGCCACCAGGCCGATGTTCGACGTCAGTGCCGCAAGCGCCGAAAGGATGGTCAGCGGCTCGAAGCGGTTGAGGTAGTGCGGGCTGGATTTTTCATGGATGTGCAGGCTGTCGGCGATGAAGACGAAATCGAACTTGGCGCCTTCGGCCAGTTGCGTCTGGTGCTTGTAGAAACCGAAGTCGGTGCTGGCATTGGGTTGCGCCTGCGGATGGCGCCATTCGCCCCAGCCGTGACCGACGCCATGGACCATTGCACCGAGTTTGAGTTGGCGTTGCTTGCTCATGGTTCTGCTCCTTTAGCGCGAAGCCTGGGTGAGGGGGGCACGCAGGGGGTTGAAGCTCTTGTCGAAGCCTTGGGAGACGTCGATGTGGCGAGTCAACAACCCTTCTTCCTGATAAATATCGGCGGTTGTCTGCAGGCCGCTGACCACCGCGTCGTCAATGGCTACTGGCTGCATGTGGGTCGCGTTGGCTACGGCCAGGTGCACGTCCAAGGGCAAACCAGTGATCTTGGCCTGTGCAGCGGCGTACTCGTTGGGGTGGTCGTTGCTCCAGCGATAGGCGCGGTCGACCCGGGCGACAAAATCGTCCAGTTGCTGGCGCTTGTCGGCAATGGCCTGGCTGGTGGCGGCGAGGTAGAGATGATTGCTCAGCAGGTTGCTACCGCTGACCAGCACCTTGGCCTGGCTTTGCGCGGTGACGACGGTGGTGAACGGGTCCCAGGTCGACCAGGCGTCCGCGGTGCCGTTATCCAGCACCAGCCGGGATTCGCTGGGCAGCAGGAAAACGAATTCCACGTCTGCGGTACTCAGGCCTGCGCTACGCAGGGCCTTGATAGCCAGGTAGTGCCCGATGGAGCCGCGCGTGGTGACGATGCGCTTGCCCTTGAGGTCGGAAACAGCCTTGATCGGAGAGTCCTTGGGCACAAGAATCGCAGTGGTGTTGCGTCCTTCGGCGTGGATGATGCTGACGACCTTGAGCGACGCACCGGCGCCCAGGGCGAACACATAGGGCGCGTCACCGAGGGCGCCGATGTCCACGGCCCCGGCATTCAGCGCTTCGCCCAGCGGCGCGGCGGCGGGGAACTCGGAAAACTGGATGGTGTAAGGCACGTCCTTGAGCTCGCCGGACACTTCCAGCAAGGCCTTGATGGTGGATTTCTGGTTGGCGACGCGCAGCGGCTGCAAGTCGGCGGCGTGGACCGAGCCAAAGGCAAGGGTGATCAACAGCAGGGGGAGGGTCAGGCGCATTGCGGGTCTCCAGGCTATCCGTGTTGCGTTCAGTCGCCTCCGCCTGGAGAAGGGGTCGGCTGGTGTAGAGGGGCGATCATTCGGCCCCCTGTGCGTTCAGATGACAAAAAATCCGTGGGTGCCGTCGCGGGCCAGCTGGTCTACGAGGCCATACTCCCAATCCAGGTACGCCTGCATGGCTTCCCTAGGGCTGTCGGTGCCCTCGTAAGGTCGACGGTAACGGTCGATGCGCGGCGAGGCGAGGCGGGTTTCGCCCTGCTCCAAGGGCCGTTGCGCGGCGATCCAGGCGGCGGTGCCGTCGCGCAGCAGGAACACGGCTTTGCCGGTGATGGCCTCGACCTCGGCCACCGCCAACCGTGCCAACTGGCTGCTGCCGCAGGTCAGCACGTAACGTTGGGCGGAGGGCACTTTGCCGAGGGTTTCACTCAGTTGCGCGCGCAATACCCACCAGGCGCCCGGGATATGGCGCTTGACGTAGTTGGCGCTGCTGGTGAAATCCAGCACTACCGTGTCACCTTCGTCCAGCCATTGGGCAAGCGTGTCAGGGCTGATTTCCTCGGCCTGGGGCGGTACAGGAACGGGGGCTTTCCACGGGCCCCGTTCACTGAAGTGCGCCGGCTGCAGATCGTCCAGTACGTACACGTCCCAGCCCAGTTGCGCGAGCCAAGAGGCGGTCATGTTTGCCCGTACGCCGTCGTCATCGACCAGCGCCAGGCGCGCACCGCGGACGCTGGCGAAGTGATCGGTTTCCTGCACCAGTTGCCCGCCGGGGGTGGAACGGGAAGCGGGCAGGTGGCCGGCCTCGAATTCCTCCGGGGTGCGTACGTCGAACAGGTAGGTGCTGCGTGCCGGCTCCTGCTGCCAGCGATGCAGGTCGGCGAGGGTGGCGCGACCGACCAGCGCCTTGTCGGCAACCCGGCGGGCATCGCGGGCGGCAATGTCTCGATGTTCCTCGCCGGTGGCGGCGAATCGGCGTGACTGGCCGTGCTCCAGTGCCTGGCCGGCCAAGGTCCAGCCGATGGTGCCGTTGCGCAGGGCGGACACCGGGTTGGCGATGCCCGCATTGATCAATGACTGGGTGCCGATGATGCTGCGGGTACGCCCGGCGCAGTTGACAATGATTCGGGTGGACGGATCCGGCGCCAGCTCTCGAGCACGCAAGACCAGTTCCGCCCCCGGCACACTGATGCCGCCGGGAATGCTCATGGTCTGGTATTCGTCGAAGCGTCGAGCGTCGAGCACCACCACGTCGGCCTCACTGTCGAGCAGCGCTTTGACCTCTTCCGCCGCCAGTGACGGCGTATGGCGCTGACTTTCCACCAGTTCGCCAAAGGCCTTGCTAGGCACATTGACGTCGATGAACAGCTCGCCACCGGCCTTGCGCCAACCTTCCAGGCCGCCTGCGAGCACGCTGACATTGACATAGCCCAGGCCCTGCAAGCGCTGCACTGCGATGTCGGCCAGGCCTTCTCCGTTGTCATAGACCGTGACCTGGGTGTCGCGCCTCGGAATACGCGAGTAGACCTCCAGTTCCAGCTTCGACAGTGAAATGTTAGCGGCAAACAACGGATGGCCCTGGGCAAAGGGAGCCTCTTCACGCACATCGACGAGGGCCAACTCTTCACGGTCCAGCAACGCCTGGCGAATTTGCGAGTAGGAGCGGGTGCGTACGGTGCTCATAGGGCTTGGCTCTCTTTGGACAGGTCCCAGATGTTGGGGAGGAAGGCGTTGGAATAACCGGAAATGAACAGCTTCTCGCTGCCGTCGGGCTGGTACACCGCGCGGCGGACGGCGCCGATGTTGGCGCCATAGACGTGGATGCTGATGGACACCTGGTCATCGAAGGCATTGCTGACTTGATGGATGTCGCCAACCTTGGGAGAGACGGCTTCTACTTGACCAGGACGCAGTTCGACGCGTTCGCCCTCGGCGAGCAGGTGCCCGTCAGGGTGACGGTGAAAACCCTGGGAATATTCAGCCCCGCGCAGCATGCCGATCAGCCCCCAGACCCGGTGATCGTGGATCGGTGTGCGTTGCCCGGGTCCCCAGACAAAACTGACGACGCTGAAGCGCTGCCGTGAATCGGCGTGCAACAAATATTGTTGATAGCGCTCGGGGTCTGGCCTGGCGAAATCTTCGGGTAGCCAATCGTCGTGGCTGACGAGCTGGGCAAGCAGCTTGCCGCCGCGATGGAGCAGGTCGCCTTCGCGGGGATTGCTGTCGATCAACTCCGCCAGCGCGCCAATGAATGCTCTTAATCTCTCTGGGTGTCGGGCCTGGGTCATGGCACTTCCGTCTTCATGGGGATGCGTATGCTGTGTCTTATGTAAGCATAATGATTTGAAGTAATATGCTATTTTTTTATGATTAGCTTATAGCTGGAACGAATTTAGACTGGCTCGATCTAGCGTTAGAGGTTATTGGTCGGTGGGCTGGGCTATCCAGCCACGGGCAATGGCACTATGCTTTTCACACATCTTATTGACTGTTCTCTATGTGCGGGCCAAATGAAAATTGACGATATTGACGCCTTTGTCGAAGTGATTCGTTGCCAGTCCATCAGCCATGCCGCCGAGACATTGCAGTTGACGCAACCGGCGATCACGCGGCGCGTGCAGAACTTCGAGCTGGCGTTGGGTGTGGAGTTGTTCGACCGCAACACCAAGCCGCTCAAGCCCACCTTGATCGGCACGCGGGTCTACGAGCAATGCCGTTTGATCCTGCGGGAGATGGATGCCCTGCGGGAACTGGTCGCCACCGACGCGCCGCCGACCGGGCTGTTGCGCCTGGGTGTTCCGCAAACGATTGGTGATGTGGTGTTGCTCGATGCCCTCAAGCACTTGCGTAGCGAATACCCCGAGTTGCGCGCCCAGGTGGCCACGGGCTGGGGCAGTCAGTTGGTCGGCAAGATCGAGCGTGGCGAGCTGGATGCGGCGGCGGCGTTGTTTCCTGCCGGCAAGATCTTCCCCGACAACATTGTCGGGGAGTCGATCGGCAAGATGGAGCTGGTGGTGGTCTGTGCCAAGGCGCAACTGCCCAAGCGCCCCTGCAAGCTGGCCGATGTCTACCAGAATGGTTGGGTCCTCAATCCCGACGGCTGCGGTTTTCGCGCCGGGTTGCAGCGGACCTTGTCCGACCAGGGCTTGGCCCTGCGCGTAAACCTGGAAACCTTCGGCACCGAGTTGCAGTTGGGCCTGGTCGCCGATGGCCTGGGTCTTGGCCTGGTGCCGCGTCCGTTGTTGGAGCGCAGCGCCCATCGCGATCAACTGGCAGCCATGCCCCTCAAGGATTTCAAGCCGGTGATGGACCTGTGGCTGATCTACCCGCACTTTCTCGGCAACCTGCAAGGGCCGGTGGATGCCTTCGGCAAGCTGGTGGCCGGATCGTTGCAGAAGATCAAGAGTGCTGCGTAAGGCGTGGGGGAGCGTCTTTATAATAAAAAAAAATAATAATTAGCTTAGATTAAAATGTGCTTTTTATTATTTTTTGCCTTCCCCTAGGCTTGCTGGAGATCCTTAAGGCCATCCAGGAAGTCTCGTCATGAGCAGCGTCAGCCCACTGTCCAGCGTTTCGAAAAATGTCCGTCAACGCGTCACTCCCGAGGAATGGGAGGTACGCGTGAAGCTGGCCGCCGCCTACCGGTTGGCGGCCCTGTTCAAATGGACCGATCACATCTACACGCATTTTTCCGCACGCGTGCCCGGGCCTGACGAACATTTCCTGATCAACGCGTTCGGGTTGTTGTTCGATGAGATCACCGCTTCCAACCTGGTCAAGGTCGACGTCGATGGGACCCTCGTCGATGACCCGACGGGACTGGGCATCAACCACGCCGGCTATGTGATCCACAGCGCAATCCACGGTGCGCGTCCCGATCTGCAAGCCGTTCTGCACACCCATACCCGCGACGGCATCGCGGTGTCCGCCCAACGGGATGGCCTGCTGCCGATCTCCCAGCATTCCATCGCTTTTTCCGGGCGGGTGGCCTACCACGGCTATGAGGGCATCGCGCTTGACCTCGACGAGCGCGAACGGCTGGTGGCGGATCTGGGGGACAAGAGTGTGCTGATCCTGCGCAATCATGGCCTGTTGACTGCGGGCGTTAGCGTCGAACATGCGTTCCAGCAACTGCAAGGACTGGAGCGCGCCTGCAACATCCAGATCGCGGCGCAGGCCGCTGGCAATGCCGAGCTGATCTTTCCGCCCGCCGACGTGGTCGCCAAGGTCGAAGCCCAGGCCGAGACGCTCAAGAAGGGCGATGGGCCGGGCGTTGCGCGGCATTGGAATGCACTGATTCGGCAGTTGGAAAGGACCGACCTCGACTACAAGAACTGAGCCTTTGGCAGTCAACCGGAAACATTGTGGGAGCGAGCTTGCTCGCGATAGCGTCGTGTCAGCCAACATTGATATTGCTGGTCCACCGCTATCGCGAGCAAGCTCGCTCCCACAGGGGATAGGTACTGACCGTGGATTTTGCCGTCAACTGGGTAAACATTGTGGGAACGAGCTTGCTCGCGATGGCGTCAGGTCAGCCGGTATCGATGTTGGCTGGTCCATCGCTATCGCGAGCAGGCTCGCTCCCACCTATTCCGCGTGTCGCTTTCAAGCCACCTTTTCAGGAGCCTGGCGTTCGCGCTCGGCAATCAGTTGGCGGGTCAGCGGAATCAGCCGCTTGCCGTAATCGATGGCGTCTTCGAGCGGATCGAAGCCGCGGATCAGGAAGGTGGTGATGCCCAGGTCGTAGTAGTCGAGCAGCGCTTCTGCCACTTGTTCGGGGGTGCCCACCAAAGAGGTCGAGTTACCCTGTGCGCCCAGCAGGCCAGCGATGCCGGTCCACAGCCGCTTATCCAGGCGCGAGCCCTGGGCTGCGGCCGCCAGCAGGCGTCGCGAGCCTTCGTTCGGTGGATCCCGGCGCACGAATCCATTGCGTTCGGCCAATGTCCTCGCCTGTTGCAGGATGCGTTCGGCGCGTTCCCAGGCATGCGCCTCGGTGTCGGCCAGAATCGGTCGCAACGACAGGCTGAAGCGGATGCTGCGGCCATGTTTGGCGGCTTCGGCACGCACCTGGTTCACCACCTCGCGCACTTGCTCATAGGTTTCCCCCCACAGCGCATAGACATCCGCATGCTTGCCCGCCACCGCGATGGCGGCCGCCGACGAACCGCCGAAGTACAGTGGGATATGCGGCTGCTGCGGCGATTTCACATCCGAATGCGCGCCTTCGAACTGGTAATACTGGCCTTGATAATCGAAGGGCTTGTCCCGGGTCCATTCCTGGCGCAGCACGTCCAGGTATTCATCCGTGCGGGCGTAGCGCTCATCCTTTCCAATGTAGCTACCGTCGGCACGCAGCTCCCGATCATCGCCGCCCGTGATGATGTGCACGGCGGTGCGCCCGCCATTGAACACATCCAGCGTGGCGAACTGGCGAGCTGCCAGGGTTGGCGCAACGAACCCAGGTCGGTGTGCGATAAGGAATTTGAGCTTTTTCGTTACGCTGGCAGCGTGGGAAGCGATCAGCGTGCTGTCCGGACTGTTGGAATGAAACGCGACCAACGCCCGGTCGAAACCTGCTTCTTCGTGGGCCCGGGCCACTTTCTCCACATAATCGGGTTGCAGGGTTAGGCCGCTGCGAGGGTGGATCTCCGAGGCGTGGTGGCCGCCGATGAAACCGATAAATTCAACACTCATGGTGGATTCCTTTTCTTTGAACGGGTGTGATTTCACCTCCACCAGGCAAGGGGTCGGTTCGTGACGAACAAAGGTAGGCGTGCCGTGTTGGCCTGTGAAATGCCGATTTGTTCTATGTTAAGTATCAAATATATTAATTAAATATCGTAAAAATTATCAGGTATATGCATTTTAAGGTGGGCGGTTCGCGAGCCCGCCAACGACGCTGCCTAGGTCGCATTATCATGCAAATAATTTATCTGAAATTGGCTATATCTGATTTCTAATCATATTAGGTTATTCCCAAAAAGAATTTCACTGCGTTTTTTTATGCGAATAGCATGAAAACGAAGCTGATGCATGGCGCCTCCGGCCATGTTCTTTATGAGGAAGGAAGCCTGATGAGCAACAAGACTTTCGAGACACAAGGCACCAGCAGCTCGTTATTCATCGACAAGACCGCAGGCCTCAGCGCAACGGGGCAGGGTGTATCTAGGCTGGCCCCCGACTGGTTGCGTCGTTGGCGCACGCCAGAAGCGCTGCTGCGCTTGATCAGCCCGATTGTGCTGCTGCTGTTGTGGGAACTGGCGTCGCGCTGGGGCCTGATCCCGCAGCGGGTCATTGCCGCGCCGTCGCAGATCGGCGGAACGCTTTGGGCCATGATCGTCTCGGGTGAGCTTGGCAAGCATCTGTTGGTCTCGCTGCAACGGGCGCTTGTAGGGTTGAGTATCGGCGTCACCATCGGTGTGATCGCGGCGCTGATCAGTGGCCTGACGAAACGCGGCGAGGTGGTCCTCGATTCGCCTATGCAGATGTTGCGCACCATCCCTTCGCTGGCCCTCGTGCCGCTGTTCATTCTCTGGTTCGGCATTGGCGAATTCACCAAGATCGCCCTGATTGTCATCGGCACCACCTTCCCGGTGTACCTGAACCTGTTTGCTGGCATTCGCAATATCGACCCCAAGCTGATCGAGGCGGCCAACACGTTGGGGCTGAGCCGTCGAGAGCTCATATGGCATGTGATTCTGCCGGGCTCCTTACCCTCGTTTTTCGTCGGCCTGCGCTACTCCCTGGGCATTTCCTGGCTGGCCCTGGTATTCGTCGAGCAGATCAACACCACCGCCGGCATCGGCTACCTGGCCAGCGATGCGCGAGATTTCATGCGCACCGATGTCATCGTGATTTGCTTGCTCATCTACAGCGTCCTCGGTCTGTTGATCGACGGATTGATCCGCACGCTGGAGCGATTTGCCCTGGCCTGGCGCCCAACTTTTGTGAGGAACTGATATGTCGAGCATGGATCTGGTGAATGCATCCAAACCCACGGAATCCGTAGCGCCTGTGCAATTGCGCAACGTGGTGCGTCAATTCGGCCAGCAGCGGGTCATCGATGGCCTTGATCTGGATATCGCCCCGGGAGAGTTCGTCGCGCTGCTCGGCGCCAGTGGCTCGGGCAAGACCACCTTGCTGCGCAGCCTGGCAGGGCTCGACAGTATCGACAGTGGGCAACTGCGAGTGCCCAAGGCACGGGCAGCGGTGTTCCAGGAGCCCCGGCTGATGCCCTGGAAGCGCGCTTGGAAGAACGTGATCCTCGGCCTGCGCGTGCCCAACGCCAAGACCCGCGCGGTGGAGGCATTGACCGAGGTGGGGTTGGCCCATCGGCTGGAAGCTTACCCGGCGACGCTGTCTGGCGGCGAAGCCCAGCGGGTGGCGTTGGCCCGCGGTCTGGTGCGCGAGCCCAAGCTGTTGCTGCTGGATGAACCGTTCGCCGCACTCGATGCGTTGACCCGGATCCGCATGCATCGGCTGATCATCGATTTATGGCGCAAACACACACCCGCCGTGCTGCTGGTGACCCACGATGTGGACGAAGCGATCCTGCTGGCCGATCGGGTCATCGTGTTGGCCAACGGCAAGATCGCCGAACAATTGACGATAGATCTACCCAGGGCGCGGGACACCGGTCAGCAAGGTTTCCAGCAAATCCGTGCGCGTCTGCTGAAGTTGCTGGGTGTTGAAACGCTGGAACCTGTGGCCCAGGCAAACGGCGCTGCGCTTCAGGCTACCAATGGCAGCGTCCGGCGGTTTGCCCATGGATAATCTGTCGACAAAGGCGTCCGCCATGCCCAGGTACACCTGGAAAAACACGGCTGCACTGTTGGCCGGCGCCGCGTTGCTGCTGGCGGGTTGCGGCGAGAGCAGCGACACAAAATCAACTTCCGCCAAGGCTCCCGACTTGTCCAGCGTGACGCTGGTACTGGGCGATCAGGCCAAGGGGCTGCGCACGGTGGTGGAAGCGTCGAACGCCTTGGAAGGTATCGAGTACAAGGTGCAATGGGCGAACTTCCAGGGGGCCGCGCCGTTGTTCGAAGCTTTGCGGGCCGGTGCTGTCGACCTGGCGCCGGCGGGTGATACGCCGGTGCTTGCGGCGGCAACGGGAGGCACGCCACTTCGGATTGTTGCGGTGCGGCGCGGTCAAGCGCGAGGGATCGCGATTCTGGTCCCGTCGGACTCAACGATTCGCAGCGTCGCCGATCTGAAAGGCCGCAACGTCGTGGTCTCGTCGGCCCGAGGTAGCATTTCCCAATACCTGCTGATTCGGGCACTGGCCAACGCCGGCGTCGATGAGAACGACGTGAAGGTGGGGTTTGTCCTGCCAACCGATGCCTTGCCAGCGTTCAATGCCGGAAAAATCGAAGCCTGGGCGACGTTTGGTGTGTACCAGGCTTTCGCCGAGCAGAAGGGCGCACGGGTGTTGCTCAGCGGGGAGGGCATCAATTCGGGGCTGACGTTCATCACTGCGTCCGATGAGGTCTTGAACGATCCGCTCAAGCGCAAGGCGTTGAGCGATGTCCTCGGGCGGTTTGCCAAGGCTTTCGAATGGGCGCAGGACAATCGCGACGAGTACGCCCGGGTCTTCGCCAAGGTCAACGACATTCCCCTTGAGGTCTCGCAGACGCTGCGCGGTTGGGGCGACGAATCTCTGGTCCCGATCGAAGCGAGAGACGTCCAGGCCCTGCAGCAAGTCGATGACTTGTTCGTGGAAAAGAAGATTTTCCCCCATCGAGTCGACGTCAAGGCGCTGACGGATGAGCAGGTGTTTTCCCCGACGCCCTTGGTGTTGACGCAATCGGAATCGGCGCGTTAGCCCAGGTTCTGGCGCGCTCGAGTTGGACATTTACAGGAGTCGATCAATGGGCAATGTTCAGAGCGCCATCCGTGCCCTGGAGATATTCCGACGACCGCCACCAGGTGGCGAGTTGCTGGATCTTGGCCGGGTGTTTCGCGAGCCCTTGGGGTTGTCGCGGTTGCACACCACGCCCAAGCGCATTCTGAGTCGTTGCGAAGGACTCTTGCTGGGGGCTTTCGTTCTGGTGCTGCACGGCGCGGTGATTGTCTGGGTCAACCAGGCGCCCGCGCCGGTATTGCCCGTGGTGCCGCCGGAGATCCCGCCGATGACCATCGAGTTTTCCCAACCCGCGCCGCCGGTGGTGGAGCCTCCGCCGCCGGCGCCGATTGTGCAGCCAGTGGTCGAGCCACCGCCGCCGGTCGAGGAGGAGCTGGCCGTCAAACCTGCGCCGCCCAAACCGATTCCCAAACCCAAGCCGGTGGTCAAGCCGGTGCCAAAACCGGTGGCCAAGCCTGTTGAGCAGCCACCGGCACCTCCCGCGCCGCCGCAACCGGTTGCAGCCCCGCCTGCTCCGCCCGCGCCGAAACCGGTGACGCCGCCGTCGGCCAGTGCCGGTTACCTGAAGAACCCCGCGCCGGAATATCCATCGCTGGCGATGCGTCGTGGTTGGGAAGGCACCGTGTTGTTGCGGGTGCATGTCCTGGTCAGCGGCAAGCCCGGTGAGATCCAACTGCAAAAAAGCAGTGGCCGCGATCAGCTCGACGACGCTGCGCTGGCGGCGGTCAAGCGCTGGAGCTTCGTTCCGGCCAAGCAGGGTGACGTCGCCGTGGACGGGTGGGTCAGCGTGCCCATCGACTTCAAAATCAAGTAACTCAACGTATCCGAAAGACCGCGGGCCACCTGACAAAAGGCGCATCGCTACAACCGACTCAGCGCCTTGTTGGAGAGCCTGACCATGAATCTGATTGCATCGCCTTTTGAATCCATCGAACACGCCGTCATCTGGCTGTTGATCCTTTTTTCCGTCGCCACTTGGGGCCTGGCCTTGCTCAAGGGCGTGCAGTTCATTCGTCTCAAGACCCAGGACCGCAAATTCCACAAACGCTTCTGGGCCGCCTCCAGCCTCGACTCCGCCGCCGAACTGGCCCAAAGCCAACCGGGTGCTGCTGCCCGAGTGGCACTGGCCGGCTACGCCGCGATCCAGGTGCCAGAAGGCCAGCAAGCCACCGATTTGAGCCAGTCGATCAACCACCAGGACCGCCTGGAGCGCGCCTTGCGCCAGCAGATCGTGCGGGAACGCCGTTCGTTGGAAAGCGGCCTGGCCATCCTGGCGAGCATTGGCAGCACGTCGCCCTTTATCGGTTTGTTCGGCACCGTCTGGGGCATCATGTCGGCCTT
Organism: Pseudomonas sp. BP11-1-1; assembly: GCF_052112105.1. NCBI lineage: Bacteria > Pseudomonadati > Pseudomonadota > Gammaproteobacteria > Pseudomonadales > Pseudomonadaceae > Pseudomonas > Pseudomonas sp. BP11-1-1. The sequence goes on from NZ_JAUTYU010000003.1 coordinate 71,356, forward strand.
GAAAGGGATCAGTGCGGCGGGCTCGGCCAGCCTGGAAACCGTGGCCGGGCCGATCGGTGCCGCCCTGGTCGCCACGGGCGTCGGTATCGCCGTCGCGGTGCCGGCGGTGCTGGTCTACAACTATTTCCTGCGCCGCCTGAAGCTGACCGCCGCAGACTTGGACGACTTCGCCCACGACTTCTACAGCCTGGCGCAAAAAAATGCCTTTCGCGTGTTGTTGCACCCGGTGTTGAACAAGCCTGGCGCGACCGTCGCCGGGCAACACGTCAAGGAGGCGTCTTGACATGGCCTTCTCCACACAAGACAGCGATGAAGTGCTCAGTGAAATCAACGTCACGCCGTTAGTGGACGTGATGCTGGTGCTGCTGGTGGTGTTCATCGTCACCGCGCCGCTGCTGACAAACGCCATTCCCATCAACTTGCCCAAGACCGAGTCGGTAGCGCCCGTGGAGCAGAAAGACCCGCTGGTGGTGAGCATCGATGACAAGGGCAAGGTGTTCATCAACAAGGACGAAATTCAGGCGGATTTGCTCGAGTCGAACCTGCAAGCAGCCAAGGCGAAGAACCCGGATGTCCGCGTACAGCTGCAGGCGGACAACGGGGTGAACTATGGTGAGGTGGCTCGGGCGATGGCGTCTATTGAGCGGGCGGGGATCAGTAAGTTGTCGGTGATTACTGCGAAGTAGATTACGACTCGTCAGGTGTAAAGAAGACCACTCAGAGGAATGGCCCTTTGTTCGCAATTGCTTTTATGCGGATGATGCGCTTTAGACCAGGGCGATTTGGACGGCTTGTAGGATTTCAATCCAACACCGCCCGGGTCGCTGGCGCAACATCTGATGGTCGTGCTCCGTAGATCAGCACCTTTGTCGCGATTGTCGCGGCTGCCAACCCGCAGAAAGCCAGACCGCTGATAAGGGGCCCTTCCATGCCCATGCGTGCCAGGAACCAGCCACCGACAGTCGCGCCGAGCGTCACCCCCAGATTGATGAACGATATATAAAGCCCCGTCACAAACTCGGGCGCCTCCGGGGCTTCGGAGGTCAGCCAGACCTGGGTCACGATCAGGCCGCTGGTGTGAGTGGCGCCCCACAGCACGACGATCAAGACCATCGGCAAAATGGCCGGACTGGCGAAGAAATGCAGGATCAGGTACGACACACCCAGCATGATCGGATGCATCAGCGTGGTGCCCACTTTGTTCCTCGACAACAAGCGACCTGCCAGCAGGTTTCCGGCCACACCGCCGATGCCGAACAGAGTCAACATGGCACTGATCACTTCACCGCTCATGCCGGCTTCGTGAGACAGGTATTCGGCGCTGTAGGCATACACCGAAAACATCGCACCGAAGATCAGTGTAGAGGCCAGGATATTAAGCCACAGCGTCGGCTTGCGCAGGATGGCCAGCTGTTCTCCGTAAGGCGTCCGCTGCCGGGCAAAGGTATCGGGTAACCGGGCGATGATGCCCAGCCCGGCGATCACGTTGACTGCGGTGCAGAACAGAAAGGCCGCTTCGTAGGAAAAACGTGCAGCGATCCAGGTGGTGATAGGCACGCCAAGAACCATGCCCATGCTGGTACCGACAAACGCCTTCGCCGTCGCCTGCGTAGCCTGTTCTTTGGGATATAGAGAGACCGCCGCGACAAACGCCAATGAAAAATACACCGGATGAAAGAACGCCGGAATGATCCGCAGGATCGCGAGCGTTCCATAATTGGGCGCATAGGCCGATAAGGCGCTGGAGGCGGCGAAGATAAACAGCGAGAGGGTCAGGACCCGCTTGCGGTTGTAGCGCGAAAACCACAGCACCATGAAGGGGCCGAACACCGCGATGACCAGGGCGAACAGCCCCACAAGATAACCCGCCTCGGAGGCGCTGACGCTGTAGCGTTCGATGATCACCGGCAAGATGCCGACCACGCCGAATTCGATGGTGTAGACGCCGAACAACCCTAAGGCAATGAAGAACATCGGGTTGAATAATGCGTTAGATCGGGTAGAACAAGTCATGTCATTTCTCGCAAGAATCAGGAGTGATCGCACTTTCAAGGCGTAAATGGCAGCGCAAGGCGTGGATCATTCAAGCGCCGTATACGGCGTCGCACAGATCGACCGTAAACTGTCCGAACATCCCCTCGAAGGCGGTGTTGGTAAACGCCACCACGGAGATCTGCTGCGCCGGATCGACAAACCAGGAATGACCAAAAGCCCCACCCAAGCGCCAGGTCCCGACGGACTCCGGCGCTTGTGCCGCTTGCGGGTCAGTCATCACCGTGAATCCCAGACCGAAACCACGGCCAGGCCAGTTAGCGAGTTCCAGGTTGCCGGTCTGGACGGTTCCCATTTCTTTTGCCAGGCTCGCCGGCATGAGCGGGCTACCGCCCTGGCGCAAGGCTTCGAGCAAGGTCAGGAATTCTTCGGCGGAGCCGATCATCCCTGAGCCTCCCGAATGGTAGGCATTGCTGTCGAGGGCCCGATCCGCGTCCATCCGGATGCCAGCGGTGTTTTCGAAAACCTCGATCACTTCGACGCCATTCATACGACGTGGCGCGGGATCGGCATTGATATAGGCGGCCGTCAGGCGTGAGGTGTCGACGACGTTGAAGCGGGTATCGGACAGGCCGAGTGGCTCGCACACCAGTTGGTTGATTGCATCGGCCAGACTGGTCCCGCATACCTTGACAATGAGCGCGCCCAATACGTCAGTGGCAATTGAATATCCCCAATCGGTGCCAGGACGGTAGAGCAGCGGCGCCGTCGCCAGTCGCCGAATGTTTTCCTCCAGGGTCAGCGGCGCATTTTCCAGCCCGTCACACACACCGGCCTGCGCATAGGCGCCGCCGCCCGTGCCTTCGAGAAAACCGTAGCCCAGGCCCGCTGTATGGCTGAGTAATTGGCGTACGGTGATGGACGTGCGGGTGCCGTCCGCCAAGGTTGGCTGAAACTCCGGTAGCCAGCGAGCGGTAGGATCATCCAGGCCAATGCGGCCTTGGGCGACCAAGGCCAGGGCGGCGGCCGAGGTGATAGGTTTGGTCACCGAGGAGAGTCGGAACAAGGCGTCGATGCGCATCGGCAGGCCAGCCTCCCGGTCGGCCAGGCCCACGGCGTTGCGATAAGTGATTTCACCGCGACAGGCGACCAGCACCACGGCGCCCACCAGGCGTTTGTCCTCGATGGCGCTGTTCAGGGCAGCGTCGATTCGCGCCTGCATGGGATCAGTGGCGATAGCGCTGGAGAGGTGAATGGTCTCTTTGGCGGTCATGTTCGCGATTCCCTGCTGTAATGAACGTCGCCATGCTAGGTCGCAGACGGCAGGGGAAACAGAGGCTAGAATTCCGGACACACCGGACGTTTCGTTCCGCAATCCAAGGCGCAAGAAACTCAAGGAGAGAGCGTGGACAACCTCAGCGGAATCTCGGTTTTCGTCCAGGTCGCCGAAACGCGCAGCTTCGTCGCGGCGGGACGACAGATGGGTGTGTCGTCTTCGGCGATCGGCAAAAGCGTCGCGCGTCTGGAGCGGCGCCTGGGCGTCAGGCTGTTTCATCGCAGCACCCGCAGCATCAACCTGACGGCGGAGGGCATGCTTTTCCTGAACCGCTGCCAGCGCGTGCTCAATGAGCTGGAAGCAGCAGAACTGGAGCTGTCGAGCACCAGCAGCGAACCGCGCGGCAAGCTGCGCGTGAGCCTACCCTTGGCCGGGCAGTTCCTGTTCACGTTGTTGTCCAGCTTTGCCAAGCGATACCCGGACATTCATCTGGAATTGGATTTCAGTGATCGCTTGGTGGATGTCGTGGAGGAGGGCTTCGATGCGGTGGTCAGGACCGGTGAGTTGAATGACTCTCGCCTGGTGGCGCGGCGATTGGGTGCTTTCCGTTTCCTGCTGGTGGGCGCCCCGGCCTATTTCCAGGCCCAGGGTACGCCGGTGGACGCCAGCGACTTGAGAAACCATGACTGCCTGTTATACCGAGTGCCTTCCACCGGAAAGCTTGAGCGCTGGCCGCTACCGGATAAGTCCCACAACGGCACGCAGGGCCTGCGGGCCGTGCTGGTCTGCAACAACATCGACATGCTTTTCAACGCCGCCATGGAAGGGCGGGGCATCGCCTGCCTGCCGGAATTTGCCGTCAAGGAGGCGCTTGAGTCCGGGGCGCTGCAGGCCGTGCTGACCCAGGAGGTGACTCGCACCATTCACTTCAGCGTGCTGTGGCCGCCGAACCGCTTTATCACGCCCAAGCTGCGCTGTTTCGTGGATTTCATTTCTTTGCATATGTGAGGGGAGGGCGGCGTGGGGCTATGGCGGACGGAGGGCAGGAGCGGTTTATTTTCATGCCTGAAAATCTGAGCGCAACTTCGCAGCCAGTCGATGAATACGACCAATCGAAGTAAACCCCTTTGGCTACTCGACAAGCTCGACGTAATCGGACTCGCCGCCTCCAGTCGCTCCGGACAACCAACCCCAAACGAAGTGGAGAGTCGTGCGCCCAGCTGGGTCGGCGCCCACCGTACCGCGTGACCAACCCGCAAGAAGCTCACCCTTAGTAGTTAAGCAGTGATAAAAAAGTTCAATAGTATCGGGGCCCGTCACGCGACCCACCTGGTTTCCTATACGGATCCGTCCGCCTTGGTAGCGGCTGGTGATGGCACCGTCTTCGACAAAGTAATGGAATATCGTGCCGGCACCTGATAGCCCTTGGGTGTTGTTCGCTACTGTGAATCGACGATTGTTCAAGCGTTCGCTGATTCGGGAAAACGCTATTTCCATAAGTCTCGTGTCCTTCCAGTGAGAAATCCATTCCATTTACGCTCACCTTAAACCAGGCTACATAATGGACTCCATCTGAAAATCCGCTTTGAGTTGAAAACCGTTTCGTGACCGGTTGCTTTTGGCCGGCTAGCGACAGCCTGACTTCGAACGTCGCTATGCATGGTCAGACCTCAGTTTTTTCCGCGATCTCCAAGGCATCATCGGCCTCGATCCCCAGATATCGAACCGTGCTCTCCGGCTTCGTATGGCGGAGCAGATGAACCGTCCGCAGGCTTTTCGTCTTGCGATGGATGGGTGAGGCCTTCGCACGTCTCATTGTGCGAGTGCCGTACATGGCTGGGTCAAGGCCAATGGTTTTCACCCCGCCTTTGACGATACGAGCGCATTGACGAGCGGATAGATGGTTTAAGGTATGCGAGTGCGCGCTGCGCCAGTGCAGTTGAGATGCTTTTTCCTTCTTTCCGATTTCTGTGGTAAATACTCTGGCCTCAAGAAACGCATCCCCTGTCGTTTCATGAAGCTTCTGGCTAGACGGCCAGATCAATGGAGAAAAGAGGTCAGGCATGGAGCCACAGTCGACACATACGCTCATCGCCATGAGCGATGTCTGCCAGTCTTATCCTATGGCAGGGCAAGATATGCCCGTTCTGCGCGATGTGACGCTCAATATTCGACGTGGGCAAACGTGCGCGATTCTCGGTACATCCGGTTCCGGCAAAAGCACACTGCTGAACATCCTGGGACTCCTTGACCGTCCGGCATCCGGCCAGTTCTGGTTCGCTGGCCGTAACATGAACGAGGCGACGGCTGACGAGCGCGCTCATCTACGCAACCGTGAAATCGGTTTCGTGTTCCAGAGTTTCAATCTGCTTCCTCGCCTGACTGCGCTCGATAACGTTGCCCTGCCTCTTTTCTACCGGGGCTTTACGCGCAGCGAAGCGCGTGAATGCGCGCGGGCCCAGATAGCACGTGTGGGGTTGGCCGATCGAGCTCATCATCGGCCCGCCGACCTATCCGGTGGGCAGCGTCAGCGTGTGGCGATTGCGCGAGCCTTAGTGGGCAGTCCTTCATTAATTCTTGCCGACGAGCCGACGGGTAACTTGGACCGTTCAACGGCCCATGACGTGATAAATCTGCTGCTCGGCCTCAACGATGAGAAAGCTGCGACACTAGTCATGGTGACTCACGATGCGCAGTTGGCCGAACGCCTTGAGCGCTGTTTTCAGGTACAGGACGGGATTCTGAAAGAATCTGCGAGCAGACGAGCGATGACGGATGCTTGAAGGTTCGCTTCATCGTCAAGGTCCGGGCCATCTGCAAACACTGATTGAGTCCCTAGACAGCCTGCGCCTCTTGGGACGGCGTTCGTGGTTGGCGATGCTGGGCATTGCAGTTGGCTGCGCGGCGATTGTTGCGCTGCTGAACATCGGTCAGAGCGCCGCGAATGAAGCGATGACGGCTTTCAAGGGGATGGGCGCTGAGAGCATTGTGGCGTCGTTTCCATTCTCGCCGCTCAACAGTCGAGCGCTGCCGCCCACGCTTGACACTCGCTTGCTGCTGAAAAAACTCCCTGCCATCGCCCAAGTGGCCCCAACGACATTTCATTCTGGTCAAGTTCGTTACGCAGGGCGAACAGTCGACGCGGTGGTTTTGGGGACGACGGGTGGATTGGCCGGAACCCTGGATCTCAAACTCGCTCAAGGACGCTTTATTTCCGATTTCGATCAACAGGCCACCTACATCGTCGCAGGGGCCAAGGTTGCTCATGAGTTGGGAATCGGTGTGCCGGGCAGGCCGCTGATTGCGGGTATGCAGCTTCAGATCGAAGGGTATCTGTTTGAAGTGATCGGTATTGCACGACCTCAGGCTCCGAACCCCTTGATCCCGATTCAGGTCGATGAAGCGTTGTTTATACCGATAGAGAGCATGAGGCGGCTTCAGCCGTCTCCACAACTCAGCAGTGTGATTGCCAAGGTGCGCGATGGTGCAGTGATCGCGGAAAGCGCACAGGACTTACGTACTTATCTGGAAGAAGTGCTGAAGGGTCATGACGTTGAGGTTCTCGTGCCACAACAGCTGATCGACAGCCTTACCCATCAATCCAACACATTCTCCTATTTGCTGGCCGGTCTTGGGGGGATTTCCCTCCTGGTCGGAGGGGCTGGCGTGATGAATGTGATGCTCATGAATGTCTCTGAGCGTCGTCGCGAGATTGGCGTGAGAATGGCCCTCGGTGCCCGGGCACGCGACATTCGAATGTTATTTCTTCTGGAGGCGGCCTGTTTGTCAGTGACGGGCTCACTGGTCGGAGCGGCTGTCGGACTGCTTTCAGCTTTTTTGTTCGTATGGTTTTCAGGGTGGCGATTTACCTTGGCCATTGAATCTCTGCCGCTGGGAGTGGGAAGCTCCTTGTTTATCGGCCTATTCTTCGGCCTCTATCCCGCCGTTACTGCGTCTCGCCTGCAACCGGTTCAGGCCTTGCGAGATGATTGAGCACAAGCAATTTTCGATTTTGCTGGGGCTGCTGTGGACGCTATCTGCGTCGACGGTGTTCGCCGCGCTCACGCCGTCTCAGGCATCTATGCCAGGCGTCGCCGTGTCGTTGCGGGCTGAAACGATCAATCTGACGTTGGCCGATGCTGTCTATCTGGGGTTGCGAAGCAACCGCTCCATCCGTAGCGCCTACCTTGAGCGTGTTGCGCAGAAGTTCGATTTGCGCGTCGCTGAGGACTTGTTCACACCCAAGTTGGTATTGAGGGGTGACTATCGGGGTGAGCGCAGTGAAAGCGATGGTTCACGCTATCGGCAGTTGTCGCCAACAACGACTCTGTTGGGGGAGTTCGGTACACGGCTAAGCCTCTCTTGGGCCAACCAGTTGACCGATAGCAATAATGACGGACGTACCCGCAGCGATGGTGCGACGTTTACGCTCATACAGCCCTTGCTTCGGGGGGCTGGAGTGGAGGTCACGACAGCGCCGATGCGTTCAGCAAGGCTTTCCGAGTTGACGAACCGTCTTGCCTTGAAAGCGACGGTGGCGCAAACCGTCACGCAAATCATCACGTCTTACCGTGATGTACTTCGTGCTCAAGAGCAGTTGCGTATCGCGACAGAGGCATTAAGCCGTTCACAGCAGTTATTGGACGTCAATAGAGCCATGATTACTGCCGGCCGAATGGCTGAGTTTGAGATTGTGCAAACCGAGGCCGATTACGCCACTCAGGAGCTGGGCGTCCAAGAGGCACAAAATCAATTGGATGCCTATCGCCTGGAGTTGCTTCAGCTTTTGGCATTAGATCTGGACTCGCGTATTCAGGCGGTAGAAACGCTGGATGCAACGCCTGTTCAGCTCAGTCGAGTGCAGGCGCTTGATACCGCATTGGAGCAGCAGCCTGCTTACCTTGGGCAGTTGATCGCAAATGAGCAGGCCGGCATCAACCTGGCGGTTGCCCGCAATAACCAGCTGTGGGATGTCTCATTGGTCGGGGGAGCTAGCCAGGTCAGTGATCGTTACCCTGATAGAGAGGGGCGGCGTTCGGATCGTCGCTGGGAAGGCTATGCGGGGATCCAAGTCGAAATTCCGATTGGCGATCTCAACCGTCGACAGGAGGTGGTTCGTGCTCAGGTGAATCTGGAGAACCAGGGGATTGAGGCAGTCGAGGCTCGACAGACTCTGGAGCGAGATGTCACGAACGCGGTACGCACGGTCGGCACGCGCTGGCGCCAGTATGAAATTTCATTGCGTGCGCGGGATCTATCGCGCCGAAAGCTTGATATCGAACGACAGAAGTTACAGGTCGGTCGCTCCAGCAATTTTCAAGTCATCAGTTATGAGACAGATTTTCGTAACGCACAAAATACGAGCCTTGATGCGCTCATAGCCTACTTGAATGCAAGAACGCTGCTGGATCAGGCATTGGGCACCACATTGTCGAGCTGGGATATTGCCCTTAATGATTAAAGAAATCGGATTGGCTTGTCGGCGCAACGTACGTTTGCTCCTAATGGCGGCTTGTATGGTGATGGCGGTCGTTGCGGTGGTGGTTGCAATATCTCGGCTTCCTCGGGAGCAGGTCGCGGCGGCCAGTTGGCTCAAGGTGGACTATCAGCCTTTGGAAAATCGACTGGGGCTTGTCGGACGTATTGAAGCTGCGATGCAACAAACCATGTCGTCTCCTTTCGAGGGGCTTGTCGCGGACGTTGCGGTAAAAGAAGGTCAACGTGTTGAGCGTGGACAACGCTTGCTGAGCCTGGATACGACGCAACTGGATATCCAGTTGCGTTCTGCCTTGGCCGAGCAGTTGATCGCCAGGCGCAATGTGTTGGAGGTCGAAAGCTGGTCTCAGGGGCAGGATGTCGCTCGGGCAAAACGGACGGTTTACAGCGTCCAGTCCACCTTGGCAGATAACGAACGCCGATTGGCAGAAACCAAAGTTCTTCTGGACCAGGGGATTGTGCCGCGGATGGAGTTGGAGGCAGTTGAGCAGCAGGTCAGGTCGCAACGGTTAGATCTGTCGGCTGCCCAGTCGGAACTCGGCGAAGTCTTGAAAAAAGGTGGCGAAGAACACCTTCAGATAGTCCGGATGCAATGGGCCAATGCCCAGTCACGTTATCAATCACTGCTTGAGCAGCAGGCACAGCGAGAAGTGCTCGCACCGTTCGCAGGCGTGGTGATCCGTTCTCGTACGCCTCAGGGAAGTGGCGCTAATCTGCCGTTTGTACAAAAAGGCCAGCGTGTCGGCCAAGGCGTTCCCTTGTTCGAGTTGATCAATATCGAGCAGGTGCAGGTTGTTGCACGGGTCGAGGAAAGCGATGTTCACCAACTCCGTGCGGGGCTGCCGGTGGAAATTACTGGTGATGGTTTCGGTGGCATGGTGCTGCATGGTCAGATTGAGAGCGTCGGTGTACAGGGGATCGATGCGCAGGCCACGTCTGGTGGCGCATTTTATGAGGTGATCGCCTCTATTCAGGGTATCGCGAGCGAGCAACTGCAGCGATTGCGACTTGGTATGAGTGCGAGGCTGCAAATTGTCACCTATCAACGTGATCGTGGTCTGGTGGTGCCGCTTGAGGCACTGTCTAGCGACAGTCATGGACAATCGATTGTGAACTATCGCCCCACCTTGTCTGAGAGAGCAAGTCAGGTGGTCGTAGCGACAGGTCGGGCCATGCCTGGTGGCATTGAGGTAGAAAATCTGGCGCCGGGATATGTTGAGTTGAGATCCTCGTTGTTTTAACGAAATTGCTGGGGTTAGTGTTTGCAAACATAAAGTTTATGATACAGTCCTGCTGTTGATAGGGATGTCGTAGTGTATGTCACTAGGATTTGTCGTGTTTGCGGGATGCAAGAGCACGTCATACGCCTTGAGCATTATTTCTCTCATCATCTAGATGGCTGAGCTGATCTTCTTCGGTGGAAAGGGCGCGTCTGGATTTTCATATTTTTATAATATGCGAGTTTTTGATTTTCATCGAGTTGTTGTGGTGTGGAGAGGTTTCGCTGCGCCATGAAAGTGTATGTATGAAACTTAAATCAAAAGGAAGAAGTGCATGAAAATGTCGAAATCTGTTTTGTCGGTACTGGCTGTTGGTATGTTGGCGGCAGGTTCAGCGCTGGCAGGCCCTCCAGTAGCTGTTACTTTCAAAAATCTTGGGACAGCCGATGCCACGTACAAAATCATTACCAACAATGAAGCAACGACTAATGTGAATTCGGTTCCGAAGCCAGCGACTACTGTCCCGGCAGGTGGCACTGATTTTTATACCATTCAGAGCAATCTTTCGCCTATTGCCAACTATGCGAACCTGCGCTACACCATTGGCGGGAAGACTTGCACGTTCCTGGCAACCTATGTTGGGACAGTCGGCTCAGGAGGCTCGACTATTCCAAAATGGAACAATACGGCAACACCTAGCGGTGGCGCAGTGTGTACGGCAAAAGTAACCTCGACCAATATCTCCACCTACGCCTGGTCTGTTGAATTTACCATGAAGTAAGGCCCAAGCCGGGCCTGGCGGTTTGGCTGCTTGCGCAAAGGCTGCCCATGCCGCTGGGCCTGCGCCGGTTTTGTTCGTCCATTCATCGTGAAGCACTACAGTTTTTTTGAGTGCTGCCGATAATAAATTTACTAGCCACGTTTTCAGGAATGGCTGATAACAGGGAGGACATTATCTTGGTCGGTTCAATTAATTCAAATGCGTTTTCTGGTTCGCAGGTTTCCAATGTGACGGCGAGCCCAAATGAATCGCTAACGAAAACTCAGGTGGCAACTGAAAGCGCTGATGTGGGTAGTCATAAAGATACCAGTCGCCTTTCTTCACTCTCTCTACAGTTGAGTGAAAGTGCCGCGCGTGCGGCGGCTAGAGATTCGAGTTTGAGCAGGAAAGAGCTTGGCGCGAAAGCGAATGAGCTTTTGAGCAAGATTTCCGGTGATGGTTATTTTGTCAACAAAAAAGCTAATGATGCTGAAGTGCCTGACACTCAGGACCCTGTGTTATTGGCTCGTGCGGCCAATACAACGCAGTTTGTCAATGGCAGTGGCAAAAATCCATTTGCGGGCATGTCGAGCGATCAGCTCTCATTGATTATCTATGATGACAGTGGAAGTTTTACGACTAATGAACGCCGCGCGGCGTGGGAAGAGTCATTCGATCAGGAATCTGCTTGGCGGCAGAAGGTTGCTGCCAATGCGATGGCGGAATATAACGGAACCGGGAAACTGACGAAATTCTTTACTGCAGCCCTTGAACACTATAAGGATCTGCCCGCTATTGAGCAGGCACAGTACCCAAATAGTTATGAGGCAAAGTTGCAGGGTTGGATAGCACTCGATTTCAACTACAAGACCCATACCGTTGAGGGTAAGGGGAGTCCTCAAGAGGTGATGGACAAGGTCTTGAATCTCGACAAGCAACTGTTTGATGACGCTGGGGCGGATACGGCTTGAGTGCGGCACTCACCCAAGATTGAGCCTGTCCAAACAAAAAGCCCCGCATTGGCGTAATGCTGGTCACTTAAGCGGAGCAGCCTTATGATCCGCCGGAAACCGGGTCTTTGAAATCTTCACCGTCCTAGGCCCCTAAGGCCTTGGACGGTGACCCAGAAATATCCCTCCAATCCTCGATCTTAACTCCGCCCAACGTCTGCCCATTGCTGATATCGAGTTCGCCGCTGCCATGACGATTAACTGAGCGGCGATGTGCCTTGATACCCTCAAAAAACAAGTCCAGAATCAAGTTTTTTCCTGCCCCGGCAAGAAAAGAAATCCCTTAGATTTCAACGAGTCGGACACCAGATACGAGTCTCGTTTCCCGCTCCAAGATTTAAAAAAGCCACTCAGATGAGTGGCTTTTTTTGTGCCTGAGAAAATGTCGGTATTCATGTCGACAGGCAGCTTTCGGCCGATTCTGTTGAAAAAGCCGACCATGGTTTCCACGGCAGAAAAGTACAGCTACACGTTAGCGCTTAGGTAACCGAGGCTTGCACTGGCCACGCCTTCCCATGAGAGGCGCGGTCATCATTCGGGCTTCAGAACATTGGTGTCTCAGGACAGCAAGCCAGATAACGACGCCTTGACCGCCGCTTCAGTCTTGTTCGACGCCCGCAATTTGCGCATCGCATTCACCAGATGGAACTTCACCGTTCGTATGTCGATGTTCAGGATGATCCCGATTTCGACATAGGTTTTTCCCGATGCCGTCCACCTGAGTATTTCCTTCTCCCGGGCGGTCAGTGGCTTGTAAGTATCAACCCTGGTTTTTGCGAAGAAAAACTGCGCCATGGCCTCATGTACCAGATGAGTCAGCCAAATCAGCTTGGTCTCTTTGCTTTCCATTTCCTGTATTGAAATGCGTTCGCTTGAGCGGGAGACGGAGAGCAGACCGATCGAGTTATGTTCGCGCCGCGAAGAAAGGCACCAGCCATGGTTGAGGTTGTAATGCCGCGCTTCTTCCCAGAACCCGCGCCCTGGATTTTGCTGCTGCGCAGACCAGCGCAATGGAATCGAACGGGTCAGTCCATGTTCAACGGTGGGGTCTTGGGAGAAATAATCGCCGGCAATGTACTTTTTTTCCCAGGCGTCCGGGTAATTTGAAAGCAGAAAGTATTGCGTCGGCGCTAACGGCGAACTTAGTCTTAATCCATAAGAACAAAATTCGAAGCCTAAGTTTCTTGTAATTTTAACGAGCTCGTTAAATAGCTGGTTTTCGTAAGTGCAGCCAGCCACACGCGCTATAAAGTCTTCACGCCAATCAATCACCAATATTACCTTCCGTGGTCAGCGCTCTTTCGTGACAAGAGCGGGGCACATCATACAGGATTGAAACGCTGCCGGGAGATGGAGAGGCCTTCCGACGGCAATCCTTCAGCCGATAAGGCCAGCAGCACGACGCTTGCAAACATTCGGCATCGCCGATGCGTCTAGATAGAGCAATAGCGGGCAGAGCTAATGGCGAATTTTTTAGTACGAAAGTGCTAGAAAGGCTGGCAAGAGACGGGACTATTCTTTTGTCGTGGATACAGTTCGTTATTTTCAAGAAGTACCGTGTGGCGACACGCTGATTTACCTGGCCTGCCCATTCGGGCAGCTACCCACAAAGAGCCCGGTTTGTTGTACTGGCGGAATAATTTTCGTCAGGAGGTAGTTATGCTGACCGCGGTAACAGGGACTGTTAGCGATCTTTTGCCAGGAATGGAAGCTGCACTGGCTAAATATAGATACCAAGTATTCGTTAAAGAGTTAGGCTGGCCTTTGGCTTGTGAAAAAGGAATTGAATTAGACGCCTTTGATCGTTCTGACACAGTGTATGTACTGGCCTGTGATGACAATCAGGAGATCTTCGGTTGTGCTCGATTGATTCCCACGCATCGGCCTTATCTGCTGGGGGATGTTTTCCCGTATTTGATGGGAAGCAATCCGCTGCCTTCGTCGCCGCAGATATGGGAACTTTCCCGGTTCGCCATCAGCAAGCCGAAAGGGCAAGTACTGACGGCTGAGCAAGCTTGGCGAAATACAGTGAAGCTGGTCAAGGAAGTCATCGACGTCGCACGTTCGAAAGGCGCGTTTCGGCTGATTGCCTTTACAGCCGTGGGCAACGAGCGTCTGTTGAAGCGGATGGGCGTCAACACCCGAAGGATTTCGGCGCCACGGCTTATCGACAATAAAAGTGTCGTGCCTTTCTGGATCGAAATCGATGACGAAACCACCAGCGCTTTGTCTCAGGCCGCCTAGTCATCATCGCGAATCATGGTTGGAATAATTGATGAGTAGAGTATCGGGCTTGGCGGCGTGCGACTGGGATGCCCTGGTACGCCTGGATGCACGTATTTCGGCCGTGGGGCGCTCTCGGCAACAACTTGAGCAGCGGGTCACCACGGCCTGCACCTACTCGGCGACCGAGCACAATGTGCCGGTGGCGTGGAGGGATGAAGAGGGCGAGGTCGTCGCGTTCTGCATCGTGCATTTCGATCGGCAGGATACGGTCAACGGTGCGGGCAAGGCATATTTCTCCACGCTGATGGCCTTGCCGCTGGCGAGCATGCTGAAACAGCTGTTGGGCAGTTGTGTCGAGTACATAAACGACACGGGGTTGTTGCCCGGACAGGTGACGGAGCTGGTGGGGCCTCTCCACAGTTCGTTCCTCGTTGAGCGCGGTTTGCGAACATTCGAGTCGGACTTCAATGTGTTTTCGTTGCCGTCCAACAGCCCTGAGCTAGCCGACGCCTTTATCGAGGCCGGCTGCGAAAAGGCAAAGGACCTGATTGAAATTGTCTTCGAGCCCCCAGCCGAGGGCTACCAGCAGCACGACCTGGAAGAAAAACTGACCCGGCGCTTGGCGGGTATTCAGTTCCATCGTTATGGCCAGGACGAGTTGGTCGCCAAGAGTCAAGCGTTGGCCGACTGCTACAACCGCGCATGGCAACGGAACTGGGGTTTCAGTCCTTCTACCGCCGGGCAGTTTGAAGTGGCGGCTCGCAACATCAGGGACTTGTCGGCACTGATTGCCGAACAGGACGGCGAAATCCTTGGCTTCACCATGTTTGCTCCGGCAATGAACGAGCAGGGGTTATATGGCCGCGCGTTCTTTACCGGGGTGACTCCGGAATATCAGAAAAAAGGCCTGTCGGTTGCGCTGACATTGAAATTGTCCGCCATCGCCTTGCATCAGGTGGGCCGCAGCAAAATCAGTGTGTCCTGGATGCTCGAGGATAACGTCATGGTGCTTCGAACGATGCGCCACCTCACCCGCGATGGCATTTGCACCGAAAGGGTCTATCGCATTTTTAGATACACCGCATCGGTTAAGTGAGAGTTTTATGCGTATTGATGACGTCGCGTTCAAATCGAAAGAGTTGGGTTTTTACACGTACTTCCCTCAAGTGCGCTCGGCGTGCGGCCGGGACATGACGCTGTTGGATGGCCGGACGATGCTGAATTTTGCATCGTGCGATTACCTGGGGCTTTCCAATCACCCGCGCATGAAAGAGTCGGCCATTTCCGCCATCCAGAAGTACGGCTCGAACATTGGCGGACCCATGATTTTCAGCGGTTTCACCGAGTACCACGAGCGTTTGCAGCAGCGCTACAGCGAGCTGTATACCGGGCGCACCGCGTTGATGTTCACCACCTCTTACCAGGCGAACTTCGGCGTTATTCCGTTGGCGGCTGAGCGCGCCGACTTGATCCTGCTCGACAAGCTGTCCCACGTTTCCATCTGGGACGGGGTGAAGTTATCGGGCAGCCCTTTCAGGGCCTACAGTCATGCCAACATCGAAATGTTGGAGCAATTGGTCCTGCTGAACCTGGACAAGAAAATCCTGATCGTGACCGACGGGGTGTTCTCGGCGGACGGCGACGTCGCCAATCTCGAGAAAATCACCCGCTTGAAGCAGCTCCATCCGGCGCTGGAGATCTACATCGACGACGCGCACGGCGTTGGCATGCTGGGCAACAGCGGCCAAGGTGCCTGCGAAGCGGCCGGGGTGCTCTCGGACATCGACTACATTGTCGGCACCATGAGCAAGGCGTTCGGCTCATCGGGCGGCTTCGTGGTGTTCAAGGACGAGGTGTTCGCGGAAAAAGTCAGGTTCCGATGCCCGACCTACAATGCTTCGCGCTCGGTTTCGCCAGGCGTTGCCTCGGCGTCCTGCACCGCGTTGGAGATCAATGCCACGGAAGGAAGCATGCGCCGGGCCGGGCTCGCTGAACTCACTCGCTACACCCATGAGCAAATCGACGCGCTCGGTGTCGACAAGCTTTATTCGAAAACAGCGGTGATTCCGGTGGTGTTCAAGGACCCGATGGAAGCTGCACGGGTCAACGCCGGGTTGGTTGGGAAAGGGATCATGGGGTCGTTGTTCGTGCCGCCGTTCGTGCCGAAACACCAGTCCAGGATCAGGTTGTGCCTGACTTACAACCACACCCAGAGCGATGTGGACTATTGCATCGATGCGCTGCGCCAGATCATTTGAACGGACGAAAAACGAAATGATTCAAGTGGGGTCGGCGCTGTTAAGTATCGTTCTTTTCTACTTCATGCTGTGCAAGGGATTGGGGCTGCTGGTCATCAACCGAGGGGTGCGTGTCAATTACACGAGGAAGGTCGGGCACTTTGCGATGTTCATGCTGCCCAGTCTGTTTTTTGCGTTGTTCAATATCCAGGACACCCATGAACGGCTGCTGCTCTCGGCGCTGTCCACCGCCATCCTGTTCTTTGCCATGTGTGGCTGGTCACGCCGTCGGTCGCTGACCGCGCAACAAATGTTCGCCAGTATTGACCGGCCAGAAGACGCACCGAACACGCTGTCCTGGTTGGTGAGCCAGACGGTCGCGGGCTTGTTGGTGTTGTGGGTGACGCAATATATCTGGCTGGCCATCGGCGTCCCGCTGGAACTGCTCTACATCACGATCCTGGCGACGACGTTTGGTGACGGCCTGGCGGAGCCTGTCGGTATCAGGTTTGGAAAACACGAATATACGACCAAAGGTTTTTTTGTCGACAAGACATTCAAAAGGACCCTGGAAGGCTCGGCCACCGTGTTTGTGATGTCGATGCTGTTTTGCGTGTTGTTCAAGGATTACTTCGCAGTGCATCAGTTCGTATTGCTGTGCGCCGTTTTTCCTCTCGCGCTGACCCTGACCGAAGCGAAGTCCCCTCACACGTGGGATACGCCGTTCTTGTTCATGGTCGGCAATGCCATTGTCACCGGTGTCTATTTACTGTGATTTATCTGATACGCCACGCCACCCCCCTGATCGACTACGGACGCTGCGGTGCTGCCTCGGCCAAAGTGCTGCTGGATGAGTACAACCAGACTTCGTCGATCGACGAGGCCGAAATTGCCGATTTCCTGAGCCGTGCGGAGTTGTCCGGGCCGCTGATGACGCCAGGGCTGAACATCATTTCATCGCCGATCAATCGGGCCTATGCCACGGCCTGCCGGCTGTTCGGTGCCGGACGTATCCGGCAAGACAACCGATTGAAGGAATTCGACCTGCGGCTGGGTCGCGTGCCTTTGTTGAAGATGGGCTTGAGGCAATGGTTCGCCTTGCATCGCGTGCTCTGGCTGATGGGTATTTCGTTGGGGGCCGCATCCCGAAGATCGGAACACCTGCGTGCCGTGGAGGTGGCCGATGAGCTTTATACCGCGTGCATCACGACCGGAGAGACCACGGTCGTGGTCTCCCACGGCATGTTCCTGAGGACCGTGCGCAAGACGCTGCAAAGGCAGGGCATGCAGATCCGTACGGTGTATCGCTCGGGGTGTTTTACGGTTGAGGCTTTAGCGCCAGGAAAAGGATGACTGACAGGTGAAGAAGGTACTGCTTTTAGGCGCCAGTGGTTTTATCGGGCAGGGTGTCTTCGAAATTCTCAGGCAAGAACAAGACCTGCGGGTTACCCGCCACTCGCGTTCGCCAAAGGCGGGTTTTGCGGTGTGCGAGGTCGGCTCTGCGGCGTTTATCGAACTGGTCAAGGATCACGATTTCATTGTCAATTGCACGGGCATCGGTCTCAGCCGGCTGGGGACGAGCCATGCCAATAACGAGACACTGACCCAACAGATAATGGCGTCCATCCGAGTCGGCGCGCTCGATAAGAAAAACCTGTTCCACCTGAGCAGCGTCAAGGCCTATAACCCGGAGAAAAGGCGGGACGCATACGCGGACGACAAATGGGCCGCCGAACAGGTTATTCGTGCCAATGACCACAAAGTGCAGGGCGTGATCCTACGGGTGCCGACGGTACTGGGCCGTCACGATAAAAACCTGCTGCCGATGATTTCGATGTGCAAATTGAAGTTACTGCCATTGGTCACCAGCGAACTTCCAGCCTTGCACGTCATTGGCGTGGAGAGCATTGCCCGATCCATCCGCCAATGGCTCTCACGTCCTCCCGAACGGACTTTGCAAACCTGCTATCTGCTGAGCGACGACACGGTTACCTATAACGATCTGGTCGACGAGGTGTACCGCCGGCTCCAGGGCGCCGAAGGCCGGGCGAGGCTACGCACGGTAAAGGTGCGCACACTGTTCAGGATCTACAAGGTGCTGTCTTTCGTCGATGCCTTCAGGCGCCAGCGCAAGTTGTTTCCCTGGGCGCGCTTCAATGATTTGTTCGTATACCCCTGGCGGGTCGAAAAGGATGTGAGAGTGATCATGACTCGTTCAACGTTATCGGTATTGGTGGGGGCTTATTTTGAAAACGTTCAGGATTGATGTCGCCGCCAGTTTGCTGGTGCCGGTCGCATGCGCCTCTTGGGTGCTGCATGTCTGCACGGGGTTTGCGTTGTTCCAGTCAGTCGTCATGGCCGCCATCCTGCTCGCCGCAGAGTTTTATTTCCTGCGCGAAACCGACAGCGGCAGCCAATTCGACAAAGGCCTGAAAAGTGGCTTCATGGTGTCGTGCGCCATCGCGATCGTCATGCTGCTACAGTTACTGACGCGCAGCGATGCGATGCTGCAATTGGCCGGATCGCTGCTGATCCTGTGCGGCATCGGCCTTCGAGCCCATGGAAAGATCATATTGGGACGGCACTTTTCCCATTCGCTGCGGGTGCTGGATGACCATGAGTTGATCCGCGCGGGCGCCTTCCGCTACATCCGCCACCCAGCCTATTTCGGCACGCTGCTCATTGTGACCGGATTCAGCTTGTACGCCAGCGTATACGCGGCGGCGATCATCTTCGCCGTTGCACTGGCATTGATTCTTAAACGGGTCGACGGCGAAGAGAAAATGTTGGTCGGTTTTTTTGGCCAATCCTACGTTCGTTATCAGGCCGACAGCTTCAAGGTCATTCCTTTCATTATTTGATTGCGTCATTCCAGGAGGTCTCATGACTCACGTTCACGAAGCAAAAATCAAGGAAATCGTTTCCCAGGTCTTGGGGGTCAACGCCGAAGAAATCCAGAACCACAAGGACTTCATCGAAGCTTATGGCGCCGACTCGATGTCGGGAATAGAAATCCTCGCCGGCATCGAAGGTGCATTCCAGGTGCGGGTCGATGAAACCTACATCCCCAGGATCACCAGTGTGGATTCGATACTCTCGTTTATCGACAAGACCCTTGAGGCTGAGTGTGCATGAACAGCTCCGGTAAGGGCACAAGGGTGGTGGTGACGGGCCTGGGGCCGGTCAGTCCGATCGGGGTCGGAAAAGAGGCCTTTTTCCATGCTTTGAAAACAGGGGTGAACGGCACCGTGCCGCTGTCGAAAATCGACACGCAGCGCTTCGAAAGAAAGTACGGCTGCGAGGTGAAAGGCACCATCGCTGAATGGGTCGCTGATTTCGATGCGTTCGCCGAATCGGGTACGCCGAGTCATTTTGCCCTGGCCGCCACCGGGCTCGCCCTTGCCGATGCCGGGATCGAGCGGGCAGCGATTGCTGGCAAGCGGGTCAATTGTTACTTCGGCACGACTTATGGTGAATCCAACCTGATCGACGACATGGTCACGGCCATGGCGCAGTCCCAGCCAGGCCTGCATGCTTCGCTGGGGCGCACGTTTGCCTCCGAGATCAGCCGAGACGTGGCCAGATCGATAGGTTCCACCGGCGAGGCCGTGACGATTGGCAATGCCTGCTCGGCCAGTAATGCTGCGTTGATCTTCGGCTACGAGGCCATCCAGGCGGGTGACTGCGAGCTGGCCATCTGCGGTGGGAGCGATGCAGTGTACAAGGCCACCTTCGCGACCTTCCATCGCCTGGGCAGCATGACCGACAAGGACTGCACGCCGTTCAACGCCGGCCGCAAGGGTGTCCTGACCTCCGAAGGCGGCAGCGCGCTGGTGCTTGAAAGTTACGAACGGGCCATTCGCCGTGGAGCACACATTTATGCAGAAGTGCTGGGCTTCGCGATGAATTGCGATGCGGACCACATGGTGAGGCTCAATCATCACAGCGTTGGCGACTGCATGAAGGCGGCACTTGCAAACGCCTGCGTCCCGCCCGGGACGGTGGGTTATATCTGTGCCCACGGCACCGGTACGGCAGCCAATGACAGTAACGAGTACAAGGCCATCGAGGCGGTCTTTGGCCATTCACCGCCACCGGTCAGTTCGATCAAGTCCATGATGGGGCATAGCATGGGCGCGGCGGCGGGTTTCGGTGCCATCGCCTGCATGCTTGCCCTCAGCGAAGGGTTGCCGCCGACGATCAACGTGAGCGAGCAGGATCCTGAAATACCCATCGACGTGGTTTGCGAGGGTTTCAGGGCCGGAAAAGTCGACGTGGTCATCAACAATGCCTTCGCTTTTGGCGGAAATAATTCAATCCTGGTATTCGGTAATCCCAAATGAGCAATGACGCTATCGTTGCACTGGCCGTAAACGATTGGGTCATGTTGCGGATGCCCGGCGCATTCGAGCAAGGGGGCACGGAGTTGCATCATGGGCTGGCGCCCCGGTGGGACCTGACGGCGGGCGAACTGGTGCCTAGCCGGGAGTTGAAGAACTTCGATCGACAGTCCCTGTTGCTGTTGGCGGCGATGTCGTTGATCGAGGATGCCAACCAGGGCGAATCCCTGGCGCGTGCGGCCGTCATTGGTGGCACGTCCAACGGTTCGATCGATACCGTCATCCAGTTGATCAAGGAGTCGAACGAAAGTCGTTTTGCATTCCAGGTCAATCCGGCACAGATCCCCAACACCGTCATAAATTCCTCGGTGGGGCAGTTGGCGATCAAATACGGCATCAAGGGTGCCAACGTTTCGCTCTGCGCCAAGGAACTGAGCTTCTACAGCGCGATGGTGCAAGGGCTGCGATTCGCCAGGCGCGGGGACTGCGAGCGGATCTACGCGACAGCCATGGAAACCTTCAGCGGCGAATTCGGTACTCTTTATGCCGACAGCCATGGGCTGGACGCGGCAGAACGAATCGATACCGCCGCGATTTTCAGTCTCCGAACCTGTTCCGATCCGCAAACGCCGGGGCCGGTGGTCAGGTCCTGCGTGACCGGGCGCTTGTTCCCCACGAGCGGGGCCAGCCTGGGCGACCTGATACTCACGTTCGTGGCAGGCAATGGGGTGGCGCTTGATAGACTCGGTCAGGTCAGCGTGTCGGTAGCGGAATCGTGGCGGGCCGCCCTGGACGATCTCGGCCAGGCATTCGGGGAAAAACTCGCTGTCCTGCAACGGGCAAAAGCATTGAGCCTGTCCCTGGTCGGAGCCTACCAACTCGCCGACTTGGCGCAATCGGTCAAGGCCGGCGATGTTGGGGTAATGGCGTGTGTCGATGAGGAAGGCTTCTATGGCATCGCATTGGTGGGGTGTAGCGAAGCCCAGGCCGGTGCTGCCAAGGGTTCAAGGGATTCAAGCAAGGTGGGTGACGTATGATTCTGGTAGTGAGATGGCTGTTGGTCGGGCTGTTCATCGTCCTGAGCTTTCCATTTTTATGTGTGTTCATGTTGATCAATCCGAAGAAGAACCGGAACCTGCACGTCGCCTGCCGCGCCTATTCGGTGATCAATCGAATATTTCTGGTTCGTGTCGCTGTCAGGGGCTTCAACACGATTGCCGAGGGCAAGCCGTATATCTACGTGGTCAACCATCAATGCAACTATGACGTGATGATCGTTGCCGAGGCGCTCAAGCCAGGCACGGTCATTGTCGGGAAGGAATCGCTCAAGTGGTTGCCCCTGGTGGGGCAATTGTATTGGCTGACCGGCAGCCTGTTCATTGACCGAAGCAATCCGCGGGCCTCGATCCAGAGCATGCGCAAGGTGGCCAAGAATGTCGCGGCCAACAATACGTCCCTCTGGATTTTCCCTGAAGGCACCCGGAACAACGGCGGGAACTTGTTACCTTTCAAGAGCGGCGCGTTCCGGCTCGCCAAGGACATGGGGGTGGGGATCGTTCCCGTGACGATCTGCTCCGCTGTCAGAGACGTTGCCTACAATTCATTGCGCTCCACTGACGTCAGCATCGTCGCCCACCCGCCCATCGAGGCGGATGTCGTGGCAAGCATGAATAGCAAGGACTTGGCGAGCCACACGCGCGAGATCATCAGCAACATGATCCCAATCGTTTGAGCCAGAAGCTCACACGGCATCCTTTCCAGGCACGGTGTGCGGGTCGTTCCGTCGCTCGGCCACCAGCAGCAACGACTGCGGCGGCGGGCAGATCCTTTATCATCGCTGGAAGGGCGGCGGGTGTTGAATCACAGCGTTTGCCCAAAAGCGGACGCTGAGCGCCACGTATTTACCTGAGGCCTATTGCGCGAGTAGAATGCGATTAATTATCAATCATGTACTTGCCGGTATTCCGATGCGCAGCGATGAAACACTAGGTACTGCAGATCTAGGGCTGCTCTATCGCACCCACCACTCGTGGTTACAAGGTTGGCTGATCCGACGCATTGGATGTCGCGATAACGCAGCAGATTTGGCGCAGGACACCTTTGTACGTCTGCTCAAATCCCGTCAGTCCAGCCCCTTGCGTGAACCACGCGCCTATTTGAGCAGTATCGCCCGCGGACTGATGATTGATCAGTATCGTCGTCGCGAACTCGAACGTGCCTACTTGGAAAGCATCACGTTGCTGCCTCAACACGAGGTTCCCTCGGAAGAGCGCCGACTGCTGATTCTTGATGCGCTTGAGCGCATAGACCGCATGCTCGATATGCTTAAGCCGAGAGTTCGCCAAGCGTTTTTATTTGCCCGGCTCGACGGTTTGACCTGCGCGCAAATAGCCGAAAAGCTGGGTGTTTCCAGTGCGACGGTGGAACGCGACCTGGCCATAGCCCTGCAACACTGCTATCGCTTGCGTTATGTCGAGGCGTGAGTCGCAGGCGCTGGATCCGGCCGTTGTCGACCAGGCGATCCACTGGCAAGTGCGCCTTCGCTTCAATCAACCCGATGAGCAAACACAGCGCACTTTTGAGCACTGGCTGCAGCAGCGCCCAGAGCACGTGTTGGCGTGGCAGCGTGTGGATACGCTTGGGGATGAATTTGCAGGCGTGCCAGCTCAACTGGCCCGGCAAACCCTTAATGGTACCCGTCATGGAATGCGGCGGCGGGAAAGCCTGAAGTTACTGGGTCTATTGGCTACTGTCAGCACGGCAGCCTGGCTCGGCCGGGACTATACACCCGTACCCGCCATGCTTGCGCAGCAGCGCAGCAGTACCGGCGAGCAACGACGCTTCCAACTCGATGATGGCAGCCTTATCCAGCTCAATAGCGATAGCGCCGTCGACAGCGATTTCGACGCCCAGCGACGCCTGATAATCCTTCGACGTGGTGAAATCATCGTGAATGTCGGCGCGGATCAACACTCGCCTCGAGCACGACCGTTCTGGGTGCAATCACGTAACGGGATCATGCGCGCTCAGAGTTCCCGCTTTCTGGCACGCGAGCTTGACGATGGCACTCTGGTCGCGGCTCGGGAAGGATCAGTCACGGTGTTCCCCGGCTCCAGTCAGAGTCCTGCGAGCCGCAGCGTCCAGGCTGGAAATCAGCTGCTGTTCACATCAAGCGGCACCCGAATGTTCAGGGACAACGGCCTTGATCTATGGAGTTGGGGTGACGGGGTGATCAGTGCGCGCAATATGCGCCTCGATGATTTCATCGCGGAGTTGTCGCGTTATCGCCCCGGAGTACTGCGCTGCGCCGAAGAAGTCGCTGATCGTCGCGTTTCCGGCACCTTCCAGCTCGCCGACAACGACCAGGTGCTGGCATTGATCGCGCAGTCATTGCACTTGCACATTGATTATCGAACCCGTTATTGGGTAACTGTGACCGCTGCCACCTGAACCCATCCAAACTTTTGTATCAGCTGAAAAATAATGAGGTAGTTTCTCATTCTCGTTCGACCTCTAAGGAAGGCCGGAATACAGGCCAGTCTGCCGATGTCCTTTCTTGGAGCGAGAAAATGAGTTCGTCCCCTGTTTCACAGCGCCATCCATTAAATCGTGCCTTGCAAGGTGTGATTTTGGGTTTGATCGTTAGCAGCTATGCATTGCCGTCGCTGGCGCAAACGTCAAGCGCTGGCCACAACAATCAAGCCAAACAGTGGAACATCGCTGCCGGCCCACTGGCGCCGGCGCTTGACCGCTTTGCGCGCGAGGCTGGCATCAGTCTTTCCTTCGACGCGTCGAGTGTAGCGAACCGCAGCACTGCTGGCGTGAATGGCACGCTCGTTACGTCGGCAGCGCTGTCATCGTTGCTGCAGGGGAGCGAATTGCAAATCGAACAGCAAGGCCCGAATGCCTATCTACTGATCCCTCAACCAAAGCCCGCCGGCCCGCTGGAGCTCGACGCAACGGACGTCGAGGAATACCGCCTTGCACCTCTCATCATCAATGCCAAGGTCAGGGTCAGTGCCGATGACGATGCCAACTCGGTGGTCGCCAAGGAGCTCTGGGTTGGCGGCAAGGTGGCAACCAGCATTCTCAATACACCGGCATCGGTGTCGGTTGTTACCAACAAGGAAATGGAGCAACGCAGCGTCAGCACCACGGAAGAGGCGCTGCAATACACGCCGGGCGTGGTCAGTGACTTCTATGGTACGGATGACCGCAACGACTATTTCCAGATCCGGGGTTTCCAGGCCACCACCTACCGTGACGGCTTGACCCTGAGTTCGATGCGCGGCGTACGCGAAGATCCGTTCGCTTATGAACGCATAGAGATTCTGCGTGGCGCCAACTCCACGCTGTTTGGCCCGGCGGACCCGGGCGGTTCGGTGAATTTCGTGACCAAACAGCCGCGCTTCGAGCAGTTTGGCCAGGGCTATGTGACCTACGGTTCGTTTGACCATGTCGAGACAGGCATTGATGTGGGGGATGCGCTGAACGACGAAAAAACCTTGGCTGGCCGCTTTACTGCCAAAGGCCAAAACAGCGACCGTGAATATGATCACTCGCAGGACGACAACCAGTTGGTGATGGGTGGCCTCACCTGGGCACCCACGGATTACACGTCGGCAACGGTGATTCTGGACTACCTGAAAACTGAAAGTTCGCCCAACAGTGGCGGTTATCCGCTGGACAAGGAATACGACCGCAGCAAGTTTTATGGTGAGCCCAGCTACAATTTCCATGATGTCGAGCGCACCAGCCTCAGCGGTAACGTCACCCATGATTTCGATAACGGCTTCGTATTGCGCAGTAATCTGCGTTACAGCAAATTGACCGATGATTTTGGCTACGTTTACCTCAGCGACAGCGCCGCACGTGTCGGTACTACCGTTGACCGGTTTCTGTTTGGAACGGACACCGAGGCCGACCAGTTCAACGGCAATCTGATGCTGCAATACGATGCCCGCTTCGAGAACATCGACAGCAGCAGCCTGGTGGGCGTGGAGTACCTCGATTCGACCACCAAGGAAAGCTCGGTCTACGCCCTGACGACCCCGATTGATATTGCAAATCCGGTGTTTACTGGCGTTTCACGCTCAATCGCGCCGTATGCCGTCAACAAGCGAGACGCGACCACCAAGGCCGTATTCCTTCAGCAGAACCTGTCGTTCTACGAGCGTTTCATCGTCACCGCGGGTATGCGCAACGATTCGATGGACCTGACCAGCAAAGGCTTGCAATCGACTGAGAAAGACAACTTCTCCGAAACCTCCTACCGAGGTGCGTTGACCTATATCGTCAACGATGAGGTGTCCACCTATGTGAGCATGGTGGAATCCGTCTCACCGCCTCAGGTTGGCGTAACACCGCAGACGGGCACGCAGTACGAAGTGGGCGTGAAGTACGCGCCGATGGGGATGGACGCACTGTTCTCCGCAGCCGTTTATGACCTGACCCAGGAAAACGTCACCATCGCCGTGGTGCTGCCGAGCGGCGTCATCGAGCAACAGACGGTGGGCGAATCGCGGGCACGTGGCCTCGACCTGGAGGCCAAGGCGCAGGTGACGCAGAACCTCAGCCTGATTGGTGGCTACTCTTATATGGAGTCCGAGGTACTGCGCGGTTCGTTGTACGACGGCAGCTCGCTGAAGGGTAATGAGTTCTCCACGGCACCCAAGCATTCCGCTTCGCTCTGGAGCTATTACGACGTGCCCGGCACTGATGTCAGCGTTGGCTTGGGTGCGCGCTACGTCGGCTCTTATTACTTCGATGCAGCCAACTCCGGCAAAAGCGATGGCACCACACTGTTCGACGCCGCCTTCAACTACGAGATTGCCAAGGGCACTGACCTTGCGGTGAACGTCAGCAACCTGCTGGATGAGCAGCACGTGGTCGGTTCCGGCACAGCGAACTTCTACAACCCGGGGCGCGAGATTACCGCCAAAGTGAGTTATAGCTGGTAAGCAGGTTCCCATCTATAAGAAGCAGTGCCCGATATATTTCGGGCACTGTCATCACCCCCACAGTTGTCCTCCGCGCCGCAGATTAACGTTCTCCAAGGCGCGAATTTACTTCAACGCAGCTACCACGGCATCGAAGAATACCATCGGGTCGATCGGCTCTTTGTCAACCGGCTTGGGCTGGGCACCAAAGGTGACAATCACCACGTTATTGGCAGGGTTGATATAGATGTTCTGGCCCTGGATACCGACCGCCGAATAGGCGCCGTCTTTCACCGATGGCTCGGTCCACGCCGTCCACCACATGTAACCGTAGTCCAGGGACTTACCGCCTTTGAGTTTGGTCGGCAGCGTCGCCTCCTTGACCCAGCCTTCAGGCAGAATCGATGTGCCATTAATCTTGCCGCCGTTCATGAAAAACAGCCCGAAGCGTCCATAATCGCGCAGCGTGGCGCTGATACCGCTGCCACCGATTTCCACGCCGTCAGGCGAATCGAGCCACCACCGGGCATCACTCTCCATACCGAACGGCTGCCAGATCTTCTGCGACAGATAATCGGCCAGCGGCATCTTCACCGCGCCACGGACGATCTCGCCGAGTACCTGCGTTTCGCCAGTGCTGTAAGTGTTGGCCGTGCCGGGCTCGGCAGCTCTCGGCAAACTTGCCATCAAGGCCATGGCCGAACGTGGTTTCTGCGATATCTGCGCTTTGAGTAGCGCGCGACGATCGGACGCTGGATCGGTGTAGGTCTCGTTCCACTTCACGCCCGAAGACATCATCAGCACGTCGCGCACGGTCACGCCTTCGTAGGCGCTGCCCTTGAGCTCGGGAACGTAATCCACCACTTGCGCATCAAGGCCCTTGATAAGGCCGTCCTTGATCGCTGCAGCCGCTAGTGTGGAGGTAATGGATTTGGCTATCGACATCGACATCCATCGGGTTTTCTCGGTGTTGCCACGCTGATAGGTCTCGAACACGATCTTGCCGTCCTTGAGCACGAGCATTGCCGTAATGCTGTCCAGTGCGACGAAGTCATACAGGTCGTACTTTTTATCTCCGACAGTGAAGCGCACGTTGGGCAACTGTTTATCTGATTTCGGCAGCGCATACGGATGATCGCCGGCTTTAATCCTGTGGGTGGGGAAGAGCCGGTCGATGTTGCGGTAGGTACTGACTGCCAGATCGGGGAGCATGGCGCCGTCATAGATCTGCTCCACGGTGCCAATCGGTTCCTGGGCGTGGGGATAATCCTCAGCCCATGCGCCCGAGGTGATAGCCGCAGCGAGCAGACCAAGTGAGAGAAGCAGCGAGCGACCAGGCGCAGTCCCACGAAAAATAGCGGATGAGTGCATAACCTATCCTTCTTTTTTGTTTTGCTATTCACGCACGTCAAGACGAGCGGCCGCTTGAACCATAGCCCACTCATTGGGATCGCGCCCGAGCGCTGGGCCACCTTCAGCTGCGGTCCAGCGGGCTTCTGGATCTGTCAGCGGTAGGGGCTTCGGCAGCGTTTAGGCAGAGCCTTTCCATTGGGTGTCTCGCTGGTGGGGCTGCCAACGGCGGCCTGGGGGGGGACCTGGTGGAATTATCTGGCGGCCGTTACGAAGTCGCCGCCATGCAGGGTGAGGCACGTGAGGTTTATTTCCTCGAGTTTGCCCGCCAGATACAGACCGTCGCCAAAATGCCCGTGATGTCCGGTAAGAGTGCTAATTACCTATTCCGCAACAGCACATAAGCTTCACCGCCGTTTCGGTCATGTTGAAGAATAAAGTTGTTGTCCTGGATACGCACCTTCGATGGCACACGATCTGCTACCGGCGTTTGCGAGTAAGTCTGCGCGGCACTCAGTAGTTGGCGGGTCAGGCTGTCGTCGGGTTGCTTCGGGGTGGTGACGACGCATTCCTTTTCGGAAAGTTGCACAGCGAGGTTTTTGTCCGCGGTGAAGCCGATGCGCGTGAAGCCCATGTCCTGGAGGTCGTTGATGCCGAACCGCTTGGCCGCTTCAGCAGAGCCGGCGAATGAGGGGGCGGTCTTCAGACAGATGTCGACGAAGGCTTCGATGGCCTTGGAGGTGACAGGCGTCGATACGGTTGGCTTTGCAGTGGTGCAGCTGACGAGGGCTAACACGCTGGACAAGGCGAGTGTGCGGAACAAAGTATTGGACATGAAACGGGGATCCTTCCAGTTGAAATTCGGAGTGCAGGAGTGGGCTGGGCGGCGCCGGAGCAGACCGCCTGCGAATGGTAAATTAAAATGGATTACGGGGCTTAGGACTTTGTGAACCCCAACGCTTGCTGGCAATGGCTCGCGCTGTGAACCGGTGTGCACTCAGGTCAGCCTGACGGCGGTCGAGCAGATTGCATAACAGCGATAAGCAATAGCTTCTCGATTTTCGTAAATGCTAACCGGCCGCTTTTGGCTTGGGAGCTGCCTGTCGCCTCGGTCATCAACGAGCGACTCTGAGTCGGTCAGGGCTGCGGCCTTGAATTTAACGATAGAACCCCTTCCAGTCAGACGAGTCTGTTCCTGTATTACTTTCGGGAAAACAGCCAATGTCAGCGCGCCATAGCCTTATTGTCCTTGCACGCGGAGGGTACGCTGCTCGAGGAGTGATTTACCTGATCATCGGTATCTTTGCATTGCTTGCGGCACAAGATTCGACAAAGCCGAAAGACAGTCAAAAAAGCCTGGAAGCCCTATTAGGCCAGCCGTTTGGCTATTTTTTAGTGGGAATCGTCGTGGCGGGTCTGCTCGCATTTGCGGCATGGCGTGTTCTGCAAGCTACGCGTGATGTCGACCATCACGGCAAACATCTCAAGGGTCTGATAATTCGCACCGGTCTGTTTGCAGGAGGTTTGGTCAATGGTGCTCTGGCATTTTTTGCGCTAGGCCTACTTGTAAGCGGAATAGGTAGCTCGGGTAACTCAGGGGAACACACCAGAGATTGGCTGGCGCATCTATTGTCCTGGCAGCATTCCAATGTATTGGTGTATCTGATTGCTCTTATTCCGCTTGGCGTTGGAATCGCTCACATTATCAAGGGATGGAAGGCGTCGTTTGAAAAGTATTTCGAGGCCGACGAAGACGTCATGCGGTACGTCCGCCCAGTGTCTCGGTTTGGCCTGATTGCACGTGGCGTCGTCTTTATAGAGATTGCATTGCTGTTGGCCGTTAGTGGCTCTGCCTATCAAGCCATGGATCCACCCGGTATGAAGGAAGCCCTTGAGGCGCTCCAGAATTTACCAGCTGGGTGGATGGTTTTGATGATAATGGCCTTCGGATTGATTGCTTTCTCGGCTTACAGCTTCGCTGAGGCCTTCTGGCGGAAGATAAATATGGAAGTCCCTGGCGTATAGGCATGTCCATGGCATCAATAGTGTTCGGCCCCGTTCGGGGCCCCGACATCACTCGGTTTTCGCCGCCATCAATGCGTTCAATTCGCCGTATGTATGGGCTTTCAAGGCGTGGGTGTCGAGTTGGCCATTGTCGAGGAAACTGCTGACCAACGCGCCCATGGCGCCATGCAGAAATTCGGCGATGCTGGAACCTGCGCTGAGCCGTCGGACTCCTAGGCGCTTCAATTCGTCGAGGGAGGGCAACCCGTCCCGGGACAGCAGGTTCACTGGCAGTCTGGTTTCCCGGCAGACGGTGGCGATTTCGTCCGCATCGATCACGCCGGCGGCAAACAGACCATCTGCCCCGGCGGCGGCATACAGCGCGGCGCGTTTCAGTAGTTCTTCCAGACGCTGTTCGGCGGGGAAAAGGTTCTTGAGGTAAACGTCGGTCCGTACGTTGACGAACAGCTTGACGCCCGCCCGGTCTGCCACCGTCCTCGCCACGTCAACCTTGCGAACTAGCAGCTCTGGCGAGCCCAGGCCGTCTTCGATATTGATCCCGACCGCTCCGGCGGCAATGACGGCATTGATCACCTGGCCGACCTGCT
This sequence comes from Pseudomonas sp. BP11-1-1, assembly GCF_052112105.1. Classification (NCBI taxonomy): domain Bacteria; kingdom Pseudomonadati; phylum Pseudomonadota; class Gammaproteobacteria; order Pseudomonadales; family Pseudomonadaceae; genus Pseudomonas; species Pseudomonas sp. BP11-1-1. The sequence continues at coordinate 101,814 of NZ_JAUTYU010000003.1, forward strand.
TCAGATCATCCGAGTAGCCGCCTTCGATATCCACTGTGAGCGGTACGCTGAGCACCCTGGCCATCGATTTGACGGTGGTACTCAGCAGGTCAAGAGGCAGCTTGTTGCCATCCTGATACCCGTGGGACCAGGCCATGGCCGCGCTGCTGGTGGCTACGGCCTTGCCACCCAGGCGTTCGACCATACGCGCACCACCCGCGTCGGCCACATTGGCCAGAACCAACAGTCCATTCTGGTGGAGGCTGTGAAAAGCGTTATCCAGTGGGGCCATGGCAATTCAACTCCTTTGAAGGGTTTGTTTTATTGCTGCTCTGTCCACACGGCCAGTTCATAGCCATCTGGATCCGTGAAGTGGAACCTGCTGCCACCCGGGAAAGAAAATACCTCCCGGGTTAAAACAGCGCCCAGGGCTATGAGCCGCCGTTGTGTTTCAGCGAGGTTGTCGGCGTACAAAATGATTAAAGGCCCACCCGGTCGAACGGGCTCGCCTGTAGTGAAACCACCGGTGAGGCGGCCGTCAGTGAATTCAGTGTAGGTGGGGCCATAGTCGACGAAGGTCCAACCGAATGCGCTGCCGTAGAAGGCTTTGCTACGGGCGATGTCGCCTACATTAAGCTCGATATTGTCGATTTGTCGGTCTTTGCCGCGAACGCTCATGCTTGCCTCCCTGGCCGATGCTTAGGGTGGCGAGTGTAACGTAAGCGCTTGCACTGTTCGCGCATTGGGGCCTGTTAAGGCGCTTTTAGCTTGTCGGCGAATAGGGGTAGGGGGTATACCTATCGTGCGCAACGCATAGCAGAGGTATCCAATGGGTCATATCGCAGCAAACAAAGACGATCTTCTCAAGCGCGTGAAACGTATCGCCGGACAGATCCAGGCCGTTGAGCGGGCCTTGGAGTCGGATCTCGATTGCGCCAAGACACTTCACCTCGTGGCCGCCACTCGTGGCGCCCTCAACGGTCTGATGGAAGAAATCATCGAAGACCACGCACGGGAGCATGTCGCTAACCCTGCGCTCAGCGAAGCGCAGCGCAACAAAGGCGTCGAAGAGCTGCTCGAAGCCATTCGCCGTTATTCCAAGTGAACGCATCCAGGTACACCCCCATGAGCGGCTCCCACCTCAACTACACCCACCACCACATGTTCCTTGGCTCGGCGCACGACGAAAACGCCAAGCGTACGCTTTGGGTCGTGGCACTGACCGTCGTGATGATGATTGGCGAAATAATCGCCGGCTATATCACAGGGTCGATGGCCTTATTGGCCGATGGTTTTCATATGGCAACCCATGCCGGCGCATTGGGCATCACGGCCGCCGCTTACGGATATGCAAAACGCCACGCGTCCAGTCAGCGATACAGTTTTGGTACCGGGAAGGTTGGCGACTTGGGCGGGTTTGCCTCGGCGTTGATACTCGGCATGGTCTCCCTGGGGATTGGCGTTGAGTCTGTCATGCGTCTCTTGCAGCCAACAGACGTCCAGTTCGGCTCTGCGACGCTCATTGCGATTGTCGGTTTGATCGTCAACATTATCAGCGCACTGCTGCTGGGCCACGGACATAGCCATGGGCATGATCACAGTGATCATGACCATCACCACCACGGGCACGACAATAATCTGAAATCGGCCTATTTCCATGTCATCGCAGACGCGCTGACGTCGGTGCTGGCCATCGTTGCACTGCTCGCCGGCCGCTATCTCGGTTGGGTGTGGCTGGACCCGGTCATTGGGATCGTCGGCGCCCTCGTTATCGCGCGTTGGGCATGGTCGTTGATGGGCGTCACCGCGGCTGTATTGCTGGACCAGACAGATGCCCACATTGCCGAGGAAATCCGCGAGCTGGTGGAGAAGAATGGGGATGCCACCATTACGGACTTGCACGTGTGGCAGATTGGACCGCAAGCCCATGCGGCCATTGTCAGCGTAATGGGTGACAACACGGTGGACGCCGATAGCATTCGTGAACGTCTCAAGCCGGTTCACGAAGTCAGCCATCTGACCGTCGAATATCGTCCCGTCTGACCCAACGCTCCAAGGCGTTTTCCGAGGCTCATGATGAAAACCACTGACAGGCCGGGCGGTGTTCCAACGACTGCGCCAATCCGCAAGGCTTCGACCGGCAATGCCTGGCGCACCATGCCAGGCGGTATCTGGGCACTGGGCTTCGTCTCGATGTTGATGGATATTTCCTCGGAGATGATCCATGCCTTATTGCCGCTCTACATGGTCACAGTGCTGGGTACCTCCGTCCTGGCGGTGGGTCTCATCGAAGGAATCGCCGAGGCTACAGCCTCGATCACCAAGGTATTCTCCGGGGCTCTCAGTGATCGATTGGGCAAGCGCAAACTGCTTGCGGCGCTGGGTTACGGATTGGGGGCGCTGTCGAAACCGATCTTTCCTTTGGCAGGCTCGCTGGACTGGCTGACCGGTGCCCGCTTTATCGATCGTATTGGCAAAGGGATCCGCGGTGCCCCGCGTGATGCATTAGTCGCCGACATCACTCCGCCAGCGATAAGAGGGGCAGCTTTCGGCCTGCGCCAGACGCTGGATACCGTGGGTGCGTTCCTGGGGCCGCTGCTTGCGATTGGCTTGATGTGGCTGACGGCGAACCACTTCCAGACGGTTTTTTGGGTGGCCGTCATCCCGGCCTTCCTTGCCGTCGCGGTGTTGCTTCTGTTTGTCCATGAGCCCGCACAGGCGCCAGGAGCGCAACGGGTGCGTATGCCCTTGAGTCGACGGGAGTTGGCACGACTGGGCGCCGGCTATTGGTGGGTGGTGGGTGTAGCTGCGGTGTTCACCCTGGCACGCTTCAGCGAAGCCTTCCTGATCCTGCGTGGCCACGCCGTTGGACTGGCGCCGATGTGGGCACCTGCAGTGCTGGTCTTGATGGCCGTGGCGTACTCGCTGTCAGCCTATCCAGCTGGCGCACTGTCTGATCGTATCAACCGCCTGTCGGTGCTCGGCACAGGGCTGATATTGCTGATCATCGCCGACCTGACACTGGCATTCGTTCCGGGCATCACCGGCCTGGCTGCAGGAGTGGTTCTATGGGGACTGCACATGGGGTTTACCCAGGGAATATTCGCTGCCTTGATCGCCGATTGCGCGCCTATTGAGCTGCGTGGCACGGCATTTGGCATGTTCAATCTGTTGACTGGGTTGACCTTGCTGGTGGCAAGCGTCACTGCGGGTGTTCTGTGGGACTCGGTGGGTTACCAGGCTACTTTCGTGATGGGAGCCGGCTTTGCCGTGCTGACTTTTCTGGGGCTATGGGTAATAAAAAAGAAAGTTCAGGTTCGGTAGCCAGAATTCTGCAGTAACGCTATTTCAATCGGATGCGTTATTTCTTTTTAGACGCCAGCGCTATATAGCGGTGCCACGGAAAGTCAACTAGCGTGTAACGGCTGAACTCAAGGATGCCTCTGCATGACTACGCTTCGCGCGCCCGCACTCGGTCCCATCGTGGGACACACGACCCATCGTTCGTGCCGGTTGTGGATTGCCGCCTCGGATTGTCTCGATCGAAAAGAACTGGATGAAGAGGTCCGCTCCATTGGTGTACTCGGTGTCGTAGGAAAAAACGGCAAGGTAAAGCCGGGGGATATCTTCTATTTTCGCTTGCCCCGCGAATACGACCGTACCGGCACGTTGAATCTCGGTGTAGACAAGTCCCTCTGGAAAAATGCGGCGGAGGAAAAGAAACTGCAGCCTTACACGCTCGATCCCGCCACCACCTACACCGTGCGCATGGCGTCGCTGAATCAGGATGACGCTTATCCCAATGACAGCAATGTAACCAGCGAGGAAATTGCGTCCAAGCTCCCAGACGCGTCCGTGTGGGCGGACAAGTTGAATCTCGAAAATGGTTTGGGTGAAGCGTTTGCCGAGGCTACGTTCACCACACAGACGGCGCCAGGACAAGCCGCATCCCCACTCAGTTTCCTGCTGGGCTCGTGCCGATATCCAGGTTTGCTATGGAAGCGCAAGGAAGCCGACCGCATCTTTCGCCCCATGCTCCAGCAGCATGAGGCAAGGCCGGTCAACCTGTCACTCATGGCCGGGGATCAGGTCTATGCGGACATGTTCAATCGCATGGTGCCCATCGGCCTGGCGGATACCTACGAAGAGTTCCAGGAGCGCTACCATATTGCGTTCGGGTCGCGGAACATGCGCAAGCTGCTGAGTCGCGTGCCAACCTACATGATCCTGGATGACCACGAAATCGAGGACAACTGGTCACAGGATCGCCTGCACCAGAGCAACAGCAAACGGATACTCTTCAACCTGGCCATTGGTGCCTACATGAGTTACCAGTGGAGCCACGGCCCGCGTTTCACCGACAGCTACGTCAATGATCCGGCGTACGGGGCGCCAGCCTCGCTCAAGCGGATGCGCACGCTGAACCTGTTCTACGACTTCGTTTGCGCCGGCTACCCATTCTTTGTCCTCGACACCCGCACCCAGCGTTTTCTCGCCGACCTGCCGGGGTTGGCCGACAATCACCTGCTGGGCCGGCCCTCGCTTGATCCCAACGAGCCGAGCCAACTGGACCGGGTATGCGCGTGGCTGATGCACATGCAGCAAACCCGCGGCAACGTGCCGAAGTTCATCGTGACGTCCAGCGTCTTCCTGCCAAACGGCGTGGATACCTTGCTCAGCGACGAGCACAAGGAGAAGGATGATTCGTGGCCGTGTTTTCCCAACACGCGTCGGCGGATTCTGCAGACGATGGTAGACGGAAACGTGCAGAACGTGATTTTCCTCTCCGGTGACATCCATTGCTCCAGCGTGGCGCAACTGGAATTCTCGGGCCCTGCCGCGGCGCTCAAGGCTTACTCCATAGTCTCCTCCGCATTTTATTGGCCGTTTGCTTTTGCCGATGGCGACCCCGCTGGCTACGTCCACGATTCACGCGCTGCGAATACCCAGGATGGCTTCGCCATCAGTCCGGCCCAGGGCACCTTGCACTACAGGGCGTGGGGTTTCTCCCAGGATGACAACTTCTGCCGGATCGACGTGGACCCGGTGGCGGCGGAACTGGCCGTGCAAGCCTTCGACGGGGATGGAGAGCCGATTGCACGAAGCCATGGGGACGGTCAGATACGCAAGATGCCGGAGAGATTGAAGCTGGCGCCTTGGTGATGCGGCGTACATCGTGACCGAGTGGTTGCGATGCTGCGCCATGACCGCCAAAGCCGGGCGGTCATGGCCCATGAACGCCGGGCATCCCCCCGGCGTTTATGAACGGATCAACGAAACGCGGGTGCTGGATGTTTGAGCGGCCGCCCAGCGGGAGAGCACGCACGGCCAACGAATGCATGATGTGTCCTTGTTGAATATTCCCCCACCCAGGCGCTATGGTCGGGCTTAATGCGCACGTCGGTCACGGGTTGGCGCTGCAGATTTCTGACCGTGATCCAAAGAGACGATAAGTCCAGCGTGTTCAATAGTGGCGTTAGGAATATTTTTAATGGCGAGTTCCAATTCACCCCAGTCGATGCAAGATTTCAGTCAAAACTTGCGTCTTCTCTGCGGGTACTACAAATCGGTGGCGATGGTGTGCCGCTCCCTCGATATCAACCGCCAGCAGTTCAACAAATACCTGGGGGCGCAGGCGACTCCCTCACTGTTCACCCTTCGCAAGATATGCGCCTTTTTCGGGGTCGATGAGGATGAGATATTCTCCGAGCACGATTCCTTCCGCGCTTTGCTCAACCGGCAGCGCACGTCGCGAGAGCCGGACAGTGCTGTACCCACCGATTTTTTTCCAAGCTCCGCGCAGGAGCTGTCGAAGTACCAGGGTTACTACTTCGTCTATTTGATGTCGCCCTCCGGTTCAGGGGAGGTGATCAAGTCGATTACCCGCTTGACTCGTTCTGGCAACAAAATCCTGAGTAAAACGTACGAGCGAGTGAGGTTGGGTGATGACCAACTGAAGAGTTTCGGCATCAATAAATATCGGGGGTTCTGCTTTGCATCATCGGACCTGATTTACATCGTCGAGCGCGAATACCTATCCTCCCGGGGCTATATCTGGTCAGCGCTTTACCCTTCCTACCGCAGTCGCTTCCGCTTTCTCAATGGCTTGGTGCTTGGCGTGTCGGGCGACAATTTTCGACGTCCTTTCGGTGCGCAGATTGTGTTTGAGTACCTTGGCGAGTCGATCGACCTGCGTAACGCGCTGTCCAGTTGCAGTTGCTTCCCGATTGATGCCCCTGAGATTCCCAGCGAAGTCAGGGCGCGGCTGCTGATCCGCCCATCCGAGGGTGAGTTCAACCTTGTTCCCCCCTTGTTCTAACCCCGCCTTAAAAACAGACGCTAGGTGACGCTTTCAAGCGTCACCGGGCGTTTTTTTCTTAGCGTTCGCGAAATTGAGCTGACGGTACGGCAGATCAATAATGGGCCACACCGCTCAGGCAGTCTCGCGACGACCAATCACGTCGTTTATTCCGGTCGGATGATTGTCTGTTCGTGCAAGTGACCCGCTGCGCCCATCATAAAAATAAGAGGAACACCGATGAACTTCAAAAGAACCTTGATGGCAGGGTTGATGGCGCTCTCCGTTTCTGCGCCGTTGACCAGTGGCTTGGTGTGTGCGGCAAACAATACCTTGGTAGTCGCTGATCGAGCCTCTTTCAAGGATTGGGATCCAGCCTCGGCTTTTTCCGAAGAGGTTCGGGTGCTGGGCAATATCTACGAGACACTTCTGGTCTATAACGCGCCAGGCAGCGCCGAGGAGTTTTCCCCCGGGCTCGCCACGTCCTGGGAAAGCAGCGACAACGGCAAGACTTGGACTTTCAAACTGCGGCACGGGGTCAAATTTCATGACGGTTCGGCGTTCAATGCCGCTGCGGTCAAGAAGTCCATTGATTACGTCAAAGCGCTAAAACAAGGCGCCGCGTATGTATGGAAGGCCTTGGATTCCGTGGAGGTCGTCGCTGACGACACGGTAGTGCTCAAGTTTCAGAGTCCCACTCCGGCCAATCTGATCGCAGCAGGTCAATACGCTGCCTACATCATTGCCCCGGCGGCGGTGGATAAAGGGCACGACTGGATGATGGCCCCCAATGCCATCGGCACCGGTCCTTATAAGCTTGGGCAGGTCGAACAGGGCCAGCAAGTGGTGCTCGAACGTTTCGAGGGTTACTGGGGCGGCTGGAAAGAAGGGCAGTTCGATCGGGTCATCGTGAAAGTCGTGTCCGAAGCTTCTACCCGTACCCAGATGATCAAGAATGGCGAGGCCGGTGTCGCCTGGGATATCCCGCTTGATCAGCTCAAGGTGTTGGGAGAGAACCCCGCCATCAAGGTGAGCACCGCGCCTTCGTGGAAGAACTTCCAATTCTTGATCAATACCCAGAAGTACCCTACGGATAACCTGGCATTCCGTCAGGCGCTGCAATACCTCTGGGATTATGAAGGTGTCACCAACGATATTCTGCACGGCTACGGCAGTGTCCCCAAGGGGCCCTTGCCCAGCAGTATCTGGGGGCATGCCAGCGTGCCCATGGCTTCTTACGATCTGGATAAAGCCCGACAATTGTTGGAAGCCTCCGGTGTACCCAAGCAGGACTGGAAAGTCTCGATGCAGTACATCGGTGGCGTCTATGCAAACGCGGCTGAACTGTTCCAGGCGACGGCGTCTCAGGTTGGGGTAGAAGTAGAGTTACGTCCCGGCGAGTGGGGGGTGATCTGGGATAAGGCGAAGAAGCTGGACACCGCTCCCAACTTGCAGTCCATGGCTTGGTGGCCGACGTATCCGACGCCCAGCGACTGGCTTTTCAGTGAGTTTCATACCGAGAAGACAACGCTGTTCAATCTGTCTCATTACAGCAACCCAAGTTTTGATCAGTTGATCGAAGAGGCGGCGGCGCTGGAAGGCAGCGACAGGACAAAATCCTCTGAAAAGTACGTCCATGCCCAGCAGCTACTGGCCAAGGACGCTCCTGCGATCTGGTACGCCGACGTGCAGCAGATACGTGTCTCCCGCAAAGACATCAAGGGTATGGAAAAAAGCCTTAATCCGGCCTATGAGGCCATTCTCTATTACAACTTGAATCGCTGAATGCCGAGCTGTTTGCGATGAAGTTGTAGAGGTAGGCCTGATTTGCCCTGACATCCGATAGTCGGTTGATTCGCCCGGTCATTCCTCAAGCGTTGATTCGCCTTGAGGGCTTTATGCTGGGCGTAAGAAGTCACGGCCAAGTTTATTAGCCACAAAAGGTAGTTTAAATGGCGAAGTATATAGCCCAGCGATTGATAGTCATGCTCTTCATTCTGTTGGGCGTGTTGACTATCACCTTCGTGCTGAGCCGAGCTCTTCCCGGTTCTCCGGTAGAGATGATGCTGGGAAATCACCCCACGGCGGAGCAAATTGCCGTCGCGCGGGAAAAACTCGGGTTGGATAAACCTCTGCCGATCCAATACTTCAATTACATCGGCAATCTTCTCCAGGGTGATTTTGGCACCAGTTTGCGCACCGGGCGGCCGGTGGTGGAGGAGGTGGTCAGGCGGGTTGGCGCGACGTTTGAACTGACGTTCCTGGCGATGTTCTGGGTGGTGGTGCTCGGGGTGCCGATCGGTGTCGTCTCTGCGGCGCGGCAGAACTCAGCGATCGATAATGTGGCGCGGGCGGGGTCCATCGCCGGGACGGCATTTCCCGTTTTCATCCTGGCCATGGGTTTGCAGTTGCTGTTCTACGGCAAGCTCAACTGGCTGCCCCTGCAAGGACGTATCGATGCTTCCATTCTTCTCGATAGTCCGTTTGAGCGTGTGACTGGTTTTTACCTGGTCGACACGCTGCTGGCCGGTAATTTCGTAGCACTGTGGAGCGCCATCAAACACCTGACGCTGCCCGTGCTCACTCTGGTCGTCGTGACCTTGGCCACCGTCACTCGGATCACTCGCAACATGATGGTGGAGGTGCTCTCCGAGGAGTACATCCGCACGGCCGTTTCCTACGGCGTACCCAAGTGGCGTATCCACTACGCCTATGCCCTGAAGGCGACAATGATCCCGCTCCTGACCGTGGTGGGCCTGACCTTCGGTTATCTGCTCGGTGGTGCGGTAGTCGTCGAGTTCGTTTTCGATTGGCCCGGCCTGGGCGGCTTCGTGGTGTTTTCGATTGCCCAGAATGATTTCCCCGCCGTGATGGGCGCCACCTTGGTGCTGGCCACGACCTATCTGTCGATCAACCTGATTGTTGATCTCTTGTATCACCTTGTTGATCCGAGGTTGCGAGTCCAATGAGTATCCAAGACGTGTCCCTGTCCATCCCCTCGCGAGCCCCGTCATGGCGCATCAAGGTCCTTGCGTTTGCCTGCGATAACAAGTTGTTTGTTTTCGGCGCGCTGTTATTGCTGTTGATCATCCTGGCAGCCATCTTCGCCCCCTGGCTTGCGCCCTATGAGCCTAACAAGATTGTTTTTTCCCAGAAGTTGCTGGCGCCCAACTGGGCACACTGGATGGGCACCGACGAGTTTGGTCGCGACATTCTTTCACGGGTGCTTTATGGCGCACGCACCTCGCTGATCATTGGAATAAGCGTGACGCTGATTGCGATGCTGATCGGGATTCCGATCGGGCTTGTATCCGGCTACTTCGGTGGTCGAATCGATACGCTGCTGATGCGTGTCTCAGACGTGTTCCTGGCCTTTCCGCCGCTGTTGTTGCCGATCGCTATCACCGCTGCGCTGGGGTCGGGATTGGCCAACGCCATGCTGGCGCTCGCCGTCTCCTGGTTTCCCTGGTACGCGAGAATCATGCGTGGTGCGGTAGTACGGGTTCGCTCGGAAACCTATATCCAAGCCGCCCGCGCCATGGGCGTCAGTCACTGCCGTATCTTGCTTCGCCATGTCCTGCCCAATGCCACCACCCCTGTGATCGTGCAGGGCTCCATGGACTTTGGTTACACCATTCTTGCCGCTGCCTCGCTGAGCTTTATCGGGCTGGGCGCCAAGCCGCCCATGGTCGAATGGGGGTTGATGGCCGCGGCGTCGCGCTCACAGTTGCTCGAAAATCCCTGGACGGTGCTGTTTCCCGGCGTCGCGATTTTTGTCCTGGTGCTGGCCGTCAACCTGGTGGGTGACGGACTGCGCGATGTGCTCGATCCAAAGAAGGGGACGCGCTGATGATCAACGAATCCTTGAAAACTCCTACGCTCGAGTCTCTCGCTGCTTCGAACAACGAGGCAGCTCAGGACCTGGTGCTGGAAGTGGAAGGACTGACGGTGTCCTTCCCTGGTTTGTTCAAGACCGTAAAGGCCGTACGCGGCATCGATCTCAAGGTAAGGCGCGGAGAGATCCTTGGGTTGGTGGGGGAGTCGGGCTCGGGCAAGTCGATGACGGCCATGTCCTGCCTCGGATTGATGCCTGAGGCCGCGCGGTTGGGAGGCAGTGTCAAGGTCGCCGGACAGCAGGTCAACGGCGCGTCGGCGTCGCAGCTGGCCGTTTTGCGTGGCGGTGGCGCGGCGATGATCTTCCAGAACCCCATGAAGGCGCTCAACCCGTTCTTCACGGTCGGGCGGCAGATGTTCGATGTCATCGGCTGCCATCGGCAACTGAGCAAGGCACAGATTCGCGCCGAGGCGCTGAGCTCGCTGGAAGCGGTGAGCATGCCCGATCCCACTCTTGCGTTAGGCAAGTATCCGCACCAGATGTCTGGCGGCCAGTTGCAGCGAGTGGTGATTGCCATGGCGCTGGCCTGTCGGCCGAAACTGCTGATCGCCGATGAGCCGACCACGGCGCTGGACGTCACCGTGCAGGCGCAGATCATCGCGCTGCTGCGCAAGCTGGCGCGAGAGCAGGACCTGGCGATTCTGTTTATCACCCACAACCTTGGCGTGGTGGCTTCGCTCTGTGACCGGGTGGCGGTGATGTATGCCGGCGAAGTGGTGGAGAGCGGTCCGGTGGGCCAGGTGTTCAAGCGACCCGCGCATCCCTACACCCTGAAATTGATGGGCACCGTGCCAAAGCTGGGGCAGGGCCCCCAACCCCTGGGCTTTATCCCGGGGCAGGTGCCGAACATGGCGGCTCCCCCGCCTGGCTGCGCCTTCAACCCCCGCTGCGAACGCGCTACCGGGCGCTGCGTCCAGGCTGCGCCGAGGGTGGAAATTGGCGAGGAACACTGGGCGGCTTGCCACAACACCTTGGTCAAGGTGTGAGGCTTCTTTGAAAGGTAAACGGCTATGAACAACAACAAACAGCCCGCACTGCTGAGCGTCACTCAGTTGCACAAGACCTACGCCAGCCGCGACGGCCTGGTGACCGCCATTGACCACATCAGCCTGGAGGTGCAGGTCGGTGAGACGGTCGCGCTGGTGGGAGAGTCCGGTTGTGGCAAAAGTACGGTGGCCGCGACCTTGCTCGGTCTGCTGCCAGCCGACAGTGGGCAAATCCTGGTCGAAGGTCGGCCGCTGCCCTCCGATGCCAGGGCTCGGGGCAAGAGCTTGAGCATGGTGTTCCAGAACCCCTATGCCTCGCTGAACCCGAAAATGACCATCAAGGCGATTGTTGCCGAACCACTGAAGGTTGCCTTTGGTTTGCGCGGCAGCGCCTTGCACGCGCGCATTCTTTCGCTGTTGGGAAACGTGGGGATGGGCGAGGAGCACATGGATCGCTATCCCCATGAATTCTCCGGTGGCCAGTTGCAGCGTATCGCTATTGCCCGTGCCCTGGCGCTGGAGTCAAGACTGCTGATCCTCGATGAGCCTACGGCGGCGCTCGACGTGTCGGTCCAGGCCCAAGTGCTGCAATTGCTCAAGACGCTGCAGACCGACAATGGCCTGAGCTACCTGTTCATCAGTCACGACCTTGCGACGGTCGAGTACCTGGCGCAGCAGGTGCTGGTGATGTACTTGGGGCGCATCGTCGAGGCCGGGCCTGTGGAGCAGGTGTTCGGTAGGCCGCGTCATCCCTACACCCGTGCGCTGCTCAACTCGGTGCCCTCCATCGACCCGGAACGCCGTGACCAGTTGCAGATCCTGAGCGGAGAAATTCCCAGCCCTTTGAACCGGCCTACCGGCTGCCACTTCGCGCCCCGTTGCCCGCGGGCCAGCGAGCGTTGTCGCCGAGAGGTGCCAGCCGAGACCCAGGATCACGGCCACCGCTTTTCTTGCCACCACCCTCTGAACGATGAGAGCTGAACCCCTATGTACAATAAAAATGACATGACCGCTCCAGGCATTGGCTACCAGGATTTAAGGCTGATGCAGGGCTATCCGCCGTCCCGGGAAAAGCAGATTGGCCTGCATAACTGGGACAGCCCGCCCTATAACCGCTGGTCGTTCCAGCACATGAGCCAGCTGTTTCCAGTGGCCGCTATTCATCGCGGTCCCGGGCCGGTCAGCGAACTCAAGCGCAACGAGCGCTCACTGGATGACGTACGTTTCCAGCGGGTCGACGGCGGGCAAACCGATCTGGCGACCTTCCTGACCGATAGTTACACCGATGGTTTTTTGGTACTTCACCAAGGCAAGGTGGTGTCGGAGCAGTATTTCAACGGTATGCAGCCGCACACGTTGCATCTGTTGCAATCGGTATCCAAGACCATCATCGGCAGCCTGGTCGGCCGGTTGATCGGCCAGGGCAGGATCGATCCTCAAGCGTGTGTCAGCCACTATGTGCCCGAGCTTTCAGCAAGCGGCTATGGCGACGCCCGGGTACAGGATCTGCTGGATATGCGCACGGGCGTGAGATTCAGGGAGGACTACACCGATCCGGACGCCGAATTCATCCAGTTGGATATCGCCTCGGGTTGGCGTGAACGGGGCGAGCGAAACGCACCCGACAGCATCTATGCCTTGTTGAAGTCACTGAGTAAAGATCGTGAACATGGCCAGTTCTTTGAGTATCGCTCAGTGGATACCGACATGTTGGCCTGGGTCTGCGAGCGGGCCTGCGGCGAGCGGCTCCCCGTTTTGTTGAGTCGGGAGATCTGGTCGAGACTGGGAGCAGAACAAGACGCGAATATCACCCTTGATCGTGTTGGAACTGCATTGGCCGATGGGGGAATAAGTGCCACGCTGCGCGATCTCGGGCGATTTGCCCAAATGTATTTGCAAGGTGGACATTACAACAGCCAGCAAATCGTCCCGGAGACATTTGTACGTGCATGCGGACGTGGCTCCACACCCGCTTTTGAAGTGCTCTACGGCTACTACACCAAGCACTTTCCTACCGCGGCCTATAGCAATAAGTGCTGGGTATTGGACAGTGAGCATGGGATTTACTCGGCGCGCGGAGTATTTGGTCAAAGCATCTTTTGGGATCCGGCTTCTGAAGTGACGATCGTAAAACTGTCCAGTTGGCCGGACTTCATCAATCCAGAGTGGACATTGGATACCTTCCGCGCTTGTGCGGCTGTGGTCGAAGAAATTCAACGCAACTGACACCGAAATTTAAACGACTGCGATTTCTCGAACACCCGTAGCCCGCTAGCACCTGGACGCTGTTCCAACCTCTGTTCCAGCGGGCCATACCTATTTCATCCAGACCGCGCTTTGTCGTGGCCGGGATGGTTGTTGCCAAAAATAAAACTTAAAGATGGAGCGACCATGAACTTGAAAACCACCCGGGCCTTGGGCTCACTGATCCCGTTGGCGCTGTTGGGCGCACTTTCCACCCACGCGCAGGCGATCCAAGTCACCGATAACCTCGATCTCGGCGGCGCCGTCCGGGCGCGTTGGGACTATGACCCGGATCGCGATATACAGAAGTTTAACTTCGATACCGTGATCCTCTCCGCCAAGTACAACTCCGACACTTGGATCGGCCAGGCCAAGTACCGTTTCTACGGACGTGCCTATCCTTACCAGTACACAGAAAATGTAGGAGACGTCCAGTTCGCCGAATTGGCCTGGATTGGCTACAAGTTCAACCCCGACCAGCAAGTCCAGGTCGGTCTGAACCAAGTGCCGTTCGGTTTGCAGCCATACTTTGGCAGCACGTTCTATCAAACCCTGGGCAATGTCGTGGGTCTGGAAGACCTGGAAGAATTGGGCGCCAAGTACATCCAGCAAAGCGGCGACTGGAATATCCAGGCCGGTTACTACGTTCGCCCGGCCTCGCAGGGCAAAGGCACCAGCAAGGGTGAAACCTACTCCAGCGTCGTCTCCGAAGCGGACAGCTATGTCATCGACGGCAGCAACAACCAGGAACGCAACACCGTGGTGCTGCGGGTGGCCAAGGCGCTGGACCTGGGGCCGTGGAAGTCCGAGGTCGGCATTTCTGGCCTGACCTCGTCCCTGGAGAACCGCGACACCGACAACGAAGGCCGGCGCAATGCCGTGGCGGTGCACTACATTGGCAAAAACGGCCCGTGGGGCGTGCAACTGCAAGCTGCGCGACAGCAGATGTCCCCGCGCAACCCCGGTACCGATGAACTGGTGACTTTCGGCGGCTACGACGCCACCTACAACGTGGCCAGTCGCGGCAACTTGTATGTGGCGGATGTGAGCTACGACGTTGGCGGCAAGTACTTGTTCGACCAGATCAGCGGCGTGCAGCTGTACGCCAACTACAGCGCCTTCGATAAATCCGCAGACGACTTCAAGACCTCGCAACGGATGATTCTCGGCACCTCGTTCTCCCTCAGCAAACTGTGGATCGCCACGGAATGGCTGTACGGCAAGAATGACCCGGTCATCGGCGGCAGCAGCCTCACCCAGAGTCTGGGGGCTGGGGGTAGTGACCGGTGGGAAAACCAGCTGTACATGAACATCGGTTACTACTTCTGATTAGAATTATGGGGCAACAGCCCTGAAGTCTTGTTCGTGAGCAGGCTCGTTCCCACAGGTTTAGCGCATAAACTTCGGGAGCGAGTTGGCTTGCGAAATCCCCAATCGGCGTTGGGTGTTTCGAGCCCACTCAGTCGCTAGGCGGGGAGGTGCACCTTCATCAGCCTATCGCTCTACGCCTGCACGGCGAGCTCTTGCACGCCCTCTCGGCCACAACAGCGCGGCCATGCCAATGGCATAGACAACCGCAAACAGCACGTACGCGATACGGGTGGAAAACAGCTGGGGCGTTTCTGTCGGCAACGCTGATACACCGAGCCCGAACAGAATCAGGAACGTCATGAGCCCTCCGCCGAATACCTTGCCAGCGGTGTTGCCCAGGGCAGCTTTGCCGGCAAACAGCAGGCTGACCAGCAGCAGGACCAGCGCCACCAGCCATAGGCTTGGTCGCAGTTCGAACAGCGTAAAGGCCAGAGAACCCACCACTCCGCCCAGCAGGTTGACGACCACCAGCCCGAGGGCGCTGCGGCTGCTCATGTCCAAGGAGAATTGGCTGAGCAACGAGGCCACCGTGATGGGGACGACCATCGCCGTGGCCAATCGTGGATCGCTCAGGCACAGGGCAACCATGGCCAGCAAAATCGCCGCGCTGGTCATGGCCTGGCGAATCACTAGCGTCAACTCCTGCGGCTGCGCGAGTGGCTGGTCGGCCTGTTCACCCGCAAGGTCGGGCATCAGCGCATGGGCGCCCCAGGTCAATAGCAAACCCAGGCTGACCGCCTTGACCAGAACGAGCACGATGGACTCGCCCAGATCACGCTGCACGGTATCGAGCATCGGCACCACAATCGCAATCACCAACATCAATGTGGGCCCCGCGCCGCCCAATTGTCGGCCTTGCGCGGTAAAGCAGGCGAAATAAAACAGCCACAGCAGCGGTAACAGTATCCACGGCCGCTCACCGAGCACGCCGGTCATGCACACCAGCAGCGCGCCGGTCAGCATACTCACCAACAACGTTATCAATCCCTGGGATAACGTTGGCGCGCGGCGGCTGGCCAAGAGGAACTGGATGGCGAACAAGGGTGCGAGAAAGGGCAGGATGTCGCCTTGGACCAGTCCCGTGCACAAGCCCACGGTCACAGCCAGGGCGACGCGCAATCCCTGGCGTTTGATCCGCAGCAGCTGCGGCGCAGCTTGCCCATCAATAGACATAGTTCAGCCAGGCGCCCAGGCGTGTCATGAATGCCCCCAAAGCGTTGGTCATGGGGTTGTCACCCGTATAGATCACCACGGTGACTTGCGAGCCGTAACGTGGGCCGATCGGGTGGGGCTCCTCCACTATCAGGCGTACCGGAAAGCGCTGCGGGTCGCGCACCCAACCACTCTCGTTGCGCACCGAGGGTAGGGCGGCGTTGCTGCTGTCTTGCTGTGCGACACCCCAGCCAACGCTTTCAACACGACCCTTGAATACCCGCCCCGGCAATACATCGAACACCAGTTCCGCCGGATCGTCGGCCTGCACATGTTCCAGACTGTTTTCCTTGAAGGCGGCAGACACCCATACCGTGGTCCTGTCGATAAAGGTCAGTGCCGGTTGGCCAGCGCTGACGACTTGGCCAACGGCGAGCTGGAGGTGGGTGATCACGCCATCGGCGGGTGCAATGACTTCGGTACGCACCAGATCCAGCCGGGCTTTTTCCAGCGCGGCCAAGGCTTGCTTGAATTGCGGGTTGTCGTTGCCTTTGGGCCCGAGTTGCTGGTGCGCCCGCTCCAGGTCGGCTTGGGCTTTGCTCACGGCCGCCTCGGCGGAACCCAGCGAGGCTTTGGCTTCATCCTGGCGGGCGGGGGCGAACACACCGCGCTCGACCATTTGATTCACTCGCCGGGCCTGCTCGCGTATGTTGTCGCGCTGCGCGCGCGCCGACACCAGCTGGGCCTGGGCGGCATCCACCGAGGCGGTGCTGGCGCCCAATGCCTGGCCGGTTTCCTCCAGCCGCGCTTCAGCCTCGCTGACGACAAGCTTGTAGGGTTGCGGGTCGATACGAAACAGCACCTGGCCGGCTTTCACCCGGGCGTTGTCGAGCACCGCGATTTCTGTCACGCGGCCACCTACCTCGGCAGCCATTTCCACCACATAGGCTTGCACCACGGCCTGTGACGTCGAGGGCGTGCGTCGTTCCATGAAAATGGAGAGGGTAAACAGCACGGCGGTCAACACCGCGACGCCTAGCGCAATGCGTCGCAGCGGATTGCCTGGCGCAGGCTTTTCAGAAGGCGGTTCAGCTTGGCGTTCTGGCTCGACGGAAACGGGCGAATTCTGCGTCTCGGGCATATCGGCACCTGCAGGTCATGGCCGTTAAAGAAATACAGAAAGCGCGAGGGAGACGCGATCCGGCGTTGGCTCAGGCCGGGTCAGTCGCAACGACCCGTGCGGTGCGAATGAACAGCGCGCGTAATTTCTCCCAGAAATTGCCACCCAGCACGAAGAAGCTGCCAACCAGCAGCGCATCACCAAGCAGTTGCAATGCCCAGCTGTTGGGGCGCAGACCGGGTGCCAAGGTATCGACATAGGGTTCGAGAAAGGAGCACACCAACGGCAAGCAGAACATCACCAGGCCAATACGGTGGCGGGTGACGCTGACTTCCTGCTCCGCGCTCGGCACAAGTCCCGACACATAGCTGAACACATGCTGCTTGAGCTCTTGAAAACCTGCCTTGCCCATCACGGCGATGACCAACAGCAACAGCACCTTGTTGATGATGAACAGGGCGCCGGTGATTGCCGCAATGGTGGAGCGGGGCACATCCGCAGCCGCTGCCAGCGGCACCAACAACCACAACGCGAGCATTAGACAAAGAATGGCGATGCCCGCCTTGAAGCGCCATTTCGCGGACGTTGACGTTGCCGGGGGCTGAGCCGTGGTCATGCTGCCTTCCCTTTCTTTGAAATTGTTGTTGGTTATGGTCTGGAGCAGGAATGAGCTTAGCAGCTGGATTGCCAACGCATTCGGTAGTGGCGGTCTTTCTGTGAATGCCCCTCAAAAACGCTTCGTCATATTTAAACTTGATCGCCCCCGCGCATTATCAATACTGTCACCTCATAGACGAGAACTGTTTTCCCCTCATTCGTAGTGACATCGACTTTAAACACGACCCAACCTCGTTCATGGTTTGACGCGTGGATAAATGATCGAACGACTCGAGCGGATAGTTTGAGCGTGTCTCCGGGCACTACCGGAGCAACCATCCTGAAACCGTCGATTTTGCCACCCGCCACGATATTTGTTTGAAGCAACAGGGCATCGCACATCAACCGCTGCGAGATAGCGAAGGTTTGCACCCCGCTGGCACAATGCACCCCAAGCGGACTCGAACGGGCAAGGTCAGGATCGATATGAATATCGAGAGGATCGTACTCGGCGGCAAAGGCAATGATCTCTTGCGTTGTGATAGGTGCAGATTGCTTGGCCGTCCAAATACTGCCTGCCGGGAGGTCTTCCCAATACAACTCTTTCTCTGCCACGGTAGCCCCTGGATTCTGTAGCGTTGAACTCAACGTACCGAAGATTGTTAAGTCAATGGTGTCGGTGGTCAGTGGCCTCGACAATGCTCAAAAGCCTTAGCGTGGTTGAATGTTTTGGACAACGAGCAAGGCCTGCCATCAAGCCTGGGGGAGGGTTGGGTTGACAGGTAATATCAGGAAATCGGAACGTAGACAGAGAACTCAGGCTCGCCGGGTTGCATAAAGCAGGATCTGCCGAAGAGATTTGAAGGTCAGCATCAGGTCAGCAGTCACTCACCGACAGAGAGGTATGGGCGTGCTCATCCAGGACAAGGGAACGACTTCAATTGGACTGGTGCATGAGGCCCTCGAGGGCGCATTGCGACGCCAGTTGGACACTTCCATCGTATTGCAGCAGGCACGTATCGACCCGGTACTCCTCACTTCTCCTCAAGCGAGGGTTTCGGCCGCTGCATTTTCTCGCCTGTGGGTCGCGCTCTCGGATCTGCTCGACGACGAGTTTTTCGCAATCGATAGCCATCCCATGCGACGGGGCAGCTTCCGATTGATGTGCCAGTCCTCGATTGACTGCGAGTCGTTAGAGCAAGCGCTGCGACGCATCCTTAAATTCCTGCGTCTCGTATTGGACGATATTCACGGTGAGCTGAGTTTTGATGGCGACTGCGCCGTCATCGTTATCCATGACAACGGCATTGAACGTCGTCTCTTCAGTTATGGAACATGGCTGATCCTGGTCCATGGACTGCTCTGCTGGCTGGGTAACAGACGCATTCCCATAAAAGAGCTCTGCTTCAGGCCGAATCGACCGCTCGACGATAGCGACTATCGGATGCGCTTCTGTGAAGACATTCAGTTTGGTGCGCCAGTGACGATGGTTCGTTTCGAACGCAGTTTTCTAAGCCTCAAGGTCGCGCAAAACAAAGCCAGCCTATCGGCATTCTTGAAAGAGTCGCCTGCCAGTCTGCTGGTGAAATATCGTAACGAGGACAGTATTAGCGCCCAGATCCGCCTCAGATTGAGAGGCCTCGATCCGGAGGAATGGCCAGAACTGGACAAGATGGCGAACACGCTGTGCATGTCTTATTCGACGCTCCAGCGAAGGCTCCAGGCCGATGGGGTCAGTTATCAGCGTTTGAAAGACAATCTGCGCCGTGACATGGCGATCAATCTGCTTTGCCAACCGAATATGACCGTGACTGAAGTGGCTACCCTCACGGGTTTCCAGGAAAGCAGTGCGTTTCATCGAGCATTCAAAAAGTGGACGGGGGTGAGTCCCGGCGCTTACCGCCGCTCCAATGCTGACGAATCGGGCGAGAGTTAAAAGCCCTTCTTGCGGTTATAAAAAGCACTGCTTCCCCGCCAGATTACCTGCTGTGATCTGCCACTCGCTTCATCCCCCCAAACCTCAATGGACCAGGACCAGCCCGATCATGCTTGGCAAGTCATGGGTGTCCAAAACGGTCACGCACAACGATGTCGTCGGGCATAGGCCGTCGCAAAGGCAACTCCTACGATGCGCTGCAGGTAGCCCTGGCATCGCCTATCAAGCGAGCCAGCAAATCTTCGCACTTCACAAACAAAAACAAGATCGAAGGAGACGCGATATGCAGCCGGTAAACGTCAATACGCTCGCGGTTGAGTCGAAGTTCAACCGCTTCCATGGGCTCATCCTGTTCTGGTGTGTGCTTATCCTGATCATCGATGGCTATGACCTCGCCGTCGTCGGTGCAGCCCTCCCGGCGATCATGAAGGACATGAACATCGATCCAACCAGCGCTGGTGTCATGGCAGGCTCTGCGCTCTTCGGAACGATGTTGGGCGCGATTTTTCTTGGCACGCTGGCCGATCGTATCGGGCGGCCCAGGATGATCGCCATCTGCGTGGCGTTGTTCAGTGTTTTCACGGCGGCGGCAGGCCTCACCAGTGACCCGATCAGCTTCAGCGTTGCTCGCTTTATCGCGGGTCTTGGCATCGGTGGTGTACTGCCCATCTGCACCGCTCAGATGGGTGAATTTTCTCCGCTCAAACTGCGTACTCGGCTGGTCACCCTGGTTTTCGCCGGGTACTCCGTGGGCGGAATTCTGGTTGCCCTGACGGGTAAGCAACTCATCGAGAGTCACGGATGGCAGTGGGTGTTTTATGTGGCGTTGCTGCCCGTGCTGCTGATCCCTCTGATCCTGAAGACCCTACCTGAGTCCATCGGCTACCTGCTCAAGAGCGGACGTCAGGACGAATTACGGGCGATCGCTCGTAAACTGGCCCCAGCTCTGGTTATCGACGAAAACACGCTGATGATCGGGAACGCCACCGTACTGGATAAACAGGAAGCCCCCGTTCGTAATTTATTCAAGGAAGGTCGGGGCTTTAGCACGGTAATGATCTGGGCTGCGTTCATGACGGGCCTGTTCATGGTCTACGCCCTTAACTCGTGGCTAACCAAGCTGATGGCGATGGCGGGTTTCAGCCTGGGTTCTGCGCTGAACTTTGTGATTGTTTTCAACGTGGGGGCCATTGCCGGCGCAATAGGCGGAGGGTGGTTGAGCGACAAGCTGAACATCAAGCACGTATTGGTCTGCTTCTACATCGTCGGTGCGATTGCGCTCACTATTCTGGGTTATACGCGTTCAACGACATTGCTGTTTCCTGTGGTGTTCATTGTCGGCGCATCGACGCTAGGGACCCAGTTGCTGGCATATGCGTACGCGGGCGATTTCTACCCGTCATCGATTCGTTCAACCGGTGTGGGTTTCGCGTCTGGTGTGGGACGAATAGGCGCAATCGTCGCCCCTGTCCTGATTGGCTGGCTGGTGTCGTTGAATCTTGCACTTGAGAAAAACTTCATGGCCATCAGCCTGGCCGGCCTCATCGGCGCTGTCGCCGTGACCCTGATCAATCAGTCGCGCGCCGACTCTACTCAAGTCAGGA
Organism: Pseudomonas sp. BP11-1-1; assembly: GCF_052112105.1. NCBI lineage: Bacteria > Pseudomonadati > Pseudomonadota > Gammaproteobacteria > Pseudomonadales > Pseudomonadaceae > Pseudomonas > Pseudomonas sp. BP11-1-1. Next base: position 122,996 of record NZ_JAUTYU010000003.1, read on the forward strand.
AATCCCCGGCCCTGTCGAACTGAGGGATGCACCCGCCTGTAGCTGAATCCGTGGAATTGAATGCATGAAAATGAATCGCTTATCCAAACCGCCCATACCGCCTGAACTGCTTGGTCAAACGGTTGATTGGGCGATCGCTTCACGGCGCAGTATTCGGGCTTTCTTGCCCACTCCCGTACCGCGCGAAGACATTGAAGCGATCCTTGATATCGCTCGGTTCTGCGCAACGGGCGTGAACATGCAGCCTTGGCGCGTGCATGTCGTCACTGGAGAAGCAAAGACTCATCTTTCATGCGCCATCGCGGAAATTGACAACGACCCATCACTGGGCAGCGACCTTGAAGATGCCTACGACTACTACCCACGCGAGTGGACTTCACCCTATGTGGATCGGAGAAGGCAAGTCGGCTGGGAACTCTATGGGCTGCTGGGCATTGCAAAGGGCGACAAGCAGCGGATGCATGCGCAGCACGGCCGCAATTACCAGTTCTTCGACGCTCCCGTCGGCCTGATTTTCACCATGGACCGGGTGTTGAAGGAGGGCAGCCTCCTTGACTACGGAATGTTTTTGCAGGCCGTAATGATGGCAGCGCGCGGGAGGAATCTGCACACCTGCCCACAAGCCGCTTTTTTGAAATATCACCAGGTCATTTCGCAAGTCCTTGCGATCCCTTCGGATCAAATGCTGGTTTGCGGAATGAGCCTTGGATACGCCAACGAGACCAGTATCGAGAACACCTTGGTCACTGATCGGGAGCCGGTGAGCGCGTTCTGCACTTTTCATCACAATAATAAGGAAACGACATCATGAAGCCTGGTGCTTATGAGAGTGGGCTTGATCGCTGCAAGGCCAACCATCTGCCCCTGACGCCACTTGGTTTTCTGGATCGGGCAGCCCTTGTGCACCCGGATCGGGTAGCGGTGGTGCATGGCGAACTGCAACGAACCTGGCGAGAAACCCGCGGACGCTGCTATCGACTGGCCTCGGCGCTTTGCGAAAAAGGCCTGGGAGCAGGGGACACCGTTTCAATTCTGTCTCCTAACACGCCTGCCATGCTCGAAGCGCATTTCGGGGTCCCCCTCAGCGGCGCGGTACTCAATGCGGTTAATTACCGGCTGGATGCCGAAGGTGTGGCGTTCATACTGCGTCATGGCGAATGCAAGTTGCTCTTGGTGGATCGAGAGTTTGCTGCGCTGGCGGATGCCGCACTAGCGCTCCTCGAGCATCGCCCGATGGTGATTGATATCAATGATCACCTGGCGTCACTTTGCGCGAGTGTCGGGGACACTGACTACGAAACCTTCATCCGCAGCGGCAACCCTGATTTCGAAGGCGTATGGCCGGATGACGAGTGGCAGCCGATAGCACTCAACTACACCTCCGGTACAACCGGTGATCCAAAGGGCGTGGTCGCGAGCCATCGTGGCACTTACCTCATGAGTCTGCTGCAGATGACCAACTGGCCGCTCACGCGGGCGCCTCGTTACCTGTGGACATTGCCGATGTTCCACGCCAACGGATGGTGTTTTACCTGGGCGATCACGGCTGCGGCCGGTACGCACGTCTGCCTGAGAAAAGTGTGCGCAGAGACGGTGTTTGATGCGATCGATAACCACGGTGTCGATCACTTCTGTGCGGCGCCGATTGTCATGGCGATGATTGCCAATGCCGAAGATCGCCGCGTGCTCAAGACTCCGGTCCGAGTGCTGACCGCCGGTTCCCCACCTCCGGCCAGCGTACTCAACGCGGTGGTTTCACGAGGCTTCGATGTTGACCACGTCTATGGAATTACTGAAGTGTCCGGTACGCCGATCAGTTGCGTCTGGCAAGACGGCTGGGATGATCTGACGGTCGGTGAGCAAGGCGCTATGCGAGTGCGCCAAGGGGCTCGTGCAGCCGCCTTCGAAGGCTTGATGGTGGCTGACGCCGATACGATGCAGCCAGTAGCAAAGGATGGTCAGACAACGGGTGAGCTACTGCTCAGGGGCAATACCGTCATGATGGGCTATCTGAAGAATGGCAGTGCAACCCGAAAAGCTTTCGAAGGGGGTTGGTTTCATACGGGGGACGTCGCCGTCGTTCACCCCAACGGCTACGTCCAAATTACCGACCGTTGCAAAGACGTGATTATCTCCGGCGGGGAGAACATCTCGTCGGTCGAGATCGAAGAGACCATCCATGGTCACCCCGCTGTTCTATATGCCGCGGTGGTCGCTCAGCCTGATGACAAATGGGGGGAAGTACCGTGCGCGTTTGTCGAGCTGAAAACGGGTGTCGAGCCTCCCACCGAAGCAGAAATAATGGAGTTCTGCCAAGCGCGTCTGGCCCGATTCAAATGTCCGCGCAGAGTGGTCTTTATGGAGTTGCCGAAAACCGCAACCGGAAAAATCCAGAAGTTTTTACTTCGAGAGCAGGCAGGCAGTCGCGATGCCATTGTCCGTTTGGCTTCGAATGGCTAGGTCGTGGTCGCTTCCATCACATACAAATAATAAAAATAGGAGCGTTATAAGTGAGCCTGAAGAAAATATCTGCAACATTGGTGTCTGGCAGCATTGCCCTCAGTGGCCAGGCGTTTGCTGACTTTCTAAGCGATAGCAAAGCCACCTTGGGCATGAGGAGCTTCTACTTCAATAATGACAATCGCGATGGCGTCGCTGCCCCTTCGAAAACCGAAGAGTGGGCGCAGGGCTTCATGTTGGACTTCAAGTCGGGTTATACCGAGGGTGCCGTTGGTTTTGGTGTTGATGCCCTTGGGTTGCTGGGCGTTACCCTGGACACTGGCAAGGGACGTCATGTTGGCAGCTCGATGATTCCCTCGGACAGCGACAACCGCGCCGTCGACGAGTGGAGCCGGTTGGGGCTGACCGGTAAGGTCAAGATGTCCAAGACCGAACTGCGCTACGGCACCTTGATTCCGAAACTTCCGATTCTGGTCGCCAACGATGGACGGGGGCTCCCGCAAACCTTCGAGGGCGGCCAAATCACTTCGAGCGAGTTCAAGGACCTGACCCTGACGGGTGGGCGAATTGAACACGCAACCGGTCGTGCTTCAACTGACCGGACAGGGCTCGCCGCTATGGGCGGTACGCGTGAAAGCAACCAGTTCGCTTTCGCCGGGGGCGACTGGAAAGTCACCAAGGACCTGACAGCTCAGTACTACTATGCCCAGCTCGAAAACTACTATAACCAGCAGTTTTTCGGACTGACGCATACGCTCGCATTCTCGGACAGCCAATCGTTGAAAACCGACCTGCGCTACTTCAGGACTGACGCGTCAGGTGAAAACAGCTCCGGTACATCGGGCTACCGAATCAGCGGCTACACCAAAAACGGTGATGGCGTTATCGACAATCGTCTCTGGAGTGCTGCATTGATCTATAGCCTCGGTGCTCATGCGATAACGGCCGGCTACCAAAGCGTCTCGGACGGTAGCAGCTTCACCCAGCTCAATCAGGGTAGCCTGGTGGATAAAGGCGCAGGAGGCAGCTCCTTGTACCTGTATACAGATCGTCTGATCCAGAGTTTCACCCGTGCAGGGGAGCGCACATTATTCGGTCAGTATGCCTACGACTTTGCCGCCCTGGGGATCCCGGGCCTGAAAGCCTCGGTCATGTACCTCTCAGGTGACAACATCAAGACGAGATCAGGTGATACTCAGAAAGAATGGGAAAGGGATATCTTTCTGGACTACGTCGTTCAGTCGGGAGCGCTCAAAGGTGTTGGCTTCGGTTGGCGTAACGGTAAATCCAATAGCGAAGCCGCCCGTGACCAGGATCAGAACCGGGTGTTTGTGAGCTACAGCATTCCGCTGCTCTAAGGGTGCAGCATCACCGTATCGAGCGCTCCTGGTACTCGGCGCCCGGCCGCTGTCGAAAATGCTTGTACCAGGCGTCAAGATCCAAGACTGGCAGTCCGCCGCGAGGCTTGTACTGCTCAAGGCGCGCCATGACTATCTGACGGGCGGGAAAAGCCCGATTCTCAAGTCCGTCCTCAACGAGGTTCTTCAGGCCGTTCCACAAACGATGGACTGGTGGGACGATCCTGAAATCCTCCCGATCGGCGATACGGGCATTACACTGCGCGATGCCCAGGGCAGTGGGCGAAGCTATCGCATCAATATCCTTATTTCCAAGGACAGGCCTGGCCTTCGCATCGCCTTCTACGATGAAAAAATGTAAGCGTCAACCTTACAATCTCCAGGCAGCCAATACCTAAAGCCACCGCCCACGCCGCCGATACCCCCGGTCATGAATCCGCGAACCGCGTCCGCATCAGTATTGACTGAGCCGAAATGCGGTGCTCTGCTGGCCGACCGTGTCAATCAAGGAAAAGTGACAGTGATCATAGGTATCGATCTGGGCACCACCAACAGCCTCGTGGCGGCCTGGGACGGCGAACACGCCCGGCTATTGCCCAATGCCCTTGGCAATCTTCTTACCCCGAGCGTCGTTGGCCTCGACGACGATGGCCAGTTGATCGCCGGCGATATCGCTCGGGAAAGGCTGCACACCCATCCGCACCTCACCGCGTCGTTGTTCAAGCGTTATATGGGCAGTGCCCGTGAAACATTGCTGGGCGGGCGGGCCTACCGCGCCGAAGAGCTTTCGGCGATGCTGCTGCGCAGTCTCAAGGCTGACGCCGAGCGTGCCTTGGGCGTGCCCTTTCTCGAAGCGGTGATCAGCGTGCCGGCGTACTTCAGCGATGCCCAGCGCAAGGCCACGCGTATTGCGGGAGAGCTGGCGGGCCTGAAGGTCGAAAAACTGATCAACGAACCCACCGCCGCGGCGTTGGCCTACGGCCTGCAACAGCGGGACGAGGCCACCTTCCTGGTGTTCGACCTGGGTGGCGGCACCTTCGACGTCTCCATTCTGGAGCTGTTCGAAGGGGTCATGGAGGTGCGCGCCAGTGCCGGCGACAACTTCCTCGGTGGCGAAGATTTCGATGATCGACTTGTCGAGCATTTCATCGCCAGCATCGGCGCCGCCGATCTCCCTGATACGTCCCAGCCCGGCATGGCGCAGCGATTGCGGCGCGAGGCGCAGCGTGTTCGCCATGCGTTGGGCCAGGCACCGGTTGCACGCTTTGTGCTGCGTGAGCAGGCACGTGAGTGGTGCCTGGAAGTGACCCAGAGCGATCTGGCGAACATCGCCCAGCCGTTATTGGATCGCCTGCGTGCGCCGATCGAACGCGCGTTGCGTGACGCCCGGATCAAGGTCGCGGACCTGGACGAAATACTGTTGGTCGGCGGCACCACGCGCATGCCGCTGGTGCGCAAGTTGGTCGCGACGCTGTTCGGACGGATCCCGGCGATGCAACTCAATCCGGACGAAGTCGTGGCGCAGGGCGCGGCTATCCAGGCGGCACTGAAAGCACGCCATGCTTCCCTGGAAGAAGTGGTGCTGACCGATGTTTGCCCCTATACCCTGGGCATCGAAACCTCGGTCCAGCTGGGCAACCAATACCAAAGCGGTCACTACTTGCCCATCATCGAGCGCAACACGGTGGTGCCGGTGAGTCGTTCCCGTAACGTGTCGACCCTCAGCGACAACCAGAAAGTGGTCAGGCTGGGTATCTACCAGGGCGAAAGCCGTTTGGTGGCCAACAATATTTTTCTCGGTGAGCTGGAAATCCCAGTGCCGCCGCGCAAGGCCGGGGAGATCACCCTGGACGTGCGCTTCACTTACGATAACAACGGCCTGCTCGAAGCCCAGGTGCATCTGCCGATCAATGGCGAAACTCGTCGGCTGGTCATCGAGAACAACCCTGGCGTGCTGGCCCCGGAAGAAATCGCCCGACGGCTGGCCGCCCTTGAAGCATTGAAAGTGCATCCGCGGGATCAGCAGGTCAATACGTTGCTGCTGGCTCGGCTGGACCGCCTGTATCAGGAAAGCCTTGGCGACGGGCGAGACCATATTGCCGCGCTGGCGAACCACTTCCAGCAAATGCTCGACACCCAGGACGAACACCGGATCCGCGAAGCCCGTGGCGACATCAGCCAGCGCCTTGCCCACTTCGAGATGGAGAGGTAAGTCATGAGCCATTGGCAAATGCTGGGCCTTGCCCCGGACGCGGACGAACGCAGTATCAAGCGCGCCTATGCACGGCTGCTAAAAGTCCATCGTCCTGACGAAAACCCTGATGAGTTCCAGCGCCTGCGCCAAGCGTACGAGGCGACGCTGGCCGAGGCACAGTGGCGTGCGCAGGCTGAAGATGAAGGCAGCTATGTTTCGCTAGATGTCAGCGAGCCAACCCCGGACTCATCTCCCACTGTTGTGCAGGCCTCTGCGCTCGCCATTTCTTTGGACGATATCGACGTCCAAACGTCCATCAGCCCGCCGCAACCGTCCCTTGAGCAGATGCAGCAATGGTTGGCCGAGGGCCGGGACCGCCAGGTAATGGACGGGCTTCGCGTTTGGCTGGCCAGTGACTGGCTGTTGCCGTTCGAGCGCCGCCAGCAGTTCGAGCTGAGCGTCCTGGAATGGCTCGAATCCGCGGAAGGCTGGTCGCCGGCCTTTTTCGATGGGGTGTGCAAGGTCATGGGGTGGGATGAAGCCCAGGCCACGCTGCCTTGTGAATATTGGCGTTGGGACCGCCTGATCAGACGGTGCGAGGCGCAAGCCTTTGCCGAGTCTGTGCGGGCGGACCTTACCAGGTTCGAAACCGATAAAGTCTACGGGCAGCCGGCCGCTCTGCTGCTGAAAGCCATGGCGGACGGTGACCGCCGTGAATTGGCCGATGGCTTTGACGGCGGTGACTGGCAACGTTTTGCCCAGCTCGCTCAAGCGATCGAATATCAGTATCCAGAGGTGCCCGGGCAGCTTGGATTGCAACCCGTCGACAACTGGCGGGATTGGCTACCCCCGACGAGCTATCGAGGCATCTACCTGTTCCTGTGGGTGGCGCTGTCCGTGGTGCTGATCACGTCGGTGTTCACCGGTCTGATAAGAAAGGATGGGCTGAGTTCGGCGGTTATCATGCCGGTGCTGATGATCGCAGTGAACTGGGTCGGCATGAAGGCCTACGGAATCTGGGCGCTGGTGGCCGTGACAGCGGCTCGGTTGGACGTGCTGCTCAGCCAGTGGTTGGTCCCGCGCCGTTGGTACCGACAGGGCGCCGGGCTGCTGTTGCTGCGCCACATCCTTCCCGGCGCAGCGCCCGCCTTCTTGGCGTACATATGGTCCGGCGGCCCTGCATGGTTGCGGTGGGGAAGCGCGGTCGCTGTGTTCCTTGGTGTCCTCTATTTCACCAACCAAGCGCTGAGCGGCGGTAAGGTTTCCATCTGGGCACGAGCATGGCGCGCCGTTAAACTTCGGGTCGGGCGGCTGCCTTGGCACACGCTGCAACACCCAGGTCTTGTGGTCGTGATTGTCGTGCTGGTGATGGCGGCGACGGTGTACTGGCGTATGAAAGGTGTCGCTTAGAAATAGATTTTTCAACGTCAGGCGCGCTGGCCGGGGGTATCGATAAAGGGGCGCTGATGAGCATGAAGCCAATAGAACGAACCTCTCCCCAAGGGTTGGAGGCTTATATTCGCGGCGAGCGCTTGGCGGCGTCGGATGATTTGGCCGGCCGCGACGTGTTGGTGCAGATATTCAACCGCGAGCCTCAGGAGGAAGGCTTTATCGTCCCAGCCGTCGCTGAGCCCTTGCTGGTATGGATCATGTCAGGCACCGCGGCGGTGCAGGAACGCAGCCTGGGCGGCGAGTGGCAAACCAGCGTCGTGTCCAAGGGCGATTTCTTTTTGACCACATCGGCTGAGCCCTACGAAATGCGCTGGAGCGTGTCTGGCGCAGACGCTTTTGTCGTGATGCATATCTACCTGGGCATCGCGCTGCTGGAGAAAGCCATTCAGGAGACGCTCGGCGGCCCTGGTGCTGTCCGTTTGCGCGAGGTGTCGGGTGGTCGTGACGACGTGCTGTCCATGCTGCTGGAACAGTTCCGCGCGGAACTGACCACTCGCCACGGGGGCAGCGGACTCTTTTTGCAGGGACTGGCGCAGTGCCTGGCCGTTCACCTCGCCCGTGAGTACCTGGACGATTCGGCAGACGATATCGCCCGTCGCAATGCTTTGCCGGCTTATAAACTGCGACGCGTATTGGCGGACATGGAAGCCAATCTGCAAAAGGAGTTCAGCTTGCGGGCGTTGGCCGAAGCAGCCGACATGAGCGAATTCCACTTCAGCCGGCTGTTCAAGAAAGCGACGGGGCACTCGCCTTCGCAGTTTTTCATCCGACTGAGAATGGCCCGTGCCCGGCAGCTTCTGTTGGAGACGGATCGCAGCATTATCGATATCGGCCTGGACGTGGGGTACAGCAGCCCAAGCCATTTTTCCCAAGTTTTCAAACGCCAAGTGGGCGTGACGCCGAGCCACTATCGCAAGTGAGCCCTTTGCCGATGTGTTCGTCATCGCGGTGTCCAAAAAAAGCGCGGTGCAGACAACGCCGCACCGCGTGGATCAGGACCAGCATCAGCCCACGGGAATACTTATGCCGCCGTCAGCCATGACCACCGACCCGACGATGAAGCTGGCGCGTTCGGAGGCGAGGAAGGAGACGATTTCGGCAATTTCCTCTGGCGCCGCCGCCCGGCCGATGGGGGCCGATTTACCGTGTTCCTCCAGGAAACCGCGGCCGTCGTCCATGAAGTGGTTCAGCAGGTTGGTCACCACGTCGCCGACGCCGATGGCGTTTACCCGGATGCCATGCTCGATTGCTTCAAGCGCCTGGGTGCGCGTCAGTTGGGCGAGGGCGCCTTTGGAGGCGGTGTAGGCGGCGATGCCGGGGAACGCAAAATACGAGGCGTAGGAGGCGATGTTCACGATTGCCCCGGATTTGTTTTTCATCATTGCCTTCATCGCTTCGCGAGAATGCAGGAACGCGCCGGTGACGTTGGTTTCCATCTGCCACGTCCAGTCTTCGCGCGTCATTTCCACGATCGGTTTGTAGAGAATTCGGCCTGCGTTATTGACCAGCACGTCCAGCTTGCCGAACGTCCCGACGGCCAGGGCGACGGCTTTTTCAGCGGAGCCATCCACGGTGATGTCCGCGACGAAGGGCACAATGCCGTCTCGCTCCAGGTCGTTTACAGACGGGTCGATGTCCTCGGCGATTACTTTGGCACCGCGGGCATGGAGCAGCTCGGTAATGGCTTTACCAATGCCACTGGCCGCACCGGTCACCAGGACTACTTTGCCTGCAACTTCATCAGGGGTTGGATTGAATTGAGTCATGACAGGTCTCCAAGCAGTGGTTGTCAGTCGTTTCGACGGTTCAACTCTGCTGCTTTTTGACGTGCCTCTCTTTGGCAGCCTTGCTCGGACTGTTGGGTTTTTGCTCCTTTCTCGTTTGTTGGCCGCGCTAAACCTGGAAGTCAGCGACGCCGATCAATTGAAATACTTCTTCTTCCGAGGGCGCGAAGGTGATGTCCAAGTTACGGTAACCGGAGTGATCCCCTGTCAGGCTCAATTCGAATCGCGCCCCGGAGGCGTCGGCTTCGTAGCTCTTCAAGTACGTCAGGTTCCTGGCTTGATTGAAAACCACGTCCAACGTGCCGTTGTAGCCATTTCCCAGTCGGGTAAAGCCCAGGGCGGACACATCGATCGTGTCTTCACCGGCGGTATAGTCCATCAGGCGATCAGCGTGGTTTTCGGTATCGGTACGGTAACTGTCGCTCAGTGTGTCGAAGCGGAACACATCGCTGTTGCCGCCACCCGTTAATAAGTCCCGGCCTTCTCCGCCAATCAATACATCGTTCCCTAGCGCGCCATAAAGGCGATCGTCGCTCGCGAACCCTTCGATGATTTCGCCCCGAGCGTTGCCTTGTAATTGATCAACCCCTTCGGTGCCCATCAACCTGGCTTGCTGGAACAGGATGTTGGTTTCATCCAGCGCTTGGCCCAGGTTTCCGTCGAAGACCACTTCGAAGCGTTCCCCCTGCGCATTGGCCTCGAAACTCTTGAGGTAGGTCCGCGTCCCGCTTTCATTGACGCGTATCGCCAGGGTTCCGTCATGTCCATCACCCAGCCCGAGGAAGCCCAGGGAGGAGAGGTCGAGCGTATCGGTGCTGGGGTCGAAGTCGGTGATTCGATCGCTATGGGCCGTGGTTGTGGTTCGGTAGCTGTCGGTGACTGACTCGTAACGGAACGTATCGGCCCCAACACCGCCCGTCAGCTGGTCGCGACCTTGCTGGCCATCGAGCAGATCGTTACCGGCCCCGCCAAGGATCGCATCGTCGAACGACGCGGTACCCAGCAAGAAGTCATCCTCGCGGCCACCGTCAAGGTGGTGATAGCCGTCGTCGGGATTGCCGAAACTGTGGTCCAGGCTGCCGTCGGGGTTCAATTGGACCAGGGCGGCCAGATAGCCGTCCGCGCTCGTGCCTTGGCTTCCGCCAATCAACAGCTTGCCGTCGGCCCGCACGACCATGTCGGCGACCGCGAAGGGAGCGCTTTCCGAGCCCCAACGCACCTGACCCTGATCACCAAAATCGGTATCGAGCGAACCGTCGGCGTTGAGTCGGATGACGCTCGCCACGCCACCTGAGGCGCCCGCCAGCAGGATTTTTCCGTCATCCTGTATGACGAGCGCGTCTGCATGAACATCCAGGACCAGGCTGCCCCCATTCGCAAAGGTGCTATCCAGCGTACCGTCCGGGTTGAGGCGGGTCAGGGTATCTTGTCCCGTGACCAATACCTTCCCGTCTCCCTGCAGCGAAACGTCAATCGTGCCGCCGGGGTGGATACCAACGGACGTTGGCAGGCGCAGGACCCCAGCCTCAGCGAAAGACGAGACCAAGGTCCCCGTCGCGTCGAAACGAGCAATATAGATCTCCCCGGAGGGATACCCGGCGCTTGCGAAAAAACTGCCGTCGTGTTGCACGGAGAACGACGCTTGCTGGCCAAGATTGTCATTCCAGTAGAAGGGCACTGTCGCGGTGCCGCCATTGCCGAAACTCGTGTCGAGGCTGCCGTCGGCCAAGGTGCGACTGACGCCCGACACCCAGGCGTCGCCGACTTTCACGTACTGCGCCACCAAGTAGCTCCCTCCCGGCTGCACGGCGGCATTCCCGCCGTCCTCGATATCGAGCGACACAGGGAGGAGGGACTTACCGTCTCCACTGAAGTTGCGGTCCAGGCGACCCTCGGCATTGAACCGGACCAGGCTGCCGGTAAAGCCTGAATCCTCTTCGCCTCCCAGTCCCAGGCGACTATAAGCGCCCAGCCAGATGTTACCGTCCGGATCGACCGCGATACCTGCGACTGTGTCCGAGCCCCATAGGGTGGTGGCTGCCGTGCCGGTGTTCCGCACGGCTGAAGCGGCGGGAGAAGTGCTCTGAGTCATGTCCATGTCTCCGATGGCTATACGTCGCCAAAGACAATAGACAGGGCTCGGTCTGGTTTCCACTTTGTGAAGCGAAGAGAGGGTCTTGGGCGACCTTCGACTCTGCAAACGATGGAACGGCTACCCGACGGGAGAGCATGCAATTGGTCTCGCCGAGCAGTTGGTCGAGGGCATCGTAGGTATAGTCGAGCCGCTGCTCTTCACCTTGTTTGTTTATAAAGGGAATGGACAACAGGTTGTCGGCGTTGTCGTAGGCGTATTTGGTGGCGCCATCGTCGGTGCGTTTGCGGATCAGGCGACTGAGGGCATCACGCTCGAAATGGTGTTGCAGCGGGGCGAGTGGTTCGGCCAGCGGGGTCAGGAGTATGGCGGATGCCGGTGACATCCCCCAACGGGTCGTACTGGTAGATACGTCCGCTGCCGTCCAGATCCTGCTGGGCCAGCAGGCGGTCCAACGCGTCCCACTCGAAGCAGTGCGTTCGAGGTTCTCATTGCTCAGGTGCAGCGGGCGGCTATCGGGTACTATCGCGATCATCTTCGAGAGTAGCTGCGTTGAGAATTAAGTTTTGTTAGGCGCTAAGTCGCGCAAATTCCATATCATTTTCAAATGATAGGTTGATGCACCAAGAAAAGTCGCTGCGGAATAGGTAGTGGAATTGGGGGATTTCAACAATGGCGCACAGGAACGCTTGTGGGTCGGAGCTTTTTACAGTGTAGGCGTGATCTGTAGGCTGTCTCCTATATAAATTATCTTCGAGTTATCGTCATCTAAGTTGGGTATGGATTTTACAAAGTTGCAATAGTCTAGATGGATGTTTTCTGTGTTTGCTCTAGAGTGGTTGTAGTCCGGGGACGAGGAGAGGTCTGTTCGGCCGCCTATGGTTGGATACTTTTGGTCAATTATTTCTAAATATTGTTCTGGCGAATGTGGTGCGTTGATTTGTATTTCCGCCTTTTTTGCAGGATTCGATAAGATCAAGGTTATATGACATTATTTTTATGCTCCGCATGAAAGTGAGTGACTAAGTTTTCTGAATGTTTTCTGTATTCTAGAGGCAATTGATCTTGTTGAGTTGAAAATGAAGTGGGGGCCTTTTTACTTACCTGCCCAAGTGTTGATGTGAGCCTTGTTTCTATCGTCAAACTCAACCAATAAGGTAATCTTGATGATCCTTGCCATGAAAATTTTCGCCCCCTCTTGCTTTTAAACTGCCCCACAATCTTATGTGACGGGTAATGCGATTATCTGGCTGCCATGAGTAAAATCCCATAAGGAGCCAAATATTTTGTTCTGGAATCGCACTTTTAAAGCCCGTGCACAGGGTTTAAGTATGTTTAACTGGATTTGCCATGAGCGCCCCGTCGTCGTCCAGCTAATTGCAGATAGGCTGCATTCATCTGAATTTACGGCTCTGCCAAGATGAATGCATCAGTGTCCTGAAAGGCATTTTCACTGCTGTTAGTTTTAATTTCAGTAATCATAGTGGTTGCCTGGCTCATCATTTAAATGAGCTCCTCTATTTTGGGAGTTCCCTATGCCGAATTCCCGGCCTTGTCGTAGTGATAGTGGCGCTGCAGGTGTGGTCCGACTTCCTCGATCAGACGGCTCAGCGGATCGTAGCTGAAGCGCAGGATTTCGGACTGCACACCCAGGCGTTTGTCCTGCGGTAAACTCCGTTGTAGACGAGCCTACGTTTTTATTAGCGCCAAGAGCGTATTGTTTAATTTTGGTTCATATGATTCGTTCCATGCATCCATGGAGAAGTCGCTTATTTTATATAAGTCATTAGGGTCGTTATGGCATATGACACAGCGAATAGTTCCCATGGTGAACCAAATTATAAACTCTTTCAGCTTGTCGCTAGATTTTGCATCTGTGGACTTTAGTGCTGTTTGTATGTCTCTTATCAATCTATCGAATAAAGGGGTGTTGAACGTCTTCTCCTCAAATAATTCAAAGCAAAATGTACCTGCGACTAGATCGTCTTTGTTTTTTAGAATCTCATTTTCTAGATCATTCATGAGTTTAAATCCGTCGGTATGTTAACAGCCTGGGCCGATTCGGTTTGTGGCGCGAGTAGATTTTGCAGCGTTGTATCTACCGTCAAGATTGAAAACGCCTTTTGATGAGTTTTTTGATGAGAAGGTTTCTATATGATCCTTGTGCATGCCATCCATATAAAAGTAGTCGCCTGACTTAAATTTTACATCGTCAACTTTCGTCTTTTTCGTGATCTTGAATATTTGTTGGCCTTGATATGTCTTTCCTGTTCTGGCCGACACTGGCTCGAGTGCTTCTCCTAATGGCGTGCCGCTAATGGGGTTATTGCTAAGGCCTAACGGATCAATCCACCCAATCGCATTCGGCGCATACAGATAGAGGTTCAGCCCACCCGTCAGCCCAATCGCAGCACTTCCTAGTGCAATGCGTCGCGCTCGAAATCGCCGATCACCCGGCCATTGAGATTGATCTGATGCAGGTGGTCGCTGCCGTAATATAGATGGTTCAATCGGCGCTGGTCGTGCATGGTCAGGGTCTCAAACTTCCCCTGTTCGTCATATTGATACCGCAGCAGGTCGGCGCTGTTGGTCCTGCCGAGCAGTAGGCCGGGGCTATCCTAGGCATAGTCTAGACGTTGCGGGGTACACTAGTTGCCGTTAAATTATGGTCCGGTGATCAGTCTCTCCGCCGAATTCGTAGCAAAGCATGAGGTGGGGTCAATCTTCCTCTCCATCTTCAAAGTGAAGATGATCCATGGATGCGCACGTGAAACTGCCAATAAATGACGATGAGTTATGTTTGTCTTCCATTGGGCGGAATAAGCTATTTTTAATTGCCCAATCATAGATCCCTATGTCGACAGGGTACTTAGTAAGAACTCCTGTGAGTTTGTTGTGGTTTATCCAGTCTTTTGCATCTTTAAGCGAAATGAACAATGCCGATGGAAAGCGAGCCATCTTGCCATTAAATACCCAAATATATTTCATTTTAGTTGGACTCCTATTAATGATTTTGGAACTTGAACCAGCGTTGTATTTTGTCAACTGATTTTCTGATTGCCGATTTGTTGATGTTAATCGCAGCTTGTTGCTCGGAAGTCGGGGCAGGAGAGCCTTTTATTGGTTTTCCTGCTTGACCTATTTTTGTCTCTTTACCGCCTCCCTTGACGTGCAAATGTGCAGGCCCGTGATCCCCACTTCGGGTGTAGTGAACAATTGTAACATTTCCATGTTGTGCGATTAATTTTGGTGGTAGTACTGGCTCGGTAAACCTGCCGTTTCCCTTGGTGGTATCGCATGGATTCAATCCAAATGGATCAATCCACACAATCGGGTTCGGCGCGTATTGATAGAGGTTATACCCACCCAACAACCCAATCGGATCCGGCTGGGTAAACCGCCCCACATCCGGATCAAAAAACCTGAAGGTGTTGTAGTGCAGCCCGGTTTCGCGGTCAAGGTACTGCCCCTGAAACCGCAGGTTCTGCCCACGTCCCGGTTGTTGATCATGCCACTCATCCCGCGTCCTGCCCCAGGCCTGGTATTCGCTGTGCCACACCGTGTGGCCGTCCGTATCGGTCAGCTGTTCCGGCAGCCCGGCCAGGTTGGTGTGGAAGTAGAAGATCGCCTCGCTACCGGGCTTGCCATCAAGGCGGGCCAGGGGTTCATAGCTGTCCGGATCGGCATATACATACAGGCTGGGCCTGCCGTCCTGCACTTCTTCCAGCAGCCGCAACCCTTGCCAGTGGAACAGCGTGCGGTTGCTCGGCTCGCTGGCGTCGTCGTTATACACCTGCTTGCTGATGCGGCGCCCCAGCGGATCGTAGCCGAACACCACACGCTGGCGTAGGGCGCCGTTCTGTTGATGCACGCCGATCAGCCGGTGCTCGGCGTCATACTCGAAACGCTGGATGTGGCTGCTGCCGATACGCTTTTCGCTCAGCCGTCCAAAGCGGTCGTAGCGATAGCGCTTGTCCTGATACACATGTACGCGGTTGTGCTTGATCAGCCCGTTGACCCGGTAGCCATCAAATAGGTTGCCGGCCGGGTCGTAGTTGAGGCTCTCGATGTGCTGGCCCTGCGCCCCAGGATTGGTGCGGTGCATGCTCTGGAGCTGCTCGACGGGGTTGTAGCCATATTGGGCACTGCCTTGATAGGACTTGCCGGTCGATGACTGGTTATGAAAACGCCCGATCAGGCTGTCGTCATTGGCCGCCGTAGCCGAGTGGCGAGCGCCTGGGCGCTGGGCCTGGGTCAGTATCTCCGCCACCAGGTTGTCACTGGCGTCGTACTGGTAGTCTTTCTGCAACAGCGGCAACACCTCGCGGGCGACCTGCTGGTAGTGCAAGGCTTTCTGGCTGAGGCGGCCATTGCGGTCGTAACGGGTGCGGGTGTGCAGGGCGCCCTGGGTGCGCAGCACCTCCTCGTGCAATACGTCGCGCTCGAAATCGCTGATCACCCGGCCACCCAGGTTGATTTGATGCAGGTGGCCGCCGCCGTAGTACAAATGGTTGAGCTGACGCTGATCGGGCAGGGTCAGGGTTTGCAGGTTGCCCAATTCGTCGTACTTGTACTGCAGCAGACCGGCGCTATTGGTCTCGCTGAGCAGTTGGCCGAGGGCGTTGTAGGTATAGTCGAGCCGCTGCTCTTCACCTTGTTTGTTTATAAAGGCAATCGACAGCAGGTTGTCGGCGTTATCGTAGGCGTACTCGGTGACTCCGTCGTCGGTGCGTTTGCGGACCAGGCGACCAAGGGCATCGCGCTCGAAATGGTGTTGCAGCGGCGTGAGCGATTCGGCGCTGTCGTTGCCGTCCAGCTCGGGCTCGGCATTCGGCGCGGGGATATGGTGGATGCCGGTAACATCGCCCAGTGGGGTGTACTGATAAATACGCCCGCTGCCATCCAGGTCCTGCTGGGCCAGCAGCCGGTCCCGCACGTCCCACTCGAAGCGGTAGCGTTCGTGGTTTTCATTGCTCAGGTGCAGCAGACGGTCATAGGCGTCGTAGCCAAACTCGACGCTGTGGCCGAGGGCGTCAATCCGCTGAATCAGTCGGCCACTACGGTCGTAACGCAGGCGGGTGATGCGCTGGGCCGGGTCGGTGTAAGCGGTCAGTTGACCAGCGGCGTCGATATCGTAGTGGTCGATGCGGCCATCGGGGCGCTCGCTTTCAATCAGATAGCCGCGGGCGTCATACCGATAGTGGGTATGCTCGCCGCGGGCGTTGATGGTTTCGCTGAGCAGGCCGCGCTGATCATAGCGGTAGTGGGTCTCGTGGTTGGAGCAGTCACGGTAGTTGAGCAGTTGCCCGTGAACGTTCCAACGCAAATATTTGTGTTTGTCTAAAGGATCGGTGATGCATTCGACCTGGCCCTGGGCGTTATACCGGTATTGGGTCTTTCGACCGAGGGGATCTTGCTCCCACAGCAGATTACCCTGGCCGTCGTAGCCGAAGCGTTGGGTGCGCCCGGCGCCATCGGTGATGCTCAGTGGCAAGGCCCAGTGGCGGGTGTAACGGATCCGTTCGCAGCGGCCCAGCGGGTCGCGGGTTTCGATCAGGCGGCCGAGTTCGTCGTAGCCGTATTGCCATTCGCCGCCCTGCGGGTCAATGCTCTTGAGCAGTTGGCCGCTGAGCACGTCTTCCTGCCAACAATGGCCCATGGGGTCGATGTGTTTGTAGATCTCATAGAAGGGCCCCCAGTAGTAATGGTCCTGGCGACCGAGGCTGTCGGTGACGTGGGTTTCGCCTTTTTCCAGGTCGTACTCGAAGCGATAGTCCTCGCCATCGCTGCCCCAATGGCGGATGACGCGCCACTCATGGTCGGATTGAGGTTCGAGCAGGGGCGGAAATTTATAGAGGCTGCCGTCTGTGCGCACCGATTGAGGGCGTTGTGCGGGAACTTCGAAGCGTTGCCATTGATACTGTCGAGTCGCCCCACTGGGCAGGGTGTGGCTCTCGAGGTAGCCGTGCGCGGTGTAGGTGAAGCTACGCAAGATCTGGCCGGTGGCATCAAGGACTTCCTGCAACTGGCCGCTTTGGGTGTAGCGATAGCTGGCAAGCACTTCGGTGTGTTCGATCCGGGGATCATTGCCAAGCTTGATGTAGAGTCGTTCCACTTGGCTGACCCGCTTCGGGTGTTGCGTGTCATAGCTCAGTCGGATGGTGGTTCGGCTCAAGCCGTCGCACACGTAGTGCAGTCGCCCTGTCTGATCGTAGAGAAGCCCTAGCGTATTCAGGTTGCGATCACCCAGCTTGATCAGGCGTGAACGTTTCGGGTTGTGCGGGTCGTTCTGGAAGACTTGGTAGAGACCAGTGTAGATGTCCTCGACCACGGTCTGTCCATCCTCCAGTTGAAAGAACGCCAACCCATCGAGCACGCTGACAAAGGCATCGCCCGCTTTCAAGCGGCCCAGTTCCAGGCGCGTGCCTTCCTCGTCGACATAGATCCACAACTCGCCATCCTCGGGATGAGGCACACGCAGGATTTCCACCTCGTAGGGCACGCTCCAGCCCATGCCGAACAGGCCGTCGCTGCGCAGGTCGTTGCTGTCGTAGCCCCTGGCCCATTCAATGGGAAGCAGGCCGGACAATGTGAAGTCGTGATCCTCGGGGCCGCCCAGAACCTTGCTTCCGGTTGAAACAATCACTGGACTGCCTTTGCACGGACGGATGCGTGGCAGCGGTTTGGGACTACCCTTCGGTCGTGGCCGAAGCTTGATTTTGCGCGAGATCAACATGCCGGCCACCATGCCGGTGAACTGCGCAATCTTGCTTTTGCCATTGCGGATATCCCGCACGGTCAGCGGCTCACCCCCGATGCGCACGTTGGGAGAGACATTGGCATCGCTGTCGATGGTTGCATCGCACGTGGTCTTGTCGCCGGCTCGGGCTGCCGGCTGCCCGTTGATGAACACCTTCCCGGACCCTTGCGCGACATAGGCTTCAGGCAAGGGAGGATGGCGTTCGCAGGTGACCTTATCCTGTTCTGCCGGCTCCGTTCCTGGCGCTGCAGGTGTGGTGACCGGTGGATTGAAGATGTCGTAGATCGCCATGCCCAGCCCGAGCACAGGTAAGAGCATGGGCGCGGCGGACATCGTCATTGCGCCTACATTGTCCAGAAATGACGGTTCTGACTCCTCTTCGGCAGCGTCCGCGCCGCCACCTCCGGAGCTGCGCCCTGCGGCCCGAGCTGCGGCCTTTCCGTTGACGCGGGTGTCTTGCGAGCCGCTTTCAATCTTGCCGAATGGCTCTGCCGGGAACACGCTGTTGGCAAGGGATTCACACCCGTCGGTGATGGCTTCACCAATGCTCTTGTCACCGATGGGAATCATGCTGGCACCGCCTACCAGAGCTCCAGCAATCACAGGGACGAGCACTGCCGCCGCACCACCCGTGCCCACCACCGCGACTACGGTGCCGGCGATAGCCGCCGCAACGAGAGCGGTCGCGGCGGCGTAGACAACCGCTTCTGCCAATGCACTCATCAGCTCGGCAGCCAATGGTGGATGAAGGATCGCGTCTCCTTCCCTGGCAGCATGGACGTTCTGCGCCATTGGTATGTGCTCCTTGCTGAACTGACGTGTATGCAAATGGGTGGAATGAGTTGGTCAGGAAAAGCGCAGGCTGTTTTTGATCGCGCGCCAATGGACGATGTCGGCTTCGGTAAGCGCGCTGTGTTTGCTGTAGTTCAGGACCAGCAGGCGTTGTTGCCCAGGCAGTTGGCAGGCAAACTGGAGCTGATACAAAGGCTGATTTCCGTGCGTGAACTGGAGCGCGGCTTCACGACCTTCGACTTGCTTGTCTTTCCCAATGAAAACGGTCACAGGATCAGTGCAGGTCAACGCGGTGAGCCGTTTGCGCAGCAAGTCCAGTTGAAATGTGTAGGCGTCATCCAGTGTCTGGTGTTCTGGTAGCGCGCTACGGGCGATGACCAATGTGGTTTGCCGCTGGCGAAACTGGAGCATGTTTAATGTGGTGTCATCGGGCATTTCATCGCCGAGATCGACGTTGAGATCCTGAGTCAGGTATCTGGTCATTCAGGTGTTCCTTAGCTAGGGAAGTGCAGGTCAGCCATCAGAGGTCTCAGCCCTCCTGAAAATGGCTGTTGACCTCATTTTCGAGCGCGCTGGCATCTCGTCCGTCAGCGGTAGCGGCAGCAGTGCCGCCTTCCACGTTGAGATCCAGCATGCCGTCGGGGGTGTTGATTTGACCGGACTGCAATCCGGTGATATTGAAGTTCTCGCAGGTGATGTTCAGCGTGCCGTTGGCCTGCAGCTCGATCACCGTCTTGCCGCATTTCAGGCGTAAAGCGTTGCCCACTTCGACGGTGTATTCGTTGGCGACCGAGTCACTTTTGCTGCCGCCTACTTTCAGCGTGTCATTGGCGTTCACCACCCGCATGCGGGTGCGGCCCACGGTGATGGTTTCGTCCTGACCCACCTGGCTGTTTCTGTCAGCGCCGATTGATTGGCTCTGGTTGTTCTTGACCACCGTGGTCTGATCTTTCTGGGCATGGACAAACACTTCCTCCTGCCCCAACTCATCCTCAAAGCGCAGCTCATTGAAACCTTCACCCTTATGGGTCCGGCTCTTGATGGTCATGCGCGTCTTGTGTTTGGGCAGCGGGTAAGGCGGCAGGTTGGTCTGCCGGTACGCGGTCCCAGTGGCGATCGGCTGGTCGGGATCCCCATCCAGATAGCTGATCACCAGCTCTTGGCCCACACGCGGGATCGCCATGGAGCCCCAGGTCGCCCCGGCCCAGCCCTGGGTGACGCGGATCCAGCAGGAGCTGTGGTCGTTGTTTTTATCCGAGCGATCCCACGGGAACTGCACCTTGACCCGGCCCCATTCATCGCAATAAATCTCTTCCCCTGGCGGGCCGACCACCGTGGCAATCTGCGGGCCGTCGATGCAGGGTTTGTCACGCAGTGGGGCTTTCCAGTCCGAGGTCCAGCGGATGGCGCTGGCCTTCAATGTGTAGGAGGTGCCGAGGCCGCTCCCAAACGATTCCTCCTGCAAGCTGGTGTGCTGTTTGCCTTCGTGCTGGATGGCGATGGT
Organism: Pseudomonas sp. BP11-1-1; assembly: GCF_052112105.1. Taxonomy (NCBI): domain Bacteria; kingdom Pseudomonadati; phylum Pseudomonadota; class Gammaproteobacteria; order Pseudomonadales; family Pseudomonadaceae; genus Pseudomonas; species Pseudomonas sp. BP11-1-1. Next base: position 143,392 of record NZ_JAUTYU010000003.1, read on the forward strand.
CCGCCAGCGGTCGTTGAAGTCTTCACGCGGATGCTCATTGAGGTCGAAGGCCAACCCCGGTTGCAGGCGTTCGTCGTCACCTTCCACATGGGCCAGCTTGGCGTCGTTGCGCAGCGCCGCCAGCCGCGTCTTGGTAAAGGGCTTGCCGGCGATGTCGCGCTTGTAGCGCCCGGGATAGTCGTAGCGTTCGTAGTCCTTGTGCTGGTTGTTCAGGTCCTGGTCGCCGGTGACGGTGTGCTGCTGGTTGTAGTGCGGGTGGGTGAAGGTGTAGTCGCGCTGTACCTGCACGGCAGTGCGTACTTGTTCGGTGTAGTGAAAGCGGGACAGGGCCGGTGCCGTGGCATCGCCGCCGGCCATCGACTGGTAGATCACCGGGCAATCGGTGTGGGTGCCGATGGTGCCGAGGCCGCCAACGCGGTCGGTGAGGACCAGGGTGTGGCCGTCGGCGCGGTGTTCGAAGGTGTAGAGCAGGCCTTCTTCGGCGGCGAGGCGGGCGATGAAATCGAGGTCGGTTTCGCCGGCCTGTACGCAGTATTCGCGAGGTTGATGGTCGAAGCAGATTTCAGTGCGGATGTCGGTCAGCTTTTGCTCGGCCAGCATGCTGGTGATGATGTCGGGCACGGTCTGGCCCTGGAAAATGCGCCAGTTGGAACGGAGCCCAAAACGCGCCAATGTCGGTTCGACCACGGCGGTGTAGCGGGTGCGGCGAAAGCCGGTGTCGCCCTGTTGGAACAGGCTGACCAAACCGTGGACATAGCGCACCGGGGTGTCGTTGCGCCAAACGGTGAACACCGCGGCCAGGTCGAGCATGCGGAAGAAGTCGATGGCCGGGTGATGGCTGACCAGTTCCAGTTCCAGTTTGAACGGCTGGGAGAGGCCTTCTTCGAGCTTGAAAGAAACCACTTCGAAGGGATCGCCCCGCAGCGGTTCGAAGGTGTAGCGCAGGTCGCTTTGACGGGGCATGAAACCTCCTTGTGATGAGTCCGTGGGTATTGCGCTGCACAGCGAGCTGTGCGGCGCAACGGTTCGGTTGCTGATTAAGCCGGTTTACGCCAGTCATCCGAGGCTTCGGTGCCGGCCACCACGTGGGTCCAGCTGACCTTGCGATACGCCAAGCTGGTCTTGATCAGTTGGGTGTAGTTTTCGTTGTCACTGTTCTGCGCGTGGGGCAGTACGGTGTGAATGTCGACGACGGTGGCGTCTTCCAGCTTGGTGGTGAAGAAGTGCTCCTGCTTGCCGTCGCCCGAGGTGCGGAACCACTTCACTTCAACGGTTGGCAGCATTTCGCCGGTGGCCAGGGCCTGATAGAGCATCGGTGAGGCTTTGTTCAAGGCGCTGGTGAATGTCAGTGGCTTGTGCACCCGTTGCCCGGACGGTTGGCCACTCTGTGGGTCGGTGGGGGTACCGATTGCATGGTCGATTTCCTGGGCGAGGATTTCGTCTTCGTGGCCTTCCACATAAACGTTGCCCACCGAGTCGGCGGTGAACGCGCCCTTGGTGATGTGGCCCTGGGTTTTGCCGTGGATGCTGATGTACGCAGGTGTTGGCATGACAAGCTCCTTGTCGTGATCAAGTGAACGGCCCCTGGGGGCCGCAGGTTATGGCCGACACGGCCATGGCTTTGCAGGCGCTCGGGATAAGCGCGCTGAAAATCGGTTACAGGTGCAGCACCCGCTCCAGGGATTCCAGCACCTGCTGGGTGATGGTGTTCAGGCGGATCGAGTAGATCGTATAGGCGACCGTCAGCACGACGGCGGCCATGGCCCAGGGTGTCCACAACGGCCAGGCGCGTTTGATCCGGTAGTTGCGCGGGGCGACGTTTTTCAGTGGGTCGGTCAGGCGCTTGGGTGTTTCACCGCGCAAGGGGCGCAACAGGCCGTGCAGTTGGGTGATGATTTTTTGTATTTCGTCATCGCCCTTGATATGGGCGCCGTATTTGCCCTTCAGTCCGGAGATCAGGCACTGGTACATGAACTCCAGCACATGCTGGTAGCGGGGCGCTTCGAGGATCATGTTGTTCATCACGGTGAAGAATCTTTCGCCGCCTTGGGTTTCGCCGTGGAATTGGCTGAGCAACGAGCGTGCGCTCCAGCTGGAGAGCCTGCCCCAGGTGGTGCGCATGACCACCTCGTCCACCAGCAGGCACAGGCTGTAGGAGTAGGCCTTGAGCATGCCGGCGTCGTAGTCGAGCTGGCTGACTTCTTCCATGATCGTGGTGATCTGGTTGCTGACGCTTTTGTACAGTGCGGGCACGTCGTTGTGCTGGTCCAGGCGACGCAAGCGGATGACCAGGCCGATCAGCGGCGTGGCGGCGTCGCACAACGGGTTCCAGCCCACGCCGCGGATGTCGAATTCAGGGTCGGCGAGCAGCACGGGCGGCTTTGGCATGGCCTGCTCCTCAACGGGTTCCGGTTCTTTGCTGCCGGTCGCCTGTTGCAAATAATCCAAGAGCTGATTGTTGTCCGCAGGTGGCGTGGTTTCGGTGGACGTTGTTTCATTCATCTCTCTCACTCCTGATCGCCCAGAACTGCAACTCCAGCGCCGGGAACTCACCGGCAATATGGAAACCAAACCCGCTACCACTGCTCAGGCTTAGCCAGGCAGGGTGATGCCGGTCGAGTTCGAAATAGCTGAAACCGGCATGGAACGGCAGGTGCCGCGGCGCCACCGGCAGTGGCCGCAGTGGAATGCCCGGCAGTTGCAGGCTGACCAGTTGCTCCAGCCCTTCGGTGGAGGTGATCTTGATCTGCTTGGGCAGTTGCTGGCGCAGGGTCTCGGCGGGCAGTTCGGCGCGCACGGCGAGGATGAACTCGGCGTTGTCCAGCAGGCGCTTGTCGTTCAACGCGGCGATGCGCACGCCGTACCGCTGCTCGACAATCGGCAACGACACCGCACGCGGTTGCAGCACGGTACCGAGGGCGCGGCGCAAGGTGTGTTCCAGCATCTGGAACGATTCGCGCAGGTTGTCGTGCTGGTAGGCCGGGTATTCCTGGGGCAGGTGGCCCTCATCGGTAAAGGTCACCAGTTCGCCGCAGGCCTGGGCCAAGGCGATGTACAGTCGTTCCGGGTGGACTTGGCGCTGGCGAGCCAAGTGCTGGAACAGCGGGAACAAGCGGTTGAGGGTTTGCAGCAGATTGAAATCGGTGACATCGGCCACGCCCGACTGCCCCGGTGAACCGATGCGTTGCGCCAGGTTCTTGGCCCGTTCGCGCATCAGCCCGGCCACTTCGCCCAAGTAGCGGTGCAGCGCCGGCACGGCTTGCAGGGACAGGCTGGTGGCGTAGAAATGCTCGTCCATCACCAGGCTGCCGTCCGGGCGTTTGTCCTTGATCTTGCCCAGGGCGATGCCGGTGAAGGCACTGCGGTCGCTGTGTTCGAGCATCAATTGCAGGTTGGGCACGGCAAGGTCCATGCCGACCTGATCGCCGTCATCGCTGTGGGTGTCGCGGATTTCTTCCCGGCGGACAATGTAGCGGCTGTTGCCATACTGGTCGGGCCAGCGCACTTCGAGGGCGCCGTTGGAGCGCAGCGGCAGGGTCAGGTAGACGATTTGGCCGACGGCGCTGCTGTCGGCGATTTCCAGCGGGGAGGGCGGTGCCAGGTCATGGGGAATGTCGAAGACGCTGCCATCGGGCATGATCCCGCGTGCCCGGGTAATGGCGATTTTGCCGAAGCCCAGGTATTCGTCGTTCAACGCCAGTTCGCTGAAGCCGTAGAGGGTGTCGTTGAGGCTGTGCAAACGCTGGTGCACGGCGGCTTCGGCGGCGCGGGCCTGTTGCTGGAAGTGCTGGGGCTTGACGAACAAACCTTCATGCCAGATGACGGGGTTGCGTGAACTCATTGGTAAATACTCTGGGCAATAGGGGGCTGGAAAGGGCGTCATCGGGTTTCTCCCTTGAGGCTGACCTGCGCGGCGTCCAGCTGCACCAGCACCGCGTATTGCCGGCCTTTCGGCTCGACGCGCAGACGCTGTTTCCACTGGCCGACCTCGCTGTTGTGGTAGTTGGCGATCACCGCGATAAAGCGGGTGTCTTCATCCAGGGCGCGCAGGTCGATGAACTTGAATTGTCCGGGCTGGAGCAGGTAGTCGTCGGCGCGGATATAGGTGCTGCCCAAGGTCTTTTTCAGGTCTTCGGCCAGGGCCTGGGGACTGGCGTTGACCAGCAGCGAGTCGTCGGTCAGTTGCAACACCTTGAAGGCGATCGGCGTGGCGACATGCGCCAGTGTCGGGTTGCCCCACGGGGTGGTCAGGCGTACACCCTGAGCGTCGTAGTCACCCAGAAGCGTGTCTTCCAACGGCGACATCGGCACTACGGGCGCCGGTTCATCGCTCAGTGGCGATTGGGCCGGCACGCTTTCGTAAAGGTGACTGAGCAAAGTTTGCACTTTGTCCGTCAGGGCCTGCGGGCTGGTTGCCTGCACGTTGAGGGTGTAGGGCGAACGGCTCGCGTCTTCATCCGGCGCCGTGCCGGTGCTGATCAGGCGTGGGTTGACGTTATCGCTGGCGTACAGGCTCAGGGAGTAGCGGCTGGGCTGATCGTCGGGGCCGCCCACTGGGACCGACGGAGTCCAGATCACCTGGCCGATCTTGCCGAGCATGGTGCAACCACCCAGGGCCAGGCAGGCCAGCAACAAGCTACCCAGGCGCAGGGTGCTGAACACGCTGGCGGTGCGCTTGGGTGCAGGCGCGCAACGGTCAGCCAGCGGTTCGGGTGGCGGCGCTTGATGCATTGCTCGCAGCGGGTCGCCTTGCTCGGCTAGATCCTCGGGCCGGCAAAGGCGCTCGAATTCCGAGCAAGTGGCAGGTCGCCTATCCGCCGGTGGCCTACTTGGCAGGTCTTCCTGTTGCCACACGTGCATGCCCTCAGGGTGGCCGCCGAGCAGCTCATCCAGCGAACGCGACCCTGGGGCGTGCTCTCCCAGCTGTACCGCAATCTGATACGCACCAATCTGCAACCGATCACCGTCGTTGAGGCTCACCGCCACATTGCGACCCAACGGCAAATCATGATCATTGGCGTAGGTATGGCCGCTGCGGTCGACCACACAAAAACGCCCCTCGACGACTCTGATTTCACAGTGATTGGGTTGCACGCTGTTGTGGCGATCCTCCAGGCGCCAGTCCGCCGCGGCACTGCCGATGCTGCCGCCTTTTGGGCCAAACCGGTGAAGGGGCAAATACCCGTGCAACAACTGCGCAGGATTATTGATGACCAGCGTCAACTTCATGCGCGCCCCCGAATCCGCACCACGGCGGGATGACGTTGTTCTTGATGTTCGATAAAGCTGGTCCAGCCCAGGTGGGTGCCGCCAGCGCGTTGCAGGTTGAAGGGCGGTACGTCTTCTTCGCGCAGCCCCAGTTCCAGGTCGTAGGCGGTGACGTCGCGCAGTAGAAAATCCATCAACTGGCGCAATCGTCCGAACTGCTCACCGCTGGGCAAAAACTGCCGAAAGCGCGTCTGGGTCAGGTTGGGAATCACCAAGGTGAATTTGCTGGCGCGGGTCTTGCTGCGGTCGCCCACCACAAAGTCGTTGCCCAGGGTGCCGTTGGCCTTGCCCAACACCAGGCGCTGACGCTGCGGAAAATTTACCGAGCGCACCTCGAACTCACGGATGTACACGCCGTTCAGGTCGAAGCAATGCTCGACGATGCCAGATACCACCGAGGGTGACCGGCTACGGCTGGCAATCAACCCGGCAAAGCTCAGCAGGCGGCCCCAGGGCAGCGGCGTGGCACCGCGAAGGTCGTTGTCGTTCAGCCCGACCATGGAGAATACGTAGCGCGAAAAGCGGTCGCTGGCCTCGGCCTGGAAGCGAATGTAGTAGCGGTACTTGCGCCAGCTGGTGTGCAGCAGGGTCAGCAAGCGATGGTTGAAAAAATCCATGAACGCCGGGCGGATCCCGCGCTCCTGTGATTGTTCGTAGGCCAGGCGGTCCAGGTAATAGCCGGGCAGTGGTGAGTCGGTGCCGTGCACGCCAAAGAAGCTCGTCTGCAAGCGATAGCGCACCTCGTCGCGATCCTCCTCAAGGCGCGCCGCCTCGACCACATCGGAGGCCGGAAAGCCCAACCCCGCATGGCTTTGCAGGCGCACACGACGGCGCGCCGCCGCACTCAAGGGCTGCGCCTCCAGGTCATCGCCATGCAAAGCGTGCAAATGCTCCAGCAGACGGTGAAACGAATAGTTCCGCGCGTCGGCCAGCAGCACATCGGCTAGATCACGGGTTGTCTGCCGGTCAACAGTGGCCATTCATAACGCTCGTTGTTGGTGGTATTGATCACTTCCAGGCGATGGAAGGAATTGATGCTCGCGTATAGGGCGAAGAAGTGCGAAAGCACGCTGGCAAACAGGTACAGCTCGCCCTCGCAGAGAAAAGCGTTCTGGTCCAGTTGCAAGCGGGTCTGCAAGCCGCGCACCGGCTGGCCATTCATCAGCCAATCGATGGGCGTGGTTACGGCATTCTGGATACCGTTGAGGCGTTTGCGCGTGGCGCGGGCCTGTTGCAAGTCGTGTAAGGCAGCAAAGTCATAGGCGCGGATCACCGCCTTGAGCGGCTCGGCCGACAGCAGCGACAGGTAGTTCAGCGACAGGTTGGAAATCAGCGTCCAGTGCAGGCTGCTGTCCAGCACGGGCCGGTAGCTGCGAGTCGGTGCGATCAGGTTGGTGTAGGTGGCAAACGACGGCGTGACTTCGGTGGACAGCGACACATCCCCAACACCCAGCAACTGCGGCAGATCACGGTTGCTACAGGTCAACTCGATGGACGCCGCTTCATGCTCACCGATGTACAGGCTTTCATCGCCGCGCACGAAAGCAATGCGATGACGCAAGCCCTCGCGGCCATGGGACTCCTCGATATGCGTGCGGAAGTACAGTGTCGTGCGGCCTCGCGCGTGCTCGATCTCATGCTGGAAGGACTCGAACGGCGTAAAGCGCCGCAACGGATCGCCCTGGCGCTCCTTGTCGGCGGCATCCCAGCCAGTCACCTTGTCGACACTGAAAATCTCGTAGGCTTCGGGCCTGTTGCCACTGGGGCTGATACGCCGCTCCAGGCTGCGCCCGTCCAACGCAATAGGGTTGGCATCGTGGCGGAACAGGTTGACCGCCGGCGCGCAGTACAGGTGCAAGTCGCTGGTACGCAGGCGGATATCGGGCGGCATTGGCCGGCTGAACTGAAACTCGAAACGCAGGGTGGTGGCGCTGACATCCGGCCAAACGTGAGCCAGGCGGTTCAGACTGAAAAAGTGGTACCGCTGCGGGAACACAAAGTACTCCTGCAGGATGCGGTAGCCATCGAACACATTGCGCGGGTAGGGCAGCAGGGCCTCCTCAGGGGTGAAGCCGGGGAAGCCAATATTCTTGGCCGACAGGCGATAACTTTGGTCATCGATGTGCAGCGTGACGCTGTCCAGATAATGGGCAAGCCACAGGTACAAGGTCAGCGCGGTGGCGCTATCGCCGCCCAGGTGAAAGTCCAACTGGTCGCAGGCCATGCTGGTCAGCGGCTGCTCGGTCAACACCTTGAGGTCGATGCGCATCACCGAGGCCTCACGGCTGTGGGCGTCACTGACGTCCTGCAAGGCCAGTGGGTACAGGTTGACGTCGGTGCAGGTGCGGAATTGGCAGGAGATGCCATCTACCGGTTTGGCAAACAAGGGCGTGCCTTTGGGAATCACCTGGCGCTGGCTGATCGCGTCGGGCAACGGTGTAAAGCGAATGATGGTCGCGCTGGGCAAGGGCCGAAGGTAGTTGGGCCACAGCATCTGCAACAGCGGATGGGTCAGTTCCGGCAAATCATCGTCGATCTTCATGCCCAGCTTGGCGGTGAGGAAGGCAAAGCCTTCCAGCAGCCGCTCCACGTCCGGGTCGCCGGCCTGATCGCCGAGAAACTGCGCCAGCTGCGGGTTGTCCTCGGCAAACTCGCGGCCGAGTTCGCGCAGGTAGCGCAGCTCCTCGGCAAAGCGTTGTTTCAAGTCCATCGCATTCTCATCTCACTCGGGTGTAGCCGTCGTGGCCATGCAGGGCCACCTCAATCTGAACCAGCTCTTCCTTGTGGTGGATCCGTACCTGGCAATCGAGCCGAAAGTTCAGCTCCAACGGCAGGTCCGGTTCGGGCTGAAAGCGCACGCCCGTAACCCTGATGCGTGGTTCAAAGGCTTCCACCGAACGCCGAATATCGGCGCTGATGGCCACCACCAAGTCACTGCTGGCCTGGGTGACCCCATTGAAGTCACGCAGGCCCAGCTCAGGGCTACTTTGCGAGCAGCCCTGGCGTGAATTGAGCACCTGTTCCAGGTGGCGTTTGATCGCCTCGACACGCTGGCGCGCCTGTTCATCCGCGCTGCCGGGGCGGTAGCGCGGTGCGTCGGGTTCCAGGCGTTCGAACAGGCTGCGGCCCATTTATTGGGTGTCCAGCCGACCGACCAGTGAGATCTCGAAGTTGGCGCCCATGTACTTGAAGTGCGGGCGCACCGCCAACGACACCTGGTACCAGCCCGGATCGCCGGCCACGTCCTGCACGACGATTTGTGCGGCGCGCAAAGGGCGACGGCTGCGTACATCGGAGGAGGGGTTTTCCTGATCGGCGATGTACTGCTTGAGCCAGGTGTTGAGTTCGCGCTCCAGATCCTGGCGTTCCTTCCAACTGCCAATCTGTTCGCGCTGCAGCACCTTGATGTAGTGGGCCAGGCGATTGACGATAAACAGGTACGGCAACTGGGTGCCGAGCTTGTAGTTGGTCTGCGCTTCCTGGCCTTCGCGGGTCTTGGGGAAGTTCTTCGGTTTTTGCACCGAGTTGGCGGAGAAGAACGCCGCGTTGTCGCTGTCTTTGCGCATGGTCAGGGGAATGAAACCGGCTTCGGCCAGCTCGAATTCCTTGCGGTCGGAAATCAGCACTTCGGTGGGGATCTTGGCCTGCAACTGGCCGAGGGATTCATAGAGGTGCACCGGCAAGTCGTCCACCGCGCCGCCGGACTGCGGGCCGATGATGTTCGGGCACCAGCGGTAGCGAGCGAAGCTGTCGGTGATGCGCGAGGCCATCAGGAACGCGGTGTTGCCCCACAGGTAATTGTCGTGGTTGCCGTCGACGGTTTCGTTGTAGCAGAAGCTGCGAATCGGGTTCTCCAGCCCATCGTAAGGCGAGCGCAGCAAGAAGCGCGGCAGCGTCGCGGCGATGTATTTGGAGTCTTCCATCTCGCGCAGGCTGCGCCATTTGGTGTGGCCGGGGCCTTCAAAGATATCGCTGACTTCCTTGACCGATGGCAGGTCCTGATAGCTCTTGAGGTTGAAGAACTCAGGGCCGGCAGCCATCACGAACGGTGCATGGGCCATGGCGCCCACGGAGGCGACGTAGCTCAACAGCTTCATGTCCGGGGACGATGGGCCGAAGGTGTAGTTGCCGATCATCGCCGCGATCGGCTCGCCACCGAACTGGCCGTAACCTGAGGTGTAGGCGTGCTTGTACAGGCCGCTGCGGGTGATGTCACCGGCGTTGTCGAAGTCGTCCAGCAGCTCTTCCTTGGTGACATGCAGCATTTCCAGCTTGATGTTCTCGCGAAAATCCGTGCGATCCACCAGCAGCTTCAACCCACGCCAGGCCGATTCCAGTTGCTGGAACTGCGGCTGGTGCAGGATTACGTCCATCTGCTTGCTCAAGGCGCGGTCGATTTCAGCAATCATCTGATCGACCCGGTGCTTGTTGACCGGCTGCTGGTGATCGCCGCTTTGCAGGATCTCGCTGATGAACGCGGCCACGCCCTGGCGGGCCACGGCATAACCTTCCTGGGAGGGACGGATGGTGGTGTTGGCCAGCAGTTGGTCGAGCAACGACGGCGATTCGTCAGCGACCAATACGTGGGCGGCGGCGCTTTCCATGGGCATGGGGAGTACTCCGTTGAGAAGGGCGTTCAATCAGTTGTGGGGCGCGTCGAGCACCAGATTCAGTTCGCTTGCCAGACGTTGGCGGGCGGTTTCATCGGTCAGCAGACTTTGCAGGTGTTTGCGAAAGGCCGGGACATTGCCCATGGGGCCTTTTAGTGCAACCAGGGCTTCGCGAAGTTCCAGCAACTTGTTCAATTCAGGCACTTGGCGGGCGACGGCGTCGGGGCTGAAGTCGTTGATGTTTTTGAATTGAATTTGCACCTTCAAGTCGGTGTCATGGTTGTTGTTCAGAACGGATGGGACGGCCATGTCCAGAGCAACTTCGGCTTTACTCAGTACTTCATTGAAGGTGTCTTTGTCTATTCGGATGGATTGCCTGTCTTCGAGGGCGGTTAGTTCGCCGTGGCCTTTGAAGTCTCCGGTGATCAACAACTTCAGAGGTAACTCAACTTCAGCCTGCTGATCGCCCGTGGCCGGGACGTACTTGATGTTGACGCGTTCTTTGGGCGCGACAGAACCCTGAGTTTTCGACATGTGAAATATCCTTTTCGTAAGGTCGGCGCATTAGAACCGGCTATTGTAATATTTGTCATGTAGGACGATATGGACGCGTTTCGTAGGAAGCCGGCAAAGGGGTTGTGCATAACTGAATTATTCCTACGGTGGTTATAGAAACGTCTGACAGGCGATTCTTTTTGTACGGATTTTGTGATGAGTTGTTCCTGTTTTACTTGCCTCCCCGTTGAACTCAGGAGATGCTCTTAGGGTTAATCGTTGAACTCGCCTGCTAAAAAGCGTTAGTTCGAAAACTTAAGAAAACTGTCTGATTTGGACCTCGATGAGGCATTTCAGGAGGTGTTGATGCGCGACGGATGGCGAGAGTGGAAATGCGGGCTTTGGCTGATGGTAGTGGCTGTAACGGGTGTGCAAGCGGCGACACAGGATTGCCCATCCATCGTCTCCCCCTTGAAGCGGCTGGAATGTTTTGACCTGGCCGCCGGGACACCCATTCATCAACCATCTGTGCCGCCACGTGCTTTGGGCCGGGTACTTCCGATTGTCGATCTGGTCCAACGCAATGAAGCCAAGCGTCCCTCCGAGGACCAGCGGTTTTTATTGTCGTCATTCCCGGAGCCGGACAACGACCAACAACCCCGCCTGGTGATTTCCGCCCCGGCCCTGGGAGCGTTGCCGCCTCGGCCCTATTTGGCCATCAGTTGCGAATCGAACATCTCGCGCCTGCAACTGGTGCTGGATGAACCGGCCAAGCCCAACAAGATTCGCATCCAGCTGTTCAAGGACGAGCGCCCGGTCTCCGCGGCCTATCAGTGGCAGGTCCTGGACGACGCGGGCCTGGTGGTCGACGCCGGGCGCGGGCTGCAGGCAATTTCCCTGTTGCGCAACATGGGCGGCGGCCAGCGCCTGCGACTGGAGAGCGACTATCCGCGGTTGCACGGCCTGGTCTTCGATGCTGAAGGGCTGGGTGAACTGATCGAGCAGGAGCGCCAAGTATGTCGCTGGTGATCGACGTGCCGGCGGACACCGTCAAGTTGCTGCTGACCCCCATCGACGCCGAGCAACCCGCTGGGCATTTCGATATGGAGGACGAAACCTACCAGGCCATCGACCAGGAAATGATCAAGCTCGGCGGCCTGCGCGAAGGGGATATCGACTGGCCCTATATCGACGAAGCGTCCCGTCAATATCTGGCGACCCAGTGCAAGCACTGGCGCATCGTCGCCCATCTGCAGGTGGTGTGGCTGCGCACCCGGCAATGGGCGCGCTGGGCCGATGCCCTGGGTTTGTTGGCCGGCATGGTCGAACTGTATTGGGACAGTGCCCACCCCAAGCCTGGGCCCACCGGCTATCTGAACAAGCGCAAGCAAGTGCAGCGCCTGCTGAGCGACCTTGGGCAGGTGTTGCCGACCCTGCAGCGCAACAGTTTTGAACCGGCCTACCAAGCCGCGGCGGACCTGGCCCTGGCCAATCTGCACCGCTGTGCCGAAAGCGCCAAGCTCGCCCCGGCCCCATTGGACGCATTGCAACGCCAGCTGGAGAAATACAGCGAGCCGGTCATTGCGACTGAGCCCGTCCGGGCGGCCACCTCCGGCAACGTTCTGGATTCAGCATTTTTCAACAGCCCCAAACCGCAAGTGCCGAGCAATGAACGTGAGCAGCGCCGCGCGGTGTTGAACATGGCCGAGCTGATCAACCAGCAGGACCCCTACGACCCCACCGGCTATCAATTGCGCCGCTTCGGCCTGTGGTCCCATCTGCGCACCGCACCGCCCATCACCCGCGACCGTCGCACCGAATTGACCGCCGTGCCCAAGGACATCGTCGACGGCTATCAGGACGCGCTGAACCATAACGTCCTGGACCCGAACCTGTTGCTGCGCCTCGAAAAAAGCGTCTGCGCCTCGCCGTACTGGCTGCGTGGCAGTTACCTGGCCGCCCAGGTCGCCTCGCGCCTGGCAATGGAGGCGGTGGCCGCCGCCATTCGCCAGACCTGTGAGCGTTTTGTCTGCCGTTTGCCGGCGCTGCTGGAGTTGTGTTTCAGCGACGGTACGCCGTTCGTGGATCCGCAAACCCAGGCCTGGATCACCGGCACCGATCAGGCGCAAACCGCTGGAAGCCCGGTGCAGGAGTACACCGGCCTGCGCGACGAACTGGCCGCCCAACTCAACACTGAAGGCGTTGAGCGGGTGCTGCTGCGCCTGCAGGAACTGCACGCTGCCCAAGACGTCCCGCGCCAGCGCAGCTACGCCACGGTGATCGCCGCCGACTTGCTGGCATCGCGTGGCTTGTCGTGGCTGGCGGACGACCTGTACGCCAACGTTGCGCGGCTGATGCGCGAGACCACGGCGCAAGGATGGGAACCGGAGCTGTACCAGAAGGTGGCGCAACCCATGGACGACAGTCATTTGATTAAAGCGATTAAGGAGTAGGAGCGATTTATGGGTATGGTCTGGGGTTACCTCAAACGCTGGGTACTGCCGATACTGCGTCAGTTCAACCAGGCATTGCCTGTGCTGGTTTTGCTGGGCGTAGTGTTCTTGTTGATTGCCATCTGGTGGCTAGGCCCGCAATGGACCTGGCGCGAGCATCAACCGCTGAGTGAATTGTCGGTGCGCGTCTCGGCCAGTGTCGTGGTGCTGGTGATGCCGCTGCTGATCTGGGCGTGGCGGGTGCGTAATCGTTATCTGCGTCTGCAGGTGGAGCGCCAACATGAGGCAGCGGTGCAAGCCGATCCCAGCCTGCCTTATATCGAGGCGCAGGAGCGTGCGCTGGACCGCAGCCTGGGCAGCCTGCTGAACAATATGGAGCGCCGCCGTTCGCTCTATCAACTGCCGTGGTACCTGGTGCTGGGCGAGGAAAATGCTGGCAAGACCAGCCTGATCACTCGTTCCAACCAGAGCTTTGCTTTATCCCATGTGACCAAGGCCGGAGTGAGGGCTCGTCAAGAAGAGCAACTGGCCTATCCGGTGGATTGGTGGATCGGTGACGAGGCGGTGTTGATCGATCCGCCGGGTGAGTTCCTCAGCCATCTGGACTCACCGGGTGAAAACGTCGAGCAACAGGGCAAGGTCAAACCGGTACTGCCCCCCGGCACCCATGCGCGCCTTTGGTCGCACCTGCTCGACTGGCTGACGCGCAACCGCAGCCGTCGAGCGTTGAACGGAGTGGTGCTGGTGATCGATGTGCAGGTCTTGTTGGCGCAGCGTCCCGAACAACGCAAGGCTCACGCCAACCTGCTGCGCACTCGGCTGTTTGAGCTGACGCGGCAGTTGGGCACGCGTTTGCCGGTGTACGTGACACTGAGCAAGTTCGACCTGTTGGAGGGTTTTGAAGAGTTCTTCGCCCGCTTGTCGCGCAGTGGGCGCGAAGACCTGTTGGGCTTCACCTTCAGCCTGGACGCGGTGGATGATTTTGATGCTTGGTTGGCGGAACTGACACGCCAATACCAAACCTTTGTCGCCTGCCTGAGTGAGCAGATTTTCGACAGCGCCGTGGAGTCACGCACGCTGACAGAGCGCGATCGGTTACAGGCGCTGGGATATCAAATGGCGGGCTTGCGCCCGGCACTGTTCGGCTTTCTCAGCGAAATGCTCGGCAGCGATCGTTTCACCACCCCGGCATTGGTGCGCGGACTGTATTTCTCCTCGGTGCTTCAGCAGGGCACCCTGAGCAATGCCTTCGTCAAAGAAGCAGGGCAAGCCTATCAACTGCCGCCACCGCCATCCGAAGTCAAGCCAGCCGGTGGCACGGCCATCTTCTTTGCCCAGCAACTGTTCCAACGAGTGATCTACCCCGAAGCAGGCTTGGCGGGCGATAACATCAAGGTGGCCCGCAGCAAACGGCGGCTTTTGATCGCCGGGTTCAGCGTCGCCTCCTTGGGCTGCTTGGTTGTCATCGGCACCTGGCAGTTTTACTTCAATATCAACCGAGACAAGGCGGCCAACGTCTTGGCCAAGAGCCAGGAGTTCAGCGGGCGGGATATCGACGCCAAGGTCGACCCTACCGGGCGCAATCTGTTGCTGCCCCTGGACCAGATCCGTGATGCGGTGCTGGTCTACGGCGACTATCGTCAAGCCTGGCCGTTGCTGTCGGATATGGGGCTGTATCAGGGGAGGGCGATTGGCCCCACCGTGGATGAGGTCTATTTGAACCTATTGTCCAAACGCTTCCTCCCGGCGATTGCCAGCGGTGTATTGGATGCAATCAACACCGCCACTGCCGGCAGCAGTCAGCAACTGGCGGCCCTGCGCGTGTACCGCATGCTCGAAGAACGCCAAAATCGCCACCCAGCCATCGTCGAAGAATGGGTCGCCAAGCAATGGCAGCGCGCCTATCCTGGCCAGGGCCAGTTGCAGGCCGACTTGATGGGGCACCTGGGCTACGCGCTGAAATACGCCGACGCCGACCTGCCGCACTACCGTGAACGCGTTGCCCAGGTGCAGCAGCAATTGCGCCAGTTGCCCATGGCTGAACGGGTCTACATGAGCCTGAAACAGGATGCCCTGGAACGCCTGCATCGCCCACTGGACCTGCGCAACGAAGTGGGGCCGTCGTTCGATATCGTCTACCGCCCGCTGAACACCGATCAAGAGGGCAGCGGCTTGCAGTTGCCGCCGCTGCTCACCGCCAGGGGCTTCAAGGATTACTTCGAGCCCGGCACCGAGGGCATCATCGAACTGGCCATGATCGACCAGTGGGTGCTCGGCGAACGGCAACGCCTGGACTACTCCGACGAAGACCGCAAAGTGCTGACCCAACGTATCCGTGCGCTGTACAGCGCCGACTACGTGGACAGCTGGCGGCGGGCGCTGAATCAGTTCGAGGTGACTGACTTCGACGATCTCAGCCACGGCGTGGCGGTGTTGGAACAGGTCACCGGCCCGGCCGCGCCGTTGCGGCGTTTGCTGGAAACCTTGCGTGACAACAGCGTGATCTACCCGTCGGCGCCCTTGGCCGAAGGACAAGCGCCGTTGGCGCTGGACAAGGTATCGGACGGCCAACAGCAGGCCGCTGGCATCCGGCGCGCGTTCTCCAGCCTGGCGGAATTGATCGCTGCGCGAGGCGAGCAGCCGTCCTATTACGAAGAAACTGTGCGCTCGGTTAGCGCCGTCTACGACAACGCCAAAGCCGTGCACGACAACCCCGATCCTGGCAAGGCGGCGCTCAAAACCGTACTCAACCGTTTCTCCCTGGACGGTGCTGACCCCATCGCCAATCTGCAACGCGTCGCTGTGGGCCTGCCCGAACCGCTGAACCAGCACGTCAAGAAACTCGCCGACCAGACTTCACAGGTGTTGGTGATTGCCGCCTTGCGCGAACTGGAAAAACGCTGGGACAGTGAAATCTACAGCTTCTACCGTGACCGCCTGGCGGGCCGCTACCCGTTCAAGGCCAGCGGCGAGGACGCCTCGCTGGAGGACTTTGAAGCTTTCTTCGGCCCACAAGGGCGCCTGCAGCAATTCCACGATCAGTACCTGAACGTGTTCCTCAAGGACAACCTCGATGCCCTGTACTCCGACAGTCTCGGTGGCTACCTGGTGCGCAGCGACGTACTGGAACAGCTCAAGAAGGCGGAGCGCATTCGTGACACCTTCTTCAACCATCGCGGCCATCTGGCCGTACAGCTCACCATCGAACCTCTAGCCCTGAGCGCGACCCGCCTGAGCAGCATGCTCAGCGTCGACGGCCAACTGATCCCCTACCAGCACGGCGCACCACAACGCACCGGGCTGGTGTGGCCCAACAGCCTGGGCAACACCAACGGTAGCCAACTGACCCTGGTGCACAGCACTGGCAACACCGCCAGCATGAGTTATCGCGGGCCGTGGTCGTTGTTCCGGCTGCTTAGCCGCGGGCACCTCAATGGCCGCACCGACACCAGCGTGGACCTGACCTTTGCCGTCGCTGATGGATTGATGCGTTATCGGATTGGGGCGGAGAAGGCTAACAACCCGATTACCCAGCGCAGCTTTGAAGGGTTTGGGTTGCCGAGGACATTGTTGAAGGAACGTCAATCAGGAAAAAACGTAAACAAGGTTGAGGTTGTCGCCGCAACAGCGTTCAGCGATGAGCGTAAATAAATCAGCAGTTACTGGATACAAAGCAACCACAAGTCAAACAGGACTTTTTACATGGCGATCAAGCTGCAAATGTTGACCGAAGATCCCAAAGAAATAGAGTTGATTGAGCGTTACTGGGCGGCTGATGAGGCAGGACAATACCTGGAAAAAGTGAGTGCCCTCGAGGGCATTATTAAAATGGCTCAGGGCGTTACCCTTGCAAGTTTCATACGGCAACGTTGCAACGCGTTCGATGACAACCAGGTCTGTCCTAACTGCGCAGAACTGGTCGAAATCAGAAATCGCTCCGAGGCCAAAAAGGTTCCTCTGCGATCCACTAAACTTTGTACGTTGTGTCAGAACGATCAAGACGCGATTGCACTGGAGGCTGAAAAAGCGAAAGCCGCAGAACTTGAACGGCAGTTGGCCGAATATGCTCACCGGCAGTCAACGAGAACTGTGGATTATTCAGAGGTGCCCGATGGTCAGGTGCTACTTCTGCTGGCGTTAGATCGGGCTGTTACACCGAGATTGACCAATGGCGGCTTCACAATAGGTAATTGCCGAGGGCTTGCGCCGCGGTACGTCGGTAAATTCCTACAGCAATTGCGTGAGGCGGGGCTGGTCCTTGACGACCCCACCAGAGCCAAGCCTGGCACCTACTATTGGGAGGGCGATGAAATTTGGATGTTGAGGGACCAAGTGATTTATCGTTTGGCACCGGATGCCGCATCAAGAAGCGCGGACGAGGTCATTCGGAGCTTGCAGGACAGGGTGTATACAGACGCTGAAGGGCTTTTCAATCTTTGGCTTGATTACTCAGTCGCTGATGTCATGCACTATCTGAGCACCCAGTGCGAACTCTATAACCATGACTTGTCGGAACAGGAACTGGAGGAAGTTAAAAGTATCATCCGCTCAGCATTGGAAACCTACAGTGTTTCACAACTTTGGTCCGTGGTTTGGAAGGTTGTCAGAGATGCCGCAAGTCTAGCCAATCGCGAGTACTACAACCGTCCAAAAGCGGCGGCGACCATTCCAGGGAAGATTCGGCGGAACTTGGAGAAGGTGCAGCGAGAGTCGATTGAACTCAGGGCATGGAGGCGTCCGGAGCTGCATCCGGCGGGCACATTGGGAATGGTGTTGGAGGAGATTTTGGGTGCCGATGAAAATACTTCAGGCCGTATGGTCTCCTCCCTTATTACATGGCTCACAGGGCAGGCATGTTCAGCAGTTGCCGAAGCAGCGCTTGACGAACCGATACGGGAATTGATGACCAATGCGTTGGCCCACGACGTTGGATCTGCAGTGATGCTGCGGTTCGCGGAGCTGATTCGCGCCGGTCATGATGTCGGTTCTGCTGTTGAAGAAATTGCCGACGCGCTTCGGTCGTGAGGGTGGCGAGATAACCTCAGGGCATACAAGCGCTGGCAGCAAGTCTCTGTCTGCTAGGGCTAGGCTTGCCTCGGCTGAAATCGTCCATGTCGCGCGCGAAGCGGACATGTTGAGACTATGCTCACTGCCATTGCAGGCAATGTATGGACTCCAAATCTTGACTACCAAGGAAATGAGCTCCATGTGTCTGGTGCTTTATGCCCGGTTCTATTGATGGATGAGGCAGTGTGTCCCGCTGAAGATGCGGTGTCCGGCAATGGCGCAGCAGCTGCTTAGCCAGGCTGTCGGCAGGTCCAGGTGAATGACTCCCAAGCGCGAAGGAGTGCGGCATGAACACTAAACCGATCCACCAAGTCTTGTGGCGCCTCGCCGCCTGCATGACCGGACTGGCGATATTCGCCACCCATCCAGCCCAAGCGGCCGAAAGCGGCATCGCCAGTGGCCCAACCGCAAGTTATACCATCGCCTTCAGCAACTCCTACGCGGGCAGCGATTTTCGCAAGGTAATGGTGCGCAACTGGGAGGAAATTGCGGTCCAGGCGCAGAAGGAGGGCTTGGTCCGGGAGGCTCCGGTGGTCAGCGCCAACAACTCGGCGTCGGAACAAGCGGCCCATATCCAGGACATGATCGTCAAGGGCGTCAACGCCATCGTCATCCTGGCCGCGTCCGACACCGCTCTTGATGGGGTGATCCGTGATGCGTGCAACGCTGGCATCGTGGTGGTCGTCATGGCCAGCCTGGTCACCGAAGGCTGCGTCTATACCGTGGACTACAACTGGGCGGCCATGGGCCGTGTGGAAATCGATTACATCGCCGAGCGCCTCAAGGGGAACGGAACGCTGTTGGAGATCCGTGGGATTGCCGGTGATGCCACCGATAAAAACATCAGCGACGGCATTCGCAAGGCCGCCAGCGACTATCCCGGCCTGAAGTTCGCCAAGACCGTCTACGGAAACTGGACGGCGTCCGTCGCCCGCAAGGAAGTGGCGCTGGCGCTGCCGTCGCTACCCAGCATCGATGCGGTCGCGACCCAGGGCGGCGACGGTTATGGCGCGGCCATGGCGTTCAAGGCGGCGGGGCGCCCTTTGCCGATCATCGTGATGGGCAATCGCCAGGACGAACTTGCCCTGTGGAAACAGGAGCGCGATGCCAATGGCTACGAGACCGTCTCCGTTTCCGCCTCGCCAAGCGTTTCCCAGGTGGGTTTCTGGGTGGCGCAGCAGATTCTGGCGGGCAAGCCCGTACCGAAGTTCGTCGAGGTGCCGCTGGTGCGCATTGATGCGAAAGACCTGGATGCCTGGCTCGCCACGATGCAGGTGGGCGGCGCTGCCAATCCTTTGTATAGCCAGGCTTCCGTAGCGGCGATGATCGATGCGGCCATCAACAATACGGCGGCGCCGCCGACGCCTTTGCCGGAGGTGACGAAGCAGTAATGGCGGGTAGAGAATCAGGAGGCGAGGGGCGATGGTGACATTCAGACTCGCCACTGACAGGCCCATTGCTGTCAGGATCGGGCTGGCCGTCGCCGCGCTGGTATTCCTGATGCTGGCGGTATCGCTGGTGAACCTCTACGGCCTGCGGGGCATGGTGCGTGCCGTGGATTCCGCCAGCCATTCCGCGGAGATCCTGGCCTCGGTCAACGGAGCGACCGAGCGGGTGGAAAATTTCATCGCCTCCCGCGACCAGGAAAGCCTGTCCCAGGCCGAAGGCATGGTCGCAACGGCGATCGCCAGCCTCACTGCCATTCCGGTGGCCGAGGCAAAATCGCTCAAGGGCGGGCTGGACAGGCTCTCCGCGGCGATCACGGTCTTGCGGGCGGCGACCCTGACCATGGATGGCGAAACGGAGAACATGACGGCCCACTACGGCCGGATGCGAGAGGCGGCGACGGTTGTCGAGCAAGGCATCGTCGATGGCCAGAAGCGTCTTGACTCTCGCGCCGCCGAGCACACGGCGCGGGTGAGCAACATCGAAAGCGCCCACCGCATCCTGGATGTCCTGCGCAACGGCGAACAGATCATCACCACCCATGTGGCGAAGCTGCTGGTGAACGATGATGGAACGGCCGCCGGCGCGGCGCGTGATGCCTGCGCGGCACTCCAGCCCGTGGTCGAACAATTACGTGAGGTGATGGGGGCGCCACAGGAGATAGAAGTCCTGGACCAATTGGTGGCGGCGATCACCGCAACCGGTGCGACGGTAGAGAAACTTGGCGAGGCGCCCAAGCTCCGGGGAGGCGAGGCCTTGCGGCACCTCGCCGCCATCGGCAACCTGGCCGAGCGCCTCGAGGCAATGCTGGGTGACGTGGATGGGCGTGTTGCCCATGATGCGAGCGACATTCAAGCGGCCACCGGATTGCTGAACAATGCAGCCGCGTTGTCCAAGCGTTTCGCCGAGCGTGTCGCCACGCTGGAGGCGCAGACCTTATCGTTTCGCCTGTCACCGTCGGCGGAGATCGCCACCTCTGTCGGCGCTATCCTGGATGAACTTTCCCGTCTCGCGCGCGTTCTCCCTTCGTCCGTCGGGCTGCAAGCGAAGGCGACGCCCTTGACGGTCAGCGACCAGATTGCCGGCTACCGGGCAGCATTCGCCCGGTTCCAGCAGGCGAGCAATGCCCTGGGCGGCGCACGCGACCAGGTTCGCAACGAGGCACGGAGCGCCGGCTTGCTGGTGGCGCGCTTTGCCGGCGAAGCGCGCGCCGACGCGTTGGTCCACAATGATCGCGGCATGCTTGCGACGATCGTGGCCGGTGCCGTGGCCATCCTGCTCGCCGGCGCCATTGCCTGGAGCACCTCGCGATTTATCGCGCAACCCATCGTGGCCCTGGCCTCGGTCATGCGTCGGCTGGCGGCCGGCGACCTGAACGCCGAGATCGCCAGTGCCGGACGCGGCGACGAAATTGGCGTCATGACCCGCGCCGTACGGGTGTTCCAGGAGAACGCCCTGCGCATCCGGGTGCTGGAGGCCGAGGCCGAAGCCGAACGACAGCAAGTCCAGGCCTCTTTGGAAAGAATGGTCGCCGAACGGACCGATACGCTGCACCAGCAGACCGAGGAGCTGGAGGCGCAGGCCATCGAACTCATCCAGGCGCGCAACCAGGCCGAGTCGGCTAACCAGGCGAAAAGCGATTTCGTTGCCACGGTCAGCCACGAATTGCGCACGCCCCTGACCCTCATCCTCGCTCCCCTGGAGCAGCTCTCGGCGGCGACCACTCCGCCGGACGACTGGCGCGTGCAAATCGAGCGCGCCCAACGCAACGCGCTGCGCTTGATGAACCGGGTGAACGACATCCTCGATTTTTCCAAGGCCGAAGCGGGCAAGTTCGAGTTGTGTCCAACGCTCATTGACTTGAACAAGGTCGTTGGGGTGCTGGCCGAAGATGCCGCCATGGTGGCCGAGGGTAAAGGCTGCAGCTTGACCTGCAGCATCGATTCCGCGCTCGGCACGGTGTTCCTGGACCCTCGACACTTCGAGAAGATCCTGCTCAACCTGGTGAGCAATGCCATCAAGTTCACCCCCGCTGGCGGCACGGTGCACCTGGCAGCGACGCCGATGGAGGGCGAGCGGTTCGAGTTCGCAGTGCAAGACTCGGGCATTGGTATCGCGCCGGACAAATTACCGTTGTTGTTCCAGCGTTTTTCCCAGATCGACAATTCCGCCACGCGCCATTACAGCGGTACGGGCATCGGTCTCGCCCTGGTCAAGGACCTGGCCGAACTGATGGGCGGCGAAGTCGGCGTCAGCAGCGAGCCCGGGCGGGGCTCGCGCTTCTTCGTTCGACTCCCGATAGGGGATGGACAAAACACCCTGCCGGCCGAAGCCAGCGATGTGTACGAGCGATCGTCGGCGAACACCGCAAGCACAACCGAGCAGCGCCACTTGCGTTTCGACGATGGCCGCCAGGGTAATCGCAACGACTTGGCTTCGGCGCCAGGCGCAGACGATGGACAGCACCCGGAATACGCCTCGCGATCCAAAGTCCTGGTCGTAGACGACAGCCCTGAAATGCTTACCTATCTCAGCGAACTTTTGCGCAACGACTACATCGTCGTCACCGCAACGGATGGAGAACAGGCCTGGGAAATCCTGCAGCGTCGCCCCATTGATGTCATCGTCTCGGACGTGATGATGCCGAACCTCGACGGCTTTGGCCTGACAGCCAGGATCAAGGCCAGCGCCGGTTTTGCCCATCTGCCTGTGATCCTGGTGACGGCTCGCGGCGGCAGCGAGGCCTGTGTCTCCGGGCTGGAGAGTGGCGCCGATGACTACATCGCCAAACCCTTCTCGCCGCTGGAGCTCCAGGCTCGCGTACGCGCGGCGCTGCGCATGAGCCAGGTGCAGACCGAGCTGCATGCGAAATCGCGCCAGGCGGGCATGGCCGAAATTGCCACCACGGTGCTGCACAACGTCGGTAACGTGCTCAACAGCGTGAACGTATCGGCAGAGTTGGTCAGCAGTCAGATGCGCTCGTCCAAGGCGCAGGGGCTGGGCAAGGTGGCTAAGCTGATGAACGAACACGTCCATGACCTGAGCGATTTCCTGACCCACGACCACAAGGGAAAGATGCTGCCCGATTACCTGCTCAAGCTGGCGCAAGTCGTGGCGGAAGAGCAACAAAGCATCATCGAAGAACTCGGGCAACTGACCAAGGGCATTGACCACATCAAGACCATTGTCGCTGCCCAGCAGTCCTACGCCGTTGCGGTGAGTGTGGTCGAGACCGTGCCGGTCCCGGAGTTGATCGATGATGCCTTGCGCATGAGTGCTGGATCCCGGGCGCGCCAGGAGATGACGGTGGTCAAGGACATCGCCGACCTGCCTCTGCTGCCGCTGGACCGGCACCGGGTGTTGCTGATTCTGGTGAACCTGATCCGCAATGCCAGGCAGGCGCTGGACGGCGTGACCGATCGCAGCCCATGCGTCACGTTCAGCGCATTCCTCGCTGACGAGGCAGCATTGCGTATCACGGTGACCGACAATGGCAAGGGGATCGCGCCAGAGCACATGGCGCGTCTCTTTTCCCATGGCTTCACGACTCGCAAGGACGGCCACGGTTTCGGCCTGCACAGCTGCGCACTCGCCGCGCAGGAAATGGGCGGCAGCTTGACCGTGCGCAGCGATGGGGTTGGGCAGGGAGCGACGTTTATCCTGGATATTCCCGTCGATGCTTCGCTGGGTAAGCAGTGAATACAGAAGCGTTCCTACGCGTCTCATTCTGCCGGAGGTTTGTACCCCGCCAGCATGTTCAATACTTCTTCATGTGAACCGCTTGCTTCAGCAAATCGCAAGGGCTTGGCGCGCTCGACGATCAGTTCTCGCGGGGTCGGAGAGGTCTCAAGCAGCTCGAAGAGTTCATCCAGGAACTCGTCCAGGGGCATGGCATGTTCGTCATTTTCCTGCCCGAGCAAGGTGGTGCGCACGCCCGGTGGCGCAAGCTCGATGACTTCGATTGGCGAAGCTTCCAGCTGGACACGAAGGCTCTGGGTGAAAGAGTGGACGGCCGCTTTGGTTGCGCTGTAGGTCGGTGTTGCAGGCAGCGGCACGAACGCCAAGGCCGAGCTGACATTCACGATCGTTGCGCTGGGTTGCTTGAGCAGTTGGGGAATGAACGCATACACCATGCGAATCGTGCCAAGCAGGTTCGTCGTCACGGTATCTTCGGCTGTGCCCAGGTATTCGGAATCAGTCAGATCCTCCCAATGCATGATGCCAGCGTTATTGATCAGAACGTTCAGGTTCGGGTGGCGGGTCGCGAGCGCTTCGCTGTTGCGCTGGATCGATTGTGGGTCGCAGACGTCCAGCAGGACGGAGTCAATACCTGGATGTTCGGCCACGATCTGGTCGAGCAGAGCCTGGCGACGTCCCGCGATGATGATTTTGTTGCCCGCCTTGTGAAGCCTGAGTGCCAGGCCAAGGCCTATGCCGGAGGTGCCGCCAGTAACGAGAATCGTATTGCCAGTGCCGTTCATAGTAGACTCCAGTGAAGGTCATAAGTGGACACGTGTCCGCTTATGTAAAAAATCTACCGGACAATTGTCCGCTTTGCAATGCGCGAAGGAAAAATCTTGCCTAGGAATGACGAATCGGCAATGCGTGCCGACGCCAAGAAAAACCGGGAGCGAATACTGGAGGTCGCGGTGGTGGAACTGACGATCGATCCAGCAGTGCCGCTGAGTACGATCGCGAAGAAAGCCGGGGTAGGACAGGGCACGTTCTATCGACACTTCGCTACCCGGGAAAGCCTGGTGTTCGAGGTTTATCAATTCGAAATGCAGCAGGTGGCCGCGTTGGCCGAACAACTGCTCGCGACAAAACCACCGAAAGAGGCGCTCCGAGAATGGATGAGCTGCCTCGCTGAATATGCAATGACCAAGGCCGGGCTTGCGACTGCGATACGACAGGCCGCTTCTGCCTACGAATTCCCAGGGAAATCTGGATACGCGCCAGTCCAGGCGGCAGCCGAGCTACTGCTGAGGGCTAATGAGGAGGCCGGGACCATTCGCAGCGGCGTCACCCACGACGACTTTTTCCTGGCCACGGCCGGCATATGGCAAATCGATTCCCAGAGCCAATGGCGTACTCGTCTCGACAGATTGATGGACCTAGTGATGGATGGCCTGTGCGCAGGCAGCCCTGAAAGTTTGAAGATGAACGCGGGGGCGCCTGAGAATGCTCCGTAGGTGATGCCCGGGACGGAAGCCAGCCCCCCAAACTGTTCAACGCTGATAAGCCAACAACCGGCGCTCGGCCAATCGAAACACACCCACCAGCGCGCACGCCAACAGCATGTAGAGCAGGGCGGCAATGCCATAGGCCTGGAAGGTCTTGAAGGTGGCGGCGTTTACATCGGCAGCGATTTTAAGAATGTCGGGAACGGTGGCGGTAAAGGCAATGGCCGTGGCGTGCAGGACGAAGATCACTTCGTTGCTGTAGGCCGGCAGTGCCCGGCGCAGCATGCTCGGGATCAGCACCAGGACGAACAATTGGCGGCGGGTCATGCCCAGGGCCAGCGCCGCCTCGATTTCACCGCGTGGGGTGGTGCGCAACACGCCGGCCAGAATCTCGACGGTGTAGGCGCAGGTGTTCAAGGCCAGCGCCAGGATCACGCAATGCATGCCGTCTCGAAAGAACCACCACAGGCTTGGTGATTCCCTGATCAGGCTCAGGCTGGCCAGGCCGCTGTAGATGATCAGCAGTTGCACGAACAGCGGCGTGCCACGAAAGACCAAGGTGTAGAGCTGGACAGGCAACGCCAGCCAGCGATTGCCGTAGGTGCGAACCAGCGCCAGGGGTATTGCTGCGGCCAGGCCGATAATGGCCGACGTCACCAACAGCCATAAGGTGACGGATAAGCCACTCCAGCGGTAACCGTCGGACCACAGGAAGTTCGGCCCGAACTCTTTCAGTATCTCGATCATCACACGCTCCGCTGCGGTTCGAGGCTGTAGCGTCGTTCAAGGTGTTTGAGGGCCAGGCTGGAGAGGATCGCAAAGGCAAGGAAGATCGCCGCGATCACCAGATAGAAGAACATCTGCCGTGAGGTCGCGTTTCCCGCTTGCTTGGCGACCTGGACCATGTCATTGAGGCCCAGCAGCGAGATCAGGCCGGCACTTTTCAACAGCACCTGCCAGATGTTGCCGATGCCGGGCAAGGCGAACCGCATCATTTGCGGCAGGCGGATCCGCCGCAGCACTTGCCAATGGCTCATGCCATAGGCCCGCGCGGCTTCCAGTTGGCCAAACGGGATGGCCCTGAAGGCCCCGCGAAAGGTTTCGGCGCAGTAGGCACCGTAGATGAATCCCAACGTACCGATCGCGGTGCCATAGGGATCCAACTGCAACGATTCCTGGCCGAACGCCTGGGCTATCTGGTTGATTCCGATTTGCGCGCTGTAATAGATCAACAGCATCAGGACCAGGTCCGGCACGCTGCGCACCAGCGTGGTGTAGACCGTCGCGACCAGCCGCAGCGGCGCCACCGGCGAGAGTTTCGCCAAGGCGCCGAGCAGGCCGAGCACGATGGCGACGCAGGCGGCCCAGGTGGCGACCTGGACGGTCAGCCACGCGCCCTGGAAAATCAGATAACCGTACCCTTCGAGAAACATGCTTTCGGGCTCCGCACGGATGGATTATTTCGGCGAGATGTCGAAGTCGAAGTATTTCCTGGCGATGCGCTCATAGGTGCCGTTACGGTGGATCCGTTCGAGCGCCTGATTGATTTCCCCAGCGAGGGCGGTATCGTTTTTACGCAATCCGATGCCAGTGCCCGGACCGAAGATCTCCGGTGACTTGACCACCTCGCCGGCATAGTCGAAGCCTTTGCCGATAGGCTTCTTCAGCAGGCCTTCGGAAACGGCGATGGCATCGTCGAATGCCGCGTCCAGGCGACCGTTGATCAAGTCCGAATAGGTCAAGTCACTGCTTTGATACGGCACCACTTCCACGCCTTTGAGGCCCCACATCCGTTTTGCATAGGCTTCGAATACGCTGCCTTGCTGCACGCCGATGCGCTTGCCGCGCAAGGATTCGGCCGTCGGTTGCAGTGGGCTGCCTTGCGGGGCCACCAGGCGTGCCGGGGTGTCGTACAGGGTGTCGGAGAAGGCGATTTCGGCTTTGCGTGCTTCAGTGATCGAGAGCGCAGAAAGTATGCCGTCGAACTTCCTGCCTTTAAGGGCCGAGATCATGCCGTCAAAGGCGTTTTCGACCCAGACGCAACGACGTTGCAACTCGCTGCACAGGCTTTCGCCCAGCTCGATATCGAAACCTGTCAGGGAGCCGTCCGGTCGCTTGGACTCGAACGGTGGGTAGGTGGGATCGACCCCGAAACGCAGCTCTTCGCTGGCGCCCCAGGTCATCAGCGGGCTGGCCACGAGCATCAAACCGATCAGACATTTTTTCATCGACAGGGTATCCACGACAGGTTGGTAGAACTGTCCCGGGAAGAGACCCGGGCAGCACGCATCAGCCTTGAATCTCCAAGGCGTTTTTCAGTTGTCGAGCGCGTTGGTCGTCCACGGCCTGTCCATGGCCAAAGCCACCGGCCCAGCCGCACACCTGGCCGGCATAGTCGACGCCCCGTGCAAGACACTCGGCAAGGTTGTGCCGCGCTTGCCATGCCAGCAGGAACGCGGCGATAAAGCCGTCGCCGGCACCCATGCTGTCGACGAACGCGCAGGGCCGCGCCGCCTGTTCATGCACGCCCCGTGCGTCGACTGCGAGCGCTCCCTGGGCGCCGCGGGTGATGACCACCGTTGCCGGACCCAGCGCCCGCATCGAGTCCGCCAGTTCACGGGCTTCGCCGGCCGACAGGTCGGCCGCCGAGAAAAAAGCGATATCGACGTGCCGGATCAACGCTTGCCAATCGAACTCGACCCAGTTGTCCGAGAAGTCGAATGACAGGCAGCCACTGGCCTGGCGAATCTGCGCCAGTTGGTTCTCAAGACCGCTATAGAGGCTGCCATGGGCCAGCGGGAATTGCGCGAGATAGTCCAAGTCGTCGGCACCGAGTCGCAGTTGGCGACAGACGCCCGGATCGCTGCCGAGAAACACCCGTTCGCCGTCGATGCTGTCGACACAAGCCCAGCCGTTGGCCCCTGCCAGCGTTCTGCAGCGGGATGCATCGACCGCTTCCTGTTGTAGGCAATCGAGCAGGTACTGGCCGTGCCGGTCATGACCAACGCAGCCCAGATAGGCGCTGCGCGCCCCCAGCCGGGCGGCAAACACCGACACGTTGAGTGCGTTGCCACCGGGGTACTCGATGTTCCGGTCCAGGTAAACATCCACAGTGTTGTCGCCGACCGCGATCAGGCTGGCCATGCTCAGTACTCCGTTTTCCACATGTAGCGGCGCGTCGTCAGCGGCTGCTGGTGCCAGACCGCGAGATGAGCGGCAATACGTTCCACGGCGATACCGACGATGTAGGGCGCGACAATGGCGCGGATCTCCGGGTCGATGCCTTCCATGGGGAAATCCTTGGCGTCATAGACCATGACGCGTTCGGTGTATCGCTGGCAGAAGCGCACCACACGTTCCATCTGCGCCCGGCTGGGGTCTTCGCCCACCAGCAGGAGCAGCGGGGTGCTGGCGTCGATGGCTTCGAACGGGCCGTGGAAAAACTCGGCAGCCTCCACCGGCAGGCAATGCAACCACTGGCTTTCCATCACCACGCAGACTCCGAATACATAGGCGGTGGTGAACATCGGGCCCGACGCGAGGAAGTACATCACGCGATCATCCTTATACAGGCGCGCCTCTTCGGTGGCGCGCCGGTCGTTATTGATCGCAGCGTCGGCGAGGGCCTGCGGCAGGGCCTTGAGCGAGCGAGTGAGCTTGTCCAGCAGCGGCCAGCCTTCACGCTTGGCCAGGATCCCGCCGACCAGTGCCTGGAGGATCATGAAGCAACCGAAGTACGCCTCATCGGTACGTCCCAGCAAAAAGCAATGTTGAACAGCCTGGGCCAACGGCAGCTCGGCGGTTTGCGTCACGCCGACGGTGAGGCAGGGCTTGTCCTGCAGAAAACGCGCGGCGGCGATGGTTTCCTGGGTCGTCCCGGACTTGGAGGCGAGGACCACCAAGGTGCGTTCATCCAAGCGCGGCGGATCGATGTCCATGAAATCGGCGGGGAAATAACGGCGTACTTCCAGTGTGTGGCTGTAGCGCTCCAGCCAGTACTGCAAGCCGAGCATGATGCGGTTGGGCGCACCGCAGCTGACGAAGTAGATGCGGTCGATTCGCGTCGCCAGTTCCTGGCCGAACTGCTGCGCGTCGTCGACGATTTGCACGGATTGCTGCAAGGAAGTGGTGAATGCTTCCCGGTTGAACTGGATCGCCATGTGAGCTCCTGGGGGCTTTGTTGCGGTGTTCATGTTGCGGTTCATGATCACCATGTAGACCAAAAGCTATACCACGAAAAATACCATTACAAGATTTTTCCTCCGTGGTCTAATGCACCGTCACCGCAGTTTTCAAGGTAGGCAATGGACCGTTTATTGGGTCTGATTATCAAGCTGGCGGGTTTGCGATGGTTTCAGTGGGTACTGTTGGCACGCCGTTGCACAGAAAAATAAATCCAGGATGTAGACCATGAAAGTTAGTCCTTCCAAATCCTCCGACGTGGCCCTGCTGGCGCCCGAACGCAAGCAGGTGGCCTGGCAGGCCGTCCAGGCCCTGCTGGAAATGCTGGAGCGCCCGGAGTTCGGGCCGAGTGAGCGGATACCGGCGGAACGGGACCTGGCCGAGCACCTGGGCATCAGCCGGATGACGCTGCGAAAGGCCTTGCAAACGCTGATCGATCGCGGGGTCCTGGAGCGCCGTGGCAACCGCGGCACCTTCGTGACCGGTCCGGGCGTCGAGCGGCCACTCAATACCGTCGCGCGCAAAGGCATCGCCGAAGTGGTCGAACAAGCGGGGGCCAGGCCGGGCAGTAAATTGCTCTACTTCGAACAAACCCAGGCCAATGCCCGCGTGGCGAAACTGCTGAAGATCCAGGAAGGCGACCTCTTGCTGACCATCAGGCGACTGCGCACGGTGGATCAAAAGCCATTCTGCATAGAGACCAGCTACATCCCTGCAGCCCGCGCACCGGACCTCGTGGCGGGAGACCTGATCGAGGGGGCCTCGTTGTATGCGTTGCTGTTATCGCGCTACCAGATCGAAATGGAAAGTGACGAGGGCACACTGAGCATCGCCACGATGAGCGACCAGGAGGCCCGCTTGCTCGACGTCGAGCCCGGGACGGCCGCGCTGGTCTACCGAGGTGTGATTTTTGACCGCCAAGGGCAGCCGGTGGAATACCTGGTCTCGATCAACCATCCCCAGCGTGTGGTGTTCAAATTGGCGGACAGTCGGGTCAACAGCCTGCATTCCGATCATCATTTCCCATCTGGGTAAAGCCCAACGCGGACACCCTACGGTTCCTCCACGATTCCCTCTCGTCGTCAAGGAGCAGCGGACTGCCCCGACTGACGACTCAATCCAGGCGTCTTGCCCGTAATGCGCTTGAACGCGCGACTGAAAGCGGCCTGGGAGGTATAGCCCAAGCGCTGCGCCACCTCTTCAATAGGCAGCCTTTCGAGCGTCAGCCACTGGCTCGCCAACCGCATCCGCAGTTCGGTCACGTAGCGCAACGGGGCCATGCCAATCGTCATTTGGAAGCGGTCAGCGAAGGCTGAGCGAGAGGTGTTGCATTGTTCCGCCAGCTGCGCAACGGTCCAGTCGCGCCCCGGTTGTTGATGGAGCGCGAGGAGTGCATTGGCCAAGCGTGGATCGCGCAATGCAGCGACCAGACCAGAGGCATTGCCGCAGGCGCACTCCACCCAACCGCGAACGACCATGGCGGCCACCACGTCGGCTAATCGCGCAAGTATGCCCGCGAAGCCGATACGTGCGGCGCTGACCTCGCGTTCCATGGTGGTCAGGATAGGCACCAGTCCGGGGTAGCGCTGGCCGCCGGCGTCGATCAGCATCAGGCCCGGCATCAGCTTGCCAAGGCCATGGATGCTGCCCAGTTCAAACTCCATGCAGCCGCTGAACAAAAGGGTGGTCGGCGTCGGCCTGGCATCGGTTCCGGTATCCACCGCGCTCACGGTTTCACCGAGGGGGGCGCCGTCCAGATGGTCGATGTCCTGAACAGGCACATCCGTATGGGAAAGCAATTGATGGGCCGCGCCATGGGAGATGAATACTGCGTTTCCGGCAGACAGCGCATAGGTGGCCCCGTCTTCCATTCGTAGCACCGCATTGCCAACTGCCAGAAAGTGGAACCAGGCATGCCCGGGTTTGGCAGCGAAACCCAGGCCAAAAGCTGGGCCGGCTTGAATACGCCGGTATTCGACGCCACGCAGGCGCATGCCGCGCAACAGTTCATTGATGAGATCCGAGGAGAGGGCAAACTGATCGGTAGGCATGATTCAGGTGTTTCAGTCAAAAAATGGAGGTTTTCGATCATAGATCATCCAGATTCGCCCGCCTAGACTGCGGATCGCAATGGGGATTGGGAGATCTGTGCAATGACTGACTGTGTTTGTAATGCCGTATCCGACAGCCATCTCGGCGCCGGGCCGGATGTAGAACCCGCCACACCCGCGTGGATGGCCGTGTTTTCGTTGGCAATGGGCGTGTTTGGATTACTCACCGCCGAGTACCTTCCGGCCAGCCTGTTGACGCCGATGGCGACCGACCTGGGGGTGTCCGAAGCGTTGGCTGGCCAGGCGGTAACGGTGACTGCAGTGATCGCACTGTTCGCTGGCCTGCTGGTGCCAGGCCTGACTCGCGGTATCGACCGCCGTTGGGTGC
Organism: Pseudomonas sp. BP11-1-1; assembly: GCF_052112105.1. Taxonomy (NCBI): domain Bacteria; kingdom Pseudomonadati; phylum Pseudomonadota; class Gammaproteobacteria; order Pseudomonadales; family Pseudomonadaceae; genus Pseudomonas; species Pseudomonas sp. BP11-1-1. Next base: position 174,535 of record NZ_JAUTYU010000003.1, read on the forward strand.
TGCTGGGTTTTTCCACATTGATGATCGCCTCCAATCTGCTGGTCGCCGTTTCCTCCAGTCTCGCGGTGCTGCTGGTCATGCGTATCTTGCTGGGTATCGCCCTTGGCGGGTTCTGGAGCATGGCGGCAGCGGTGGCGATGCGCTTGGTGCCGGGGGCTTTGTTGCCCCGGGCGCTCTCTATCATTTTCAGCGGCATTGCCGTCGGGACGGTGGTTGCGGTCCCTCTGGGCAGCTACCTGGGTGGGCTATACGGCTGGCGTAGCGCGTTCTTTGCAGCGGCGGCAGTCGGCGTGGTGACCCTGGTTTTCCAGTCGTTCACGCTGCCGCGCCTTGCGCCGCGCAGGCCGGCACGCCTGCGCACCGTACTGGAAGTGCTGCAGCGCCCGGGCATCGCCATGGGCATGTTCGGTTGTGTGCTGGTGCACAGCGGCCACTTCGCGATGTTCACTTATGTCCGACCGTTCCTCGAAGGGACCACTGGCATCGACCCGCAAGGGTTGTCACTGATGCTGCTGGGTTTCGGTGTGGCGAACTTTGGCGGCACGTTGTTGGCGGGATGGCTGCTTGAGCGCCGTCCACTGGCCACCCTGGTGTTGATGCCGACGTTGGTGGGCGTTGCAGCACTGGCGTTGGTTCTGTTGCCCGCCTCGGTGCCGGGGCAGGCGGTGCTGCTGGCGATCTGGGGTTTGGCCTTTGGTGGTGTGCCGGTGGCATGGTCGAACTGGGTCGCCAGCGCGGTACCCGATCAGGCGGAAAGCGCCGGGGGCATGGTGGTGGCATCTGTCCAGTCGGCCATCGCAACGGGCGCCGCCGCTGGCGGTGCGATGTTCAGCCTCGGTGGCAGCGTCGGCGTATTCGTGGCGGCGGCGGTGCTGATGCTGCTGGCCGCGTTGCTGATTGCGTTGCGGGTCCGGGTTCCTTCCGCCCATGGCAATGCCCGGCCCAGGCCCGCGCTGCATCTCTGATCCGGCTTCGCAGCCGCCTCGATTCCATCCGTAATCCGGAGATAAGACATGAACAATACGACGTCTCACCAAGGACGCCTCAAATCTTTGCGCGCGGCAGGTATAGGCAATGCGCTGGAGTGGTTCGACTGGACGCTGTACGCAACCTTTTCGGTGTACCTGGCCAGCAATCTATTCGACAAGATTGATGCCCGCTCGGCAATGCTCGCGACTCTCGCCGTGTTCGCGGTGGGTTTTGTCGCGCGTCCTATCGGCGGATGGCTGTTTGGGCGCCTGAGCGACCGATTGGGACGCCGGGCCATCATGGTCATCACGATGTTGCTGCTGGCGATCAGCAGCCTTGGTATCGCGATCATCCCCAGCTACGAAAGCATTGGCCTGTATGCCTCGGTCGCGCTGCTGTTCTTCCGGCTTATGCAGGGGCTCGCCCATGGCGGCGAGACCGGGGTTTCCTACACCTATGTCGCCGAGATCGCCCCAAGCAAGCACCGTGGCTTATGGTCCAGTTCGGTCTATGTCGGGGTGACGCTAGGGGTGATGGCAGCGACGGCCATGGCGGCGGTACTGACCTGGCTATTGGGCGCGCAGGCCATGGCCGACTACGGCTGGCGGATTGGCTTCGCCATCGGTGGGCTGCTCGGCATCTATGCGCTGTTTTTGCGCCGCAGTGCGCAGGAGTCTCACGTGTTCGTGGAGCAGCAGGGGCAGGCTCGGCCGCCGCGCAAGTTATCCAGGGGGGAGATGCTGCGAGTGGCGCGCAACATCGTCATGCTTGCAGCGGCTGCCAATGTCACCTACTACGCGTGGGTCACCTTCGGTGCTTCGACGGCCATTGCCCGGGGCATGGACGCCACGGGTGCTTATGTGGCCAGTCTCTTCGCGCAAATCCTTTGTGTGTGCTGGTTGCCAGTCTGCGGAATGTTGTCCGATCGTTGCGGCCGCAGGCCCATGGTCATCGCCTGGGGCCTGGGCGTGATCCTGCTGACCTATCCCATTTCGATAATGGTGACCGTTGAACCCTACACGCTGTTCCTGGCCCAGGTCGTGGGGTTGGGAGCCTGGTCGTTGATTGCGGCGATTTTTCCCGCAGTGCTGTCCGAGCAGGTGCCGACCCAGGCGCGGGCGCAGGGCGTTGGGTTGGTGTCGTCGGTTTCGGTGGCGCTCTTTGGCGGCACCGCGCCCTATTTGCACAATTATCTCAGCGGCGTCGACCTTGGCTATTTGTACATCTGCTACGTCATGGGGTTGGGTCTGGTTACCGTCCTGGCGGGTTTTCTTATCGACGAAACGGCGGGCATCGATCTTGCGCACATCGAGGCGCCCGGTGCTTGAACCGCTGCCGGCTCACGGCCGGTGGCGCTGTCTCAGGACTAATCAATTGGCATGTAGACCCGCCGGATCAGCGGATCCAAGGAGTGCGATTCAATGAATTCAACAGACCTCAAGAATGCCGCAGCACGAGGTGAGCGACCGGGCGCGAACGTGACCGCCAGCCAGACGTCAGGGCCTCGTCAGGCCGCGCGCGAGATCTGGGTCGAAGTCCCTTCCGAGTCGGGCCCGGCGGCCGCTTGGTGCTACTCGGATCGCCGCTCCTATAGCCCGGGTGACTCGGTGCGCCTGCATCTGTCCTCGAACCGAGCGCAAGTGAGACTCAGGATCTATCGTGATGGAGCCGTTGCTCGCACGCTGCACGAAACCGACAGCCTCGATGCTTGCTTCCACCCGTTGCCCGAACGTGCCTACGAGCAGGGATGCCAATGGCCGGTCTTCGTGCAATGGTCAATCCCGGGTGATGCGGACCCGGGTGGCTATGTAGTGGAAGTACGCGATAGTGCTGACAGCGTACTCGGGCATCACCTGTTCATCATCAAGGCGGCGCGCAAGCGTGCCGACGCTTTGGTGCTCGTCGCGGCGACATCGACGTGGGCTGCTTACAACGACTGGGGCGGCGCCAATCACTACTTCGGTCTCCACCCCGGAACGCCGAGGGGCCGCGCGCCATTGCTCTCGGCACAACGCCCCTGGGCGCGGGGGCAAGTCTGGCTGCCCGAGGATGCGCCACGTTCTGTCAACGCTACCCGGCAACGCAAGCCCGGGCCGGCGCGCTACGAGTTCATCGAATGGGCATCTCTTAACGGCTACGCCAAGTACTACGCGCTGGCGGGGTGGGCCTCCTACGAAAGACCCTTTGTGGTCTGGGCCGAACAGCAAGGCTATACGGTCGACATCCTGACCCAGGACGATTTGCATCAGGATCCGCAGGCGCTTGAGGGTTATAGCTGCGCCGTCTTCATAGGACACGACGAATACTGGACGCGGGAAATGCGCGACCACGTCGATGTCTTCGTCGAAGGGGGCGGCAAGGTTGCGCGCTTCGCCGGCAACTTCATGTGGCAGATTCGCTTGGAGGAGGAGGGCCAGAAACAGGTGGCCTACAAATACGATGCCGGCGACCTTGATCCCGTGGCGGCTACCGACCTTCATCGGCTATCCGGTGCCTGGGAAGATCCTAGGGTGGATCACCCAGGGGCACGGACGTTTGGGGTGAACGCCTTGCGAGGAATATATGGCGCATTTGGGGGGATGGCACCACGCAGCCCTCGCGGGTACACGGTCTTCAGGCCCCGGCACTGGGCGTTTGTGGGCACGGGGCTGGGCTACGCGGATATGTTCGGGGACGAAGCTAATATCTTTGGCTATGAGGTGGATGGCCTGGAGTACACATTTGTCGACGGTCTCCCGGAACCGCTCGGCACGGACGGTGCGCCCGCCGGATTGCAAATCCTCGCCATGGGCTGGGCGACCAATGCCGAGCATGGCCGATCCGAGGATGCCTATTCGTTCATGCTAGGCGATGGCGATGCCCGGTTTCGTGCTTCCATCCTGGCGCCCGACCTTAGCGAGGCCAGCGTCCACCGGCACAGCCGCGGGGCAGGCATGGTGGTGCATTTCCACAAAGGCCGAGGTGAGGTATTTACTGCCGCCACGTGCGAATGGGTACATGGGCTCATGCAGGCAGATATTTACACCGTGATGATCACAAAAAATGTGCTCGATCGTTTCCTGCGGAATACGTCCTGATGGCTGTGATGGAGAGCTGCTGTTCACATCCGATGATGTTCCAGCAGAAAGTCTACAAACACCCGCACCCGCGCCGGCATCGCCGAACCCCCAACGAAAACTGCATGTATCGGCTCCCGGTCTCCGGGGTTCCAGGTATCCAACAGTGGCACCAGGCCGCCGCGTTGCAGATCCTTGGCTACGGTGAACTCGCCGATACGGGCGATGCCAGCGCCGAGTCGTGCCAGTTGTGCCAACGCCTCGCCGCTGCTGCATTCGATGTTGCCGCTGACCTTCAGGGAAAACGCTTTGCCATCGCGGATGAACGGCCAGTTGGGTTCGGCACGACGAAAATTGAAGCGCAGGCAGTTGTGGCGCAGCAGATCTTCCGGTTCCAGGGGTGTGCCGTGGCGCTCCAGATACTCGGGCGAAGCCACCACCACTTGGCCGGTGTCGCCGATCCGGCGCGCGGTCAGCGGGCTGTCGGGCAGATGGCCGAAACGCACCGCCACGTCGGCCTGGCCGCCGAGAATGTCGACCACTTCGTCGCCGAGGGTGAGGTCGACGACGATGTTTGGGTAGCGGGCGCTGAAGGCGGCCACCAAGGGCACGATCGTCTGTCGACCATGGCCGAGGGCGGCGCTGACCCGCAAACGGCCCTTGGGGACGCCTTGGTCGGCGACGGCTTCTTCGACCTCGGCCATGTCGGCCAGGATACGCCGGGCGCCGCGCAGGTAAGCCTCGCCCTCGGCGGTGAAAGTGATCGCTCGTGTGGTGCGCAACAGCAGGCGGGTGCCCAGCCGTAGTTCGGTTCGCGCGATGATCCGGCTGATCGCCGAGGGTGTCAGCCCCAAAGCACGCGCGGCAGCCGACAAGCTGCCTTCCTGCGCCACCGCGGCGAACACAACCATTTCACCTGATCTGCCGTTGACGTCCATTTGTGCTCCACACGCAAAGGTGTTTGCAAGAAAGGCTATCTACCGCCATAGAAGGTCGCATCGTAGCATTTGCGGCATAGATGAGGAGCCTTCCTATGCGTATCAATCCACCCCTTGTTGCACTCGCCATGGGTGCCTTTGGCATCGGCGTAACCGAGTTCGCCCCAATGGGCATGTTGCCGGGGATCGCTGCAGATCTCGGCGTTTCCATTCCCGCCGCAGGCCTGCTGGTCAGTGCCTACGCCTTGGGCGTACTGCTCGGCGCGCCACTGATGACCCTGACCACCGGCAGGATTCCCCGGCGCTATCTGCTGATCGGACTCATGGCGATTTTCACCCTGGGAAACCTGATGTCAGCGCTGGCCACCGATTACTACAGCCTGATGGCCGCCAGGGTCGTGACTTCACTGAACCACGGTGCGTTCTTTGGCGTCGGCTCCATCGTCGCGGCCAGCGTGGTCGCCCCGCAGAAACGCGCCGGGGCGGTCGCGGCGATGTTCATGGGCCTGACCTTGGCGACGATCGGCGGTGTGCCGTTGGCTGCCTGGTTTGGTGAACTGTTCGGCTGGCGCACGGCATTCTGGGGAATTACCGGCCTGGGCGTGGTGGCGATGGCGGCGCTGTGGTTCGCCTTGCCCAACGTGCCGGCGCCGCAAAGCATCGGCGTGCTGGCCGAAATTCGGGTACTGGGGCGCGGCCCGGTGTTGGGCGCGTTGGCCCTGACCGTGGTCGGCTCAGGTGCGATGTTCACTGTCTTCACGTATATCGCCCCGATCCTGAGCAACGAGACCCATGCCTCCGCCACTTTCATCACGGCGATGCTGGTGCTGTTCGGCGTCGGACTGACGCTGGGCAACATGTGGGGCGGCAAGGCCGCGGATCGCTCGATAGACCGCACCCTGATCGTTTCGCTGGGCGTGCTGATTCTCGTCCTGCTGGCGTTCACCGCACTGATGCGCTGGCCGCTCCCGGCGGCCATCGCCATCCTGATCTGGGGCATCGCCAGTTTTGCCTTGGTGCCGCCCTTGCAGATGCGCGTGATGGAAGCCGCCAAGGACGCACCTAATCTGGCCTCGGCCGTGAACATTGGCGCCTTCAACTTGGGCAATGCGATTGGCGCGGCGCTGGGCGGCGCGGTGATCAACGCGGGCTTGGGCTATCCGGCGATTTCCCTGGCTGGAGCGGCGATGGCGGGGCTGGGGTTGCTGATGGTGCTGGCTTTCGCCTGGCGTTCCAGAATGGTTGCGGCTGCGGCGGTTTGATGTTTACTGCCGTAATGCCGAAGACCAGCATCAACCGCCGCGCTGTATCTGCTCCAGTATCTGGCTGTCAGTGATGTCCATATCGTCCAGCAACAGGAACATCTTGCTCAGCACCTCGGCCATTTTTCGGTCGGTGTCGGCGAACGGCAGGTAGAACGCCTCGGCACTGGCGACAACGGGCACGATGCACAGGTAGTTGCCGGGTTCGATATGGATGGCTGCGCTGCCCAAATGAATTCGGTAGCTGGCGCGCTGGCCGGTGACGTGCAGGAAATGCCCTTCACATTTGACGTTTTGCAACCCGAGCCCCTGGATCAATTCGCCGACCAGTTCGGCGCGTCGTTGCAAGGTTTCGTTGCTGGTGGCGTAGCTGTCCGCAGCGTAGGCCACGGAGACCAGCAAGTCGGCATCGCGCATGACTTCCGAGAACAGCAGCGGCGGTACTTGCTCAAGCGGGATCGCTTTCCGGTCGCGGTGGAACGCAATCGTGTCGAAGGTGAAGTGTTCCGTTTCGGAGAGGTAGTGACCGGTATCGAGAAAGTTGAACAGGGCGTAAATGCCATGCTCTTTGCTCTCGTAATAGATGTCCTCGACGCTTGAGGTCGACCAATTGCGGACCTGCAGCAACCGGGCGGCTACTTTGCCTTTGAGGCGGTGGCCGGCAAATCGGTTGGACCACAGAGCGGTCTCTCGCTCAGCCGGTGTCAGCAGGTACAACTCGCGAAAGGCTTGTTTGAATGGCTGCACGCGGCGATGGGTCACGACTTCTTTCTGCCAGGCCGACAGTTGTCCTGCCGTGAACAGGTGAAAAGGGTGAGCAATACGCAGGTGCTTCTCGGCCACGTGTCGCCGGCCTTCGAGGTCAGTCACGGTCAGCGTTGCGGCATCGAGCCAACCCAACGCGGCGTCGTCGACCTGCACGATAAGCTGTTCGAGCAGCAGGCGAACCGCAGGCATTTTCAGCAGCGGCTTCAGCTCCGCCAACGCCAGGGTTTCGCCGCTGCTCATCATTGTTTCCAGGGTTCTGCAGAAGCGTGCGATCTGTTCCTTGAGCTGGGTCTGCTGCGTTTTGAGGGCGATGAAGTCTGCGTGTTTGCGAATTGCAGGCGGTGCGGTCTTGAGGGGCTTTGCGGCTTTGCAGATGTGCAATGCCGGCGACAAGCCGTCGATGACGATCGTGACGTCATAGCCATCGATGGTGGCAGCCGTCAGGGCGGATTCGGCGATCTCCGATTCCATGGCCCATTCCAGGCGAATCGCCGAGGGGTAACCCGCGACACGCGCCAGGTTTTCCAATCCCGCCTGCACCGCTGCGTGGGAGTTGGCCTGTCGTTGAGCGCCGTATTTACGCACCTCTTTGTGCAGTTTTTTCAACGTCAGATAGCGCTGGCGTACATCATCCGAATCCATGACGGGCAGCACGCCATAGATGCGCATGGCCGGCTGTGCATGGCGGGCCAGTTTCTTTTCCAAGGCCGGTCGACCGATGCCTCGGTACGCGTCGAGCAGTACACGCGTCTCGGGAAACGCCCAGTGCGAATGCTCGAGTGCCACGAGGTAGTCGCGCAAATGCTCCGGGTCCGCCTCGGCCAGCGCCTTGTCCAGCAGGTAGCGGTCCACCACGCCCACCGTTTCATCAAGCGTATTGGGCAGGTCGGTACCCCATCCGGACCGAGGTGCCAGGGCAATGCTCAAATACTCGCGCTGAAAGGCTTGCAGATCACTCCAACCGAGCGCGTCGAGCACCACGCGGCTGGCATGTCCTGCATAGGGCAGGGCGGTCAGCAGGGTATTTCTGGAAAAGCCGGTCAGCGCGGCGAGCAGTGCTGCCGATTGGTCCTCGGGCAACTCCTGAAGGAGCAGGAAACGTTCGAGCACCGCGGCCGTATCGCCGAAACGGTCGAAAAAGCCATCGGGCGTCGCGCCCAATCGTTCGATGACCGCCAGGGCCTGCAGCATCCATCGGGTGTCATACACCTCTACCGAACGGAAGGTGTCAGCCAGCTTCGCGGCGTTATCGGGCAATCCAGCCAAGGCTTCCTCGACATAACGAACGGTGAAGCTTGCCAGTTCGGGGTGCACGGGTGTGGGTGCCTCATCAAGGACATCATCATTCTGGAACGACTCATCATCGACGTCCTCGTCTTCGGGACCCTCATCGCTTGAGTCCTCCTCACCGAATGCTTCGTGGGTGTACCGATCCGGGTCCACATCATCGCTGTCCAACCCGGCGTCGCCTGCGTAGAACATCATGGCGCTGCCCCAGGTGTTGGCGCCCCGGACGAAGCGGGGGTAATCGAGGCGGCCTGCTTCCACCAAGCCCAAGGCGATGCGCTTGATTTCCCGGTGCACGTAGATATAGGCGTCAGCGATTTTCCGTTGTTCTTCCCCAGGCGCTGAAGGGGGCTGCTCGCGATTCCAGCTGCCATCCAGCAACCATCCGGCGAAGGTCTGCCAGGTTGGGGTGGACGGGTAGTTGCTCAAGCGATGGATACAGGCTTGGACGTCAGGCAAGGCCCAGGCCTGGTCCGGGCTTCTGCGGTAATAGGCGGGGTCATCTTCGTCAGTGGGTAATGGGTAGTCACTGTCTTCGAGGGCAAATTGCAGCATGTGCTGCAACCGCGCGCCAATCTGCTCTAGCGCATAGGTGTCCGGGTGGGCGGTGATCCAGGCATCGCAGATTCGATATTGCAGGCCGTAGCGTTGCTGATCGCGAAGGTCCTCCAGGTCGTCCCAAACGGTCGGGAACACAAAACCGTCAGCCAGCGCTTCGGGTCCATCCTCGGGATACTGCCTGACCCAGTCCTCGGCGATGCGCAGAACGCCGATGCCGTCCCAGAAACCGGGTGCGAATTGGTCATAGGGGCTGAGCTCGGGATACTCATCCAGCGCTCTGTCGCAGAATACTCGCAATGCAGCGAGGCGCGTGGCTTGTTCGGGCAGAGGACGGCGTGATTGCATGTGGGTATCCGAGGGAGCGAGCGACGAGGATCAACCGCCAATCAGTGGCAGCAGGCGGATAAACGCGAGCGTGGATGGCGCGCCCAATTCAATCGACTCATCGAGCCTCTGGAGCATGACGCCGTTATGCAGAATGCGAAACGCACGGGTTTCAAAACCCTTCAAGGCTCGCTCGGCTTCAACGCCAACATCCAGGTCCAGGGACGCGCTGGCGTGAGGCATGGCTACCGCCCCTTCGCTGGCTTGTTGAAGAATGTCCCGCTCGCTCAAGTATTGGCGGTCGAGCACTTCACGCACCGACACTTGTTGCAGCGAGTGCTGAGCCAACAATGCGGCGATCTGCTCGGCAACGGCCAGGCGAATCAACTCGGCGACCGTCAAGGTCAACGAGGACGGAGTCAGGGTGACAGGAGGCAGCAGAGGCTCCTGGCGTGCGCCTTTCAGGCAATAGCTATGAACTACGAACTCCATGATGCATTCCTCGTAAGCCAGACCAGCCTAAAACCTGTGCCTTGGACTATTTCCACGTTTCCTTCAGGACCGAGCGAAACAATTCCGACAGCAGCGGCTCGACTTCCTTACGTTCGCTGCGGGTCGGCTTGATGGCTTCAAGCCGATGCAGTTCACGCTCGACGAATGTCTGAATAGGCATGATTTGCGGTGAAAGCCCCATTTCTGGTGAGGCGCGCTTGATCGCAAGCAAGTCATCGATCGCCCGATGCAGTTCTGGTTCGCCGTCGATGACTTGGCGCAACGTGTCGAACTCGATGGGGGCCGGTGTATCGAACCGCTCCAGCCACCGTACGGAGAGCAAGGGTCGCAGCACGTAGAAATACTTCTTCAGCGGTACTTCCGGTGCCTGCAAATACCCACGGAAATTGGTTTTCGCCATGCTGCGATAATGGTAGATGCCGCTTTCAACCGAGTACACCTGCGGTAGCAACGCTTTGGCACGTTCGTGGAAGGAGCCGCAATGCTCGTAGACGATGGTGGATTGCACCCACTCGACAAACCCTGGATTCGACTTCCAGAACAGCCTCAATGCCTTGCGCAGATCCCAGCCATTGATGTCCATGTCGTCGACAATCGGGTACTCGATAACGTCGCGCTGTTCCTCAAGGCCGACCGAGAGATACCAGTCAGGTTTATGGACGTAGATGAAGCGCGCGTCATAGTCGCTATTGGGCGATGCGAAGCCCCATGCGCGGCTGCCTGACTCAACGGCGAGCAGGACCTTGACCTCATGTTCATCCTCGGCGCGGCGCAGACGGCTTCGAACTTCTTCCTGGACAGCTACGCAAACCATGACCCCACTCCAATCCAATTAATTTCAATACTGGGACTGCACCGCAGCGTTGTAACGCATCCGCAATTCGTCATACCCGGCCCGTGCGGCAGCAAGATCCTGGTTCAGTTCTGCGGCGTCGGCCCCGGCCCCCCAGTGTTGTTGCAGGCGCTCAACGGCGGTAAGCCATTCCTTGGCTGCCAGACTGATTTTGCTCCACACGGGCGGGTTGCCGTTAGCCGATCGCAGGCGCGGCAGGGCTTGCACGAAGGCTTCGGTGTCTGTCCAGTGAGCCGTCAGCGAATGTTGCAGGGCGAGCAGTTGTTGCGGCGTCAGCGGGGCGCCTTCAGTCATGGCGTCCAAGGCGTTGATGGTCTGACGGGCCTGGATCATGAAGCGCAGCGTGTACCAATGTTGGTCCTGTCCCAGGTGCTTTTCGATGGACGCCAACTGTTGTTCACGCACCTTTAGCTGCGGCTGTTCCAATGCTTGGCGCAACGGTATCGCCTGGTCACGAGCGTCCTGCAAATGCAGGGTCAGGTCGCGGTCCAGCTTATCGAGTTGGTCAGGCTGAGGCTGATCGCGATGATTCGCCAGCCACAGTTCGGCGATCCGGGCGTTCGGGCGCAGGTTGTCATAGGCCTTGATGTAGTTCGCCGCGAGGGCTTGCAGACTGCCGGGCTCACCAATACTGAACCCATGCTTGCAGGGTGATGGCTGAGCACCCTGAGGCCGGATGAACTCCTCGGCGTCGATGCCCGACCCCATGCCGAAGCCGACGAAACCCATTTTGCGAATCCATTCGTCCTCCGGCAAGGCCCGGCGGGCACGGTAGTCGACATAACGCTGCTCGAATAGCTCCGCTCCGTCCACCAGGCAGGTACTTATCTCCTGAACTTCGTCCCAATGCACGCGGTTTTCCTTATCCTCGTCCGACGGCCCGGCCAGGCGCTGAACCAGCCAAGTCATCGTCAGTAGCACGACAACTGCAGTGATGAAAGCGCGGGTGCTGATCATGGTTGATTGGCCTGAGGTTTCTTGAAAGCTTGCCACTCGGTTGCAGACAGTACCGAAGGGCATGGCGAAGCGGTGGACTGTCGGGCGGCACAAATGCGCTGTGGCCAGACCTGGAGGCCTTCATTCTTGCTGACATACGTGCTCTTGGCCCAGGTATTCCCCAACAAGACCATGGGCACTAGCATGCCCAGGAAAAGGCCAATAAGCACGTCGCCGGGCACCTGGTCATAGAGTCGGGCCAGGAAAGACTTGCCGCGATCGAAGGGCGTCCGGCGGCTCAAGGCTCCCAGCACACCGAGCGTCCCAAAGAAGGTCGCCGCCCCGGCAACACCGCCGGCTAAGTAAATGAGGCCGCCCAGCAGCCCGACCCAGAGGATCTCGCGGATCGGCATCGGAGTGGGGCGCCGCAGACTCAGCCAGCGACCGTAATGGTCATTTATCCAATGGTCCAGGCGCCAGGCTTTGCGGCTCAGTTTCTTGCACACTGCGTGAAGTGCCCAACCGACGACACCGAGCAACAGGGCGCGAAGCAACATATCGACTACGCTGGTGTAGAACGAGCCACCGAGCCGATATTCAAAGAGCCAGCTCATGCAGATCGAAGTGCCGAGTATGGCCAGTGGCACGGCCAGGACCGGCGGCTGCCGACGCAACGGGCGCCAATTGTCCGGCCCCAGCTGTGGCCTCTCGTTCAGCAGTTGTGGATAGCGAAGCTGAACGGTGCGATACAGCGCCTCGCAGGCATCCCAGTCCGTAGCACTGAAGGTCATGCTCAAACGCACCCGGGCGTCTTCATCGTGTGATCCAAACAGCATTCGCGCGGCCTGGGACTCGCTGCTGTCGAAGAGCTGAGTGAGACGAGCCTGCTGCGCCAGGAAGATGGCGCAGTGGCTGCGCGCCAGGAGTTGGCTCCACCAGGGTTCGGGACAAGGTGTGTACTGGCCGGTCTGCTTCCAACCTTGCTGCTCGCAAATGTCATCGAACAATGTTTGCGACCACTGCGGCGCCTGCAGCAGCGCCATGGCCAGACATCGGTTCAGCCATTGCCGGGCGTCCAGGGTCTGTAGCCAGGGACTGGTGTCGAGCTGGCGGGCGACATCGAGAAAGCGTCGGTCATCGTGCCAGGCCCCAGTCAGGCGAGACCATGCCAGATCCATGAGCCTGCCGCGCAGCTGCTCGGTGGCGGCGGCGGGCAAGTCCTCGCGTTGCCAAAGGGTCAGCCAATGCAACTGCTCAACGGCTGCTTCAGCCAGGTCGTAGCTATCCTCTTGCGCCAGGCAAAGCTCCAGCAGGCCTTGTTCGAACTCACGCTCGCAGCCATAAAGGCGCGCCTGCACCAGACGGTCGTGGAGATTGGCGGCGCTTACCGCTTCCAGGCACTGCGTCGCCACGCGCTGGCTCGGTGGAGGCGTTGTCGGCGCTGACTGCGGGGCCGGAAAATCCACGAGGGGCAGCTTGGCAGGGGTGGGCTGATCTTCGTCGACTACGACTTCCGGCTGCCAGTCGGCCCATTCCAATGCCTGTTCGTAAGCTTCGCGCAGGCGCTGGAAACCCACTGGATCTTCGTCCGGGCGAAGCTGCTTGAGCAAGCTTGCATATTGGCGCTTGATACTGCGCTTGTCGGCATCTTCCGGCAGTCCGAGTACAACCCAGCAGGTCATCGTCAGACACCTTCTTCCAAGCTGTCGAGCTGGGCGCTGATCTGCATCCGCAGTGCCCGGATGTCATGCAATTCCTGGGTTTCGAGCATCTGGCCGAAGCGGGTCGCCAACTCATCGATTCGTTGGCGCAGCTCACCGCGGCTTTCCTGGTAGAGACGTTCCAGCCGGGCGATCAGCAAGGTGTTGGGTTGTTCGTTGCGTGGGTGGATCTTCAGCGTTTCCAAGGCCTTGAGACGCCGGCCGATTTCTTCGCTATCCAGCACGCCGGCGTTATTGGCGATCACCAGGTTGCGCCGTTCACCGGTCTGGACGGTCTGCGCATCGGTCTCCAGCAGACCGTTGGTGTCGTAAGTGAAGCGCACATCGATCCCCACCTCTCCGGCAGCCATGGGCGGCACGGGAATTTCCAATTCGCCCAAGAGAATGTTTTCAGTGACCCGACGGCTTTCGCCTTGATAGACCTTCAGCAGCACGACCTTTTGCTGGTCCTGAAGTGTGAAGACGCGCTTGACCTTGCTCACGGGCACCACGCAGTTGCGTTCGATGATCGGCAGGTAATGCCCGCTTTCGAGCTTGCCGCCAAACTCAACCGCAATTTCGATGCCCAGGGAGTACGGGCAGACATCGGTGAGCACGATTTCTTCAAGTGCCGCGTCGCGGCTTTTCAGGCCTGCCTGCACCGCTGCGCCCAACGCCACGGCTTCATCGGGGTTGAGCTGGATAGAGGGAAAGCGTCCGAACAGGCTGGCGGCCAGTTTGCGTACCAACGGCATGCGGGTGGTGCCGCCCACCAGCAACACTTCGTCCAGCTCGCCGGCGCGGATGCGGGCATCTCGCAACGCGGTCTCGATAGGGGCTCGAAGACGGCTGAACAGGGGCGCATAAAGGTCGGTCAGGCTGGCCTGGGTGTATTCGCGACGCCATTCGCGCTCGCCCTGGCGTATTGCGAACGTTGCGCTTGACTCCTGGCCCAGGGATTTGCGCACGCGTTCAGCTTCACGGCGCAGCCGGCCGTAGAGCTGTGGGTCTCCAAGGGCCAGCGGCGCCTCGTTGTTGCCTGCCTGTGCGGCAACGAAATCCTGGACCAGCAGCGTGTCGAAATCTTCTCCGCCAAGGAAGTTGTCGCCAGCACTGGCGCGCACTTCCATGATCCCTTCGAACAGCTCCAGGATCGACACGTCGAACGTCCCGCCGCCAAGGTCGAATATCAGGAAAGTGCTGGCAGTGTCTCGCCGGTGCAAGCCATAGGCGAGTGCGGCCGCGGTGGGTTCATTGATCAGTCGCTCGACCTTGAATCCGGCCAGCTCGCCGGCGATTCGCGTGGCCTTGCGCTGGGCATCGCTGAAATAGGCGGGAACGCTGATGATGGCCTCTTCCACCGGTTCGCCGAAATGCCGCTCGGCATCCTCGCGCAAGCTGCGTAGCACCATGGCCGAGAGCTCCTCGGCCCGGAACTGCTGGTTGCCCAAGGTGGTGAGACGGGCGCTGCCCATGTAGCGCTTGAAAAGCGAGGCGGTGAGTCGGGGGTGCGTTTGCAAGCGCTCCAGGGCCGTGCGGCCCACCATGACGCGGCCTTCATCGTCCAGGCCGACCACGCTCGGTGTCAGCCACTCGCCCAACGCGTTGGGCACCAGTTGCGCCGCGCCGTCGCGCCATGCTGCGATAAGGCTATGGGTGGTGCCCAGGTCAATGCCGACAATCATGTCCGTTGGAACTCCTTGAGTCGTTGCGCCGCGATGGGCTATCGGCGAGCCGGTCAGTTTATCAGGCCTGTATCGGCGAATGACTGAAAAACCTTGAAGACGAATCACGTTGACGCTTGAATCCGGTTTTCAATCAAGGCGGGGGATAGCCCGGGCGAGATTTTCCCGTGCCTGCTGCTCGAATGCCTCGAAATACAAGGGGGTCGTGTAGATACGCTCACGCGCCAGGAAACGCTCCAGAACCTGGCGCCGCTTCTGACGGTACATAGGCAGGGGCACGTATTGGTATTCAAGGCGGATTTGCCGGTCGTATTCCTCAAACCGCTCGAAGGAGGCCCCCAGGATCGCCAGGTCAGTATCCACCAGCACCGCCTCGTCTGCCGTCGCTGGGGCACCGTCGTGCCGTGTCACCATGACCAGGTCGTAAAGCCTGCGTCGTGTTTCCTCGTCCAGTCCGTTATCCCGTGCCACGTCGTCCAACCACTGTGCACTGCGCAGCTCGTTGTCGGTGCGAAGGGGGTCGTAGATCGCGTCATGAAACCATAGCGCGAGGTCAACTTCGGCGGGTGCCTGGCAAGCGGCATTGACGCGTCGCCGTACGTGGAGGCACTCCGCTAGATGCTGGCGGTTGTGATAAGCGCGGTGTGGCTCGCAATAGTGTCGAATGAGTTCTTCAAACGTCTCTAGCGGTGCGTGCCTGACGCCGAGATCCGCCCAGACCCGAGTCCAGGCGGCAAGGCTCACGTCGTCGGACGCTGCGTCGTGATCGCTCCCATCTGGCAGCTCCGTCATGATTGTTCCTCTGCGTCAATTCTTTAAGCAACTGAAAGCCATCGCTGCATGTGGCGGAGATTCTCGCAATCGTTCCGTCATTGGCAAGTTCTGCAGTTCATTGGGGGCGAGGGCTTTGAGTCGGGCCAGGAATGGGACGCGCCTATCTCGGACCCCGCCGGGTCGTGCGTCCGGCCGGTATGCGAGTTTAGATCGATTATTTCTTACGGTTATTTATATAGCGTTGGATGGCATACCCATGACCGGGAAATCGACGCTGTCGTTTACTTACTGTCTGCAATGAGAGCGAAAGACGTGCAATAACAGAAGGCTTGGCGCGCGTCACTCCGGTAAGCCTGCTTGAACGTTCATTCCTGCTGTTCGATCGCCATCTTGTCGGGCCCGGGCCAATCCTTAGAATCCGCCCCCATCAGCTTGTCCGACTCTCGAACCTACAGGGAACACCACCATGATGAACGCCATGCAGATGCCAATGCCGATGAACGCCAACATGCCGATGATGCCGATGATGGGCATGCCGATGATGATGGCGACCATGACCTGCGAAATGATGGATGACGGCATGATGTGCAAGATGATGCCCGCTGCCGGCATGGACATGGCCATGTTCAAGAACAGCGCCGACATGATGCAGATGATGATGAACTGCGGCATGCCGATGATGATGCACTGCGGCAACATGAGCATGATGTGCATGTCCCCGGTGAGCACGGCCATGCCGATGGCGAGCATGATGATGCCAATGCCGATGATGGGCATGCCGATGCCGTCGATGAAGTGCGTGATGGAAAGCACGGTGATGGCGGACTGCATGATGTGCAAAGTCATGCCGATGGCCGGCATGAACATGGACATGATGAAAAACTGCTGCGCGTTGATGATGAAGATGATGGGCGACTGCAGCATGCCGATGATGATGAGCTGCAATGGCATGCCGATGATGTGCTGCACCTGCTGATGACAACCGGGCTGGTTCGCTCTCGACGCGGGCACGATCCATTGTGGCGAGGGAGCTTGCTCCCGCTCGGCTCTGAAGGAGCTGGCGAAGCCTGCGATCTTTTGATCTTTCGCTTGGGATTCGAGTGTCATTGGAAAGATCGCAGCCTCGCTTCGCTCGGCAGCTCCTACAAGCGCGGCCCAGCGGGAGCAAGCTCCCTCGCCACGGGTTTGTCGAGTGCCTTGAACAGCATCTAGGCGTTAATGCCGGGCTTTTTGCATGTTCGTCTTCAGTCCAGGCGTTCCGGATAGGTGACCACCAGGTACGCCACTGCTTCACTGTCGGCCGGGTTGCGATATCGGTGTGGCTGGTCGGCGTAGAACAGAATCGAATCACCCGTGGAAAGCAGGTAGCGCTCGTCGTTGACACTGATCTCCAACACACCCTGGGACACCACCAGGTTCTCCTGCACGCCAGGCCCGTGCCCTTCGGACTGGTCCTCGCCCAAGGGGCCCAGGCGCAGTTCGTAGAATTCCGATTGGCGTGCCACGTCGAACGGGAACAGGGCGCGACTGACGAAGGCACCACTGGCGCTGACCAGGCGTTTGCTCTGGCTGACCGACAGCACCGCCACGCCTTCGAACGCACGGTGTTCGAGGAATGCGGCGACCGATACCTTCAAACCCTTGGCGATTTTGCACAGCACCTTGATCGACGGCACGCTGCGTCCGGATTCGATCTGGGCCAGCATGGCCCGGCTAACCCCGCACTGGCGGGCAAGGGCGTCGAGGGACAAGTGTCGCTTGCCGCGCAGGCGTTGCAAGTTTTGCGCGACCCGTTCGCAGATCGGATCCTCATCCAAGGCTTCCAGATTGTTCAGATCCACTTCGGGTTCGTCGGTGCTCGCCAAAAAGCGCGAGGGTTCCTGGGCGCTCACGCCTGGTACGTCGCGGTCGACTGGGATGCCTGGACCCACTGGAACGCCTGGTAACCGGCATTACGCGCGTACATTTCCCACATGGCCCGGGCCCGTTGCTGGGCCTGCTTGCGTTTGCGGAATTGGACGCAATCGATAACGTTGTCAGTCGGTTTCATAAGGCACTTCACTGTCGTGACCAATGGGACGGGATGAGCTGAGAGTACGTGGTTATGTTTATAACCATAAATACTGATTATTTATTTGTTAATACTTTTAAATGCTTAGCGAAGCGCCCTGATTAAATTACGTGAGCCCGGTGCAACTCAGTCAGCGCCAATGCCTTGAGCCTGGCCAGCAACGGGTCACGCCGATCGCGTGGGTGCGGCAGTTGCACCGCCAGTTCCTGGCGAATGCGGCTGGGGCGATTGTCCATGACCAGGACCCGGTCGCTCAGGTACAGCGCCTCGTCGACATCGTGCGTTACCAGCAGCAGGGCGATAGCGTGACGCTCGGCCAGTTGCAGCAACAGGTCTTGCAGTTTCATCCGGGTGAAAGCGTCCACGGCGCTGAAGGGCTCGTCCAGCAGCAGCACCCGCGGCCGCGAATACAGGCCGCGGGCAATCGCCACCCGTTGCGCCATGCCACCGGACAACGCCTTGGGCAAGGCGTCGGCAAAGTCGCTGAGGCCAACTTCTTCGATCAACTGCGCGACCCAGGCTTTGTCATAGCGGTCATCGTCGCTGAAGCCGATGTTCTGTTGCACCGTCAGCCAGGGCATCAACCGCGGTTCCTGGAACACAAAGGCCAACTGTTCGGTGTGGCTGAGCAGTTGCCCTTCGAACTCTTTTTCCAGGCCGGCAACGATGCGCAGCAAGGTGCTTTTGCCGCAGCCGCTGGGGCCCAGCAGGCTCACGGTTTCCCGAGGCTGCAGTTGCAGGTGGATGTCGTTGAGCACGGTGGTGGTCGCGAAGCTCTTGCGCGCCACGTGAATGTCCAGCAGGGCTTGGGGCATGGCTCAGTCCTCGGTGCCGTTGAAAGTGTCGCGCCAGGCCAGGAAGCGTTTCTCCAGGCCGGCGAGGAGGCCGTCGCTGAGCTTTCCCAGCACGGCGAGCACGATGATCGCCGCCAGCACGATGTCCGGGCGCGAGGTTTCGCGACCATCGCTGAGCAGATAGCCCAGGCCTTTGGTCGCGGCGATCAGTTCGGCGGCCACGAGGAACATCCAGGCCAGGCTCATGCCGCTGCGCAACCCGGTGAACAGGCCGGGCAGGGCGGCAGGCAGGAGAATCCGCCGCACCAGGCGGCGACGGCTGAAACCATACATGTGGCCGACTTCCACCAGCTTGCGGTCGATGTTGCGAATCGCCGCCACGCCATTGAGGTACACCGGAAAGAACGCGCCGATGGCGATCAGCACCACTTTGGAGGTTTCGTCGATGCCCAGCCACAGCAGGAGCAACGGCACCCAGGCCAGGCTGGGGATCGAGCGCAGGCCCGCGAAGGTCGGTTCCAGGTAGGCTTCGGCTTCCCGACTCAGGCCAACCCAGGCGGCGAAGACCAACGCCAGGCTGGCACCGATGGCAAAGCCCAGTAGCACGCGCAGCAGGCTGGCGCTGATGTGCTTCCACAGGGCGCCTTCGGCCAGTTCGCCAAGGGTCAGGGCGATCTCGCTGGGGGCCGGCATCTGGTAGGCGGGCAGCCAACCGATGCGCACGATGATCTCCAGCAACACGATGATCAGCACCGGCAGGGCCAATCCCTTGAGGCGCAGTCGCCAGCGATCGGAATCGAACAGCGGCGTTCTGTCCGCTGGGGACAGGGCCAGGTGTGGGTTGGAGAGGTCTTTGCTGTTGCTGCTCATGGCGATTCTCCGGCAATGCCGAATCCGCGCCAGGCGCGGATCGGTTGTCGCCTGGGCTAGGGGTTATTGACGGGCGACGGCTTGCTGGCGGCCGGTGTCGAGCAGTTGATCGATCACCTGGTCGACGTTCACCCCGCGCCGTACCAATTCCTCGGAGACCAGGATCGGAGCGGCCGCCTTGGAAGCCAACACATCCTTGGCACTCAGCTGCGGGCTGCCCAGGTCGGTGCGTGACAGTTGCAGCTTGGCAACCTCCAGCGGCAGCCCGGATTCGTCGGCCAGCAGTTTGGCCAGTTCTTGCGGATGCTCCACCGACCACGTCCGGGCCTGTTCGTAGGCGGCGATCACGGTGTCGATGGTCTGCGGATGCTCTTGGGCGTATTTCTCCGTGACGCTGACCACGCCGTAGCTGTTGAAAGCGGAATTGCGATACAGCAGGCGCGATCCGGCCTGGACTTCGCTGGCGGCCATGTGCGGATCGAGACCGGCCCAGGCGTCGACGTCACCTTTTTCCAGTGCGGTGCGCCCGTCCGGATGCTGCAGGTGCACCAGTTCCACATCGTCTTTCTTCAGCCCGGCTTGTTGCAGGCTGCGCAGGGTGAACAGGTAGGGATCGGTGCCCTTGGTGGCGGCGATCTTCTTGCCCTTGAGGTCGGCGATCGTCTGGTAGGGCGAATCCTTGCGCACCACCAGCGCTGTCCATTCGGCGCGGCTGTAGACATACACCGACTTGATCGGGCTGCCATTGGCTCGGCTCAACACCGCGGCGAGGCTGGCGGACGATGCGAAGTCGACGCCGCCGCTGTTGAGGTATTCCAGCGAACGATTGCTGCCCTGGCTCAAGACCCAGCTCACCTTGGTCTGGGGCAGGGCTTTTTCCAGGTAACCGAAGTGCTTGAGCACCAGGCTGACCGGCGAGTAATAGGCGTAGTCCAGGTGCACTTCGGCCGGAGGACTTTCGGCGGCCTGGACCATGGACGGCACGGCCAGCGCCAGGGCGCAGGCGCTGATCAGCTGTCTAGCGTGGGCCAGGGAGAAACGGAGGGCGAGTTTCATGGAAAGCTCCAGACAAGGCGGTGAGAAAGCAATGTTCTTATTTCCGAAAGATCGGACGGCGAGAAAAATCGCGTCTTAAAGGAATAATGCAGGCTCTGTGCCACAGCCTCGAAAGGACGGCCAACGGGCACTGGCAATGCGCAAGGCATCAGAGGAAATGTTGATCGGCGAACAGTCTGTTGCGGTGCTGTTGCCCCATGAACACTGGCTGAATTATGACTATGAGCTTATGCGCTAAAAGAATTTCTAAAGGAATTGATAGGAGCGCTATGTTCTAAAAAATCATCCAGGAAATGCTGTCATGACGTTCACCCGATCCCTGCGTCGTTTGCTTTTCAGCACATTGTTCGCCACCCCTTTGGCCCAGGCTGGCGAGCCGCTGGTGCTGCACGTCGGCGACCAGAACTACTACAACGTCAGGGCTTCGGTGGAGGCCTCGGGCGTGCTGGAAGGCGCCCCTTATCGTGTCGACTGGAAACACTTCCAAGCCGCTGCGCCCCTGGCCGAGGCGCTGAATACCGGTGACCTGGACCTGGGTTTCCTCGGCGACTCGGGCTTTCTGTTCCTGGCTGCCAAACAGGCACCGGTGAAGCTGATCGGTGTCTCGCGGCAGAACCCGGACACCATTGCGCTACTGGTGCCCAAGGACTCGCCGGTCAAGACCATCGCCGACCTCAAGGGCAAGAAGATCGCCTATTGGCCCGGCGCCTGGAGCCAGCAACTGACGCTGCGCGCCTTGGAGCAGGCCGGCTTGCCCGACAACCACGTCGAGTTCATCAAGCTGATGCCCATCGATGCGGCCGCCGCCTTGCCCCAGGGCAGCATCGACGCCTTTCCGGTGTGGGAACCCTACATCTCGCAACAGATCCTGTTCTCCGGCGCCCGGCCGATCCTGACGGCGAAGAACCTGATGCCCGGCCTCAGCGCCATTGCCGCCTCGACGCCGGCCATCGACAACAAGCGCGAAGCCATCGCCGACTTCCTCGGTCGCGTGAAGCAGGCCCGCGCCTGGGTCGACAACCATACCGATCAATACGCCGACCTCTGGGCGAAGAAAGCCAATCTGGACCAGGACGTTTCGCGCCATTGGTTGCGCCAGGCCCACATGAATGTCGGTCCGGTAGACCCGCAGGCCGCCGCCGACCTGCAGAGCACGGCGGACTTCCTGTTCAAGGTCAAGGCCCTGCCGGCTCCGTTGGCCACTGCTGGAATTATCGACACGTCTTTCAGCCAAGCCTTCAGTCATTGACCACCCGGACTTTCAATCCGGTTCCGAGGACGCCTTGGCTGGAGCCTCGCCCTGGCGATCCATGGCCTTGAGCTGCTCAAGCAATACCGCTCGCAGCTCCGGCGGGCGTACGGGTTTGGCCAGCACCGAGACATTCATGTTTTGCAGGGACTGGCGGATCCGCTCGATGTCGTGTCCGGTGATCACCAGCGCCGGGACTTCCCAGCCGCGTTGGGCGCGTATCGCGGCGATGCACTCGGCACCGGAGACCTTGGTGCCCAGGTCAAAGTCGGCGATCACGATGTCGCAGTCGCTGGACAAGCCTTCGCCGTCACTGTGACCTTGCACATCGCAACCCCACTTCTCGAGCAGCGCGGACGTCGCCATCAGGACGTTGGCGTCGTCTTCCACCAGGCACACCCGTAATCCGTTCAAGCGGTCACGGGCACCGGAGACCCTGGGCGCCGAGGCGCGGGGTGCCGCTTGCTCCAGGCCGCTGATCGCCACCTTGGTGCCTTGGCCGACTGTCGAGCGGATGTGGATGTCGACATTGAGCAACTGGCTGATGCGCTTGACGATGGACAGGCCGAGGCCAAGCCCCTCGACGTCTTTGTCGCGGACATGGCGCACGCGATAAAACTCCTTGAATACCTCAGGAAGATGCTCACTGGCGATGCCGCGTCCCTTGTCGTAGATCACCACGGCCAGGCCCTTGCCCTGGCGCCGCACGCCGATCAATACCGGTTGCCCCGGCGCATATTTGAGGGCGTTGGACAACAGGTTCTGGACCATGGTGGTCAGCATTCCTGGATTGACGTTGACCCAATAGGGACAGGCGCGCAGGCGTAGCTCGACGCCGGCCCAGCGCGCGGCCTCGGTGTTCTGCTTGACGACGTCTTGCAGCAAGGCGCCCAAGTGGACAGTGTCAGCCTGCGGTGCCCACTTGCCGTGATCCAGGGTGTAAATGTCGAGGATCGAGCGGAACAGTTGCGACACGGTGTGCAGCGAGCGGTCGATGTTGTCCACCAGCCGCAGCTCCTCCAGGCCCAGTCTGGCGTCCCTCAGGCACGCGGTGAACAGGCCAATGGAATGGATCGGCTGGCGCAAGTCATGGCTCGCCTGTGCCAGGAATCGCGATTTCTCCTGGTTGGCGGCAATCGCCTCTTCGGAGGCGATGCGTGTGCGTTTGAGCAGGATGTGCGCATAGGCCGGCACCACGATGGTCGTGACGATCAGCATCAGGAACATGTAGGGCTGCGTGTGCCAGAAGGGGTTGAGCCAGAAAATCAGCACCAAGGTCGACAGTGCAATGACCGTTGCCAGGGCTAGGTAGCGCGAGCCGAAGCGCATGCCATTGCCCAGGGTGACCCAGAGCAGCGCTGCATAGATCGGCAACGCGCCTTCGCCCCCCAGCACCATGGCGAACGCAATACCGGTGTAGTCATGCAACATGGCGAAAAGACGCCGCCAGAAGAAATGCCCTGGCCAGCGCTTGATTGCCATGCGCAGGAACACCGAGGCGAAGATGAACGTGACGATGTAGATGATGATGGGGGCGTAACGCGTGGCGGCGTCCGGATCGAGGCCGACCAGCACGACGATATACAACAGCGCGCAGGCGCTGACGGTCAGGCGCAGGGTGGCCTGGTCAAGTTCACTGTTCTTCTCCATTGGCTTTCGAACTCCATGAGCCGCTGCTGACCTGGGCAAGCGTAGCGGCTCCCTCTGCATGGACAGCCGAGTCGGGAGACTCCTGCGGGTTTTTCCAACGAGCAGGCCACTGTTTGCCACCGAACAGCTGATCAACATCTCTATGGATGAACCAGCACCCTTGCTGGCTGGGAAAATATCTAACTGATTGAAATCTAAAGGACAATTTTCTTGGCATGAATCGTGTTGATAGAACAGTAAAGAGCACCGGGACTGGGTGCTGAATCTATCGAGCAGGAGTTTCCATGCCACGTGAAATTCGTTTGAATGCCTTCGAGATGAACTGCGTCGGTCATCAGTCTCCGGGGCTCTGGCGACACCCCAAGGACCGGGCCTGGCAGTACAAGGACCTCGATTACTGGACCGACTTGGCCAAGTTGCTGGAGCGCGGCAAGTTCGACGGTATCTTCATCGCTGATGTCATCGGTATTTACGATGTGCTCGGCGGCAATGGCGACGCCGCCATCCGCCAGGCGACCCAAGTCCCGGTCAATGACCCACTGGCGTTGATCACGCCGATGGCCTTGGTGACCGAGCACCTGGGCTTCGGCCTGACTGCCTCGTTGACCTTCGAACATCCCTATCCCTTTGCCCGTCGCCTGTCCACGTTGGACCACCTGACCAAGGGGCGGATCGGTTGGAACATCGTCACGTCCTACCTCGACAGCGGGGCGCGCAATCTCGGGCAGAAGGCGCTCAGCGATCACGATGCGCGCTATGACTACGCCGACGAATACCTCGAGGTGCTCTACAAACTGTTCGAAGGCAGTTGGGAGGAGGGCGCGGTGGTGCGCGACCGGGAGCGCGGCATCTTCAGCGACCCGAGCAAAGTCCACGAGATCCGTCATCAGGGCAAGCATTTCCAGGTCCCGGGCATCCATCTTTGCGAGCCGTCGCCGCAGCGCACGCCGGTGCTCTATCAAGCGGGGGCATCGAGTCGCGGCAAGGACTTTGCTGCCGGGCATGCGGAGTGCGTATTCGTCGCGGCGCCGTCCAAGGTCATCCTGAAAAAGACCGTGGCCGATATCCGCCGGCGTGCCGCCGAGGCCGGGCGCGATCCGCGCAAAGTGCTGATCTTCAACTTGCAAACGGTGATTGTCGACGAGGCCGACGCCCAGGCGCAGGCCAAGTGGCAGGAGCTGAAATCCTACAGCAGCTACGAGGGCGCGCTGGCGCTGATTTCCGGTTGGACCGGCATCGACTTCGGTCAGTACCGACCCGACCAGGTGCTCAAGCACATCCATACCAACGCCATCCAGTCGGCCGTGGAGACATTCTCGACCGCCGACCCGGACAAGCAGTGGACCGTCCAGGAACTGGCCGATTGGGTCGGCATCGGTGGCTTCGGCCCGTTGATCGTCGGCAGTGCACAAACCGTCGCCGACGAGTTGCAGGCCTGGGTCGAGGAAACCGATGTGGACGGCTTCAACCTGGCTTATGTGCTGGCCCATGAAACCTTCCGCGATGTGGTTGACCTGCTGGTGCCCGAGCTGCAACAGCGCGGCGCGTACAAGACCGAATACCGCCCCGGCACCCTGCGCGACAAGCTGTTCGGTGACGGCCCGCGCTTGCCCGCCAGCCACCCGGGTGCCGGTTATCGGGACTTGAGTCGACTGGGCCAGCGCACCCGTGTCGCCGAGCCGGCCCTGGTGGATGAGGAGTAAGCGCATGAGCCTCTTCGAACTCAATGCACCACTGCCTGAAAGCGTGACGGACAAAGCCTTGGTCGCCTTGCAACGTTGGGCCAGGGAGCGACCGACGCAGATTGCCTTGCGTCATCGACGCCTCGGCGTGTGGAAGGCCTGGCGATGGATCGATGTGCAACGCGAGGTCGAGCGTGTCTGCGATGGCCTGCGCCAGCAGGGTTTTGTCCCGGGGGCGCGGTTGGCGCTGAGCGGCGCCTTCGAGCCGAGCCTGCTGATCCTGGCATTGGCGGCGCGCCAGTTGGATGGGCACAGCGTGGTGATCGACCGCGACAGTCAGGGTGAGGATCTGCGACGCCAGTTGCGTTTGATCCGTCCGGCGTTCGCCTTTGTCCAGCGCCGCGAAAGCGTGTCGCACTGGTTGCAATGCGGCCTGGATGAAGATTGGTCGCTGCGCTTGTATTCAGCCCAGGCCAACGCGGTGCGTCGCGGCTTGTGGCAGGTGCAATCGCTGTCGGTGCTGTTCGTCGCCGAGGCGCCGACAGCGCAGCGCCAGGGCTGGGCCCAGGTTGCCGACGACGCGGTGGTGTGGATCGATGAAGGCACCGAATGGCGTGATGGACTGGCGCACCTGTTCCGTCGCTGGCTGGAGGGCGGCGAAGGCCTGGCCTTTCCGGAAACCCGAGAATCGGCCAGCCGCGATCGCCGCGAGATCGCCCCGACGGCGTTGCTGCTGTCCGCTGCGCGAGTGGAGTCGCTGGCGGCGGAAATAGAAGCCCGTCTGCCGACCCCGGACAGTTGGCGCCGACGATTGTGCGAATGGACCCTGGATGATCCGCGCCGTGGTCTGCGTCGCTGGCTCAAGGCGCGGGTGCGGCACCTGCTCGGTTTCCAGCGACTGCGCCGGATCGAGGTGCCGAGCGCGCCCGCAGGTGCCGTGCGGCAAGGCCCGGCGTGGTTGCGCGAATACCTGGAGCGAGCGGCATGAGTGCGCTGTTGGAGGTGCGCAATGTATCGCTGTCGTTCAGCGGCGTGAAAGCGATTTCCGATCTTTCGTTCAGCGTCAGGCTTGGCGAGATCTGCGCCTTGATCGGGCCGAACGGCGCGGGCAAGAGTTCGTTGCTGAACATCCTCAACGGGGTCTACCGGGCCGATGCCGGCCAGTTGTTCTTCGCCGCCGAACCGTTGCACCGTCCGCATCCGCTGAAGGCGGCGCGGCTCGGTATCGGCCGGACATTCCAGAACAATGCGCTGTTCAAGAAAATGAGCGTGGTGGACAACCTGCTCACCGGCCTGTCGCGCTTCCAGCGCACGTTTTTCCTCGAACAGGCCCTGGGCCTGCCGCGAGCCCGGCGCGAGGCGCGGGCGTTCGCCGAGCGGGCCGAGCAGGTGCTGGAATTCCTCGAGTTGCAGGCCTGGCGCGACGTCGCCGTGGGCAGCCTCGCCTATGGCCTGCAGAAACGCGTGGAGCTGGGCAGGGCGCTGATCGCGCAACCGACCCTGCTGTTGCTCGACGAACCGATGGCCGGCATGAACGCTGAGGAGAAACAGGAGATGAGCCGTTTCATCGCCGATATCAATCGCGACCTGGGTACTACGGTGATTCTCATCGAACACGACATCCAGGTGGTCATGGGCCTCTCCAGTCATGTGGTGGTGCTGGACTACGGACGCAAGGTCGGTGACGGCACGCCCGCTGAAGTCCAGGCCAACCCCGATGTGATCGCCGCTTACCTGGGGGTTTCGCACGCATGAATTTCTTTTTGGAAACCCTGGTCGGCGGACTGTTGGCTGGCACCCTGTATTCCCTGGTGGCCATCGGTTTCGTGCTGATCTACAAGGCCAGCGGCGTGTTCAATTTCGCCCAGGGCGCCATGCTGCTGTTCGCCGCGCTGACCTTCGTCAGCTTGCGCGAGCAGGGTTTTTCTTTCGCCCTGGCGTTGGTCCTGACGGTGTTGGTGATGATTGTCGGCGCGTTGTTGATCGAGCGGCTGGTGCTGCGTCCGCTGGTCAACCGTTCGCAGATCACCCTGTTCATGGCCACCCTTGGCCTGTCGTTCATCATCGAAGGCCTCGCCCAAGGGCTGATGGGCGCCCAGGTACGTGCGCTGGACCTGGGTATCGAGGACGTCCCGCTGTTCGTGGGCGAGATCATGGTCAGCCAGTTCGACCTGATCGCCGCCGGCGTGTCGGGGCTGACGGTGGCGGTGCTGGCCTTGCTGTTCAGCAAGACCCGCATCGGTGTCGCCCTGCGCGCCGTGGCCGACGACACCCGTGCGGCACTGTCGCTGGGCATCAACCTCAACCGCATCTGGCAGATCGTCTGGGCTGTGGCCGGGGTGGTCGGCCTGGTCGCCGGGTTGCTCTGGGGCGCGCGGCAAGGTGTGCAGTTCTCGTTGTCGCTGGTGGTGCTCAAGGCGTTGCCGGTGCTGATCATCGGCGGCTTCACCTCGATTGGCGGCGCCATCGTCGGCGGGCTGATCGTCGGGGCGGCCGAGAACCTCGCCGAGGCTTACATTGGCCCACTGGTCGGCGGCGGGATCACGCCCTGGTTCGCCTATTTCCTCGCCTTGATTTTCCTTTACATCCGTCCGGCCGGCCTGTTCGGCGACCGGATCATTGAACGGGTATGACGCCATGACTGCTATTGTTCCGCGCCTCACTGCCAGCTTCGACGAGGCGCCCCTGACCCTGGTGCGTCGACGTTGGCGGCCGGGCCTGCTGTTGCTGCTGTCGGTGGCGTTTGTCGGGTTGCCGTGGCTGGGCAGCGACTATTGGCTCAACGCAATCCTGATTCCCTTCCTGGTGCTGTCGCTGGCGGGCCTGGGGCTGAACCTGTTGACGGGCTACACCGGCCAGACCTCGGTCGGCGCCGCCGGCTTCATGGCCGTGGGGGCGTTTGCCACCTACGGCCTGCTGTTGCGCGTGCCGGGCCTGCCGCTGCCACTGGCGCTGCTGGGCGGTGGGGTGATTGCCGGGGTGGTCGGGCTGCTGTTCGGCATTCCCAGCTCAAGGATCAAGGGCTTTTACCTGATGGTCACCACGCTGGCCTCACAGTTTTTTCTGGAGTGGGTGTTCGCCAAGTTCCCGTGGTTCTACAACTACGCTTCGTCCGGCACCATCAGCGCGCCGCGCCTGGAACTGTTCGGCCATAACCTGGCGACGCCGGTCGGCCGCTACCTGTTGACCCTCAGTTGCGTGGTGCTGTTGACCTGGGTGGCAGCCAATCTGGTGCGCAGCCAGGTCGGTCGCAACTGGATGGCGATCCGCGACATGGACACCGCTGCCGCCGTGATCGGGATTGCCGTGGAGCGCGACAAGCGCATGGCCTTCGCCGTCAGTTCGTTCTACCTGGGAATCGCCGGGGCGCTCTGGGCATTCGCTTACCTGGGAACAGCCAGCGCGGGCAGCTTCGACATCAACCGTTCGTTCCAGATTCTGTTCATCATCATTATCGGCGGCATGGGCAGCATTGCCGGCAGCTTCATCGGCGCGGCCTTCATCAGCCTCGTGCCGATCCTGCTCAGCCATGCCGGGCAATGGCTGTTCAACGGCAACGTCGACGCCGGGCAATTGCAGAACCTGCAGAAGGTGCTCTTCGGCGCCTTGATCATCGGGTTCCTGATCAAGGAACCGGAGGGGCTGGCGCGCCTGCTCGGCGACCTGCGCGAACGCATCAGGGTCTGGCCGCTGCGGTTCTGAGCGCCGACCTACAACCCAACGAACCTTGACCCTACCGAGGGAAAGGAGGTTTCCAACACCGCACAAGACCACATCGAGAAGACAGACATGCATGCAACTTTCAAACGTAGCCTCGCCGCCATCGGCCTGGCATTGGGCGCCTGTGCAACGCTGGTACCGGCTGCCCAGGCGGCCAACGAACAGTTCTTCCCCCTGGCCACCTACCGGGTCGGCGCCTATGCCTCCAGCGGCATTCCGGTGTGGGCCGGAATGATTGACTACCTGCGCTACATCAACGAGGTGGAAGGCGGGATCAACGGCGTCAAACTGGTCTGGCAGGAGTGCGAGACCGAATGGACGGCGGAAAAGGGCATCGAGTGCTACGAGCGCTTCAAGAACGGCCTCAACGGCGCGCCAGTGGCGATCTACGCACCCAACGGCGCACCGGCGGCCTATGCCCTCGCGGACAAGGCCGAAGCCGACCGGATTCCGTTGATCACCCTCGGCTATGGCCGTACCGAGGCCACCGACGGCAGGGTATTCCCCTACAACTTCCCGGCCATGCTGACGTTCTACAGCGAGGCCTCGGCGTTCATCAATTACGTGGCTGAGCGCGAGGGTGGGCTGGACAAGCTCAAGGGCAAGAAGATCGCCACCGTCTACCACGACTCGGCCTACGGTCGAGAAACCCAGGGACCGCTGGCGCTGCTGGCGCAGAAGTATGGTTTCGAGAACATCCAGATCGCGGTGGCCGACCCGGGCAACGAACAGGCCGGGCAGTGGCGCCAGGTGCGGCAACTCAAGCCGGACTGGGTGTTCCTACGGACCTGGGGCGTGTCCACGCCCGTGGCGATCAAGACTGCGGCGCGTTTCGGCTACCCGGTGGAGCGCATCGTCGGTGACATCTGGGCCAGTTCCAATGAGGACGTGCTGCCGGCCGGCGAGGCGGGCAAGGGGTACCTGGCGCTGACGCCTTATCCGGGCGGTGCCGACTTCGACATCCACCAACGCATCCGCCAGTACATCCTCGATACCGGCAAGAGCGACCTCAAGGACCCGAAGAGTTTTGGCAGCGTCTACTACAACTCCGGCTTGGTGAACGCCGCCATTGCCGTCGAGGCGATCCGCACCGGGCAGAAAAAATTCGGCAACCGTCCGCTCAACGGTGAGGAAGGTCGCTGGGGCCTGGAGCACCTCGACCTCGGTGATGCCCGCCTCAAGGAGATTGGTTTCCTTGGGTTGATGCAGCCGCTGAAGTTGTCTTGCAGCGACCACGAAGGGGGCGGGGCCGCCAAGGTCCAGCAATGGGACGGCCAGCAATGGAAGCTGATCACCGACTGGGTCCAGGCCGACCGCGTGACGTTGCGCCCGTTGATCGATGCCAAGGCCGCCGAGTATGCGAAAGAGAAGGGCGTGTCCGCCCGCGATTGCGCGGCGCAATGACCCTGCACACGACACACAACCGGGCGCACCCGCGCCCGAGGAGGAAGCACCCATGACCATTGCGACCCTTGCCGGCACCGCAAGCAGTGAGCTATTGGCGGTACACGACATCGAAGTGATCTATGACGGCGCGATCCTTGCCGTGGCCGGAGTTTCCCTGCGGGTCGGGCAGGGCGACATCGTTGCGCTGCTGGGCGCCAACGGGGCCGGCAAGAGCACTACGCTCAAGGCCATTTCCGGGTTGGTCCAGGCTGACCGCGCGCACGTCAGCCGGGGCCGGATCACTTTCCAGGGGCAGGACACCGCCGGCGTTGCAGCCAATCTGCTGGCCCGCCAAGGCATCGTCCATGTGCTGGAGGGGCGCCATGTGTTCGCCCACCTGACCGTCGAGGACAACCTGCGCAGCGGCGGTTTCCTGCGCAAGCCGACGCGCCGGCAGTTGGAGCAGGATCTGGAGCACATCTATGCCTGGTTCCCACGCCTGAAGACCAAGCGCAAGACCCAGGCCGGGCTGACCTCAGGCGGCGAGCAGCAGATGCTCGCCATCGGCCGGGCATTGATGACCCGGCCTCGGCTGGTGTTGCTGGATGAACCTTCGATGGGGCTGGCGCCGATCCTTGTCGAAGAGATCTTTGCCATCGTCGCCCAGCTCAATGCCCAGGAAGGCATGAGCTTTCTGGTGGCCGAGCAGAACATCAATGTTGCCCTGCGCCATGCCACCTACGCCTACGTCCTGGAAAACGGTCGGGTGGTGGGTGAGGGCAGCGGTGCGGAGTTGGCGGCGCGGGAAGACATCCAGCATTTCTATCTGGGCGGCAAGGCCGGCTGACGGTCGAGTGTTCGGTGGGCAACAGTGAATCCGCAGTTTGCTGTTGCAGGGGCTTTTCCAGACCTGCTTTCGGATTGCAACGCATTGAATACAAAGGGTTAAAAGGGTTGGTACGGACTGTGCTCTGGTTGTTGGTGAACCCGTTACGCAAGGAGCAGCACATGAGCCATACACCGACCGTTGACCCCTCCCAGCAGGCTCGTCCGGGCCCTCGGCGCCCGGCCCATATCATTCGCAGCGACGCCGAGGCCATCGAGGTGGCGCAGCATGTGGCCGAGGACTTCGCCCGGGAGGCCGCCTTGCGCGATCGTGAGCGACGGCTGCCCTGGGATGAACTGGAACGCTTCTCCGAAAGCGGCCTGTGGGCGATCAGCGTGCCGAAGGCCTACGGTGGTGCCGGGGTGTCCTATGTCACCCTCAGCGAGGTGATCGCCATCATTTCCGCCGCCGATTCATCCCTCGGCCAGCTACCGCAAAACCATTTCGGCGTCCTCAGCAATCTCGGCTTGACCGGCAGCGAAGCGCAGAAGCGGCGCTACTACGCCAAGGTGCTTGAGGGGTATCGCTTCGGCAACGCCTTTTCCGAAGCGCGAAGCCAATACGTCACGACCTTCCAGACGCAGATCCGCTTCGATGGCGACACGGCAGTACTCGACGGCGAGAAGGCCTACTGCACCGGCGCATTGTTCGCCCATATCGTGCCGGTGGCCGGGGTTGACGAGGTGGGGCATGTGCACATCGCCCTGGTGCCGCGCGATGCTGCCGGGTTGACCGTCATCGACAGTTGGGACGGTTTCGGCCAGCGCATCACCGCCAGCGGCCAGGTGCGTATCGACGGCGTGCGAGTGCCTGCCATCGACGTGGTGCCGGCCTGGAAGGCCTATGACCAACCCACTTCCGACGGTCCGATTTCGCAGATTATCCAAGCCGCCGTGGACACCGGCATTGCCCGTGGCGCCTTCGCCGAGACCTTGCGCGTCGCCCGCCAGGCGCGCCCCTGGGTCGACAGCGGCCTGCAGCACGGTTGGCAAGACCCGCTGGGCCAAGCGTTGATCGGTGAACTGGCCTGGCGCCTGCAAGCGGCCGAGGCGATTTTGCAGCGTGCGGCCCGAGCCGTCGACCGTGCCGTCGCCGAACCCAGCGAGGAACGAGTCGCCGAGGCTTCCGTAATCGTTGGCCAGGCCAAGGTGCTGTCTACCGAGATCGCCTTGGAGGCGTCCAGCCGTTTGCTGGAGCTGGGCGGCACCCGCAGCGTCTCGGCCAGCCAGGGCCTGGACCGGTTCTGGCGCAACGCGCGGACCCACACCCTGCACGACCCGGTGCGCTGGAAATATCACTTGGTCGGCAACCAGCTTCTCAACGACATCAAGCCGCAACGTCATTCCTGGAATTGAGGTATCGAGCATGTCCTATTCACATTCCCAAGGTCGTAGCGACCTCGCCCATGCCCGCCACGTCGAGGCGGCTCTGCTTGACTACCTGCGCGGCCACAGCGCGCGACATGAAGCCCTGGTGGTCGCGGCAGTCGGCGACCTGCGCATCCGCATCGACGCCGCCGATGCTTTGCTCGAACGCGCCGACACGTCCCAATCGACCGCCATCGCCTTTCGCCTGGCCGCTGCGGAGGCGGCGCGGGTGGCCGGTCATGGGTACTTCGAGTTGGCCGGGCGCAGCTTGCCGCGGCCATTGCCGGACGCCGCCGAGCCAGCGTTGCTGACCCAGCGCCGGTTGCTGGGCGACCATTACCTCAACGGCGCGGCGTTGGCGGATGGGCAGGGAGGGCAGGCGTGAGCGGGGTTGCGGTTGCTCGCCTTTGTGCCGGGTTGAATGATCCAAGTCCGCCGCTCAAGGCAATGCCGCTTCGACCAGTTCGATCCAATGCCGGACAGGGGGTCGGCCAGCGCCGTCGAGGTGGGATTGACAGCCGATATTGGCGGTGGCGATGACTTCCGGGTGTCCGCTTTCCAGAGCGTTGAGCTTGTTGTCGCGCAGTTGCCGGGACAGTTCGGGTTGGGTCAGCGAGTAGGTGCCCGCCGAGCCGCAGCACAGGTGGCTGTCGGGCACCGGCGTGAGGTTGAATCCAAGTTGTTCCAGGATCGTTTCGACTGCGCCCCCGAGTCTTTGTGCGTGCTGCAACGTGCAGGGGCAGTGGAAGGCCAGGCGCTGGTCGCTGTGTACGCCGAGCTGATCCAACGGTTCGTCGCGCAGTA
This sequence comes from Pseudomonas sp. BP11-1-1, assembly GCF_052112105.1. NCBI lineage: Bacteria > Pseudomonadati > Pseudomonadota > Gammaproteobacteria > Pseudomonadales > Pseudomonadaceae > Pseudomonas > Pseudomonas sp. BP11-1-1. Next base: position 207,696 of record NZ_JAUTYU010000003.1, read on the forward strand.
CTTCAACCAGGTCCTTGGCCAGGGCGCTCACTTTTGCGGCCTTGGCGGCATACGCCGGATCGCTGCTGAGCAGGTGCCCGTAGTCCTTGATGAAGGCGCCGCAACCGCTGGCGGTTTGCACGATGGCTTCGGCACCGCTTTCGATGGCCGGCCACCACGCGTCGATGTTGCGCCGGGCGCGGTCGAGGCCGGCGGCCTGGGCGTCCAGGTGATAGTCCACCGCCCCGCAACAACCGGCCTCACGAATCGCGGTGACGCTGATGCCCAATCGATCCAGTACCCGTGCGGCGGCTGCGTTGGTGTTGGGTGAGAGGCTTGGTTGCACGCAGCCTTCGAGCATGAGCACTTGCCGGTCATGGCGGGTGGTCGGTCGTGGCTTTGCTGGGTGCACGTTGCGGGGCAGCTTGGCTTTCAGCGTGTCTGGCAGCAACGCGCGGAAAACCTGGCCGCCGCTCACCAATCCTTTGAACAGCCCGCGATTGGGCACCACGCTGCGCAACCCCTCGCGCAACAGGCGTTGGCCGTGTGAACGCGGGACTGACGCATCGACCACCGCCCGGCCAATGTCCAGCAAGTTGTGATAATCGACGCCGGAGGGGCAGGTGGTTTCGCAGTTGCGGCACGACAGGCAGCGATCCAGGTGTTCCTGGGTTGCGCGGGTCACTTCGTTGCCTTCGAGCACCTGCTTGATCAGGTAGATGCGCCCCCTCGGACCATCCAGTTCATCACCCAGCAATTGATAGGTCGGGCACGTGGCATTGCAGAAACCGCAGTGCACGCAACTGCGCAGGATGCGTTCGGCTTCTTCGGCGCGGGGCAATTGGCGGGCGTCTTCGCTCAAGGTGGTCTGCATGGTTCAAAGCTCCGCGTACAGGCGACCGGGGTTGAAAATGCCCCGTGGATCGAGTTGCTGCTTCAGGTTCCGGTGATAGCGCATCAGTGCGTCGGGCAGCGGTTGGAAAGGGCTGTCGGCCAATCCAGGGGTGTAGCAGGTCACATGCCCGCCGACTTGTTCGACGATCGAGCGGATGAAGGTCGCTTCGGCGTCCGATTTGAGCCAGCGCTGGGCGCCGGCCCAATCGATCAGTTGGACGCCGGGTAACGGCAAGCGAGGTGTGTTCGGCGGCAGGGAGAGGCGCCAGAGGGGCCGATCTTCATCGAAGAAGCTCAGCCGATGTTCGTTCAGGTCCTGCCAGTACGAAGCGTCCAGTCGCTCGCCGCCCAAACGATCGTGGGCCGCCGCCACCGAGCCTTCGCCACCTTCAAGTCGCAGGTTCAGGCGCTGGCCATCGTGGCACGCGGCAGTGATCGGCAGCGGTTGCTGCCCCCATTCCGCCAGGCGCTGCAAGGCGCGCTGGGCATCCATTTCCAGGCTGATGCTCAAGGTCTGCCGTGGTTTTGGCAGGACCTTGAGGGACACTTCGGTCACCACGCCCAGCGAGCCGTAGCTGCCGGCCATCAAGCGCGACAGGTCGTAGCCGGCGACGTTTTTCATGACCTCGCCGCCGAAGCGCAAGTGCTTGCCCTGACCGGTGATGACTCGTGTACCGAGGATGAAATCGCGCACCGAGCCTGACCAGGGACGACGTGGCCCCGAGAGTCCGCAGGCAATCATGCCGCCCACCGTGGCATTTTCACCGAAGGCGGGCGGTTCGCAAGGCAGCATCTGCTGCGCCGCGTCGAGCACTTCGAACAACTCCGTCAACGGCGTACCACCGCGAACGGTGATCACCAGTTCAGTCGGGTCGTAGCTGACAATGCCGCGGTGCGAGCGCGTGTCGAGTACTTCGCCCGCCACGCTACGCCCCAGGAACGCCTTGCTGTTGGAACCCTGGATACGCAGCGGCGTGGCGTTTTCCAGGGCCTGGTTGACCTGCTCCAGCAGCGCCGCGCTGTCGTCGAAATCGTGCTCGCTGCCCATCAGAAGCGCTCCAGTTCAGGAAAGGGCAGCTGACCCATGTGGACATGCATGGCGCCAAACTCGGCGCAGCGATGCAGCGTCGGAATATTCTTCCCGGGGTTGAGCAGCCCGCTCGGGTCGAACGCAGCCTTGACCGCATGGAACACGGTCAGCTCATCGCTGTTGAACTGCGCGCACATCTGGTTGATCTTCTCGCGGCCCACACCGTGCTCACCGGTAATGCTGCCGCCGACCTCCACGCACAATTCGAGGATCTTGCCGCCCAGGGCTTCGGCGCGATCGAGCTCGCCCGGCTGATTGGCATCGAACAGGATCAGCGGATGCATGTTGCCATCGCCAGCGTGGAAAACGTTGGCGACCCGCAGGCCGTACTCCGCCGATAACGCCGCGATAGCTTGCAGCACACCGGGCAGTTCCCGGCGGGGGATCGTCCCGTCCATGCAGTAATAATCCGGCGAAAGGCGGCCCACCGCAGGAAATGCGTTCTTGCGTCCGGCCCAGAAACGCACGCGTTCGGCCTCATCGCAAGCCTGGCGCACGTCGATGGCGCCGGCCTGTTGCAACACCTGGCGCACGCGGTCGCAGTCGTCATGGACATCGGCTTCCACGCCATCGAGTTCGCACAACAGAATCGCTTCGGCGTCCACCGGGTAGCCGGCGTGGATGAAGTCTTCGGCGGCGCGAATGGCCAGGTTGTCCATCATTTCCAGACCGCCCGGGATGATCCCGGCGGCAATGATGTCACCCACCGCCCGGCCAGCCTTTTCAACCGAATCGAAGGCCGCCAGCAGCACTTTGGCCGTTTGCGGCTTGGGCAACAGTTTGACCGTGACCTCGGTGATCACCCCGAGCATGCCTTCGGAACCGGTGAACAACGCCAACAGGTCGAACCCCGGTGAGTCGAGGGCCTGGGAGCCCAGCGCCAGGTGTTCGCCATCGACGGTGAGGATATCGACCTTGAGCAGGTTGTGCACGGTCAGCCCGTACTTGAGGCAATGCACGCCACCGGCATTTTCCGCCACATTGCCGCCGATTGAACAGGCGATCTGCGAAGAGGGATCCGGCGCGTAGTACAAGCCGAACGGCGCGGCCGCCTGGGAAATCGCCAGGTTACGCACGCCCGGCTGCACCCGCGCGGTGCGGGCGGCGGGGTCGATGTGGAGGATGTTGTTGAAGCGCGCCATCACCAGCAGCACGCCTTTTTCCAACGGCAGCGCACCGCCGGACAAACCGGTGCCCGCGCCACGGGCGACGACGGGCACCTGGCGCGCGTGGCAGAGGCGAAGCACGCCTTGGACTTCCTCGATGTGGCGCGGCAGCACTACCAGCATGGGCGTGGTGCGGTAGGCGGAGAGCCCGTCGCATTCGTACGGCTTGAGCGCTTCGCGCTGATGGAGGATTTCCAGGTCGGGAAGCTGGGTTTGCAGGGCCTGGAGCAGTGCATTTTTGTCCACGTCAGGCAAGAGGCCGTCGACGCGTTCATCGTAGAGAATGTTCATGGTTCGCAGGCGACCCTCAAGTTGTTTTTATTCGAGGTCTGTTCTGATACGGCTGACTTGCATCATTGGTCCGAGGCGTTCTACTGTCCATGTGTTGTTGGACTGGTCGAACCAGTTCTTCGACCCTGTTCTTTTTGGCTGTTTGAAAATTCAATGAAAAATCAGCGAGCTATCGCTGTGTTTGAAAACCTCTGGATCCGATGACAGAGCTAGTCATACCAGTTGGAGATTCGATGGAAAGCTTCGAGACGCGCCGTAACCCGCAAGTCGCCGACGTGGTCTGCGAGCGCATAGAACGCCTGATCGTCGATGGCGTGCTCAAGACCGGGCAGCTGTTGCCTTCGGAACGGCGACTGACGGAAAAGCTCGGTGTCTCCCGCACCGCGCTTCGCGAGGGACTGAAGCTGCTGCGCGCCCGCGGGATTATCAAGACTGAACAGGGCAAGGGGTCATTCGTGGCCGACTTGTCGGGGCATGGCTTGGCGTCGCCGCTGATGCACCTGTTCAGCTCGCAGCCACGCACGCTCTATGATCTGTTCGAGGTCCGCAGCCTGCTCGAAGGCGAGTCCGCGCGCCTGGCGGCCCTGCGCGGGACCGAGGCTGATTTCGTACTGATTACCCGCAGCTACGAGGCCATGCTCGACGCCCATAGCCGTCCCTTGGAGGCCAGCGTCCATGCCCGGCTCGACCATGCGTTTCACCTGGCGATCTGCGAGGCCTCGCACAATCCGGTGCTGGTGCAGACCTTGCGTTCGCTGACGGATTTGCTGCTCAGCTCAGTGTTTGCCTCGGTCAACAACCTCTACCACCGCGAGCCGCAAAAGCGCCAGATCGACCGCCAACACGCCCGGCTCTATAACGCCGTGACCGGGCGGCTGCCGGAGCAGGCGCGCAAGGCGGCCATCGTCCACATCCAGAGCATCTGCGAGAACCTCAGGGAAATCGAAAACGAAGAGCAACGCCTGGTGCGCGCCACGTTGCGGCTGGAGGGGTGGGCGTAGAGGTCAACCGTTGGGCAGGTGCCGACCTGGTTTCGGTTGAACGCATGCTCCCACAAGGGATGGGTGGTGGACACTGAACTTGAAAACGACCCAAAAATCCATGTGGGAGCTTGCTCGCGAAGGCGGAGTGTCAGTCAAAAAGATGTAGCTGACCGGACGCCTTCGCGGGCAAGCCCGCTCCCACAGTTGTTTTGGGGTGGTTCCAAGGTTTGCGTACGCCACGGCGATCGTTGTGGGAGCAACTGTCCTGGATGGTTTGTTCCGTCGACCGCAGTTTCGGCTCAGTCGCTGCCTCCAGACCGAGCAAGCGCCTCCAGAACCTCAATCGCCCGCTGCGCATCTTCCCGACCCACGAAGATGTGGTCGTGGTAGTAGGCGGCGATGACGTTGCAACTGATGCCCGCGTTGCCCAAGGCTGTTGCGAAGGCGGCGGTCAACCCGACGGCATCCAGGGCGGAGTGCACGGTCAAGGTGATCCAGGCGGCGACGTAGTCGAAGTGCAGGCCCAGGGCCTGGGCCCTGTTGCGCTCGATGATGACGGTCAGGCCTTCCTTTTCCCGGAAACTGCCCAGTATTTCCTCGCCTTTGACGAGGTCCATGTCGGCGACGCAGCAGAAGACGTAATCCCCGTCGTTGAGCGTCGGGCTCATTGCGCTGAGCAATTTCGCAATCGATTTTTCGCCAGCCATGTCGGTTCACCGTTCGATGGATAAGGGGGCATTGGCTGGCGAGTGTTGTCGAAACGGATACCGCCTGCAACTACCTGCCTCCCGGGACCGAAGGAAGCAGGAAACCAAGCACCTCGTCCATCAAAAGCCCTGGCACTTCCTCCGCGATGTAATGCCCCGACGGCAACGCTTTCCCTTGCACGTCGGTCGCGACTTTTTGCCATTCACCCAGCGGATCGAAGCAACGGCCCACGACGCCGTCCGCTCCCCACAACGCGAGCAACGGCGTTGAGAGCTTTCGCCCGGCTTGCCGGTCGCTCCGGTCGTGCTCCAGATCGACGCTGGCGCTTGCCCGGTAATCCTCACACAGGCCATGAGCGGTGCCAGGGAGTGCCAGGCAGCGCAAGTACTCGGCAAATGCGGCGTCGGTGAAAGGCGCCATGCCAGCGCTGCGGGTGCCCATGACGCTGCGCAGGTAAAGCTCCGGATCAGCCTCGATGAGCGTTTCGGGAAACGGAGCTGGACGGATCAGGAAGAACCAGTGCCAATAGGCGCGGGCGAACGCTTCGTTGGTTTGCTCATACATTGCCAGGGTCGGCGCGATATCCAGTGTTATCAAACGCTTCACTGCGTCCGGGTGGTCCATGGCCATGCGATGGGCGACGCGTGCGCCTCGGTCATGCGCCAGCACGTCAAATTTCATGAATCCCAGCGCGCGCATGAGCTCGAGCCCGTCCTGGGCCATTTCTCGCTTGGAGTAGGCGAGGTGCTCGGCGTCGCCTGCCGGTTTGTCGCTGTCACCGTAGCCACGAAGGTCCGCCGCGACCACGGTGAAATGCTCCGCCAGGGGGTCGGCGATCTTGTGCCACATGACGTGAGTCTGGGGATGCCCGTGGAGCAGCAGCAGGCCTTGGCCGCTCCCGCCTTTGCGGTAGTTGACGGTGATGCCATTGACTTGGCATCGGCCCGATTCAAATGAGGCGAACATCGCTTGGTTCTCCTGCTGATGGTTGCGCTCATTGTAGGGCGCGCGCTCGCGGGTGCTAAGGCCCGGCGTGTGACGGCTTTCTTCACGAATCGTGCGCAACCTGACTCACCTCTGGCACAGCTGTCGCGGCAAATGCGACAACTGTCGCACGGCTTCGCGACCCGCGATAGGAGCCGAAAACCCCATGGATCGGGGCTTGCGCAGCATTTTCAAACGGTGGCATGGGGGTTGCTCCTCTGCTGGTGCGCAGCGCAATGGCTTCGCTACTAATAAGAACCAGGAGTCCTCCCATGACACAGATTGGCCTCGCCGTGCCTACTGCTTCTCGGAACGCGCCCCTCCGCGCTCCCCTCAAGACGCTATTTGTCGTGCTGGCGCTTACCTTCCATACCGTCCCGGGCTGGGCGCAGGACCTGCCGGCGAATGTCGACGGCAAGCGCATCATCGCCGCCGACCAGGAACCCGGTAACTGGATGAGCACCGGCCGCACCTACGACGAACAACGCTACAGCCCGTTGAAGAAGATCAGCGACCAGAACGTCGGCCAGTTGGGGCTCGCCTGGAGCTACAAACTGGACCTGGATCGCGGTGTCGAGGCGACGCCCATCGTGGTCGACGGCGTGATGTATACGACCGGTCCGTTTTCGGTGGTCTACGCCTTGGATGCGCGCGACGGCAAGTTGATCTGGAAGTACGACCCCAAGTCCGACCGCAACCGCGCCGGTGAGGCTTGTTGCGACGCGGTCAACCGGGGCGTCGCGGTGTGGAAGGGCAAGGTTTACGTGGGTGTGCTCGATGGTCGTCTTGAAGCCATCGACGCCAAGACCGGCCAGCGCGCCTGGTCGGTGGACACCCGGGCCGATCACTCGCGCAGCTACACCATCACCGGGGCCCCGCGAGTGGTCAATGGCAAAGTCGTGATCGGCAACGGCGGCGCCGAGTTCGGCGTACGCGGTTATGTCACCGCCTACGACGCGGAGACCGGCAAGCAGGCCTGGCGCTTCTTCACGGTGCCGGGTGATCCCAAGTTGCCGCCGGAAGACAAGGCCATGGCCATCGCCGCCAAGACTTGGCACGGCGACGCCTATGTGGCCCAGGGCGGTGGCGGCACGGCCTGGGATTCCTTTGCGTTCGACCCGGACTTGAACCTGCTGTACATCGGTGTGGGCAATGGATCGTTGTGGGACCCGAAATGGCGGAGCCAGGCCAAGGGCGACAACCTGTTCCTGTCGTCCATCGTCGCGGTCAACGCCGATACGGGCGAGTACGCCTGGCACTACCAGACCACGCCGGGGGACGCCTGGGACTACACCGCCACCCAGCACATGATCCTCGCGGAACTGCCGATCGATGGAAAGCCGCGCAAGGTGCTGATGCAGGCGCCGAAGAACGGTTTTTTCTACGTGATCGACCGCGCCACGGGTGAGCTGTTGTCGGCCAAGGGCATCGTGCCGCAGAGCTGGACCAAAGGCATGGACATGAAGACGGGCCGGCCCATCGTCGATGACGAGAATGCCGCGTACTGGAAGGATGGCAAGCGCAAATTGGTCACGCCCGCGTTCTGGGGCGCCCATGACTGGCAGCCGATGTCCTACAACCCGAACACCGGCCTGGTGTATATCCCGGCGCACATCATGTCCGCCTACTACGAGCACATCCCCGAGGCGCCGAAGCGCAACCCGTTCAAGAGCATGTACCAACTGGGCCTGCGCACCGGGATGATGCCGGAGGACGCCGATGGGCTGTTGGAAATGGCCAAGGGCTGGTCGGGCAAGCTGATCGCCTGGGACCCGGTCAAGCAACAACCGGCTTGGGAAGTGCCCTATGTGACGATCTTCAACGGCGGCACCTTGAGCACCGCCGGCAACCTGGTGTTCGAGGGCAGCGCCGACGGCCGGGTGATCGCCTATGCCGCCGACAGCGGCAAGAAACTCTGGGAGCAGCCGGCAGCCAGCGGTGTGATGGCGGCGCCGATTACCTACAGCGTGGACGGTGAGCAGTACGTGACGTTCATGGCCGGGTGGGGCGGCGCCTTCTCGACCTTTGCCGGTGCCTTGTCCTTGCGCGCCGGGGTCCGGCCGTTCTCCCAGGTGTTGACCTACAAGCTGGGCGGCACGGCGAAACTCAACGAGCCGGCACCGCTCGCCGACACCCCGAAACCGCCGCCCCTGACCGGCGACCTGGCCGCAGTGGACGCCGGCGCCAAGCTCTACGACGGCTATTGCTCCCAATGCCACGGCATTCATGCAGTCAGCGGCGGCGTGCTGCCGGACCTGCGCAAGCTGACGGCGGAAAAACACCAGATGTTCCTCGGCATTCTCTACGGCGGTCGAGTGCCGGATGGCATGCCGTCCTTCGCCGACGCCTTCACGCCGGAACAGGTGGAGCAGATCCACCAATACCTGATCAAGCGCGCCCACGACCTGCAGCAGGAAGGCGGGGTCTGGAAAACCTTCACCGCCAAATGAATGCACCTGCATCGTTCTGAAACTGACCGCGAGAGCAAGCACATGACCGAGATCATCAATTACCAGAACTTCATCGCCAACGCCTTCATTCCCAGCGACCCAAGCATTGAGGTGCACAACCCGGCCAACGGCGCTTTACTGGCGCGGGTGCCCGAAGCCAGCGGCGAGCAAGTCGAAGCGGCGATTGCCGCAGCGCGCAAGGCGCAAAAAAGCTGGGCCGCCCGCCCGGCCATCGAGCGCGCCGGCTACCTGCGCAAAATCGCCAGCAAAGTGCGCGACAACGCCGAACGACTCGCCCATATCATCACCGCCGAGCAAGGCAAAGTGCTGGGATTGGCGCGGGTGGAAGTCAACTTCACCGCCGATTACCTGGACTACATGGCCGAGTGGGCACGGCGCCTTGAGGGCGAGGTGCTGACCAGCGACCGCGCTGGCGAAAGCATCTTTCTGCTGCGCAAGCCCCTGGGTGTGGTGGCCGGTATCCTGCCGTGGAATTTTCCGTTCTTCCTGATCGCTCGCAAGATGGCGCCGGCGCTGGTGACCGGTAATACCATTGTGATCAAGCCCAGCGAAGAAACGCCCATCAACTGCTTCGAGTTTGCCCGTCTGGTGGCCGAGACCGACCTGCCGGCCGGGGTGTTCAATGTCGTCAGCGGCACGGGGGCGACCGTGGGGCATAACCTGACCCGCCATGCCGGCATCGACTTGATCAGCTTCACCGGCAGCGTCGGCACCGGCTCGCGGATCATGGCCGCGGCGGCGCCGAACATCACCAAGCTCAACCTGGAACTCGGCGGCAAGGCGCCGGCCATCGTGCTGGCGGACGCCGACCTGGACCTCGCGGTCAAGGCGATCACGGCTTCGCGGGTGATCAACACCGGGCAAGTCTGCAACTGCGCCGAGCGGGTGTATGTCGAGCGCAAGGTCGCCGATCAGTTCATCGAGCAGATCGCCGCCGCGATGGCCGCGACCCGCTACGGCGACCCGTTGGCCGAGGACAATCTGGACATGGGGCCGCTGATCAACCAGGCGGCGCTGGACAAGGTTGCGCGGATGGTCACCATTGCCAAGGAGCAGGGGGCTGAAGTGGTCACGGGCGGCGCGGTGGCCGACAAGGGCCAGGGCTTCCATTACCAGCCGACGGTGCTGGCTGGGTGTGGTGGCGAGATGGCGATCATGCGCCAGGAGATCTTCGGCCCGGTGCTGCCGATCCAGATTGTCGAAGGCCTGGACGAAGCCATCGCCCTGGCCAATGACAGCGAGTACGGCCTGACGTCATCGATCTACACCCGCAGCCTGAGTGCCGCCATGCGCGCGAGCAACGAGCTGGATTTCGGCGAAACCTACATCAATCGAGAGAACTTCGAAGCGATGCAGGGCTTCCATGCCGGGGCGCGCAAGTCCGGCATTGGCGGCGCGGACGGCAAGCACGGCTTGTATGAGTACACCCATACCCACGTGGTTTACATCCAAGTGTGATCTGGCGAGAAAAATGCCGGCACCCGCAAGGGCGCCGGCATTTTTCTGGGCGTATCAGAACTGGTCGTTGGGCGCGACGACGCCATGCTTTTTCATCTTGCGGTACAGCGTGGAGCGGGAGATGCCCAGGTCGGTAGCGGCGGCACTGATGTTCCAGCGATGCTGGCGCAGGGTTGCCAGCAGGCGACGGGACTCTTCGTCGCCCAGCTGTTCGCCCAAGCTGACGGCCAACGGTGTGGTGTTGGCGGACAGTGACAGGCGCTGTGGCGCCAGCACTTCGCTGGGCAAGCAGTCCAGGTCGATAACGCCGTTTTCAGCCAGGGCCACCGCGTAGCGCAGGCTATTGAGGAGTTGGCGGATATTGCCGGGCCAGTGGTAGTCGAGCAGGCACTGACGGGCATCCGCTTTCAGTCGTAGCGCGCGGGTTTCGTCCTGTGCCGCGAGCAGTTGCTCGATCAGCGCGGCGCGGTCACTGCGTTCGCGCAAGGCGGGCAGCGCCAGGTTCATGCCGGCGAGCCGATAGAACAGATCTTCGCGAAAGCGCTTCTCGCCGATCATCGTGGGCAGGTCCTGGTGAGTCGCCGAGATCACCTGGATGTCCAGCGCCACCGGCACTTCAGCCCCCAGCGGCGCGATTTCCCGCTCCGCCAGCACCCTTAGCAAGCGGGTTTGCAAATGGGCGGGCATGTCGCCAATTTCATCGAGAAACAGCGTGCCGCCATTCGCCAGTTCCAACTTGCCCTTCATGCCTTTTCGGTTCGCGCCGGTAAAGCTGCCGGCGCGATAGCCGAACAGCTCGCTCTCGATCAGGGTCTCCGGAATGGCTGCGCAATTGAGTGCGACGAAAGGCCCAGCGCGACGAAGGCTGGCGTGGTGGATCGCGCGGGCAAAGGCTTCCTTGCCGGTGCCGGTCTCGCCGGTAATCAAAATCGGGATGCCTTTGTCGATCACCTTGCGCACCCGGTGGACGCTCTGTTGCAGTTGGGGGTCGAGGCCGGAGAGTTGTTGCAGGTCCGGGTGTGCGTCAGGGGCAGGGCGGGCGACGGGGCGGGGGCGGTGCTGTTGAGACGGGATCCGCAGGCCGACCTCCAGCAACGCCTCATCCCGCAGACCACGCAAACGCACGCCTTGGGCGCCACCGTTGGTGAGTTTGAGCAGCTCGTCCACCGTGGTTGGCAGCAGGCGATCGATGACGGTGCCCAGCAGTGCTGGACCTTCAGCCAAGTCCAGGGCGACAAAGGCGGCACGGTTGGCGCCGATGATGCGACCGCTTTCATCAAGCGCCAGTAACTGTTCGTTGGCCAGGTCGGCGATTTCATCAAGGGGCTTGAGGGACAAGGTCAAGCGGTCGCGGTAGCTCTGGCGGAAATGTGCATTTTCGATCAGGCGCGCATACATGATCACCAGTTGCAGCGTCAGGTATTGGCTTTCCCGAGGGCCCGCGCTGTTCATGCAGGTCGCGTTCAGGCAGCCGCGCAGCAGGCCCTGGGCATCGAAAATGGGCGCTACCGAACAGCTCAGGCCGAAATTGGACGCCAGGAAATGCTCCTCCCGATGAATGATCAATGGCTGCGCGGCAGCCAGCGTTGTGCCAATGCCATTGGTGCCCACCACCGATTCCTCCCACTGCGCACCCACCACCAGCCCTGATTGCGTATAGATGTCGGGCTGGTCGGGTAGCCGGGAGTCCAGGGTGATGCCGCGCTCGTCGCTCAGCAGCACGGCAAAGCCGGCGGGCACCACGCGCCGGGCCAGACCGCTGACGCCCTGGCTGGCGATGGAAAGATACTGCTGGTGTTGTTCCTGATGGCGACGAATGTCTTCGGCGCTGAGGATGTTCTTGCGGCTCGCCGCACCGGGATCGAGCCGGTGCTCCACGACGCTGCGGTACCAGGACTGTGCGATGACGCCATCGGGCTTCAGGCCGCGTCCGGAAAAATGGTCGTTGACGAAGGCCGCCAGTTCGCTGGGGATCGGCTGCGCGCTGTGCAGGGTCATGAAAGGCTCCCATCGGGCGTGACGCCCGCGCAGGGCTTTCACGGCAATCTTGTTATTAGGCTCTGTACGAAATGTATCCGCACTCACCCATACTGCGTTGAAACGGGGCTCGGAATGCTCATGTACTCCAGTACACTCCGCTTCCTCGCCCCGTTTCGCCTTGTCTGGCTTTCGCGCGAACACATTTCGTACAGACCCTAGGGGATGGTCTGCGTTGCAGATATCTACCATAGACGCTGGCGCGCAAGTTTTCACCGTTGGATTGCAGGTCCGGATCCCGCTTCGTCACTTCCTCAAAAATACTTTCAACGCCCGAACGATGTCGCAGGTCGATTGATCCGCGATGCGCCCTGGCACCTGGTCAAACATATGGGGCGCGCCAGGATAGACGTGAAGCTCCAGGGCGACCCCAGCGCGAGACAGCCTCATCGCAAAATCGACGTCTTCCTCGAGAAACAGATCTTGCGCACCGACCGCGATGAACGTCGGCGGCAGGTTGCAAAGGTCTGGTTGCAGGGCCGGTGAAAACAGGCCGACACGATCATCGTCCAGGGCGTAGCCACCGCGCAGGCACTGCCAGCAGAACTGATTGGGCTCCGGCAGCCAACTGAACGTGGCTGTTTTCCTGCTCGGGTAGGGGGATTGCGCTGAGCCTGTGCGGTGATCGAGCATCGGGTAGATGAGCACCTGGCCGGCCAGCGAAAACCGGCCTTTGTCGCGCGCCATGATGGCCAATGCGGCGGCAAGCGCGCCACCGGCGCTATGGCCCATGATTGCAACGCGCCGGGAATCCAGGCCCAAGTCCTGACTGTTTTCGAACAGCCAGGCGAGGGCGCTGTAACAGTCGTCGAGGGGTGCAGGAAAAGGATGTTCGGGCGCCAGTCGATAATCCACCGCAACGATGAGGGCCCCCAACTCGTCGGCCAGGTTCGCCAGAAAGTCATCGGCCATCTCGGGTTTTCCGAGGACGAAGCCACCGCCATGGATGGACAGGATCGCCGGAAGCTTCGCATCTGGCGCGAGGCCTTTCGGCCGGTAGAGGCACAGGCGCAAATGCTCGGCATCGGCGCCAGGAATCCAGCACACTTCACATCGCACGTGGTGCTCGGGTTTGAAGGTCGAATGAACTCGGGCGCGGATGGCCGGCAGCGTGCTCAGTGACCATTGTTCCGCACCCGAGGCTACAAGACTGCTGAACGCGGGATCGAGCCAATCATCAGGCATCAGGTTTCGCTCCCTTTTGCTTGGAGCTGCCGGGTACCTATCGCCGGTACCCGGCGCTTGCCGTTAAAGCCAGGCTTTGATTTGCGCGCAAACGGCCTGGGTGGAAATGCCGTAGCGATCATGCAGCGTCGGCAGCGCACCCGCGTCGAGGAAGGCGTCTGGCAACGCGATTTGCCTGAATGTCGGGGTCACGCCATTGCGCAGCAGGACCCCGGCAACCGCTTCGCCCAGCCCGCCGATGATGGAGCTATTTTCCGCGGTCACCACCAGTCGCCCTGGCTTTCTGGCCTCGGCGAGCAGGGTGTGTTCGTCCAGCGGCTTGATGGTCGGCATGTGCAGGACCGCGACATCGACGCCGTCGGCCTGCAGTTGCTTGGCGGCTTCCAAGGCACGCATCGTCATCAACCCGGTGGAAATGATCAGCACATCATTGCCGGTACGCAGGGTCTTGGCCTTGCCGATCTCGAACGTGTAGCCATATTCGTCCAGCACCAAGGGCACGTTACCGCGCAGCAAACGCATGTAGACCGGGCCTTGGTGGGCGGCGATGGCCGGTACGGCCTGCTCGATTTCCAACGCGTCACAGGGGTCGACGATCATCAGGTTGGGCATGGCGCGGAAGATCGCCAGGTCGTCCGTAGCCTGGTGGCTCGGACCGTAACCGGTGGTGAGGCCTGGCAAGCCACAGACAATCTTGACGTTGAGGTTTTCCTCGGCGATCGCCATGCAAATGAAGTCGTAGGCCCGACGGGAAGCGAACACCGCGTAGGTCGTGGCAAACGGCACGAAACCTTCCCGGGCCATGCCCGCCGCGGCGCTCATCAGCAACTGCTCGGCCATGCCCATCTGGTAGAAACGATCCGGATGGGCCTTGGCGAAGATGTGCAAGTCGGTGTATTTGGACAGGTCGGCGGACAGACCGACGATGTCCGGGCGCTGGTCCGCCAATGCGGCCAGCGCATGGCCGAATGGTGCTGGTTTCGTCGCCTGTCCTTCGGCGGCAATCGAGGCGATCATCGCTGAGGTGGTCAAGCGTTTCTTGCCCGGCTGGCCCATCGCATTCGGTGTGTTGGCGGCGTTGCTCATGAGTGTTTTCCTTCTTCAAGGTTGTTCAGCGCCAGGTCCCACTCGTGTTCTTCGACGCGGATGAAATGGGTCTTCTCGCGGTTTTCCAGGAACGGCACACCCTTGCCCATGCGTGTATCGCAGATGATCACCCGGGGCTGGCTGGAAGGGTGGTTACGCGCCGCATCGAATGCCGTCACCAGGGCATCCAGGTCGTTGCCGTCGACGCGTTGAGTGAACCAGCCAAAGGCTTGCCAGCGGTCAACGATCGGCTCGAATGAAAGGATTTCGCTGGAATAGCCATCGGCCTGCTGGTTGTTGACGTCGACGATGGCAATCAAGTTGTCGAGCTTCCAGTGCGACGCCGACATCACGGCTTCCCAGGTCGAACCTTCGTTCAATTCACCGTCCGACAGCAGGTTGTAGATGAAGGCGGGCGAGCCTTTTCGCTTCAGGCCCAGGCAGGCACCTACGGCGATGCCCAAGCCTTGGCCGAGGGAGCCTCCGGTGATTTCCATGCCCGGCGTGTACGCCGCCATGCCCGACATGGGCAGCCGGCTGTCGTCCGCGCCATAGGTTTCCAGCTCATCGAGGGGAACGATCCGGGCCTCGATCAAGGCCGCGTACAACGCGATCGCGTAATGGCCGATGGAGAGATAGAAGCGATCACGTTGCTCCCACTCTGGGTTTTCGGGCCGATGGTTCATGGCGTGGAAGTAAGCGACCGCCAGCAGGTCGGCGGCGCCCAGGGCTTGGCCGACGTAGCCTTGTCCCTGGACCTGACCCATGCGCAGCGCATGACGACGGATATTGTGGGCGCGGTCCGCCAGGGACGTGGATGAAGCAGATGAAAGCGAGCGAGTCATGGTGGAACTCCGGTGACTTAACGATTGACCAGGGCGGCGGGAATGCGCAGCACCAGCAAGGCGCCGCCCAGCAGTACGCCGGTGATCAGGTACATGCCGATGGCGCTGGAACCGGTCTGCGTGGTGATCCAGCCAATCAGGTAGGGCGAGCAGAAGCCGGCAAGGTTGGCGAAGCTGTTGACCGCCGCGATGCCTGCGGCGGCGGATACCCCGCCGAGCAAGGTCGTGGGCAGCATCCAGAACATCGAGGACGCAGAGAGGATGCCGGACGCCGCCAGGCACAGGCTCAGGATGGACAGCAGGATGTTGCCCCCCAGCAGCGCGGCGAGCGTCAGTCCGATGGCACCGGCGATCATCGGTGCGATCAGGTGCCAGCGCCGCTCGCGATGCTTGTCGCCGCTGCGGCCGATCAACAACATGGCTGCGATGGCGCAGAGGTAGGGCAGGCTGGTCAGGAAACCGATGTGCAGCGGATCGGAAACCCCGGCGTTGCGCACCAGTGTCGGCAGCCAGAAGGTGATGGCGTACTGGCCCATGACCACGCAGAAATAAATCCCGGCCAGCAGCCACAGGCGGCGGTCACGGACGAACTCGCCCACCGAGGCATGGGTGACCTTCTGCTGGTTGTCCTCGGCCAGTTCACGGCTGACCAGGGCCTTCTCTTCATCGTCCAGCCAATGGGCCTGATGCACGCCGTCCTTGAGATAACTCAGCACCAGCAGCCCGACGACAACGGTGGGAATGGCTTCGAGCACGAACATCCACTGCCATCCGGCCCAGCCGTGCACGCCGGCGAAATGGTTCATGATCCAGCCGGAGAGCGGGCCGCCCACCATGCCCGACAAGGGGATGGCGATGAACCAGAGCACGGTCATGCGCGCACGCCGATAGGACGGGAACCAGTAGGTGAGATAAAGCAGCAATCCGGGGGCCAGTCCTGCTTCGGCGACCCCGAGCAAAAAACGCAGGGCATAGAACTGCCAGGCAGTTTCGACGAAGGCGAACAGCGCGGAAATGATGCCCCAGGTGATCATGATCCGCGCGATCCAGACGCGAGCGCCGACCTTGTGCAAGATGACGTTGCTGGGGACTTCGCAGAGGAAATAGCCGATGAAAAACATGCCCGCGCCGAGCCCGTAGACGGTTTCGCTGAGCGCCAGGTCGTTCATCATTTGCAGCTTGGCGAAACCGACGTTGACCCGATCCAGATAGGCGCACAAATAGCACAGCATCAGGAAAGGCATCAGCCGCCAGGCCGTTTTCCGGTAGGCATTGGAACGCACGGTCGAAACCGCTTCGAGCGACAAAGTAGTCATGATGGCCTGATCTCTTGTTTTTATTGACCGCCAGGCAAACAGCCCGGCTGGGGTCTTCGATCCAGAACCGCACGGGCCGCGATGGCCCGCCCAGATGCATCAGTGAATCAGCATGCCGCCGTTCACATCCAAGGTGATGCCTGTCAGGTAAGACGATAAATCGCTGGCCAGGAACAGGGCGGCGTTGGCGACATCCTGCGCCGCACCCAGGCGACCCAACGGAATGCCGTCGATGATCGCGTGCCGACGCTCATCCTGCATGAGGCCGCCGGTGATGTCGGTGTGGATCAAGCCCGGGGTAATGGAGTTGACCCGCACCTTGTCCGGGCCCAACTCGCGCGCCATTGCCTTGGCCAGGCCCAATACGCCGGCCTTGGCGGCGCTGTAATGCGGCCCACCAAAGATGCCGCCGCCACGTTGGGCCGACACCGAAGACATGCAGACGATGCTGCCGCCTTGCTGTTCGCGCATCAGCGGGATCACCGCCTGCGACATGAGCAGGGTGCCGCGCAGGCTGACGTCCAGCACCTTGTCGTAGTCCGATGGGCGGATATCGAGGGTCTTGAGGGGTTGGGTGATGCCGGCGTTGTTGACGAGGATGTCGATTCGGCCGAAATGTTCGACGACCTGGGCGACGGCCCGTTGGACCTGCGATTCATCGGCAACGTTGGCCGCAAGGCCGAGATGGCCTTCGCCCAGGGCGCTGGCGGCATCGCGTGCGGCAGATTCATCCAGGTCGAGAATCACGACGCGGGCGCCGTGTTGGGCGAACGTCGTAGCGGTGGCGCGGCCAATGCCACGGGCGGATGCGGCGCCGGTAATGATCGCGACTTTGCCTTGCAGAAGCATGGAGGGATACCTCGGATTGTTTTTATTGGGTCGATTTGGAAAAAACCGATGACTCAGCTTCTGCTTTGCCTCCCGGCTGAGCAATGCCGTAAAAATCATTCAGCGCTGAAAAAAATTCAGCACTCGGTTGCTTGCGGATGGAAGCTTTCACGGCGAAGCTCAACAATCATTAGAACTATTGTCGAGTGATCTGCCATGCGTACCGACACCGATGCCCCCTTGATTCTTCCACCGCTGAAAGCAATTCAGGCTTTTGAGCAAACGGCCCGGTTCAGCAACGTCGCCAGGGCTGCGGAAGTGTTGGACCTGACGCCCTCTGCGGTCAGTCATCAACTGGCGAAACTCGAAGCCATGATTGGCCGGCAATTGTTCGTCCGCGCCGCTCGAGGGGTAACGCTGACGCCGGTGGGCGAGCAATACCTCAAGGAAGTCTCTGGGGTGCTCCATAGCCTGGCGGTCGCCACCGAGCGCGCGGCCAGCGACGTGAGCCTGGACTGTTTGCGCCTGCACTCGGCGCCCAGCTTCGGGTTGTTGTGGTTGATGCCGAGACTGGAGGCTTTTCGAGCGTCCAACCCGGATATTCAGATCAATCTGTCGTGTTCCTATGAATCGCTGCATTTCAGTCGAGACAAGATCGACGTGGATATCCGCCACGGCACTGCAAACTGGCCCAGTTACGAAGTCCGCACCGTGCAGAACGAAACCTTCGCGGTGCTCGCTTCGCCGAAACTGCTCGCGCAATGCCCGATCCGCAGCGCGTCCGACCTGTTGGATTGCGACCTGGTGCTTTCCGAAGCCACCTTACTCAAATGGCCGCAATGGTTCGCTCAACATGGCCTGGCGCGCCCGGAGAAACCTTACGCCTTGAGCTTCGACCGGTCATACATGTCGCTGGAAGCAGCCAGCCATGGGTTGGGGTTTGCCTTGGAAAGCACGTTGCTGGCGAAGAAATACCTGGCGGCCGGCAGCCTGGTCGAGGTGGCGCCAGAAGCGCTCAGCGCCCCCGTGGCTGCCCACCACCTGGTGTTTCCCAAGGCGCACTCGAGTTTCCCTCGCGTCCGGCGTTTCCTGGAATGGATGGAAAGTGAGCTGGGGCAGGGCTTCGCGTATTGACTGTCGGGAGCAATTTCGGGCAATGACGAGCGTCGTCTCAATGCCCTTGATTGTTCCTGATCAGGTCATAGGCCCGGCGCACCAGCGGGTTGACGGTATTGGGCCGGATCCACAAGTGATAGGTCACATCCGGCAGCCGTGGCAAACCATCGTTCTCACCCAGCACGCGCATGTCCGGGCCGAGCATTTCCATGCTGCGGGGCGTGACGCCCAGGCCGGCGCGGGTGGCCGCCTTGATGCCGATCAGGTTCGAGGCCAGGTAGGCCTGGCGCCATGGGATATTCGCGCGTTCGAGCGCTTCCAGGGCATAGCGCCGATAGATGCTCGGCTCATCCACCAGGATCAGCGGAAGGGGTTCGCCGGGATTGTGGAGGTACTGCGCCGAACAGATCCACCACACCGGCGAGGTGCGCAACGCGAAGCCTTCCAGGTTCGGGTCCTGGCGTGTCGAGATGATCATGTCGACCTTGCCCCGGTGCAGGTCATCCATCAGGAACGGGCTGCGCCCAACGTCGATTTCAAGGCGCAGGCGCGGAGCCGAGCGGGCGATGTGGCTGAGAATCGGCGGCAGGATGGTGTCGGCGATGTCGTGGGGCGAGCCGATGCGCAACACGCCGCTCAGGCTGCTTTCACGCAGGGAATTGAGCGCATCGTCGTTGAGCGAAAGCATTTGTCGTGCGTGCCGTAGCAATTGCTGGCCCGCTTCGGTGAGCTGCTTGTGCCTGCCGCGTTTTTCGAACAGCGTGACCCCGACCTGCTGTTCCAGGCGTTGCATGTGCTGGGTCACCGACGATTGCGTACGGGCCAGTTGGGCGCCTGCTTCGGCAAAGCTGTGGTGATCGACCACGGCAATGAAGGTGCGCAGTAATTCGAGATCCAAGGTCGACATGGTCACCGCTTCATATCAAGGCTGAAAACCTAAACATTACAGACTTTTATGTGTTTGGTGGGCTGCTCTCGCTCGATATGCTCTGCGGCCCCATGGAATCGTGGTTATGCGTTTTTCGTTTGGAGACCAAACCTGACGAGTTATAACGATATTAGATATTTGAATTTCCGTTGGCTCCGGGCGCTACCTAGGATGCCCACTCATCAGGCCGGGGGACGCCGGCCATCCATGAGGGGAATTCCATGTCACGTGAGCGCTCATCCGTAAAACGCTTGTTGCCTGTCCTGCTGGGCGCCCTGGTCTCGTTGTCGACCGTCCACCTCGCCCATGCCGATGCCACGCTGGACAAGATCGAGCAACGCCACGCGTTGGTGGTGGGCGTGTTGTTGTCCGGTGGCCCGTTCGGCGGTATCGATCCCGCTACCCAGAAACCTCGCGGCTTCAACGTCGATCTCGCCCAGGAACTGGGTCGGCAACTCGGCGCCGAGGTGCAGTTGGTGCCGGTACTGCCCGCCAACCGCGTCCAGTTCTTGCAGCAGGGCAAGGTCGACCTGCTGATCGCCAACATGGAATGGACCGCCGAGCGCGGTGAAATCCTCGGCTTCGTGCCCACGCCGTTCTACCGCGTCGGCGGCACTGCGGCAGTGCTCAAGGACAGCAAGATCAGCCGCTGGGAAGACTTGAAGAATCAACCGGTATGCACCTCCCAGGGCAGCAGCTACATCAAGCCGCTCACCGAGCTGGGCGTCGAGATCAAGGCCTTCAAGAGTTCTTCGGAATCGCTCCTGGCACTGCGGGGCAACAACTGCGTCGCCGCGGTGCATGACGCCACGCTGATCAATCCGTTGGTTGCCGAGAACCCCGAATGGCAGGGCTACCGCGCCCTGAGTCCGGAGCTGAACCCGGCACCCTCGGTGGTCTGGACGCGCAAAGGTGAAAGCGATACCCAGGCCAGGCTCGACCCGATCATCCAGCAGTTGCACCGCAGCGGCTGGCTGATCGAGGCCCAGACCCGTCATCGCATCACCCCGGCGTCACCGGCCTTGGTGGAGTTGCAGAAACAGTTCCAGGCCAACGGCGCCTGAGATCGTCGTGCCTGCGTCTCTCTCGACCCATCCCGACGCTCAAGGTAATCGCCCATGACTCATTGGCTGGAGGCGTTCGTTCATTGGAGCGCCGGGTTTGGCCTCAACTACAACTTCCTGGTTGATGCCTATCAGCGCGGCACGTTGGAGCAGGGCGCGTTGACCACGCTGCTGCTGTGCCTGCTGACCATCGTCGGCAGCTTGCTGGCGGGCGTCGGCCTGGCGGCCATGTTGACCTCTGGCGAGCCCTGGCTGGCAGGACCTGCCCGGGTGTTTGTCGAAGTGACCCGCAATACGCCGACCTTGGTGCAACTGTATTGCGCGTTCCTCGTGCTGAACATGCTGCTGACCCAAGCCGTCGGCGCGGCCAACCCGCTGACACCTTTTGCCTGGGTAGTGATCGTCATCTCGCTGCACAAGGGCGCGTTCCACGCCGAGGCACTGCGGGCCGGCATCGAAGCCGTGCCCACGGTGACGATGGAGGCGGCCAGTTCGCTGGCGTTCAACAACCGCCAATTGTTGTGGAGCGTGCAACTGCCACTGGCCCTGCGTTTCGCCTTGCCGGCGCTGATCAATAACCTGATCGACCTGGTGAAGATGACTGCCGTGGCCTCGGCCATTGCCGTGGGTGACATCACCTACGCGGCGATCATGATCTGGACCCAGAGCGATAACGTGCTGGAACTGATGATCCTGATCCTGGGTTTTTTCGGCCTGCTGAGTTTCACCGTCAATTGCGTCGGGCGCTGGCTCGAAGCGCGCCTGAGGATGCCCGGCTATGGCCATTGATTCTTCCGTCGTTTTGCCCCGCGCCTGGCCGCGTCGCCATATCGGCAAGTTGCTGCTGGGGATGGGCGCGCTGTGCGGGCTGGTGTACTTCGCGCAGCACAGTCCGGTGCTCAAGGCGTTGCTGCAGTGGTCTCCCGCCTTGGCCGCCGGGTTCGGCCAGAACATTCTGATCAGCCTGCTGGCCATCGGGTCGGGCTCCGTGGCGGGGCTGCTGGTCGGTGCCATGGTCCTGTCGCCCCTGCGCCTGCTGCGCTGGCCGGCGCGGCTCTGGGTGCAGGTCTTCCGCAACGCGCCCTGGCTGGTGCTGATCTATTTCACCACCTATGTGTTCCCGTTCGAGATTCGTATCGGCAGCACCTATGTCGCGTTTCCCGACTGGGTCAAGGTCACCCTCGGCCTGGCCTTGCCAGCCAGCGCCAATGTCGCGGAAATCTTCCGTGGCGCCATCGCCTCGACCCCCAGCACCCAATGGGAGGCGGCACGGTCCCTGGCATTCAGCCGTGGGCAGATTTTCCGCTCGATCATCCTGCCGCAGTGCTTCAAGCGCATGTTGCCGCCGTGGATGAACCTCTACGCAGTGATCACCATGGGCACTGCGCTGGCCTCCCTGGTGGGTGTGCACGACGTGATCGACACCGCGCAGATCGCCAGCAACACCGTGAACCAGACCGGCTTCACCGTGGTGATCTACCTGAGCCTGCTGGTGCTGTTCTTTGCCTATTGCTACCCGATTTCCCGCCTCACCCAATACTTGGAGCGACGTTATGCCTTCGACTGAAACCGTCGCAGAACCCCTGGTCAGCCTGCGCGACCTGCACCTTTCGTTCGGCGGCAACCCGGTGCTCAAGGGCATTGACCTGGACGTGCGCCGTGGCGAGGCCGTGTCGATCATCGGCCCGTCGGGCTCGGGCAAGTCGACCATCCTGCGGTGCATCACCGGCCTGTTGCAGCCTCAAAAGGGCAGCATTCGCGTCGGCGCCACCGAGGTCCACACCCTGGCCCATGAGGCCCAGCGCATCGAGCTGCGCAAGCGCGTGGGGTTCGTGTTCCAGCAGTACAACCTGTTCCCGCATCTGTCGGTGCTGGAGAACCTGGTGATCGCGCCGCGCAAGGTGCTGGGCCGCCACCGGGCCGACGCCGAGAAGGACGCCCGTGCCTTGCTCGCCAAGGTGCGCATGGAACACAAGGCCGATGCCTACCCGGGGCAGCTCTCCGGCGGCCAGCAACAACGGGTGGCGATCGCCCGTGCACTGGCGATGCGTCCGGAGCTGATTCTGTTCGATGAAGTGACCTCGGCCCTGGATCCGGAAACCGTCGGTGAGGTACTGGCGGTGATCCGCGAGCTGACGGAAGAGGGCATGACTTGCGTGTTGGTGACCCACGAGATGCGCTTCGCCGAGGAGATCAGCGACGTCGTCTATTTCACCGAGAACGGCGTGATCGTCGAGCACGGCAGCGCCGCCCGGATTTTCCAGCGGCCTACCAGCGAGCGCACTCGGGAGTTTTTGCGCCATGCCTTGGGTGACCCAGGGCGGCGACCGCCCATCGGCGCTGATCCTTATCTGCTGACCAACCTGAGCCGCTACAGCCTGTCCGTCTGACTTTCCGTTAAACAAGGAGCCCGCCCCATGAGTATTTTCAAGCGTCCCGACGTCATCGAAGACTTCCTGCAGAAAGTGCGCGTCATCCACCAGCGCGGTGTGGATCGCGCGGCCTTGGAGGACATCGTCGTGCTCCTGGAAGGCCTGGCCGAGCGCCGCGACCTGTTCAACTTCGAGGCCTTCCCCGCGCCGGTCCCGGGGCAGGGCAGCACTGCGTTCCGCTATCGCCTCAATGACGACGGCGACACCCCGACCCTCTACCTGAACTCGCTGTTGCCCGGCAAAAGCACGATCCCTCACAACCATGAGACGTGGGCGATCATCAGTGCCGTCGAAGGCCAGGAAATCAACTACGTCTATCGACGTGATGACGAAGGGCGCGAGCCGGGCTACACCACGTTGCACTTGGAAAAGGAAGTCGTCGTGCAGCCGGGGACGTCCATCGCGTTCCTGGGTGAGGACGTGCATGGAATCCGCGTGGCCGGGGAGCAACCGACCCTGCATTTCCATCTCTATGGCTTGCCGCTGGAATCGCTCAACGGCCGCTACGGCGTCGAGGCCGACGGGCGCATCCTCAATTACAACGCCTCGCAAATGGCACCGTCGATCAAGGCCTATGCCCACTGACGCCCCTTGAATTCAGTCATTCCATTTCTTCCGACGGGACCCCCATGAGCCAGATCGTAACCCCCCAGCAACTGCAGCAGTGGCTGTTCGACGGGCAGGAAATCGCCCTGTTTGATGTGCGCGAGCACGGCCAGTATGGCGAAGCCCATCTGTTTTTCGCGGTGAACCTGCCCTATAGCCGCCTGGAGCTGGACGCTCGGCGGCTGGCACCCAACCCCAAGGTCCGGTTGGTGATTCACGACCAGGATGGCACAGACCTCGCAGCGCGCGCGGCGCAACGCCTGCGGGCTTTGGATTACGTGAATGTGCACATCCTGGAGGGCGGCGCCGAAGGTTGGCAGGCTGCGGGCTATCAGCTGTTCGCCGGTGTGCATGTGCCCTCCAAGGCGTTTGGCGAGCAGGTGGAGGCGGTGCGTCACACCCCTCACGTCACTGCCCGTCAACTGGCGCAATGGCAAGCCGAGGGTGAACCGCTGGTGATCCTCGACGGCCGACCGCTGGAGGAGTATCGCAAGATGACCATTCCCGGTTCGATCTGTTGCCCGAATGGTGAATTGGGCTATCGCGTGCACGACTTGGTACCGGACGAGCAAACCCCCATCGTGGTCAATTGCGCCGGTCGGACCCGCAGCATCATCGGTGCCCAGACGCTGATCGACCTGGGTTTGAAAAACCCGGTCTATGCCCTGGAGAACGGTACGCAAGGCTGGGACCTGGCAAATCTCCAGCTGGAACACGGCAGCGAGCGTCGATATGCCGATGAGGTGTCACGCAGCGCGTTGCCAGGCCAGCGCTTGGCGGCGGCACGACTGGCCGCGCGGGCTGGAGTGCCTGTCGTCGGGGCTGCCCAGGTCGAGCAGTGGACAGCGGATGCCGGGCGCAGCCTTTTCCTCTGCGATGTGCGCACCGCCGAGGAGTTTGCCGCCGGCACGCTGCCGGGTGCGCAACACACACCGGGCGGGCAGTTGATCCAATCCACCGATCTGTATGTGGGGGTGCGCCAGGCGCGCGTGGTGCTGTTCGACAACGACGGCGTGCGTGCACCGATCATCGCCAGTTGGCTGCGGCAACTGGGGCACCAGGCTTTTGTCCTATCAGATGGGTTGAGTAGTGGCTTGGTTTTGCCGGCTCCAGCTATCGTCACGCCTGAAAGGCTGCCGCTGATCAGCGTGCAGGCCTTGGCCGATGCCCTGAAGGATGACGCGGTGGCCTTGATCGACCTGCGTTCGAGTCGGGCGTATCGCCACGGGCATATTGCCGGGGCGCGCTGGTCGATCCGGCCATTACTGTCGCGTGCGCTGGCGGGGGGGGAGCAGCGGCCACTGGTGTTGGTGGCTGATGACCCTCGCCTGGCGGCCTTGGCGGCACTCGAGCTACCGCAAGCTGAAGTCCGCTTGCTGGAGGGCGGTCCTGATGCCTGGCGTGCGGTGGGCCTGGCGCTGGGAGAAGGCGTGGACACGCTGCCGGATGCCCAGTGCATCGATTTTCTGTTCTTCACCCATGACCGTCACGCGGGCAACAAGGATGCGGCGCGCCAATACCTGGCTTGGGAGATCGGCTTGCTGGCGCAAATGAACGCCGAGGAAATCGCCAGCCTCAAGCCGTTGCACGAACCGGTTCAAGGCGCTGTGGGCGAGCGACTCCGCACCCGTCTGATCCATGGCGCACGCACCGAAAAGGGCAGCGGTGCGAGAACCGTCAACGTACCCGTCAGCCGCTTGAGCACGGTGCTGTTCGACAACCTGGCACAGATGCGTGACGCCCGTTCCCGGCGTGACAGCGAGCGAGTCCTGACGTATGGCGCCCGCGGCAATCCGACGGCCTTCGCGCTGGAAGACTTGGTCACTGAGTTGGAGGGAGGCTACCGCGCCCGGCTGTTTGGCACCGGGTTGGCCGCCGTGGCGCAAACCTTCCTGGCCTACCTGCGACCTGGGGATCATGTGCTGATCACCGATGCGGTCTATGCCCCGGTACGGCGCGTGGCACGGGATTTCCTCGAAGCCTTCGGCGTAGCGGTCGAGTACTTCGCTCCCGATGGCTGCGACCTGCCCGGACGGCTGCGAGCCAACACCAAGATGGTCTACACCGAAGTGCCCGGCTCACTGTTGTACGAGCTATGCGACTTGCCAGCCATCGCCGCACTCTGCAAATCCCGCGGCATCTTGCTGGCCGTGGACAACACCTGGGGCTCGGGCGTGCTGTACCGGCCACTGGCGTTGGGCGCCGACATCTCGATCATGGCCCTGACCAAATACCTGGGCGGCCATAGCGACGTGGTGATGGGCAGCGTTTGCACACGGCAGGAGGCGTGGCCGGTACTCGCGGCCATGAGTGACACCTTCGGCAATACCGTCAGCCCGGATGACGCTTACCTGGTCCTGCGCGGCGCCCGTACCCTGGCTCCACGCCTGGAGACGCATGAGCGCCAGGCACTGGAGATCGCCCGTTGGTTGCAGGCGCAACCGCAGGTCAAGCGGGTCTTCCATCCGGCACTGCCCGAGCATCCCGGTCACAGGTTGTGGCAACGGGATTTCAAGGGCAGCAACGGGTTGCTGTCCTTCGAGCTTCGCGAGAAGGACGACGCTTACCTGGAACGCTTCATCGACGCTTTGCAGGTGTTCGGGTTGGGGGCGTCCTGGGGCGGGTTCGAGAGCCTGGTGACGGTTGCTGACACCCAGGATCGGAACAGTACCGAGGACCGGGCGTTGAATCCGGTGGTCCGGTTGCATGTCGGGTTGGAGGACGTCGGGGTATTGATCGAGGATTTGCAGCGGGGGTTTATCGCCGCCGGATGAGCTACGACATCTTTGGTTTTTCCAGGGAGGATTGCGTGAGGTTTACCGCAGAAAAACGCTGGGCCCAACGATGGGCTTCACGAAACTGCTCAACAGCCGAGTGATCACTTCGACTGCCAAGCGCTTCGACGGCGACCTTACGCAAATCAGCGTCGTCATCGACGATCCAGACCCCCGGCTCCCGATCGCGCAGGGCCATTTCACCGAAGCGGGTAGAGATGACCGGCAGGCCGAGGGCGCGGTATTCGTAGTATTTGACAGGGTCGACCGAGGCGGTGAGGCGGTTGAGCTTGAAAGGGATCAGCCCAACCGAAAACGTCGCCATGGCCGCGATCGCGCTGGCATGGGAGCACTCGGGAAGCAACTCGATATTGGCTGGCAATAGGCGAGGCACCGCAGTGAAAAGAGGGCCGATCAGCCGGATCTGGTTGCCGGGATTAGCCTGCGCCAGCGCGATGACCAAGTCCCAATCGAACCAGCGACCCAGCGTGCCGACGTAGCCGAGCACTTGTTGTTTGGCGCCCAGGTCGAGGCTATCGACAGGCGCCAGCCCCTGCACGTCGCAGGCGTTGAGGGCCAGCTCTATCTGGTCGGTCATGCCCCGGAGCTTGTCGTAAAGCGGCCTGGAGGAGGCCAGTACTTTGTCTACTTGTTGGATGAGCTGTGCCTGGCGACGCTCCATGGACTTGCGCGACCGGCCCTGGTAAAAGGCCGGGAAATCATCCATGGCATCGTAGATGGCATGGCTTGCGGGGATGAGCGCCAGCAGTTGCAAGGCCAGTTCGGAAGGTTTTCCGACGCACACCCTGCAGGAGCCTTCTGCGGAGAATGCGCTGGCCTCCTGGAACGTGTTGCGCCAGAGCTGCTTCAGGACCATTGCCGAGCCCCAGAGCGGCTCGATGGGTAGGCTTCGGGGTTTGCAGACCTGCAGCCAGGAGGGAACGCTGACATTTTGCGGCTGGGCAACAGGCGCCTTGCGCCTGAAATCATTGAATGCAGGTAAGCGCGTCGGATACGGATCGATCCAGAGCACCGGCGCCCCGGTCTGGTGGTGATACCAGTTGACGAAGTGATGAGGGCGTTGGCTGAAGCTGGCCCACGGCACCGGGGACAGATAGATCATGCGCATGACTGGAAGTACCGCTTCAAGACTTCGACGATGCGGGCTGCGGCCTTGCCATCGCCATAGGGCGATACCCCGCGGGCCATGGCTCGGTAAGCCTGCGGGTCATCGAGCAGGCGCTGGGCCTGTTCGACGATGGTGTCCGGGTTGGCACCGACCAGCCTGACCACGCCGAGCTCGACCGCCTCCGGGCGTTCGGTTTCCTCCCGCAACACCAGCACGGGTTTGCCCAGGGCTGGCGCTTCTTCCTGCACCCCGCCGGAGTCACTGATGATCAGGTATGAGCGTTTCATCGCCGCGATAAACGCCGCGTAATCCAGCGGCGCGCAGAGAAGAATATTTGGGGTTTGGCCGAGCAGGCGATGCGCGACATCCTTGACGTTCGGGTTGGGATGGACGGGATAGAGAATCTGGATGCCTGGGTTTCGTTCGGCCAGTCGCTTGAGGGCCTGGCAGATATTGCGGAACGGTTCGCCGAAGTTCTCCCGTCGATGGGCGGTCACCAGCACCAGGCGTTTGCTGGCATCCAGCGGGGCAGCCAAGGCTGAGTCCTGTTCGGCGGTCATCAGCAAGGCGTCGATCACGGTATTGCCGGTCAGGCTGATATCGCTGTTGGCGACCCCTTCGCCCAACAGGTTGTCCACGGCGCGCTGGGTGGGCGCGAAATGCCAGCGGGTCAGCTTGCTGGCGATCACTCGATTGGCTTCTTCGGGAAACGGGTTGCAGAGGTCGCCGGTCCGCAGGCCGGCTTCGACGTGGCCAAAGGGAATCCGCCGATAGAAACACGTCAATGCTGCACACATGACCGTGGTCGTGTCGCCCTGAGCCAGTACGACATCCGGTTTCTCCGATTGCAGTACGCCGTCGAGTTCAAGCGTCAAGCGTGAGGTCAGTGTGGCCAACGACTGGTCGGGACGCATGATGTCCAGGTCCAGGTCGGTTGTGATCGCGAAGCCCTCCAGGATCTGGTCCAGCAGACGTCGGTGCTGGGCGGTCGCGAGCACCCGGCATTCAATATTGTTTTCGGCCTGGAGCGCCTTGATCACGGGGGCCATCTTGATCGCCTCCGGGCGCGTGCCGACGATGCAGAGTACCTTGTGGGTCATGCCTTCTGATTTCCTATCGTGGTGGCAAGTGAGCGGGCTATCCGGTCCGCATTGGCCATGAGTGTCAGCGTGTGGGATTTTTCGGTCAGGCTGGGCAGGCACGCGCCGTCGACAATGTGCACGCCGCCAAGGCCTGCGATTTCGCCCAGGCGATCGGTCTGCCCGATCTTCGGCATCGAGCGCATCGGTAGGGTTCCCGCGTAATGGATATCCGCCCCGGGACGGCCGACGGTGAAACTCATGGGCATCAACAGCGCGCCCAACGTCCAATAGAACCGGCGCAACTTCGCCTCGGCAGCCTTCATGAGTCCGGGTAGCTCGGGATGTACCTGGCCGTGGATGTGCAACGAACCATCGGCACGCAAGACCGCTGTGTTGTTGGACAACTGCCCGGGAAGGAAAATATTTCCGACGACGCAAGCGCTCAGCAGGTTCCTCAGCAGTTCGATGCTGTAGCGCTTGCTCAGGGGGATCCGGCTGACGAACTCGCTCATGGGTAAGCCTGTGGTACTGAACGTCGAGCCGAACGCGGTGGTGCTGGACGATAGCTGCAGGGCGAACGATAGCTGGCCCAGGCCAAATGTCGAGGTCCTGGGGGTGCCGAGCATTTTTGGCAGCCACAGCAGGAACGCCGCCGTCGGCGATGACAGCAGCGGTATCGAGTCGCGATGGTTCAGGGCCTTGAGGGCGAGCCTGGTCGAGGCCAGGGTGCCGGCCGCCAACAGCAGGCGCGTAGCGCGCAAGCGACGGGCTGAACGACGATCGATGATTGCCCATGAACCCTCCTGTTCCAGCAAGTCCTCCACCAGAAAATCCTGGACGTGCTGGAAGCCGGGGTATTGCTTGAGTTTCTTCAATTCTTGCGACGCGCTGTACAAGGCCTGGTTGTGGCAGCCCCACAAGCAGTTTCCAGATAGATCGCAGGCCTTGCGCTCGTCCATGGGCTGGCTCAGGACGGCAACCCTGGAGCGGCCCAGGCGAAACCCGTGCTCGTGAAATGCCGCGTGGCGGCGGGTGTACTGGTCGAGCAGGCGTTGATGCAAGGTGTCCAGCGGCAGGGGCGGTTGCGACCATTCATCGAGGCCGAAATAGCTCGACAGGTCATCGACGATCCGACCGCTGATACCGATTCGGCGGGCGACCGTTTCGTAGGATGCCTGCATCTGCGAATAATCGATGGGCAGCCCGGCGAACTCGTTGGCCCCGAGTGCTGCCACGCCGCAGCCCCAGGCATTGGACAGGCCGCCGGTGGCCAGCGAGCCGATGCCGATGAAGTCGTCGGTCTCGATGTGATTGCTGGCGCTGAACCCTTCGAAGACATGGGCATGGGTCGGCGTCTTCAGCTTGGGCGATACCGCGTCCAGCTGGTTCAAGGCGTGAAAGTTCTCGCCGATCAGCCATTTCCACTGGTGCTCGTCGTTGGCCCTGGCGTCGAGAAACGGACGGCTTGGCAGCGCCGCTGACCCCGTATCGGCCTGGGCATCGACCATGAGGACTTTCAGGCCCGCCTTGACCAGCGGATAGGCAGCCGAAGTCCCCGCCGGACCGCTGCCGACAATGATGACGTCGAATTCAGGCGCCACGCGGGGTTTCCCTTTCAAGCATCAGTTGGCGGGCAAAGGGACGGCACGCCAACGCCGCCAGCTTCCATACCAGCGCCTTGAGTGCGGTCAGTCCCAGCGCAACCACCGTGGCGACCAGGCTTCGCGGCTGCTGGTCGCCGAGAAACGCGAGTGCACCCTGGCGGCTGGCTTCGGCGATACCCAGTGCAACGTGCAGGCGCCAGGCCAGCTCCCGGCCATCAGGCTTGAGCAGGACGCCGGAGTTGTCCAGAAGCGCGAGCAATATTGGCCAGCGCGTCAGCAGGCGCGATTGGAGGACAGGATGCCGCTTGCCGGCTCGCTCCAGTGCCCGCGCATAGCGGCGGACCAGGCTTTTCTGTGGCGGGTGTTTGAGCAGGTAGCTCAAGACAACCGCAGCTTCCTGGAGAAGACCTCGACGTTGACCATGGCCGGAACGATGCATGCCGTAGGCAAGGGGGCGCAGCGCGATGCCGATTCTTTGCAGGGAGCGCTCGCTGTCCATGGGCGGCAGTTGGATGAGGGAAAACATTCGCTCCAGGCCCACTTTCGTACTCAACGACTGGCCGAGTGAGCGACGCAATAGCCTGAGCAATACCACGGGCACCGGGATCGGCAGGCGAGTGGTACGGGCCCGGTGCGTCGCGATCGACATGAGGAAACGGCCAAACGCGATGGGCTGCACGGCGCCCAGGTTGAGGATTTCGGCACGCATGTCGTCCCGCTCGACAACCGCCAGTATCGAGGCCGCGAGGTCATCGACATGGATGGGTTGCACGCAAGGCGCAGGCACGAGGATCGGAATGAACGGGCTTCGCCGGACCATCCCGGACAACAGGCCAAAGAGCCCGCGCTCGGGACCGCCATACACTTGGCCGGGACGGATCACGGCGCCGCCAGCGGCGAGCACTTGTTGTTCGATACGCCACTTGGTCCTGCCATAAACGCTCGGGGCCGTGGCTTCGGCGGTTTGGCTGGAGATGAAGATGAACTTGGCCGAGCCTTGGCGGGCGCGTTCGATCAGCGCCTGGGCTGCCCTGACTTCGTCGTCCGCGTCGCGGTGGGCAGTGTTGGAGGTATCGGCCGCCAAATGGATCAACGCCTGGGTGCCAACGGGGAAATCGGGGGCCGGGCCCCGCAGGTCATAGGGAAGCCAGGTGTAACGGGCGGGGCATGGCTGGCGCGTGGCGCAAATGACCTCGTGTCCGCTGGCTGCCGCGAGGGCGGCCAAACGTTGTCCGATGTAGCCGGTCGCGCCGGTAATCACCAGTTTCATCAAGCACCCTCCGCGCGGTCAGCGGGAGCGGGCGGGGGCGTGTTGGAGTGAAACACGAACAGTTTGCTGATCCAGTAGGTCAAGGCTACGCAGACCACGTCGCAGATCAATTTCACCGGGGCAGGGCTGTCGACGAAATACAGGCCCACGCTGAACAGTGCCGAAGCGACTGGGATGTTGATGGCGAGCAATGAAAAATAGCGCACCGCTTGGGCCTTGCCGCTGCCGTGGGTCGATTGGAACGTGAAGTGTCGATGCAGGAAAAATGCGAACACACCGGCGGTGACTTTGCCGGCGATGTTGGCCAGGACGGGGTGCCCCTCGAAAAACGTGATCAACAGCAAAAAGGCACCCATGTCCAACGTATAGGCCATGAGCTGGATGGCGCCGTATCGGATGAAGGTCAAGACGTCCTCCTGAGCACCACGATGTGATGCAGCGCCAATACCCGCCGCAACGGATGCAGCAATTTTTCGGTGACTTTGAGCACGGGGATCAGCGCATCAGGCAACAACTGGCGAAAGTTCAGGCCGCCGGAAATCAAGTAGCGCAGATAGTTGCCGCAGATCTCCTGATGGACGATTTTCAGGCCGGGGTGATTGCGCTCGAACGCCTCCCTGTCGCGCACGAAGACGATGTAGCTGAGGGCCTGGTTGGCACCGTTCATGGGGCCGGTCGAGGGCGTTTCCCAGGAGGGGAATTGCATGTCGAACCCTTCGGATTTGAACAAGCGCCTATAGAGAAACGCCGCAAACGGGCCGTGGAACGGCTCGATCAAAATGGCGCCGCCACCCACCTTGAGGGTTCTTTCCAGCTCTTTGAAAAAACGATCCGGGTGAGGAAAGTGGTGAAAACAGTTCTGGCCATAAAATGCCCGGACCGAACGATCGCCCAGGTTCATTGCTTCGGCATCGAGCGCCATGTCCAGTCGCTCGGTGCAGACAATGTCAGTCGCCAGCACTTGCGGGTATGAGTTGCGCATGGGCGCGATGCCGGCCCCCAGCTCCACTTCAAGGCCTTGCGCTGTGAAGTAGCGCGCTGCCAGGCGATGGAACGCGTGGTGGAACTCCACGAAGACTTCCCGCAGCATCCGTTTGCGCCCGAGCACTTTGTCGTGAAGTTCGAGGCGCTCGATGCCATCGACGTCCAACGCCTTGAGCGACGGGTCCGATAAAAAATCCCTTAATGCTTTGATGAGTTTTCTTCCCGTAACGACGTTGCTTTACTGCGCCTGGAGTGCCTGGGCCTGTTGGGCACCGAGGCGATGTCATAACCAAGGAACGCCATGATCAATTGCAACCCCATGAGCATGGGCAGTGCGCTGAGCATCACGGTTCCGGCTGGCGTCGCGACGCCATTCTGTGCCGATTCGAACCAGTGGTAGCTGCCGAAGAAGATGCCGAACAAGAACATCAGGACCCCGAGCGGCAGTTCGATCGAAGCCAGGGACATGTCGCGCAAGTAGTAGTTATAGAGCACGCGCTTGGTGAAGTTGCGCAGGTGTTTGAACAGGAACTCGCCAATGATTTTCGAGATCTTGAGGTGGCTGACTTCGTCGCCGTATCGGGCTTCCATCGGAACATCCACCACGACGGCGCGCACGGTGTTCAGTCGGAACAGAATGTCGGTCTCGAAAAAATAGCGTTGGCTGACCTTGTCCAGGGGCAGCAGCCGGGCAACGTCGCGGTGAATCGCCGTGTAGCCGTTGGTGGGGTCGAACAGGTCCCAGTAACCGGTCGACAGTTTGGCCATCAGCGACAATACGGCGTTGCCGAACAGGCGCAGCCGCGGCATCGACTGGACTTCTTCAAGATTGAAAAAACGGTTGCCCTTGGTGTAGTCGGCTTCACCGGCCAGGATCGGTTCGATGAACAGCGGGATCAGGGTCGGGTCCATCTGGCCGTCCCCGTCGATTTTGACGATGATGCTTGCACCGTCGGCCAGGGCTGCTCGATAGCCGGTCATGACCGCACCGCCCACGCCCTTGTTGACGTCGTGGGGCAGCACCTTGACCCGAGGATCGTTACAGGAGGCCAGCACATGCCCGCCCGAGCCATCCGGGCAGGCATCGTCGATGACGTAGATGCGCCAGACCTCCGGCCCTATGGCGTCTATGACATCGACGATGTGCGCGGTGACCCGATAGCTGGGGATGACCACGGCGACTCGCTGTTCATCCGTGAAAAGCTCGGTTTTTGAATTCATCGTGATCGCCCGCTATCGCCTGAATGAGAGTGACTTGAACTCCAGCGGAGTGTCGGTGTGGCCGGAGGCATAAATGATCGCGGAGGTGGCATTCGCGGGGGCGATGACGTTCATTTCGTGGGTCTCCCATTGCGTGGTGCAATCAAACGTTTCGATGCTGGCCGTGATGAAGGCGCCTTGGGCGTCCATCCAGTTGGCCTGGATTCTTCCCTTGGTGGGCGTCGTTGCGCAGCGTGCGGATACGCTGTTGATGTACGTCAGCCCCGGCGTCACCTCGACCCGTTGCGTCGCCGGGGCCTTGACGTTGACCGTGAGGGTTTTGCGCGATGGGTCGTAGCTCGAAGGTGTCGTCAGGCTCCAGCCGTCCAGGCTGGACAGCTGCGGATTGAGCAGATGCTCGTAGTGCGTGACGTTGAGTTTGCGCAGGTCCAGGTCACCCAGTCGGGCATAGGAGGTTGACACGTTGAGCAGCAGGTCCAGTCGCGCCTGGGGAAGGGACTTGAGGTCGATCACCAGCCAATTCACTTGGCGCTGGCGCAAGCGCCGGGCAAGCTCCGAAGATGAAGTCGCCGCGTCGACCTCGCCCTTCCACTTGAGGTTGTACCAGGAGGCGTAAAGGGCATCGCCGCGCAAGCCCGCCATCAAAGGCGACGCGAAGATCGCCACGGGCTGATGGCCGGTGTTCAACGCGTTGACGGTGTCGACCATTTTCCGCAGGGGCAGGCGCTCCAGCAGATAGCCCTCCCGACCGGCCTGGCTCAACAGCGCGGAGGGCTTGATGTCGCCATAGTAGGTGGCGGCCTGGATGAAACGGGTATTGGTCAGGATCAACAAGGCACCGGCGACCATGGCGAGGCTGCGCGGAAAGATCCTGCTGTCGGAAAACGGTAGGGCGAGGATCACCGAGAAGAGGGCGAAGGAGGGGAACACGTAACGCAGATAGGCCGTTGAGTGGAACGTCACGAACATCGCGCCGGCGGCGACCAGCAGGATCCACAGGGCTTTTCTGTTGCCACTCAACAGCGCGGCGACCGCAGCGGTCGGCAGCAACAACCATTGGAAGCCTGCCGCGCCGACTCGCCCTTCGATGAACTCGGGCGACTTGAAGACCATCCGGTACAGCGTGTCCCAGCTCATCCCCGTACCGAAAGTGGCCGGCGGTTCGAAGTTGATGTCCGGCCAGAGCGGTGAATGGAAAATGGCGTTGAAAAACGGAAATACCGGATTGCCGGTCAGGTACCCGGCCGAGACGTAGGGGGGCGCACCGGCCAACATCAGGCCGGCGCCGCCCAGCAGCAGCGTCTTGACGACCCCTTGGATGGCCCAGGCCTTGTACTGAAACAAGAGAACCACCAACAGGACCGGCAGCACGCTCAAGGTCACGGCTTTGGTCGCCAGGGCGAAGCCCAGCAGGAGGCCAGCCAAGAGCAATTGCGACAAGCGCTCCCTGGGCTCCGGTGTAAAGCTGGAAACCTTCAGGATCGCCAGCGTCCCGGCCATCATGAAGGCCGTCCACGCCGACTCGATGTGCAGGCTGCTACTTTCGGCGAAGGCGAGGGGCGTCGAGAGAAAGATCAGGCTTGCCCAGCGGGCACTCGTGGCAGAGCCTCCGGCCCAGAGGGTCATGTTGTGGATCTGCCACGCCAGCAACAGGGTGAATGCGCTATTGGTCAAGCGTGATGCCGTTTCGCCGGCCAGCAGGTAGACGATGCTGTAGATCCAGTCGGCCAGCATGGGCATGACCGCCCACACGTACGTGCTCGCGTCGAACGACCACTGATGCCGCTGCGCCATGTGTGAAGGGATGAAGAGGTGCATGGCCAAGGCGTCGTGGCCGACCTCGGGCATGAAGGCGACCAGGACGTAAAGGCAGGCGAAGCCGCAAATCAGTACGTCGAGCCCCGTCTGGATAGGTGTTTGCGCCGAGCGGACAGCCCGGGTGTGCTCCAGCAGTTCGTGACCTAGCGAGATCACGTGTTTGCGCCCCAGTAGAAGTGGCAACGACAGCAGCGCGCCGTACAGCCAGGGGTAGTTGATCGGCAGGTACGCCGCCCAGCCTGTGAAGGTTCCGAGCGTGCCCGCTCCCACCAGCAGATGGACGCTCCAGTCGGCCGTGTTGTGTCGCTTGAGCATCCACTTGCCGAGCACAGTGGCAGACAGTGCCAACAACGCGACGACCATCACCGGCCACACCTGTGCGCAGACGATGGACAAGCAGGCCAGTAAACCCAGGCAGAGGATGTACGGTGTTCGGCGAGTGAAGACGGTGAGGACAGCCAGGCTTCCCAAGGACAGCAGTATCGTCCGGGCGCCGCTGTTCATGGACACCATTTCAAGCGTCGAAAACCCGTAGGCGCCGACCGCCACACTCGCCAGTAGAACCAATAACACCACTGCGTATTTCAGGCTGTATCTGGGCAAATTATCGTCTCGGCTGAAGGGACAGTGCTGTTCATTAAGGCAAACCAAAGATTCGTGGCGAGGGAGCTTGCTCCCGCTGGGCCGGTCCGACGCCTCGGGCGCAGCGGCCCCAAAAGGCAGAATGCAAGCAATCTGGCACGCTGCGGTGGCTGGGCTAAGGGCCGCTACGCAGCCCAGCGGGAGCAAGCTCCCTCGCCACACATTCATCTGCTCCCTTAAGTAAATAGCGTTGCATGCGAAGGACGTTCAGGCGTCTCGGTACGTATGCGGAACCCAGGATCCCCACTTGCTCTCGTAGATCGCCCGGTTCTTCTCGAAAAGTGCCTGCTTTTTCCGGGCCCCCAAGGCGTTGAACGAGGCGGACAGGTGATGGTGCACGAAGACATCCTCGGCACAGGCCGCGCGCATGCCGCGACGCTGTACGCGGCGGCAGTAATCGTCATCCTCGAAAAAACCCAGGCCGTATTCTTCGCAGAGGCCACCGATCTGCTCGTAGGTCGAGCGCGGGAACATCACGCAGAAAAACGCCAGGGTATTGATCTCGAACCATTCGCCCATGCGGGCGCGAGTCATTTGCGCGGCTTCGGCGGGCATGTCGTCTACCCGGTCATAGCGGGTGCCGACCTTGGCTTCATTGCCGATGTTGTTGGTGATCGGGCCGATGATGCCGATTTCCTTGTTGTCCCGTAGATGGCGAATCAAGCCCTTGATCCAGCCAGCGGTAACGATCGTGTCGTTGTTCAGGATAACCAGGTAGTCACCACTGGCTGCCGCGAGACCCACGTTGTTGCCCGCGGCGAAGCCCTTGTTGTCCGGGTTGAGGATGACGATCCGGTCCGGGTGCCCTTCGGCCCAGGCGCAGAGATACGCTGGGGTCTGGTCGCTGGAGTGGTTGTCAACGACGATGATTTCCAGATTGGGGTATTGGCTTTGGGTCAACAGGCTGTCGAGGCAGGCCTTGGTCAGTTCGAGGTTGTTATAGGTCAGCACCACCACGCTGACCTTGGGCAGTGGCAATGTCTCGATGGCCTGGCGCAGGCGGATGGCCCGATGCCGCCAGGTCTGGCCCCGAGCGAATGATTGACGCGCCTGCCGCAGGGCGCGGGCCTCCGGCAGCGCATCCAGGACATTGCGTATGGCCAAGATAAACTCATCCGGCTGTTCAACGGCCCAGACGAGTTTGCCGAACTGGCTTAACTCCGGCAGTTTCACCGAGACCACCGGTTTGCCCGCGCTCAGGTACTCATAGACCTTGACCGGGTTGGTGGCGAGGGTCAGCGGCATCACCTTGAATGGAAGCAGGCACACGTCCATGGCGTGCAGATAGTAGGGCAGGGAGGCGTACGGGACTTCGCCCTCCAGGACCACGTTCGGACAGCGCTTGAAATATTTCCTTGCCTGGACGGTGTCGCTGCCGATCAGCAGGATCAGGTGTTGCGGGAACGATCGAGCGACTTGCCTGACCAGGTCCAGATCGAACCATTCGGCAATGACACCGTAATAACCGATGATCTTTCTGTTGGCGGGGTCCTGATAGACCTTGCCTGGACGTTGGCTGAAGAAGCTGAACTCACAGGCGTTGCGGATCACCTCCACGTTGCGGTTTTCCCGCTTGCCGTGTTGTTCGATCCAGTCGGATGTCGCCACCAGCAGGTCCGCCCTGCGCATCAAGGCGATTTCAAGGTCGAGCAATTCCTGGGCGACATTGCCGAAGCCCTCATGATGATCCATGCAGTCATAGACCAGCGTGGAGTTGGGGACGCGCCTGGCCAGTGGGAACCAGTAGGCGTGCTGGACGATGCAATCCACGGCACCGACATTCGCTGACTCCAACAACATCGCCAAGCCTTGGCACAACTGGCGGATCGCGGCGGCTGACGGTGGGGCATGATAAATGGCTGGCGCGCCGCGTACCTTGAAACGAATCTGGAACAGCCGATGGGAACCCGCCAAGGGCTCGGCTTCAAAACCGGGGTCATCATCGTCGATAAAGTGGTTGGAGATATAAAAAGTCGTTTGTCCTGCCCTGGCCAATTCCTTGGCCAGGTTTTGCGGGCGCTGGATACGGAAGTGCCAGTCAATCACGCCGAACATCAGGATCATGGGTTGTCCGGCGTTGGACGGCACAGCCAGGTCCGGCGACGGTGGCAGGGACGGCAGCGGGGCGAGGCTTGCGGATGCCGCTGTTTCGCCTGGCTTTGCCTTGCGCTGCTTGAGCCCGTTTCGAAGCCGGCGCGCCAGCTTGCTTTTCACCTGTGCGGTGAGGGGCAGCCACGCGTAGACCCAGCGTGACAGTCGATACGCCATCTTGCGTATCGAATAACGCAGCGGTGCGCGCTCGATGGCGTTGCCCCAGTCGCAGAGCTTGAACAGCTCAGCCTGCTTCGCCGCCAGTTGGGCACGCAGATCCACCGCCCAATCTGACAGCGCGACCGCCTCGCGCTGTTTCGTCTTGAGCAACGCCTCGGCGTTCTTGAGGCGCTGTTCAGCCAGCCGCAGCCGCTCGCGCAGCCGTCGGGCTTCATACTCTTGAAGTGACAGACGAGTGCCAAGCGCTTTGGAATCGAGGCGCAGCTGATTGATGAGCAGATCCCGATTCTCGATCTCCTTGACCAACTGCAAGGCTTCTATGGATCTGGATTGTGTCGAGCGAGTCAGCTGGTCAATGCGATCAACAAGACGGTTGATTGGGTCCATGCGTTCCTTCGGTCCTTTGGTCATTACGGCAACGCACCCCAGGTGTCTCGGGATCGTTGTCGACTTCAATCACCAGGCAGGCACAGGCTCCAGCCGTGCCATGAATCATCATAGCGGGTGCTGCCCAGCGCGCCACGCCAACGGGCTCATATGACATCGGCAAAGCCTTTTCGGGTCCTCTGGAACCAGGCAAACCCGGCGCAGGCGACCAGCACGGCGATCGCCGAGTAGGTGGCCAATTGATCCCATTGCGGCGGTCTGCCCCAGAACAGCACATCGCGAACCATTTCCACCGGCAACGTCAGCGGGTTTGCCTGCAAGGCGGCCTGATAGCTGTGCGGAAGCGTCGAGCGTGGATAGAAAATCGGCGAGAGGAACAGCATCGCCGTGACAATGATGCCGATGAACTGGCCGATATCGCGCAGGTAGACGCTGATCGAGGCGAGGAACCAGGAGAGCCCCAGCGTTAGCAACACCATTGGAAAGAGCACCAGTGGCAGCAGAAGGGCGGTTATCGGCGGGGGGCCGAACAGGACGACATAAAAGATCAGCCAGGCCAGCACGCTGATGGCCATGTGGAACAGTGCTGCGCCGAGCGACACCAGGGGCAGGGTTTCCAGTGGGAATATGATTTTCTTGACGTAATTGGTATTGGCCAGCACCAGGCCCGGCGCACGATTCATGCATTCGGAAAACAGGTTGAAGACCAGCAGGCCAGCGAAGAGCACCAGGGCGAATTCGCTCTTGGACTCGCCGCCGCCCGACCAGCGGGCCTTGAACACGACACTGAACACGAATGTGTAGACCACCAGCATGAACACGGGTGTGAAGAACGACCACAAGATACCGAGCATCGAGCCTTTGTAACGACCGGCGACTTCCCTGCGGATCAACACGAAGATCAACAGG
This sequence comes from Pseudomonas sp. BP11-1-1, assembly GCF_052112105.1. NCBI lineage: Bacteria > Pseudomonadati > Pseudomonadota > Gammaproteobacteria > Pseudomonadales > Pseudomonadaceae > Pseudomonas > Pseudomonas sp. BP11-1-1. The sequence goes on from NZ_JAUTYU010000003.1 coordinate 247,254, forward strand.
CGATTGATCAGGACACTCTTGACCATGGCGGCAGGGGACGTGTTGAACGACTGCATTGTTGCGTGATCCTTGAGGCGATATTCGGGGCTCCTTGAGTGGCTTCTTCATGGAGGTAGACCCAGTGTAGATTCATCCGGCGTTTTTTCCCGTTTCTGTGCTTAACTCATCCGCAGCGCCCGACAAAGGAACTGTTCAGCGGCGCCGTAATATGGGTCGTGTTTCATGGAAGGGTTTTGCCGATGTCGTTTGAAGTGGCCATCCGCGCCGAGAACCTGAGCAAGTGTTATCAGATTTACGATGCGCCCAAGGACCGTCTGTTGCAGATGCTGGTGCGCGGCAGGAAGCGTTTCTACCGTGAGTTCTGGGCCCTGGATGATGTTTCCCTGACCATCGCCAAGGGCGAGACCGTCGGAATCATCGGCCGTAACGGCAGCGGCAAGTCCACGTTGTTGCAACTGATCTGCGGAACGTTGATGCCGACCCGGGGCAGTGTCCAGGGACATGGCCGGATTGCCGCGCTGCTTGAGCTGGGGTCTGGTTTCAATCCAGAGTTCACCGGGCGGGAAAATGTCTATGTGAACGCGGCAGTGCTGGGCTTGAGTCGCTCGGAAATCGACGCTCGCTTCGATGATATCCTCGCCTTCGCCAATATCGGCGACTTCATCGACCAACCCACCAAGATCTATTCCAGCGGGATGCTGGTGCGGTTGGCCTTCGCCGTTTCGGTGTGTGTGGAACCCGAGATCCTGATCGTCGATGAAGCTCTTTCGGTCGGCGATGCGTCCTTTCAATTCAAATGCCTGAACCGGCTGGAAGAACTGGCTGCGAAGGGCACGACGCTGCTGTTCGTTTCCCATGACATGAGCATGGTCAAGCGCTTTTGCCACCGAGTCATCTACCTGCGTGCGGGCCGGGTCGTGGCCAGCGGCTCGCCTGACGAAATGGCCGAGCTGCACTTGCTCGACATGCGTGATGAGCAACGTCGCTGGGCCAGCGGCGGGGTCATACCGGTGACACGCAAGTCGTTTATCGGCGGGCAGGAGGGGATAGCCTTCGGAACCGAAGAGGGGCATATCAGCGCTGCCTGCTTCACCAATACCGAGCAGCTTTGCTCCAGCTACCTGTATGGCGACGACATCGAGATTCGCGTCGAGGCGATGCTGCATGAGTCGATCACTCAACCCAACATCAGCTTTACTGTCCAGGAGGCCAGGCTGCTGGTGATTGGTGGTGGCAATTTCGCCCTGCAACCAGGCCCGGTCGAGAACGGCTGGCGGCGGGCGGCGATCACGGTGCGCTTCCCGGCCAACCTCGCCGAGGGCCGCTATCATGTCACCCTCAAGCTGTTGCACGGGGCGACGGAAGACACTTCGCAACTGATCGAGAAACAGGTTGCGCCGCTGGCGTTCGACATGTTGCCAAGCCCCAGGCAATTCCTGGGCATGGTCGACCTGGGACTGAAGAGAATCGATCCTCCATCGGTCCAGTCGCTTCTCAACGCCTGCGGGGCTCAAGGAGAAACGGTTTTGGCGGGACACCAGGACGAGCGAGGGTGGCAGGTCGCCATATTCGGCACCTTCGACGTCGAAAACTACGGCGACCTGTTGTTTCCGATCATTGCCGAGGCGGAGCTGGGCCGGCGCTTGGGGCCAGTCGAGCTGCATCGGTTTTCCTATCATGAAAAACGCCGCCCTGAATGGCCCTACGCAGTGACGTCGCTGATGGAACTGCCCGGTATGGCGGCCAGCCTGGATGGCGTCCTGATCGGCGGTGGTTTTCTGATCCGCTTCGATAAAGTCGTGGCCCATGGCTATGGTCCGCCAACTGCCGATATCCATCACCCGACCGGTTATTGGCTGACGCCTGCGTTGATCGCGTTGCAGCATGCTATTCCAGTGATATGGAATGCCCCCGGTATGCACTGCAACGACGTTCCCCCCTGGGCCAGGCCGCTATTGACGATGGCCCTCGAACAAAGCCAGTACGTGCGAGTCCGTGATGCACTGACGCGCGATACGCTCGGCGCGCTCGCCCAGCATGCCGACATCGACGTGCTGCCCGATACCGCGTTTGGCTTGCCGAACCTGATCGATGAGCAGCAGCCCTCCGCAGAATTCATTCGCCTGCGCGAGCACGCCGGGCTGACTGGGCCGTACATCGTGATCCACGCCATTCATGTCGTGGAGTCATTCATGAAACTGTTCGAAAACCACCCCGAGGCGTTCCAGGATTATCAGTTCCTGGTGGTCCCGATAGGCCCCGTGCTGGGCGACGATCCGTCGGTCATCGCCGGGCGTCTGCCCGGGGCCATCACGTTGTCGTTCTGGCCGGAACCGTTGCTGATGGCGGAAATCATCAGCCAGGCACAAGCGGTGATCGGCCACAGCTACCACCTGGCAATCACCGCCCTGGCGTTTGGTGTCCCGGTGTTTTGCTCGGCAGACCTGACCACCGGCAAGTACACGGCCCTGGCTGGGTTCGACTCGCTTCATGCGTTGCCGGACCCGGCGACAATCGACCCGCAATGGTTCGTCGCGCGGTTGGGCAAGACCCGCCCATCGCTGGCGGCGCAAGCAGCGGCGGATCAGTTGGTCGATCACTGGGATCGGGTCGCGGCGATTATTCGCCAGGGTAAAACCTCATCCCAGCCGGTTTTGGGAGCGTTCCTGCAACACCTGCCCAATCTGCTCGAGGCCGCGGCCGAGGGGGGTGAGCCAGCGCTGGCTGAATCGTCGATCAAGCCCGTCGTGCCGGAGCCAGGCACCCTCGAGCCGCCACCCAACCTTGCTCAGCAGCAACGGATTGTCCAGCTCAGCCAGCAACTGGCCCTCAGTGATGCCAGGATGCTTGAGTTGCAGAACTCCAACTCGTTCCGAATGACCGCGCCACTGCGCTCCATCGCCCGTGGTATCAGAAACCTCACAGTGAACAAGAACAGACAATGCTAGATCTCTCTCGTCTCACGCCTGCGGCGCTCAAGGCTCACCCGTTCTCATGGGCTGAAATCGGCGGCCTGTATTCGCCCGAGGATGCCGCCGCGTTGGCGGCCTCCTTTCCCCATGATCACTTCAAGACGGTGAGCGGTTACGGTGGAGAGAAAAACTATGACTATGAAGCCCGCGCCCTGGTGAGCATGGGCACCCATGCCATCGCGTTCCCCGAAGAACTGAGCGAGGCGTGGTTGGAACTGGCGCAGGACCTGGGCTCGGCGGGCTATCGAGAGGCCATGTCGGAGATGACCGGGATCGACCTGCGCAGCGTGCCGATGGAGGTCAACGTCTTTCATTACGGCCCCGGCGCGAGCCTGGGGGCCCATCCGGACCTGCCGGATAAACTGGTCACCCATATCCTTTATTTCAATGAGTCCTGGGATCGCAACGACGGCGGGTGCCTGAGCATCCTGCGCGGCAACGATCCCAGCGCCGTGGCGGCCGAGATCGAGCCCTTGGTGGGCAACTCGGCGATCCTGGTGCGTTCGGATAATTCCTGGCATGCGGTCACGCCCGTGGTGAGCGGCTGCCGTTCTTCCCGCCGAAGCCTGACGGCGACGTTCTATCGACCGGGTTCCCTCAGTTCGATGTGGCCGGCGGGCGACGACACCCCGTTGCATGGGTACCCACGTGCTTAAGATCGACAGCAGCCAGATCGACCGTGACGCCGCCTTGGCTCAAAGAGACGCGGCCATCAACGAGCGCGATATCGCCCTGGCACAAGTGGATTTCCTGCAGAACACCCGTTCGTGGCGTTTGACCCGGCCCCTGCGCGCGCTTTTCCGGATGATGCGTTATGGTTTTGGCGCCACGCATGAATTGCCCGAGCCGGTCGCCGCGACGGCCTACCCAACAGCGCCGCGGCCGTTGCCGAGTCCTGGTGTGGAAGCTGATTTCGTCACGAAAGGGCGCCTGGATATTCTCTGCTTCGCCAACATCGATTGGGCCGCACGCTTCCAGCGACCGCAGCAATTGATGGGGCAGTTCGCGAGCAATGGTCATCGGGTTTTTTATATCGTGCCCTCCAGCCTGCCGGAGGAGGGGCAGCTGTATCGATTGACGTTGGTAGCGCCGAATATCTTTGAAGTGGCCCTGCAACGCGAGGCGCAAGCGGCGTACTACGAAAAGGTGGTAACGCCTGAGAATCATCAGGCCTTGCTGCATGCCCTGGCTGCGTTGGTCGCCGATATGCAGATCAGAACCGCCCTCTCGGTGGTGCATATCGCTTACTGGAGCCCCGTGGCCCTCAGCCTGCGTGCCCTGCATGGCTGGCGCGTGCACTACGACTGCATGGATGACTGGGATGGTTTTCCAAACATCGGCGAACAATTGCTGAATGAGGAGAAAGCCCTGGTTGTGCAGGCGGATCTGGTCACCGTTTCCGCCGGGCTGCTTTACCAGAAGTGGTGCGCCCACAACCCCCGCTGCATGCTGGTCCGCAACGCGGTGGACTTCGATTTTTTCCGGCAGAACTGTTTCACCAATGATTTGCTGAATGGACTGGTCGGCCCGGTCATTGGCTACTACGGCGCCCTGGCGCAATGGCTCGATTATCCATTGCTGGCGGCGTTGGCGGACCGCCGACCCGAGTGGAACTTCATTCTGGTGGGGGACATTTTCGTCGACGATCTGGCGGGCCTCGAGCACAAGCCCAACGTGCAGTTGCTGGGCCGCAAGCCTTACGCGCAGATGCCGCTTTACCTGGACCATTTCGACGCCTGCCTGATTCCCTTCAGGCTTTACAACGTGACGCATGCGGTCGATCCGGTGAAGTTCTACGAGTACATCAGTGCAGGAAAGCCGGTGATCTCCACGCCATTGGCGGAGATGAGCATTTATGAAGACTTGCTGTACTTTGCAACCGGAGTCGATGAGTTCATCGAGCAGATCGAGCGGGCCCTGGCCGAACGCGACCTGGCCTTGTACAAGCGGCGCGTGGAGCTCGCCCGGGCCAATGATTGGAAGGATCGATTCAATAGCCTGCAACTGGCTATCGCCGGACTGTATGAAAAAGTCTCCATCGTGCTCGTGACGTACAACAATCTCAGTCTGACGATTCAATGCATCAATAGCATTCTTCGCAATACCACCTGGCCCAATTACCAGCTCCTTGTGATCGACAACGGCTCGCAGGACGGCACGGCGGATTACCTTGAGCGCCTGCGCAACGAGGTGCCGACCGCGAAGATCATCCTCAACCCGGACAACCGTGGCTTCGCGGCGGCCAACAACCAAGGGTTGCGAGAAGCCGATGGTGACATCCTGCTGTTGCTCAATAACGACACGATAGTGCCGGGCGGCTGGCTGGATCCGCTGGTCATGCATTTGAGAGAGCCCAGTATCGGCATGGTGGGGCCGGTCACGAATGCGGTCGGCAACGAAGCGAAAATCGAGGTTTCCTACACCGATATCCAACAGATGCAAGCGTTTGCAGACCGCTATACCGAATCCCGCAAGGGACGGTCATTCGATATTCCGATGCTCGCGATGTTTTGTGTTGCCTTTCGCCGGGGCATCCTCGAGGAAGTGGGGGATCTGGATGAGGCATTCGGGATCGGCATGTTCGAGGACGACGACTACAGCCGTCGCGTGCAGGCAGCGGGCTACCGGACTGTGTGTGCTGAAGATTCCTTTATCCATCACTATGGGCAGGCATCGTTCAGGACGTTGATCGCCAGCGGCGAGTACCAGGCGCTCTGGGATAAAAACCAGGCGTACTTCGAAAGCAAATGGGGCGCTTGGCAGGCCCATGTTCAACGGCAGATGCCTGGCGTGGAGAAGGGCTAGGTGGGAGGCAATGGAGGTTCGCGGAACCTTTTGGTGGGAGCGAGCCTGCTCACGAAAAGGTCGGCACACCCAGGAACTTGATCGACGGTGACGTCGCCTTCGCGAGCAGGCTCGCACACAGGGGAAATGCGTTAGCCATCGAAGGTCAAAATCTAGCGTTCAGGCAAGTCCTCGCTCCCCAGGTGAAACTTCCTGGGAGCAAAGCCAAGCCGTTCGCTGGCTTGGGAATGGTCGAATACCAGGTCCTGATTCATCCGCGTCACCAGCGCGCTTGAAAGATGCCGGTAGCGTGGCAGGCAGCGCAGGAGCGAAATGCCCTTGCTCAAGACGGTGGCGGGGAGGACCAATGTTCGCTGCGGGCGTCCCATGGCTTCGAATATCCGGCTCACCATCAGGTGATAGGGCAGAACTTCTCCCCCTGAGAGGTTATAGCCGCCACTGGGCAGGCCCGGTGTGCTCATGGCGGATAGACACGCCTGGATCACGTCATCACCATGCACCGGTTGGCGCAAACCAGTCGCGCCGCCGATGAGCGGAAAAAATCCGAAGCGTTGAATGAAACGCGCTATTTCCGAAACGTTCTTGTCGCGGCCAAAACCATAGACCAGGGTCGGTCGCAGGATTACCCATTCAACCTGCCGTTTGGTCGCCCACTGCTGGAGCTGTTCCTCTGCATTGGTCAAACGTTGTGCCACATCCCTTTCCTGGGCATCGGGCGATGCGTGCTTGGCAAAGCGGCTCGTGGAGGAGAGGACGACAACACGTTTGACCTGGGTGTTGGCAAGGTGCTCCAGATAGTCGGGCAACACCCAGAGGGGGGCAAACGACAGCAACGTGTCCAGCGTCAATCCGTGCCAGTCATCTGCGTTTCGCCACGTCACACCGGGGCAAGATACGTTGGGCACGCCTCGGGTAAACGCGCTGGTCGAATGGCCGTTTTGTCCCAACAATGGCAGGGCGTGCTTACCCAGGAGGCTGGAGCCGCCTAATACTCCTATCCGCATTGAACGCTCTTTACCGCTGGTTCCATGAATGTCAGAGCCGGGAAGTCGCGTGGCGAACAACCATCAGGCCGAATCGAAACCACACGCCGATGACCACGCTGACCCACAGTACGGCTGGGTACTTGCGACGGAAGAACTTGCGATAGAAACGCAGGAATCCCAGGTGTTTGTGCCATTCGACGAAATAGGGCCGATGACGGCTGCAGCCTCCAAACACATGCATCACCCGGGCATCCGGCACGAACAGGACGCGCCAGCCGGCCTGATGAAAGCGCATGCACCAGTCCAGGTCCTCGCAATGGAGGAAATAATCTTCGTCCCACAGCCCGACGCTCTCGATCGCTTCGCGCTTGACCAACATGCAAGCCCCGGAGATGGCCTCGACGACAACGGGGGTGCTGGGTAGCGGTTCCTTGTGCAGCAGGAAGTCGGACAGCACCGATGGAAAAAGGGCTGAGAGTCGCGAAAGTCCGAACGCTCGCATGAAGGCACGCCTGGGTGTCGGAAATACCCGACGTCCACCGGGCTGCTCGCTGCCATCTGGATTGCACAGGAATCCACCGACCATGCCGATTCCGGGTGAGCTGCGCAGTGCTTGCAGCATGCGCTCCAAGGCATCGGCGGCCAGCTCGGTGTCAGGGTTGAGGAAAAGCACGTTGGGGGCCGCTGAGAGGTGGGCGCCTTGGTTGCACGCCACGGCAAAGCCGAGATTTGTGGCATTGCGAACGATTCGAAGCGAGTCGCCGTCGGCGTGGGTTCGCTCGAGCAACCTCAGGCTGTCGTCGTGGGAGTCGTTATCCACGACGATCACCCTGGAGGCGCCGGCGGCGAAGGCCGATCCGACACTCGCCAGCAACAGCTCACCAGCGTTGTAATTGACGATGACCACATCACACTCGCCATGGGGCGATGGCATGAGCCGTTCGTCAATAGCGAGCAGTTCCACTGCTTCCAACTTCACCCACTCCCTGTACAGACCTGGATACGTATGGGATCGCAACTACTCAGGTCTTTGATGAAGATAGCAGGTCCGTGGGCTTCGACCAGTTCCGCCGACACTTTCCTCAAGTAAACAGGCTGATCGCCCCGGTCAGCAGCGACAACCCCGTCATCAAAAGCGAAAGCAACACCGCCCATTTGATCGTGCTCTTCTGGAAGTCGCCAAGGTCTCGATCGATCATACCGACCAGCAACAATGTCGACGCCACCAGTGGGCTGATCTGATGCACGGGTTGGCCCAGTACCGAGGCGCGGGCGATTTCCATCGGGCTGATCCCGTACGCTGCCGCGGCATTGGCAAGGATGGGCACGACGCCAAAATAATAGGCATCGTTGGACAGCAGGAACGTCAGCGGCATGCTGGTGATTGCCACCACCAGCGGAAACAGATGGCCCCAGGACGGCGGGATGGTATTGACCAGCAGTTGTGCGATTGCATCGACCATCTTGGTGCCGGAAAAAATACCCGCGAACACCCCCGCTGCGAATACCAGCAACACAACGACCATGGCATTGCCGGCGTGGGCGAGCATCCGTTCTTTCTGCAGGTTCAGGTTCGGGTAGTTCATGACCAGGGCGATCACGAATCCCAGCAAGAAACTGATCACCGAATTCAGCAGCCCGGTGACCAGGCAGACCATCACCATCGATACCAGTATCAGGTTGGGCACTACGTTCTTCGGTTTTTTATGCTCCCCCTGGCCGACGATGGAATCGATGTAGCAGTCATCTCCACCGCTGGACAGGGTCACCACACCGATCCGCCGAACCTCGCGCCGGCCCAGTACATACGCGATGTAAAGCACCCCGGCGGCGCCGGTGGCCATGGTCGGCAACAGCGGAATGAAGAACTCGGCGGCGTCCAGCCCGAGCACCGCGATGACCCGAGTGGCCGGCCCGCCCCACGGTGTCATCCCGCCCATCACGCTCAATGAAAGCACGCAGATACTGGCAAGAATCATCGGGTTCATCTGGATGCGTTTATACAGCGGCAGCATCGCTGCGCAGGTGATCATGTAGGTGGTCGTGCCGTCACCATCCAGCGCGGTGGTCAACGAGAGAATGGCCGTGCCGACGGCAATCTTCACCGGATTGCCGTTCACCACACGGAGGATCGTCTTGATCATCGGGTCGAACAGTCCGGCGTCGAACAAGACGCCGAAGAACAGGATCGCGAACAGCAGCAACGCCGCCGAGGGGGCGACCATCTTGATGCCGTCGAGCATCATCTTGTCGGTGGTGAGCGCGAAGCCCGCGATGATCGAAAAGACCACCGGTACGACAATCAGCGCAACGATAGGCGAAAGGCGCTTCGCCATGATCAGGTAGGTAAATACCACGACCATCGATAAGCCAAGGAATGCCAACATGTCAGTTACTCTTGTTTTTATTGGAGAGGGCGCAGGACGTTTGCGTGGTCGTCAGCCGGGGACCGTGGCGCCCACGATGCCGTGGCGCTTGATGGCTTCGGCAACGAAGCCGCTGGCCTTGGCCCGATCGACAAATCGTCGCAAGCATTCGGCGGCGTCCTTGCCATAGGCATGGGGAACGCCCATGGCCTGGCGGATCTCCATGAAACGCCCCGGCAGAAGGCGCAGGCCGGGGAAGCGTGTGGTATCGAACTCAAGCTGTTGCTTCACGCCTGCCGCCACATCGGCCCCCTCGGCCAGGAAGGTATCGACCACGGTGGGTGAAGTCGGCGAGCGGATGATCGTGGCGTGCTTGAGCTCGCGCGTCAGGTACAGGTCATAAGCGCTGCCTTTGCCGACCACCAACGCCAGGCCTGGCTGGTCCACCTGATTGATGCTGCTCAAGTGCGAATCCTCCCTGACCAGGTAGCAGCCTTCGATCAGCACATAGGGTTCGGTGAAGGCCAATTGTTCGGCACGAAGCGGGTCGATCGCGAAGAAGCCGAAATCGGCCCGGCCCTCGGAAACCGCCGCGACGGATTCCCCCGCGCTTTTGAACACGCGCAGCTCAAGCGGCAGCCCCAGTTCCTCGGCGAAGGCAGCGGCCAGATCGACCGATACACCGACCGCGTTCCCGGCTTCGTCCAGCCGCGCGAGGATGGGATTGCCCACGTTGATCGACGCCCTCAGCACGCCAGTGGGGCTGAAGGCGGTCGCAAGGTTTTTGTGGGATGAAGTCATCTCAGGCCACCCGACTTGCGTATTGATCCAACAGCCGTCGGGTGGCGGCATCCACCGGCACGCCTTCATGCAAGTAGCGCCGCATCTTCTTCAGTTCGATCTCCCCCGGAACGATGACCGGCGACGCGGGTTCGATGGGGGGGCTTTGGTGAAGGATCGATGCGAAGTCGCGCATGCGTTCCTGCAGCCAGCCAGCGGAGCCAAGGCGTGCGGTATCGATGAGGATGAAAAAGTGCCCCAGGTTCTGCGGCTCATCCGGCGCATCGACCCAGGATTTCACGTGGGTCAGATAGGCCGCGTTCGAAAGCAACCCCGCCAGCAAATCAACCACCAGCGCCAGCCCGTAGCCCTTGTGACCGCCGATGGGTAACAGGAAGCCGTCCAGCGCCGCACGGGGATCGGTGGTGGGCCTGCCGCTGACGTCCGTTGCCCAGTTGTCCGGGATGCTTTCCTGGCGGGCGAGGGCGTTGCGGATCTTCGCCCGCGCGACGACGCTCATGGCCATGTCCAGCATGAAGTGATTGCCATCCGGATTCGGTACGCCGAATCCCAGGGGGCTGTTGCCCAGGCGTGCGTCGCTACCGCCCGAAGGTGCGATCGTAGTGGTCGCGTTGCTGCCGATGATGCTGGCAAAACCTTGCTCGGCCGCGATGTAGGAATAGGGCGAGACGGGGCCGAAATGATTGCTGCCGCGCGCCAGGACCAGGCCGATGCCGAACTGCCGGGCGATCTTCATTCCGGCCTCCAGGGCTGTCATGCCAACCAATGGGCCGACGGCATTGCGCCCATCAACCCGTGCGATGGCGGGGGCAAGCGCCTCTACAGTCGGCTCGGCTGCGGCACTGATGCCGCCGGACTCGAGGCGCTCGCCATAGGACTCGATGCGGCTCAGCCCGTGGGTGGTCAAGCCGAACAAGTCGGCAAGCACCAACACCTGGCAAACCTGTTCGGCGGCTTCTGGCGCAAGCCCCAAGCCCTGGAAGGCAAGACGCCCCAGTTCGCGCAGGTCTTCAAGGGCAACATCAGCGGATTCGTTTTTGTTGTGCATGGAAATGACTCATGGATTCGACTGAGTTGACAGGTTGCCGGGCGCTGATTAAAAAGAGAAATGCAAATAAAAGTTGGATCTATGAGGGAAACGCATGAATTTTGATCTCGCGGATTTACGCGGTTTTCTCGCCGTAGCGGATCTGGGTAGTTTCAGCGCGGCTGCCCAGGCGCTGCATTTGTCGCAATCCGCGCTGTCGCGTCGGGTCGACAAGCTTGAACTGGCCCTGGGCGTGCAGTTGTTCGAGCGCACCACCCGTCGAGTGGAACTCTCCACCATCGGCCGTGGTTTTCTTCCCCGCGCGCGCAATGTGCTGAACGAAGTGGAAAATGCGCTGATTGGTTTTCACGACCTGGCCTACCGGCTTTCCGGGGAAGTCACCATCGCCTGCGTACCCTCGGCGGTGGCGTATTTCCTTCCGGACGTCATCCGTCAATATCACGCCAAATACCCGGGAATCCGGGTACGGGTCATCGATGAGTCGTCGTCTGCGATCCTGACGGTGGTGGCCAGGGGGGAGGCGGATTTTGGCCTGACCTACATCGGCACCCAGGATGCCGATGTGGTGTTCCAGCCGTTGCTGGAGGAATCGTTTGTCGTCGCCTTGCAAGTCGGCCATCCACTGACCGAACGCGAGTCACTGACCTGGGACGACCTGACGACGGTGGACTACATCAGCCTCGCGCAGGGCAGCGGCAATCGTTTCCTCATCGACCAGGCGCTCGCCAACCGCGATATCCGGCCCCGGTCGTTCTGTGAGGTTAAGCATGTTCCGGCGCTGGTCAGCCTGGTAGAGGCGGGGCTGGGCGTGGGTGTGGTGCCCAAGCTGGCCATGCCGGCGGAAGGGCATGCGACCTTGGTCACGCGCCCGCTGACGAATCCCGCAATCAGCCGAACCCTGGGGCTGATATCACGCCGCGGGCGAACACTGTCCCCGGTCGCGCAATTGCTTTTCGACCTGTTGATGGGGATCGGGAAGTAACGACCGCCGCGTCCCTGGAACAGCCGCAGATGACGGCTCTCAGGCAGTTTGTGGATCTAGCGATTCCTGGGGCTCTGGCGTAGCTAACGCGTCGCGTTCGGCGAAGATGCTTGCCATTTCCGCCGCATGTTCGGTTCCCCATGGGCACAGGGGGATGATTGCTTCGGCCAGGCTGCAACCCAGCGGAGTCAGTGCGTAGTCCACCCGTGGCGGCACTTCCTTGTAGTCGGTCCGTGCCAGGACGCGGTCGGCTTCCAGGTCTTTCAACTGCTGGATCAGCACTTTGTCGCTGACGCCTGGGATCAGGCGCTTGAGTTCGCCGTAGCGCTTCGGGCCGTTGCGCAGAAAAAACAGGACCAGCGGTTTACACTTGCCGATCATCCTGACCGGCGCCCCGGCATTCAGCGTCTACAGCGCGAGCAAGGCAGCCGTGCGCAACCTTGCACGGACCTGGGCGGAGGACTTGAAGGGCACCGGTATTCGGGTCAACGTGCTGTCGCCTGGGCCGACGGCGACCGAGCTGGCCAAGGAAGCGTTGGGCGAGGAGGGCATGAAGGTCTTCGCCTCGATGAACCCGCTCCAGCGCATGGCCGATCCGGCAGAAATCGGAGCCGTTGCCGCCTTCCTCGCCTCGGCAGACAGCAGCTTCATGACCGCCAGCGAAGTTGCCGTTGATGGCGGCCTGGCGCAAATCTGATTTTTCGCGCCCGGCCAGTCGCTCCATTCGAAATCCGGAGCCCGCAGGGCGCAGTGACCCGAGGAACCATCCATGAGCTACGCAATTATCGGCTTCGGCAAGATTGGCCAGGCGCTTGCCAAGGCATTCGCCCGAAGCGGCCGCGATCGGCCCGGGGCTCATTCCCAAACGGCTGGCGGAGGCGGTCAACGCGGACGTCCTTTTTTTGGCTGTTCGCTACGAGTCGCACCGGGATGTTGCGAAGGCGCTGCCGAGCTGGGAGGGCAAGACGATCATCGATGTGACCAATGCCTATGGCGTATCCCCGGAAGAACTCGGGGCTTGCCTTCTTCCAAGGTGGTCGAGCAGGCCTTCACGGGGGCGCGGCTGGTAAAGGGGTTCAACCATTTGATCGCCAGCGTTCTCGAACAGGAGCCGACGGTACAGGGCGGCAGGAGAGTGGTGTTCCTGGCGAGCGACGATGAGCGCGCAGCGGAAGAGGTGGGTGCGCTTGCGGAGAACTTCGGGTTCGCCCCCATCAGGCTGGGTGGGCTTTCGGAAGGAGGAATGCTTGTACAGGCGCGTGGAAACAGCTGGGGTAAGCTGATCTTCAAGGATTTGATCAAGTTCGACTGATAAGTCGGGCTGGCTGTTCTGATTCGATCAGGCTCAGGCGGACAAAGGCCCGCCAGGGCCTGATCGTAGTAGCTCGTCAGACGCCGCTCATGCCGTACGGCCACCGAGCACTTCAGCCACCCAGTCGGCAATGTACTGGCCGGCATTGATACTGTTGTCGAAACTCGAATGCTGCACGCCGCCCTCGCGTTCGGTGAAGATTTTCAGTTCGCGTTTCGGGCTGTTGACCAACTGGTCGTACGTGCGGTGTGCCCACTTCAACGGGATCTGTGAATCTTTCTCGCCATGGGTCACCAGGAAGGGCACCTTGATGCGATCCAGGATGCCGTCCAGATGGACCTGCTCGGCGATGGCCATGAACTGGTCCGTGTCTTTGGCGCCCCAGACCCAGGACACATGGGACCAGTAATGCGGCACCGGGAAACTGCCTTCCTTTTCCAGGCGACGCTTCTGCACGTCGCGCCAGTCATGATTGGCGCCCCATACCACACCGCACGCAAAGCGCGGCTCGAAGGCCACGGCGCGCGGGCAGTAATAACCACCGAGCGACACGCCTTCCAGGCCAATGCGTCTGGCGTCGATATCGTCGCGGGTTTCCAGCCAGTCCACCACGCGACTGGCCCAATGTTCGCTGTCAAAACGTGCCGTCAGGTCATGCAGGCGCAGTGCTTCGCCCGTGCCGGGCTGGTCGATGATCAACGACGACACGCCACGTTTCGCCAGCCAGGCGGGGAGGCCGACGCGGTATTTCATTTCCTTGGTGGAATCCAGCCCATTGACCTGCACCAGGATTGGCGCGGGGCCGCTGACGCCTTCGGCACGGACCAGCAGGCCGGAAAGGTGTTTGCCCTCGTAGGGGATTTCCACGCGCTCACAGTTTTCCCGTGACAATTCGATGCCGCGCTGGAAGGTCTGTAGAAATCGCTGGTAAAGCTCCGTGCGGCCCGGCGCACCATGGGCCTGCAGGCGTTCGCAGCTCAGGTAATAAGTGGCGGCGCGGTTGTACTTTTCACCGGCGGATAACATCCGTCCCTTGCCTTCATCTTCTTCTGCCAAGCCGCACAGCTTGTCGGCCATGTTCGCCCAGGTTTCACGGAAAGCCTGGCTGCCGGCGGCATCCGGCTGCCTGGCGGCTTCTTGCAATGGCGCGCACATTTCCTCGATTTCGCCGATGCGGGCGCCCATTTCAATGGCCAGGTCGACGGAAAGGTTCCACACGTAGTTGGTTGGAAAGTAGCGAAACATGATTGTTGTTGTCCTTATGCAAGCAAATGCAGGCGGCCAGGACCGGAGCGAGGATCGCCAGGCCTGACAGTTCGAAGCAGGCTAAGGGGAGGCCAGTTGTTTGGCCAATCGCGAGTCGGGATGGGAGGTATTGCGAACGGCGATGGAGGGGGCGTGCACCATCGGTTTGGGGCCAGGGGCCGCACGCCAACAAAAAGCTCAAGCAGCGGGCGGTCGCTACTGCTCCAGTTCGTTGATGATCTGGCTGATTTTCGCCCGCAGCCAGCGGTGCATCGGATCGCCTTCCATCGTGCGGTGCCAGAGCATGAACTCACGCATCACCGGGATCTTTACCGGTGGTTGCACGATGCGCAGCGGCAGGTAGTTGGCGTAGAGCCTGGCCATTCGCTGGAGCATGGTCGCGATACGCTGGGTGCCGACGATCAGTTGTGGCAGGGTATTGAAGTCGTGGGTCACCACTTCCATGCGGCGGGTGAGGCCGTATTGGCTCATCAGCCATTCTTCGACGCTCAGTTGCCGGTTGCGGCCGAAAATCACGGAGACGTGGCCCATCTCGATGTATTGATCCAGCGTGATGCTGTCGCCCACCAGGGTATTGCCATCCCACACAACGCAAACGTGTTCTTCTTCGAACAGCAACTGCGACGGGTGGCCTTCGATGAGGTAGTGCTCGGGCACGATCATCATGTCCGCTTCGCCGCGCATCAGCAGCTCGGTGGAGGTGTCACCGGGGCCCAGCAGCTCGAAGGTGATGTGCGGGGCTTCCAGGGAAATCTTCTGGATAACCCGGGCGAACAGGACACTGATCAGGTAGTCCGAGGTGATCAAGCGGAAGTGGCGCTTGCTGGTGGCTGGATCGAAGACCGGTTTGGCGGTAATCGAGGACTGGATCGTCAGCAATATTTCACGCACCGGCGCCGCCAGTTCCCGGGCATAGGGCGTGGGTTGCATCTTGCGCCCGACCTGCGCCAGCAGTTCATCTTCGAAATACAGGCGCAGCCTGCCCAGTACACCGCTGGTGGCGGATTGAGTCATGTGCAGGCGTTCGGCGGCGCGGGTGATGTTCTGCTCTTCCAGCAACACATCAAGCGCCACCAGGAGATTGAGATCCAGGTGGTTGAAACGCATGGCGGTCTCGATTCTTGTATTTATTTTGTAAATACATTCCGACCTTCCTATCGCGGCGTCAAGTCCCGCAAGCGGGCGAATCGAGTATCGCCGATTCGATATTCCCCGCCGCTTGTGCGGCGCAGCCAGGTATCGCATTTGCCGATAGGTCGCATCCCGACAAGCGATTAGTCAGTGAATTCCTACCCCTTCAGTATCGGCCCACAGTCGGCCGACCGTGAGGCCTTGCCGACTCCAGGACCCGGCTCGGCAGCGCATAGCCTGCAGCCTTGAGAGCGGGTGCTGGCCTCATGCGAATAATTACAACGGAGTGGTAACCATGAACATCATCGGTCTTGATGCCTTGATTTTTGGCGTCGACGATATTGAAGCCTGTACGCATTGCCTGCGTGACTACGGTCTGCAACCTGTCGATGTCGACAGCGAGGGCGGTCGTTTCGAAGCGCTCGACGGCACGGCGGTGATTATCCGTCGGGCGGATGACGTCCGTTTGCCAGCGGCCATCGGGCCTGCACCCTCGATTCGTGAAACCGTCTATGGCGTGGCCGGCGTGGCGGATCTCGAGGCCATCGCCGATGAGTTGGGGCGCGACCGCCTGGTGACTCGCGGTGCCGATGGTTCCGTGCACAGTGTGGACGACATGGGTTTCGCCATTGGTTTCCAGGTCAGTGTGCGACGCCCGTACAGCGCGCCCGCCGACCTGACCAACGCACCGGGCCATGCTCCCCAGCGTCCGGTCAACCAGCCGGCAGTCAACCCGGACATGCAGGCCCTGCCACGCACATTGTCCCACGTGGTGTATTTCGTGCCGGATGCGGTCAAGGCCGAAGCCTTCTACAAGCGCCTGGGCTTCGTGACCACGGATGCTTTCGTTGGCGCGGGCCCGTTCATGCGTCCGGCCGGTTCCGATGACCATCACTGTCTGTTCATGATCCAGACCCCGCCGCACATGAAGGGCTGCGAGCACTTCACCTTTCACCTGGGCAGCGGCACGGAAGTGCTGCTGGCGGGCCGGCGTTTCGAACAGCAAGGCTGGACCAGTTTCTGGGGCCCGGGCCGCCACCTCTTCGGCTCCAACTGGTTCTGGTATTTCAACAGCCCACTGGGCTGCCATATCGAATATGACGCCGACATGGACAAGCACGACGACGACTGGCAAGCGCGCCAGGCTTCGTTGTCGGCGGATAACTCGCAGCTGTTCCTGTTCACCTCCCGGGAAAAATGGTTCCCGAGCGGTCCGCCGCCGAAGCAGGCCTGAGTGCGGATTTCGTCCATGGGTCATGAAGCGATGGTGCTGTGTCGCCTGGATGAACTGGTCGAAGGGCAGTCCCGCGGGTTCGACCCTCTGGGCACCGGAAAAGACAGCGTGTTTGCCCTGCGCCATGACGGCGAGGTGCGGGTTTATCGCAACCGTTGCCCGCATCTGGAGGTGCGCCTGGAGTACCGCAAGGACCGTTTTCTCAGCGTCGATGGCCGCCAGGTCATCTGTTACGCCCACGGTGCCAGGTTCCTTCCGGACACTGGTTTGTGCGTCTACGGGCCGTGCCTGGGCGAAAGCCTGAGTGCTCTGCAATGGCACGCGGAGGCTGATTGGCTGGTGCTCGAAGCCGGCCAACTGGAGGTGCCTGCGGGGTCATGAATGTATCGCGGTTTCTGATACATCGTATCCCTACATGCGATTAGTCAAACGCCTGCTTTGCCGAGAAAGTGAACACAACCCGGCAGCGAATGCGTGCAAAAACAGTCGGTAGGCCTGGCTGGATTGCGGCACGGTTTTACCAGAAGAACTGACATACAAAAAAAACAATAAGAGGGTTACTTCGATGGCTACTCGCAAGATCGCTGCGTCGCGGCGCGTCCCCTTTACCCTGACCCTTGCTGCGAGCCTGGGACTGGGCGCTTCGGCTGCCCAGGCCTTCCAGATCGACACCGGCAATCCCGACCTCAGCTTGCGTTGGGACAATACGCTGAAGTACAGCGCGGCCTGGCGGCTGAAGGATCCCAGCAGCAAACTCAGCGAGGGCCAGACGGCGCTGAACCAGAATGACGGCGACCATAACTTCGGCAAGGGGCTGATCTCCAATCGCCTGGACATTCTTTCCGAACTGGACATCGGTTTTCACAACTTCGGTGCCCGTCTGAGCGGCGCCGCCTGGTACGACACCGTGTACCAGGACCGCAACGACAACAACGACGCGGCCAGCGCCAACCAACGGTCGGTGGGCTTCGACGAATTCACCCACGACACCCAGCAATTGCACGGTGGCGACGGTGAACTGCTGGACGCCTTTGTCTACTGGAACGGTGAGCTGGCCGACCGTACGTTGTCGGTTCGCGCGGGGCGCCACGGCCTGATCTGGGGCGAGAGCCTGTTCTTCGGCGGCAACGGGATTGCCGGGGCCATGGCGCCGGTGGACGTGGTCAAGGCGCAGTCGGTGCCCAACACGCAGTTCAAGGAAATCACCCGGCCGGTCAACCAGCTCTCCACCGCGTACCAACTGACCGACGATGTGTCATTGGGCGCCTTCTACCAGTTGGAGTGGGAGGCCACCCGCTTGCCGGGCGCCGGCAGTTATTTCTCCACCAGCGATACCATCGGCGATGGCAATGAACGGCTGATCACAGGCGGGCCATTCCCGGATTTCCTGGGCGGCAATGCCAACAGCCCGGCGGCGTTTTTCCATGGCAAGGACAAGAAGGCCAGGAGCTCCGGCCAGGGCGGCCTGCAGCTCAAGTACAACACCGGGACGACGGATTACGGCCTGTACGCGCTGCAGTACCACGAGAAAACCCCGACGTTGTATTTGAAGCCGAATGCCACCGGGCCGAACTTCAGCACCGGGCAGGTCGGCGAATACTCCTGGGTCTACCCGGAAGATATCCGGGTCCTGGGGGCCAGCTTCGCGACGTCGGTGAACGAGTATAGCTTTGCCGGCGAAGCGTCGATGCGCTGGAACATGCCGCTGGTCTCCAACGCCCAGACCGTCCTGCCGGGCGTCGACGCGGACAACAACGATGACGCCCTCTACGCCGTCGGCCGCACGGCCCACGTCAACCTCAACGTCCTGGCCTCGCTGGGCCCTTCCTTTGTTTCCAATGAAGCCAGCCTGGTGGGCGAGGTCGCCTGGAACCGCCTGCTGGCCGTGACCAGGAATCGTGCCGCGCTGGACCCCAACGCCACCGATGACGGCCTGGGCTTGAAGCTGGTTTACACACCCACCTATCGCCAGTTCTTCCCAGGCGTGGATATCAGCGTGCCGGTGGGCATCAGCTATTTCCCCATGGGCAAGTCGGCGGTGATCAGTGGGTTCGGGCCGGATCGGGGAGGGGACATGAACATCGGCGTCTCCGCCACCTACCTGGACCAAGTGACCGTGGGGCTGACCTACACCCACTTCTACGGTCCCGAGGATACCAGCCTCAACGCCGCCAACCAGTTCAACTACAAGCAGTCGCTGAAGGACCGGGATTACCTGGCTTTCTCCGTCAAGACCACGTTTTAAGAGGATTCGCGCATGACCATTCAGTTCACTCTAAAGGCCTTGTGCTTAACCCTGCTGGCTGCCGCCGCGCCGATCGCCCTGGCCGCCAGCGCCGAACAAGCCGCCGCGCTGGGCAAGACCCTGACGCCCTTCGGTGCCGAGAAGGCTGGCAATGCCGACGGCAGCATCCCGGCCTGGGACGGTGGCTACACCAAGGTCGAGCCGGGCTATGTCCCGGGCGCCAAGCGCAGCGATCCGTTTGCCGCCGATAAACCCTTGTTCAGCATCACTGCACAGAACCTGACCAAGTACGCCGACAAGCTCAGCGACGGCACCAAGGAGCTGTTCAAGCGCTTCCCGGAGACCTATCGCATCGATGTCTACCCGACCCGGCGCACGGCGGCCGCGCCGCAATGGGTCTACGACAACACCTTCAAGAATGCGACTCGGGCCAAACTGATCAACAGCAGTGCCGGCCTGATTCCCGACGGTGCCTATGGCGGGATTCCGTTTCCGATTCCGCAGAACGGCACCGAAGCCATCTGGAACCACGTGTTGAACTGGCGCGGCACTTCGGTGGCGGGGCATTTTCGCCACTATCTGATGACCGCCGACGGCAACCAGGTGATGACCAGCGACGGCCTGCTGACCCAGGAAATGCCCTACTACTTCCAGGAGGGCGGTCCTGAAAACTACTCGGGCGACTACTGGCTGGTGCACTTCGTCAACCTCGGCCCGGCGATTCGTGCCGGCGAGCAGATCCTCGGGCGTGAAAACATCAACGGCGACAAATCCCAGGCCCATGTCTACCTGAGCGGCCAGCGCCGGGTGCGCACGCTGCCCAACGCCTGCTGTGATACGCCGACGCCTTCCACCGCCGGGGTCATGTCCTTCGATGAGTTGAGTGTGTGGGGCGGTCGTACGGACCGGTTCGACTGGAAACTGGTCGGCAAGCAGGAAATCTACGTTCCCTACAACACCAACAAGGTGCAGAACGCTGCCCAGCCGCAGGACCTGTTGGGCAAGCACCATCTGAACCCGGATTACGTGCGCTGGGAGTTGCACCGCGTCTGGGTGGTCGAGTCGACGGTGGCCGCCGGCAAGCGCCACCAGTTGCCCAAGGGCCGCTACTACCTCGACGAGGACACTTGGCAAGCCCTGCTCGGCGATCGTTGGGACGCCAGCGGTCAACTGGCCAAGACCCTCTGGTCGCTGCCTTCCGTATTGCCCGACCTGCCAGGCCTGGTGCAACTGTCATCCGGTTTCTACGACCTGACTTCCGGTGCGTGGTTTATCCAGAACCTCTATGCCGGGTTGCCGGAGCAGTATCGCGCGGTTGATCGCTACAAGGCCTCGGAGTTCTCGCCCGCGGCGATGGCGGGTCGCGGCGTGCGTTGATCGGGCCGAGAGCCAGGGGCGGGCCTGTCGGCCTGCCCTTTGGGGGATGAATGTTTTTCCGAGGTGGGTTATGAACAGAATCAGTCAGGCGGGCGCGTTGCTCTTGGCCCTGTGCCTGCCCGTCGCCGCGAGCGAATGCCTGGCCGGGACGGCTGCCGTGGACGTGCCGCTGAATACTCCCGCCATGCAGGTGTCGGGTGCGCAGAAAGGCGTTTTGATCGACCTGGCGCGCGCCGGTACACGTCTCGTCGCCGTAGGTGAACGCGGGCTGGTGGTGTTTTCCGACGATAACGGGCAGAGCTGGCGCCAGGCTTCGGTGCCGGTGTCGGTCAGCCTGACGGCGGTGCAGTTTGTCGATGCGCAGCAGGGTTGGGCGGTCGGCCACGCAGGCGTGGTGCTGACGACGCACGATGGCGGCGAGCACTGGACGCTGCAGCTCGACGGCGTGCGCGTGGCACAGCTGGAACTGGAGGCCGCCAAGGCCGAGCAGGCCACGGCAGCCAACCCGGACGACGCCCTGATACGGGTACAAAGTGCCGAGCGCCTGGTCGCCGATGGGGCGGACAAGCCCTTCCTGGCGCTCCAGTTCATCGATGCACACCGTGGGTTGATCGTCGGGGCCTATGGCTTGGCGCTGCAGACCACCGATGGCGGCGCGACCTGGCATTCATTGATGGGGCGCATCGCCAACCCGAACGGCTTGCACTTGTACGCCATCAGTCGCCAGGGCCCGCGTTGGTTCCTGGCGGGCGAGCAGGGTTACCTGGCGCGCTCGGACGACGACGCGACGTCGTTCAGCCAGTTGGACAGCCCTTACGAAGGCAGTTTCTTCACCCTCCAGAGTCGTGCCGATGGCGCGCTGCTCGTCGCCGGCCTGAAGGGCAACGCCTTTATTTCCAACGATGCCGGCACAAGCTTTCAGCGCCTGTCCGTTCCCGTGCCGATTTCCTTCAACGACGCCACCCGCCTGGCCGACGGTCAGGTGTTGCTGGTCAACCAGGCCGGCACGCTGTTTCGCAACGGCGGGCAGGTGCTGCTGCCATTTGGCAAGCCGTTGGGCAAGCCTGTTTCAAGTCTGATCGAGGCCGCCGATGGCAGCCTGGTCGTTGCCGGTTTCACCGGGCTGCAGCGTATTGCGCAGCCAGCCACTGCCGCTTCGGAGTGAGGTTATGACGTCCCCTGGTAAGTTCCCCCAATCCCCTGCGAATGCGTTCGACGATTTCGATCCGCGTTCCGGCTCGGTGCTCGAACGGGCATTGTTCAATCATCGCCTGTGGGTGTTGCTGCTGTGCCTGGCGACCACGCTGGTGTTGGGTTGGCAGTCCAGCCGCGTCGAGCTCAATGCCAGTTTCGAAAAAATGATCCCCACCCATC
Source organism: Pseudomonas sp. BP11-1-1 (assembly GCF_052112105.1). Lineage (NCBI taxonomy): Bacteria > Pseudomonadati > Pseudomonadota > Gammaproteobacteria > Pseudomonadales > Pseudomonadaceae > Pseudomonas > Pseudomonas sp. BP11-1-1. Next base: position 269,153 of record NZ_JAUTYU010000003.1, read on the forward strand.
ATCCGTACATTGCCAACTACCTTGAGCACCAGCAGGAGTTGAGTGGGCTGGGCAACGCCTTGCGCATCGCCGTGGTGAACAAGCGGGGCGAGATCTATGACGCTGACTACCTCAAGACCTTGCAGGCGTTGAGCGACAAGATCTACCTGCTGCCCGGTGTCGATCGCGCCTACATGAAATCGTTGTGGACGCCCGCCACGCGCTGGGTCGCCGTGACCGAAGCCGGCCTGGAAGGCGGGCCGGTGATCCCGGATAACTACGACGGTGGTTCCGCCAGCCTGGCGGCCTTGCGGCGAAATGTGCAGCTGTCCAACGAAATCGGCCAGCTGGTGGCATTCGACCAGGCCTCGAGCATCATCCAGGTCCCGCTGTTGCAGCGCACTCCCGACGGCCGGCCCTTGGACTACACCCGGTTGTCGCAACAACTGGAATCGCTGCGCAGCCAATACCAGAGCGACAGCGTTGATATCCATATCACCGGTTTCGCCAAGAAAGTCGGTGACCTGATCGCCGGCCTGCGGCAGATCCTGATCTTCTTCGCCGTGGCGATCCTGATCACCACCGTCGTGCTCTATTGGTACACCCGCTGCATTCGCAGCACCTTGCTGGTGGTGTTCTGCTCGCTGGTGGCGGTGGTCTGGCAGCTTGGCCTGCTGCCGCTGCTGGATTATCAGCTGGACCCCTATTCGGTGCTGGTGCCGTTCCTGGTGTTTGCCATTGGCATGAGCCATGGGGCGCAGAAGATGAACGGGATCATGCAGGACATCGGTCGCGGCATGCACCGCGTGGTCGCCGCGCGTTTCACCTTTCGCCGCCTGTTCCTCGCCGGGCTCACCGCGCTGCTCTGTGATGCGGTCGGTTTCGCGGTGCTGATGATCATCAAGATCCAGGTGATCCAGGACCTGGCGATGATCGCCAGCATCGGCGTCGCGGTACTGATCTTCACCAACTTGATCCTGCTGCCGATATTGCTTTCCTATATCGGGGTCAGCGGCCATGCGGCGCGACTGAGCCTGAAAAGCGAGCACGCCGAGCAAGCCGGCCAACATCGCCATGGATTCTGGCGCTTCCTCGATCTGTTCACCCAGCGTCGCTGGGCGGCATTGTGCATCGCCTTGAGCCTGGCGCTGGCGACGCTCGGCTTCGTGGTTAGCCTGCAATTGAAGGTGGGTGACCTGGATGCAGGCGCTCCCGAACTGCGTGCTGACTCGCGCTACAACCAGGACGATGCCTTCCTGACCCGGCATTACGGCGCGAGCAGCGATCTGTTCGCGGTGATGATCAAGACGCCTGCCAGCGCCTGTTCGCGCTATGACATCCTGAACAAGGTCGATGCCCTCGACTGGCAATTGCGTACCTTGCCGGGTGTCGACTCGACCAATTCCCTGGCGCTGCTCAACCGTCGAATGCTGGTGGGCCTCAGCGAAGGCAGCCCGAAGTGGTACGAGCTGCAGAACAACCAGGCGATGCTCAACATGATCACCGCCGGGGCGCCACGCGGTCTCTACAACGAAGACTGCAGCCTGCTGACGCTGTACGCCTACCTCTCCGACCACAAGGCGCAAACCCTGACCCGCCTGGTGGAGCATGTCGAACAGTTCGCGGCGGCGAACAATACCAACGACGTCCAGTTCCTCCTGGCTGCCGGCAACGCCGGAATCGAGGCTGCGACCAATATCGTGGTCAAGCAGGCCAATCGGGAAATGCTGTTCTGGGTCTACGGTGCGGTGATCCTGCTCTGCCTGATCACCTTCCGCTCCTGGCGTGCCACGGTGTGCGCGGTGATTCCGCTGATGCTCACCTCGATCCTCTGCGAAGCGCTGATGGTCTGGCTGGACATCGGCGTCAAGGTCGCGACCCTGCCGGTCATCGCCCTCGGCGTGGGCATCGGCGTCGACTATGCGCTGTACGTGATGAGCATCCTGCTCGGTCACATGCGCCAGGGCACCAGCCTGTCGCAGGCGTATTACCGGGCACTGCTGTCCACCGGCAAGGTGGTGATGCTGACCGGTGTGACCCTGGCGATCGGCGTCGCCACCTGGATGTTTTCGCCGATCAAGTTCCAGGCCGACATGGGCGTGCTGCTGGCGTTCATGTTCGTCTGGAACATGGTCGGCGCCCTGGTCCTTTTGCCGGCCCTGGCGCACTTCCTGTTGCCGAGCGAACGGATCAGTCGGGAACAGACCTTGGCTGAACCCATCCCGCCGACCAGCTTGGCGCTCACGCCTGCCGTGGTCGAGGAGGGCGGTTGCCTGCAACAGGCCCTTTGTCCGCAAACCCCGGGACACGATCAACGCGCAACGCCCTGCGCCCAACCCATTGCGTCATGACAATAAGAAAGGACGTTCCCATGCCTCGCATCTATCAGCTCCAGCAGTATCTCTGGCTAGCGCTTCGAACCGGTCTGGTCGCCTTCGGGGTGGCGTTCTGCGCGACCCAACCGCCGGAGGTGCGTGATGAACGTTGAACGCCAGGCGCGGCTGCCGCAGTCCTTGTTGCTGTTGCTCGGCAGCTGCCTGCCGGTCCTCGGCGCGGTGCTGCTGGCCCCCGTCCTGCCGCGCATGCAGGAACACTTCGCCGACACCCCGGGCGTCGCGGTGCTGGTTCCCATCGCCCTGACGCTACCGGCGCTGATGATTGCCCTGTTGGCACCTTTCGCCGGGATCATTGCCGACCGACTCGGACGCAAGCCGTTGCTGATCGGCGCGATGTGCCTCTACACCGTCTGTGGGGTGCTGCCGCTCTGGCTGGATTCGTTGCAGGCGATCGTCGTCAGCCGCGCCGGCATCGGCCTGGCCGAGGCGGCGATCATGACGTGTTGCACCACGATGATGGGCGACTACTACAGCGGCGCGCGGCGTGAACGCATGTTCGCCCTGCAAATGGTCGCGACCTCGTTGTCGGCGGCGATTTTCATTGCCATCGGCGGCGTGCTGGGCGAGTACGGCTGGCGCACACCGTTTGCGCTGTACGGGTTGGGGCTGGTGCTGCTGCCGTTGATGGCCTGGCTGCTGTGGGAGCCGCATGGGCGTGACGTCGCGGCGAAAAAAGCCGCAGGCGCGACGTTTCCCTGGCGCGCCTTGGCACCGTTGTATGGCCTGGCATTCCTTGCCGGATTGAGCCTGTTCATCGTGCCGGTACAAGTTGGTTATCTGCTCAACCTGCTGCATGTCGAAGGGTCGCAGCAGATTGGCTTGACCATGGGCGCCAGCCAGCTCGGCGTACTGGTCGGCGCGTTGAGTTTCCGCCTGTTCAGTGGCGTGCCGGCGCACCGGCAGATGCTCCTGGCCTTCGTCGCCGCTGGCATCGGCGGTGGGTTGCTGGCGGTGGCCGACAGCCATGGATGGGTGGTGATCGCCGTACTGATCAATGGCCTGGGTATCGGCCTGATGATGCCGACCCTGCTCACCTGGATCATGGCCCAGGTCGACTTCCAGCAGCGCGGCCGCGCCGCCGGTGGTTTCACCTCGATGTTCTTCGCCGGGGAGTTTGTCAGCCCGCTGGTGGTGCTGGCGATCACCGGTGGGGTGACCAGCGCCTTGCCCGCCGCGCTGGGCATCGTTGCCGGCGTTCAACTCCTGGTGGCCGTGGCCTGTATTCGGTTGCGTGGCGGCGAGTCGGTTTTTCCCGCTGCGGTTGCGGCAAAGCCTGATCGCTGATTCCACATCCCAAAAAAACAAGAACAAGAACAAGAGGAGAACGATATGAGCTATTTGCTCAACACCTGGTACATCGCCGGGTGGGCGGACGAGTTGGCGCCAGGGGCGATGCTGGGCAGGACCATCGTCGAACAACCCATGGTCTTCTTTCGCGACAGCCGGGGCGCGATCCAAGCGCTCGCCGATCGTTGCCCGCACCGTTTTGCCCCGCTACACATGGGCACGATTGTTGGCGACAGCATCCAGTGCCCATACCACGGCTTGCGTTTCGACGGCAGTGGCCAATGCACGCACAACCCCCATGGCGAGGGAAACATCCCCAAGGCGGCCTGTGTCCGCGGGTTCGCGGTCGTTGAACGCCACGGCGCGATCTGGGTCTGGCTGGGTGAGCGTCACCTGGCCAGCGATGCGCTGATTCCTGACTTTTCCTTTTTCGAGCAGGCGCCCACCCATGCCAAGGGACACGGGTACCTGCCTACACGCGCGCATTACGAGCTGCTGTCCGACAACATCATGGACCTGAGCCATGTTGATTTCCTGCACCCGGATACGCTCGGTGGCGGAGCGTTGTCACGCACCCGCGCCGCCGTCGAGGAGCTGGCCAACGATCGAGTGCGCATCAGTTGGTGGGCCGCAGATGATGTTCCTCCGCCGGCGTTCGGCGCTCACCTTGAAGATCCGAGCCGGGCAGACGTCTGGGCCGAAGTCATCTGGCACGCGCCTGGCCTGATGCTGCTGGGCAGTGGCGCCACCGCGCCAGGGCGCCCCAGGGAAGAGGGACCGGTGACCTGGAACCTGCACCTGATGACCCCGCAGGATGCGACGAATACCCATTATTTCTTCGCCAACACGCGCAGTTTCGAGCAGGACAACGCGCAATTGAACGCCTTCGTCCAGGACATGTTGATCGGCATCTTCGCCGGTGAAGACAAACCCATGGTCGAGGCCCAGCAGCGCCAGATAGGTGAGGTTGACTTGCTGGGCCTCAACCCGGTGTTGCTGCCCGTCGATGCCGGGGCCGTGCGCTGTCGGCGGGTGCTGCGTCGGTTGATTGAAACCGAGCGCGCGGCGACGCACGCCAACCCGTCATCAAGCTTTGGAAAAGAGGTATTGCGATGAGCTTCCTACGCAACGTCTGGTACGCAGCCGCCTGGGGAACCGAGGTCAACGCCGGAGAGCTGTTCCAACGAACCCTGCTCAACGAACCCGTGGTGTTTTTTCGCGATACCCAGGGCACCGCCCAGGCCATTGCCGATCGCTGCCCCCACCGTTTCGCGCCCCTGGGCATGGGAACGCTTAAAGGCGATTCGGTGCGTTGCCCGTACCACGGCCTGGAATTCGATGGCAGCGGCACCTGCATGCATAACCCCCACGGCGATGGCGCCATTCCCAAGGCGGCGAAGGTCAAGGCTTACCCTCTGATTGAGCGCCACAGCCTGTTGTGGATCTGGATGGGCGATGCAGGTCTGGCCGACGCGACGCTGATTCCGGATTTCAGTTGCATGGACGAAGACCTTTGGTATGTCGGCAAACGTTATTTGCACGCGCGAGCCAACTACGTGCTGGAAACCGACAACATCATGGACCTGAGTCATATCGAGTTCCTGCACCCGTCAACGTTGGGTGGTGATGGCGTCAAGAGCGCGTTGACCAGCGTACAGGAGGAGGGCAACACCGTTTGGTCCAACCGCCAGACCGTCGCGGAAATCATGCCGGAATTTCTCTACGCCGCCTGGAACATTCCCCAGGGCACTCCGGTGGACCGTTGGATTGATGTGCGTTGGGATGCGCCTGCGAACATGTTGTTGTTTTCCGGTGCGGTGGCGACAGGGCTCCCCAGGGAGCAGGGCGTTTCCACGCCGATTCCGCATCTGTTCACCCCGGAAACCGAGGCCACGACTCACTACTGGTTTTCAGTTTGTTTCCCCAAGGCAATGGGCGAGTTCGCCGAGCGATTCGCTGACGAGCAAGCGGCCGCGATCAACCAACCCTTTGCCGATGAAGACTTGCCGATGCTTGAGGCGCAGCAGCGCATGATGGGCGATGCGTCGTTCTGGGACTTGAAGCCGGTCCTGCTGGTCGGTGATGCAGGCGCCATCCGCGCGCGGCGTGTACTCGATCGCTTGATCGCTGCCGAGCAGCCTGTGGGTGCCAAGGGATGATCGAAGTCATCGTCACTCGCAAGCGGCGCGAAGCCGAAGGCATCTACAGCTTCGAACTGGCCCCGGCCGCCGATTCCGTGCTGCCTGCCTTCAGCGCCGGCTCGCATATCGACGTGCACCTGCCCAATGGCCTGGTGCGCCAGTACTCGCTGTGCAATCACCCGGAAGAACGCCACCGCTACCTGCTGGGGGTGTTGCTCGACCCGGCGTCGCGCGGTGGTTCGCAGGCCATGCACGAGCAGGTCCACGAAGGTAGCCGGCTGCGCATCAGCGAGCCGCGCAACCTGTTCCCGCTGGAACATGGGGCGGGGTACAGCGTGTTGTTCGCGGGCGGTATCGGCATCACGCCGATCCTTTGCATGGCCGAGCGCCTGGCGCGGATCGGCGCGCCTTTCGAGTTGCACTACTGCGGTCGCTCGGCCGGGCGGATGGCCTTCATGGAGTACATCCGTCATTGCGCGTTCGCCCATTGCGTGCATGTTCATCTGGACGATGGCGAGGCCATCCAGCGCCTCGACAGTGCTCGGGTTTTGTCCGCACCGGCCAGTGATCGTCACCTGTATGTCTGCGGCCCGAATGGCTTCATGGACCATGTGCTGGATACCGCACGCACGCAGGGCTGGGCCGAGGCGCAGCTGCACCGTGAGTACTTTACCGCTGCCGCTGCGCCGGCCAGCGAGGCGGGCGGGTTCGAGGTGCAACTGGCAAGCACCGGGCAATGCTTCCAGGTGCCTGCCGCGCTCAGCGTGGCCCAGGTGCTGCTGGAGGCCGGCATCGACATCCCGTTGTCCTGCGAGCAGGGCATCTGTGGCACTTGCCTGACACGGGTGCTGGAAGGCGAGCCGGAGCATCGCGATATGTTTCTGACCGATGCCGAGCGAGCACGCAACGACCAGTTCACGCCGTGCTGCTCGCGCGCCAGGAGCGCGCGGCTGGTGCTCGATCTTTAAGGCTTTCCCATGAATCCATTTTTACCCGCTGGCACGTTCCACCAACAGATCGAGGACTTGAACATGCAACAGCTTCCTGGTTTCAAACGCGTGGTCACCGGGCACGATGCCCAGGGGCGGGCGGTGGTCGCGTTCAGCGGACCGACGCCGAACAGCTTCCCGCTCAAGGCCGTGCCCGGCACGGTCTTCCACGAGATCTGGAACAGCGGCGCCAGCCCGGCCACGCTCGACAACGGCGACGACCCCACCCGCAAGCCGCTTCAATTGAGTCCGGCCCCGTTGGGCAGCGTCATCCGCGTGGTGGATATCCCGCCCGACAGCGTGCAGAACCAGGTCAGTGCCGAGGATGCCGCGGCAGCCTTCGCCGAAATTGGCCAGGCCCACGCCGGTACGGGCCAGGCGGACTCCACGCACAAACTGATGCACCGCACCGAAACGTTGGATTACGGCGTGGTGACGGAGGGCGAGGTCTGGCTGGTCCTCGATGGCGAAGAGGTGCACCTCAAGCGCGGTGACATCGTCGTGCAGCGCGGCACCAATCACGCTTGGAGCAATCGCACCGAGCAGATGGCACGCATGCTCTTCGTGCTGCTCGACGGTCGCTTCGCCCCCGAACTGCAAGGAGAACGAGCATGAAGCTCAGTACTCTCAAGGATCACAGCCGCGACGGTCGCCTGTTGGTGGTATCACGCGACTTGGCCTGGGCCGTGGATGCCAGTGATCTCGCGGCGACGCTGCAGGAGGCCATCGAGCATTGGCCGAGCGTCGAGGCCGCTTTGCGCGCTCGCTATGACGCCCTGAACGAAGGCGCGCTGGTCGGGGCCTTTGCCTTTGATCCGCAACAAGCCGCCGCACCCTTGCCGCGTGCCTGGCAGTGGCTGGATGCTTCATCGTTTCTCAGCCATGGCGAGCGGATGCAGAAAGCGTTTTCGCTGGATCCCATCGAAGGTGTCGAACACACGCCCCTGATGTACCAGGGTTGCGGCGATGACTTCCTCGGCGCCCACGATGACATCGTGCTGCCCAGTGAAACCCATGGCATCGACTTCGAAGGTGAATTCGCCGTGGTGGTCGATGAAGTTCCCATGGGCTGCTCGGCGCAAGAAGCCCTCGCCCATATCCGTCTCATCGTGCAAGTCAACGACGTCAGCTTGCGCGCACTTGCACCCCGGGAGATGAAGACCGGCTTCGGGTTTATCCAGGCCAAATCCTCGTCAAGCTTCGCCCCGGTGGCAATCACCCCCGACGAGTTGGGCGAAGCCTGGCGCGACGGGCGCGTGCACTTGCCGCTGAAGGTTGAATGGAATGGCCAGTGGTTCGGGCATGCCCACGGTGGCGCGATGCATTTCGGCTTCCATCAGTTGATCGCCCATGCAGCGCTGACCCGGCGTCTCAGGGCCGGCTGCGTGATCGGTTCCGGCACGGTTTCCAATGCCGACCCCAGCGTTGGCGCGGCTTGCATCGCTGAACGTCGTGCCGTGGAGATGATTGAACAGGGCGCGCCCAAAACGTCCTTCATGCGCTTTGGCGACCGGGTGCGCATGGACGTCCTCGATGCGCAAGGGCAGTCGGTCTTTGGCGCGATAGACCAGCGTGTCGTCCGAGGAGACCGCCCATGCGCGTGATGATTACCGGTGCCAACGGCTTTGTCGGGCGGGCACTTGTGCAGCGCCTGCTCGACACGAATCAGCTGCGAGGCCAGCCCATCAGCGCGTTGATCCTGCTGGATAAGGAACTGGCGGGCTTTACAGACGACAAGCGCGTGCGCCGTCATTGTGGCAGCGTCACCGATGCCGCGTTGCTGCGTCGCGCCCTGGCCGATGGCATCGATGTGGTGTTCCACCTGGTGAGCGTGCCGGGCGGCGCGGCCGAGCAGCTGTATTCACTGGGCTATCAGGTCAACTTGCTGGCGAGCCTTGAGTTGCTCGATCAGTTGCGCGAACAGCCTGGCGTGCCGGTGCTGGTGTACGCCAGCAGCGTGGCGGTATACGGCGGCGACCTGCCGGCGCGCATGGATGAGCGTGCCGTGCCACACCCGCAAATAAGCTATGGCGCGCACAAGGTGATGGTGGAAACGGCCCTCAACGATCTGGCTCGGCGCGGCGAGGTGGACGGTCGTGCCGTGCGCCTGCCCGGCATCGTCGCGCGTCCACGTGAACCCAACGGCCTGCGTTCGGCATTCATGAGCGATCTGCTGCACGCGTTTGCCCAGGGCGAGCCGTATTGCTGCCCGGTGTCGCCGCAGGCGCAGGCGTGGTGGATGTCGGTGCGGTGCTGCGTCGATAACCTGCTGCGAGCCGCCGAGCTGCCGACCGCCGAACTCGGCGGCTCACGTGTCTGGCAACTGCCGTTGTTGCACCTGTCCATTGCCCAGCTCATCGATGCCCTGGCCGCTGCCTACGGCCAGGAACGCCGCGGACTGATCAGCTTCTTACCGGATGCCGGGCTGCAAGCCTTGTTCGGCAGTTTCCCGGCGATGAAAACCCCACTGGCCCGGGCCCTTGGCTTTCGCCATGACGGCTCGGCTGCCGCCTTGATACGTAACAGTTTGAAGCCTGCTGGCTCGGCGCGTCGTGCGCGGGGGCGGGTGGCGCTTGGAGTGACCGATCATGCAACCGACTAAACGCCGTCTGGTGGACCTGTCCGTGACCCTGGACAACAACCCTTACACTGATCCGCCGCCGTTGCTGCCGAAAATCGACTACATGGACCATCAACAAGGCTGGCCGGAGATGGCCGCGATGTTTCCCGGCCTGGCCAAGGCGCAACTGCCTGGCGACGAATCCTGGGCGGCGGAGCGCCTGCAAATCACCACCCACAGCGGTACGCACATGGACGCCCCTTGGCATTACGCCTCGACCACGGACGGCGGCAAGCCGGCGTTCGGCATCGACGAGTTGCCGCTGGACTGGTGCCTGCAACCGGGGGTGAAACTGGACTTTCGCCATATGCCTGACGGTCACGTGGTCAGCGCCGCCGAAGTACAGGCTGAGCTGGCGCGCATCGAACACGTGCTCCAGCCGTTGGACATCGTCCTGGTCAATACCCGCGCCGGTGCGCTGTTCGGCCAGCCAGGTTATCTGGATGCCGGGGTTGGCATTGGCCGCGAGGCCACGTTGTATCTGTTGGAGCGCGGCGTACGCGTGGTCGGCACCGATGCCTGGAGCTGGGACGCGCCGTTCAAGTACACGCGCGAACGCTTCGCCGCCACCGGCGACGCCTCGATCATCTGGGAAGGGCACAAGGCCGGACGCGACATCGGCTACGGCCAGATGGAGAAACTGGCGAACCTGGAATGCCTGCCCGCCCATGGCTTTCAGGTGTCCTGTTTCCCCTACAAAATCAGGCACGCCTCGGCCGGCTTCGTCCGCGCCGTGGCGATTTTCGAGGAATGACCGTGCGTGCGTCGGAAGGAAAAAAACGCGGCAGTCTTTCCCGAGGGCTTGAGGTGCTGCTTTCCGAGCACATCATCGAGGGGCGACTGCGTAGCGGAGAACAATTGCCCACCGAGTCGGCCCTCATGCACGAACACGGGGTCAGCAGGACCGTGGTGCGCGAGGCGATGTCGCGTCTGCAGGCCGCCGGAATGGTCGAGACACGCCACGGCATCGGTACGTTTGTGCGCGATAGCACGCTGTCATTGAAGACCTTCATCGACCCGGCGACGATTGGTGTCATCGTCGATTCCCTGGCGATCATGGAGTTCCGGATTGGCCTGGAAGTCGAAGCCGCCGGGCTCGCCGCGCAACGCCGCCGCCCGGATCAGCTGGCCGGTTTGCGAGCGCTGCTCGATCAGCTCGGACAGCCGGCAGTCAGCCTCAATGATCGGGCGGCGCTGGATTTCCAGTTCCATCTGGGCATCGCCGAGGCGACCGGCAATCACTACATCGCCAACACGCTGCTCAACCTGGGCGTGGTCATCATTCCGCGCAGCCGATTGGATTCCGCGCGGCTGTTCCACGATGAGCCTTTGCACTACGAGCAGCGCATGCAAAGCGAGCATGAGCAGATCTACCAGGCGATCTTCAATCAAGACGCCGAATACGCACGCGCGGCCATGCGCCTGCACCTCCAGGACAGTCGCGAGTACCTGCATCAGGCCCGCAACGAGCTGCTGACATGACAACCATCCAAAACGCCCAGATGCCGGAAACGACAACGCAGTACCCCGCCTCGGCGCTGACCATCATCGATCCGCGCTGGACCTTGTTTGTCCGTGTCGTGGCGGCGGGCAGCCTCAGCAAAGCGGCCGTATTGCTGGATATGCCGCAATCCATGGTCAGTCGCAATATCGCCTTGCTCGAGTCGCAATGTGGTGAACGCCTGTTCCATCGCACCGGACGAGGCGTGGTCCTGACCGAATTCGGTGAACAGCTGTTGCCATGCATATCAGGTCTGCTCGCGGACGCGGAGGGCCTTGCCGACGACATTCGCAACCTGCGTGGAAAACCGGTGGGCGAGGTGGTCGTGGGCATGTTGCCCTCAGCGGTGCGGCGGTTCGCGGGGACGCTGTTTTCCACGGTGCGGGCGCAGATGCCCGGGGTAAGGTTGCATTTGATCGAGGGCGCCAGTGCTCAACTCGAAGAGCAGTTGCACGACGGTCGCCTGGATATGGCGCTGGTGCTGCGCGAGAGCGAGGCGAGCATCGGGCAAGCGCATCTGCTGGCCAGGCTCCCACTGCATCTGGTGGGGCCTGCCGTCGATCCTCTTTTCGCCAGTCGGGACATTCCGTTGAAGCAGTTATCTGGATTGCCCCTGGTCGTACCCGGGCGACCGCATCTGTTGAGGGCCAGGCTCGACCACTTGGCCGACGATCAAGGTGTCGAATTATCCGTGGCCGTGGAAGCCGATTCCGTCCAGCTGCAGTACGAAGTCGTGGCGGCGGGGGGCGGCTATGCCATTGCGTCGGTGCTGCCGGGCTCGTTGGATCAGCGATTGGTCTCATCGCGAATCGTCGAGCCGGTCCTCGAGCGCTTCGTTGTCCTGGCGGAGTCGCCCCGGCGCCCGGTGACGCGTGCCTCCCGTGAGGTGCGCCGGTTGATCTGCAACCTGTCCATGCCATCGACTTAAGCGATAGCTGCTTTCGCTCCCCAGCAGTATTCGGTGCGGGGAGCGCCTCGTAGGGTGTCAGTCAACCAACGATTGATACCGATTGCGAGGTTCGCACCATGCATCACGCTCAAGAATCCCAAGTCATCGCCCCGACGCTTTTCCTCAGCGATGCCGATGTTGCCTCTCTCGCCGATTGGGGCACTGCCGTCGCCGCACTCGCCGAGGCGTATGCCCATCCGACGTCCGACGCGATGGTGCCGCCTCGTTCCATGGCACGTGGCGACGGGCTCTGGCTGCGCAGTTTGACCGCCGTACCACCCACCGGTGGCCAGATGGGCTGCAAGTTGATTGCCGCTTCCATGCGGGCGCGCTGCGCCAGCTACCTGATCGCCTTGTTCAACCAGCAGACCATGGCCCTCAGTGCGCTGATCGACGGCAACCGGGTGACCGGTCTGCGTACCGCCGCCACCGCTGCGCTGGCGGTCGATTTGCTGGCGCCCAAGCGAGCGCTGCGGGTGGGGGTGATTGGCGCCGGGTTCGAGGCGCGGGGTGCGCTGGACTGCCTCAAGTCGGTGCGCGACGTGTCCCATGTCCGGGTGTTTAGTCCAACGCCCGCGAGCCGTGAGCGTTTTGCCGAAAGCTTCAGGCCCGGGCTGGATATCCAGGCGGTGAGCAGCGCCCAGGAGGCGGTGCGGGACGCTGACGTGGTGATCTGTGCCGCCCGCAGCCGTGACGAGTCTCCGGTGTTGCAAGGCGCGTGGCTTTGCCCGGGCGCCACGGTCGTGTCGTTGGGTTCCACCTTGCCTGAGCAACGGGAGGTTGATCCGGTCACGATGGAGCGAGCCGCCTGCATTGTCGCGGATATGCCGCAAGAGGTGCTCCACGATACCGGTGACGCCATCGCCGCGATCAGTGCCGGCGTGTATGTCGCCGACAAATTGGTCGCGCTGTCGGACCTGGTCGCGGGCCGTGTCACCCCGCGCCAGCAGGCAAGCGACATCGTTCTCTACAAATCGGTGGGCTCGGCGCTGCAGGACGTCGTCATCGCCCAAGCGCTGTACGAGCGCGCCCGGCAACAAGGCCTCGGCATCGAGCTGCCGGCCAGCATTGTCCCTGTCTCGAAATAACCCTCACTGTCCAAAGGAAATCATCATGGCCACATACAAGAAAGCGGACGCCCGTGCCTGGGCGCGGGAAAACCTGGTGGGCTGCTCGGCTGTCACCATCCCAAGCTTCAGTGCCGATCTGAAGCGACTCAACGAACGTGGCATTCGCCACGACATTGAACATACGGTCGGCCTGGGCTACAGCGCCACGTTGCTGTGCAGCGAACTGGCGATCTCTCCCCAGGAGAACGCGCAGTTCACGGCCTGGGCCCGTGAGTCGGGGAAAAACCTGATCCTGTTCTTCCACGCGGCTTTTGGGACGCTTGCCGAGAACATCGAGGCGGTGAAGCTCGCCGAGAATGCCGGTGCGGATATTGTCCTGCTGTCCTATCCACCGCAGTTCTGGCCGACCAACGAGCAGGAAATCTACGACTACACCAAGGCGTTCTGCGACGCGACGGACCTTGCCGTGATGCTGTTTCCGATTCCGTTGTGGGGTTTTGAACGGGTGCATCCGGCGGGTATGTCCCTGGAGTTGGTCCGTCGGCTGTTGGCTGATTGCCCGAACATCGCGGCGATCAAATCGGAGCAAGGGTTCCCACTGCCGGCGGGCATTTGCGAGATGTATTACCACTTCCGTGATCAGGTGGTGATCAGTTGCCCGATCGAAGGTGACGCGATCCCCTTGATGAGCCTGATGAAACTGCAGTTTTCTGGCACCAGCAACACCGCCTGGATGAGCGACTACTACCCGAAAGCGTTCGAACTGGCGCGCACGGGGCGCTTTGAAGAGGCGATGGAACTGTATTGGAAGGTCAATCCGGCCCGCAGTGCCAACGGCGCTGCCGCGCAGAGCTACGCCGGCGGTACCGGTGTGCTTAACCGGACGATGTGGAAATACCAGGACTGGCTCGCCGGCTTCAATGGCGGCCCGTTGCGTGCCCCGGCGATGCGCGTCCCGGATCGCTTCATGAAGTCGCTGCGCCAAGGCTTGGTTGCGTCGGGGTTGCCGGTGACTTCGGACCCGGACAGCGCCTTCATGATCGGGCGCCATCCGTGCTGATGGGGAGGATTGCACAGTGAAACATTTACTCAAGGATCCCACGCTGTGGCGTACCGACGCCTACATCGCTGGACAATGGCTGGCCGAGACGCCGCACGGTCGGTACACGTTGCGCAACCCGGTGGATCAGACGGTGCTGGCCGAGTTGCCGCGCTGTCGCGAAGCTGAAGTCCGGCAGGCTATCGATGCGGCGCACGACGCCTTCGGCCCGTGGCGTCGCTTGACGGCCAAGCGCCGTGGCGAGGTGTTGCGCCGTTGGTATGAGCTGATGGTCGAACATCGCGAGGACATTGCCACGCTGATTACCCTGGAGGAGGGCAAGCCACTGGAGGAGGCGCGCGGTGAAGTCGATTACGCGGCGTCTTTCGTGCGATGGTTTGGCGAAGAAGCCACACGGGTGCGCGGTGATCTGATTCCGGGGGTGAAGGACACTCAGCGCATCGTCGTACTGCGCGAGCCCATCGGCGTCTGCGCGGCGATAACGCCCTGGAATTTCCCGGCCGCGATGATCACGCGCAAGGCCGCTCCAGCCCTCGCGGCCGGTTGCACCATGGTGGTGAAGCCGGCCAGCCAGACACCTTTGACCGCGTTGGCGCTCGCTGAACTGGCCCTGCGCGCGGGTGTGCCGGGCGGCGTTTTCAGTGTCATCACCGGTAATGACACTCGCGACATTGCCGGTGAGCTCACGGCCAACCCGTTGGTGCGCAAACTCACCTTCACGGGGTCCACCGAAGTGGGCCGGCTGTTGTTGGCGCAAGCGGCGCAGACGGTCAAGAAATGCTCCATGGAGCTGGGCGGCAACGCTCCGTTCATTGTCTTCGACGATGCGGACCTCGATGCGGCAGCCGACGGCGTGATGGTGGCCAAGTTTCGCAACGGCGGGCAATCCTGTATCGGCGCGAACCGGGTGCTGGTGCAGTCGGGGGTTCATGACGCATTGGCCGAGCGCATCGTTGAGCGGATGGCGCGCCTGAAGGTGGGCAATGGCCTGGAGCCTGGCGTGCAGGTCGGGCCGTTGATCGATGACGCGGCCGTACGAAAATCCCAGGCGTTGGTGGATGATGCACTGGCACAAGGTGCCCGGCTGCTGGCGGGTGGCAAACCTCATTCCCTCGGCGGGTGTTTTTTCCAGCCCACCTTGCTCACCGATGTGACCCACGGGATGCGGGTCGCTCGCGAGGAGATCTTCGGCCCGGTCATGCCGCTGGTGCGTTTCGACAACGATGACCAGGCCATCGCGATGGCCAATGACAGCGAGTTCGGTTTGGCGGCGTACCTGTTCAGCCGTGACGCGGCACGCATCTGGCGCAACGCCGCGCGCATCGAATCGGGCATGGTGGGCATCAACTGCGGCCTGATTTCAAATGAAGTCGCACCCTTTGGTGGCGTGAAACAGAGCGGTCTCGGGCGAGAGGGATCCCACCTGGGCATCGACGAGTTCCTTGAAGTGAAATACCTCTGCTGGGATGGCTTGGAAAGCGTGTGAAACCTGTGCCTGGTCCATGGATGCCTGGGCTTGCACCTTCTTGGCTGATGCACCGCCGAGCGCTTTTGTGGCGAGGGAGCTTGCTCCCGCTGGGCTGCGTAACGGCCCTTTCTTGTGGGCGCTTCGCACCCAAGCGGGAGCAAGCTCCCTCGCCACGGGTTTGGGGTGGCTGGTCATCTGTGGACTGGCCAGACCCATCGCCGGCAGCGATACCTCGGATTGTGCAAAGCGATTTCAGCGCTGATTCCCGATTCGATAGTCTCGTGGCTGATCCGGCATTTTTCGTCGGCATTCTCATGATTCTGCGGCGTTGATTCGATGTCGTCGCAGAGCCTGTCGGTGCGCCAGGCAATGTCCGCCCGATTGAAATAAGAATAATTAGGAGAGCGCGATGATTGCAGCAGTCAATAAGGTCCTGGTGATCGGAGGCGGGTTTTCCGGTATGACCGCGGCTATCCAGCTCGCCCGCCAGGGCGTCGAAGTCGATCTGGTGGAAATAGACCCGCTGTGGTGTCCGCTGGGGGCGGGTATCACCCTCAGTGGGCCTACGTTGCGAGCGCTGGATACGATTGGAATCCTTGAGCGGGTGGCTGGGGAAGGGTACCTGTCGACCAACTTCGATGTGTTTTCACCGGCAGGCGAGCTGATCGTGCAATTGGCACTTCGACCTCCGGTCAGCGATAAACCGATCCCCTGTGGCGGCGGCATCCTGCGCCCGGTGCTGGCCCGGATCTTCGCCGAAAAAACCAGGGAAGTGGGCACCCGCGTGCGCCTCGGCATCAGCTACGACACCATCAGCCACCAGGACGATGGCATTGAAGTGTCG
This sequence comes from Pseudomonas sp. BP11-1-1, assembly GCF_052112105.1. NCBI lineage: Bacteria > Pseudomonadati > Pseudomonadota > Gammaproteobacteria > Pseudomonadales > Pseudomonadaceae > Pseudomonas > Pseudomonas sp. BP11-1-1. Next base: position 285,457 of record NZ_JAUTYU010000003.1, read on the forward strand.
TTCACCGACGGGACTGCTGGACGCTATGACCTGGTCATCGCCGCTGACGGTGTGCATTCGCGGATGCGCAAGGAATTTTTCCCGCAAGCACCGTCGCCAAAACCCATCCATCAGAGTGTCTGGCGCGCGGTGCTGAGGCGCCCGCCGGAAATCGTCCGCCCGACTCACTGGCTGGGGCGCACCAAGGTCGGTGTCAATCCGATTTCCGACACGCACATGTACATGTTCCTGATGGAGAACCGCGATTTTTCCGAGTGGATCGATCCGGCCACCTGGCCGGGTGAGATGGCCCGTCTGCTGGGCGAGTTCCCAGCCCCGATCCTGCAAGCGCTGGTGCCGCAGCTGTACGAGTCGGGCGCCAGTATCGACTATCGTCCGCTGGCCAATCTATTGGTGCCGTTACCCTGGCACCAAGGCCGCATCGTGATGATCGGGGATACCGTGCACGCCACCACGCCGCACTTGGCTTCCGGGGCTGGAATTGGCATCGAGAGCGCCATCGTGCTGGCTGAGGAACTGCTCGCCGAAAGTGATCTCCAGACAGCCCTGGCCCGATTCGAAGCGCGACGTTGGGAGCGGTGCCAACTGGTGGTGGAGAACTCCGCGCGTCTGTGCGAGCTGGAAAAGAATGGTGGTGATAAAGACGAGCATGCCCAGATCATGCGCGAGTCCACCGCGCTATTGGCCGAGCCTGTTTGAGCCCGGGCCGGCATAAATAAAAGGACGGCTTTGATAGTCGTCCTTTTTTATTCCGGGCCGGTCCTGATTTCACAATCGTCCGGCGGTAATGGCTGAAGGTCTATTGGCCCAGATCGAGAATGACGACTTCCTTCACGTAGACGAAAAACGATTCTGACGACAGCGCGATCCCTTCGTCGGAAAGCTGCTGGAACAACGACCTCTGGTACTGCCGAAAACCTTGAAGGTCCGCTTCGTTTTCGAACCACAGGCTGGAAACGCCTTCGTAGACGCCTATGTCCGGCCCGAAATAAGACGTCACCCGGTCACCTTCGGGCATATACCGGGCGCGAACGTGCCTGCGCAGGGCCTTCTGGAACGCCGGACATTCACTCGCTGCCGCAGCATGAGCGCGATCCCAGGCGCTGAAAAAAGCCTCGAGCTGCACCGCGGGGTTCTTTTTGAGGAAAAGCATGGCCTTCCAATTCGTGGGCAATGTGCCGGTTTCGGACAGTTCGACCTCATCCATCAGTTGCGCAACCTGTTTGGAAAGGTCAGCGAAGTTCTTGGCATCAGGTCCCGTGGTTTGCTGGGTATAGGGGTCGCTGAAGGTGGCGATCAGGTCCGACATGTTTTCAAAGAACAATTCCGTTATGGAATCCCTGTGAAATGTTTGCGTGTAGGCGTTATCGGAATCGACGCCAAAGGCTGCGTCGATGACGTGGTTCTGGACGTAGCGCTTGACGCCCAGGGGCTTGGCTTGGGCGATCTTTCCGTGCTGGTGCTCTATGTAGTCGAGGAATTCAACATGGGTCATGCCGGGTTTCCTGCGCACAGCGGCTAGCATCTTAATCATGAGCGGACTCTCGCTTTATTATCATCGACGGACTTTTTGACCCTGAAAATATAAGGCGAGGGTCGGGCGGCTAACCAATCGCTATTTCGGCTGCCAGGTATCGCGCAATGCCATGCCTGATCAACTCATTCCCGGGCTTTACCACGCTTCGAAAAAAAAACGCCGCCACGCTGTCGATTCGAGTCATCGCCATTCGACTACCCTGTAGAGCCGCCACACGGACGGCCTGATCCATTCATTCCCCAGGAGATATGAGCATGCGATTTATGGTGATCGTCAAGGCCAGTCCGGAGTCGGAAGCCGGAGAAATGCCCAGCGCGGAGCTGCTGGCTGCCATGGGTGCCTACAACGAAGAATTGGTCAAGGCGGGGGTGATGCTCGCCGGCGAAGGCCTGCATCCCAGTGCCCAGGGCGTGCGCGTACGGTTTTCCGGCAAGGACCGGACCGTCGTCGAGGGGCCATTCGCCCAGACAAGCGAGTTGATCGCCGGGTTCTGGATTTTCAAGGTCCGGTCACTGCAAGAGGCGATCGACTGGGTCAAGCGCTGTCCGAACCCGATGGTCAGCGACAGTGAGATCGAGATCCGCCAGATCTTCGAACTCGAGGAATTCGGCGAGAGTTTTACCCCTGAACTACAGGCACAGGAAGAACGCCTGCGGGCGCAGATATCCAGTCAGTCGTGAAACCGATGAAAGGAGAGCACACCATGAGAATCATTCCGTACCTGACCTTCGATGGCCGTTGCAAGGAAGCCTTTGCGTTGTACAAGGACGTGCTGGGCGGCGAGCTGTTTTCCATGTCCTTTGCCGAGGCGCCAGAAGATGTCGGCATGCCCAAGGACCCGAACCTGATCATGCACACCTGCCTGACCGTGGGCAACTTCAGCCTGATGGCGTCCGACTGCCCGCCAGGCCAGCCGTATCGCAAGCCGCAAGGCGTGTCGGTTTCTCTCAACGTCGACAGCGCGGAGGAGGCCGAGCGGCTCTTCAAGGGCTTGAGTGCGGGGGGCAGCGTGCACATGCCCTTGGCGAAGACGTTCTGGGCGGAACGCTTCGCCATGTTCGAAGACCGTTTCGGGATCGCCTGGATGGTCAACTACGAGGGGCGCCAATAGGCCGGGCGTAGCCAGGGTCGCCGGCCTGGAAGCGGCCGGCGACCTGAAAAGGACTTGATAGTTGCAGAACCCGGCTATCCTTTCGGTACTGCATTCTTGGCAAAGGGACGCCATGCCAGACTATGAACGCGCCACCGGCCCTGGATCCCGCCTCATTTGGGGTGATCGAACCTGTTTGATCGGGCCGTCGCTACGCTGGATGACGTCAATTGCGGTGTCCTGTTTCCTTGCGGCAACTTCCGGCTACGGCCAGGAGCAACCGAACGAGGCGGCTGCCACGGTGACGGTGGCCCAAGCCCAGGAAATCGTAGCCAAGGCCACCCTCGGGGCCGTCCGCTGGAGCGGTCCGCAGGCCGGTCCGCCAGCCCAGCGGGGCAAGAGTATTGCGCTGGTCGCAGAGGACTTGCGCAACGGTGGCATTGTCGGTGTCGCGCAGGGGGCCCGGGAGGCAGCCAGTGCGATGGGTTGGACGCTGAGGATATTCGATGGCGCAGGCTCCGCGTCCGGTCGCGCCAAGGCTTTTTCCGATGCCCTGGCGGCGAAGCCCGACGGTCTCATGCTGTGCGGCTCCGATGCCCTTGAGAACAACGCGGCGCTGATGCGCTTCGCCGACAAGGACATCCCGGTGGTCGGCTGGCACGCCGGGGCGCACCCCGGGCCGATTGACGGTACGCCGGTGGCCATGAACGTCACGAGCGACCCGCTTGAAGTGGCACGGCTTACCGCCATGGCGGCGGTGGCGCAGTCAAACGGACAGGCCGGCGTGGTCATTCTCACTGACTCCAAGTACAGCATCGCCATGACCAAAGCCAAGGCCATGGAGGACGTCATTCGGGCCTGTCAGGGGTGTTCGATGCTGGAAGTGCGCGATGTCGCGATCTCCGAAAGCAGCGAGAAGATGCCTGCCGTGACCCGGGAACTGCTCCAGCGCTATGGCAAGCGCTGGACCCACACGCTGGCGATCAACGATATCTATTTCGACTATTCGATTGCCTCGTTGACCGGCGCCGCGATACCCAGCAATGGCATCAGTCTTTTGTCTGCCGGGGATGGCAGCGCTTCGGCTTTCCTGCGCATCCAGGCGAAAACCTACCAGACCGTTACCGTCGCCGAGCCGCTCAACCTGCATGGCTGGCAAGTAATGGACGAATTGAACCGGTTGTTTGCAGGCCAGCCGGTGAGCGGCTTCATCGCGCCGATCCACTTGGTCAACGCCGACAATGTCGCCTTCGATGGTGGAAAAAAATCCCAGTACGATCCGGATAACGGCTATCGAGACATCTATCGCCGCCAATGGAACCCCTGATGTTGGATATTTTTTCCCGGCTTGGACGCCAGCTCTGGCCACAATCACTCCGCGCCCAGTTTGCGCTGGCGTTTGTGGCGCTGGCGCTGTTGATTCTCGCGGGGGGAGCCACGGCGGTCTACGCGTTGCGCTCCTCGAACAACGCCACTCGCCAACTGACGGATGAGCGGTTGGTCCGCATGCAATATGGCCAGGACATGGTCCAGCGTACATTGCTGATCGAACGCCAGACTGACCAGCTCCTGACTACCCGTTCACCAGACGTCCTGCGATCAAGCTATGCCGCGACCGTCGAACAGCTTGGCGCCCTGGACCAACTGGTTCAGCAGTTGACCGCCGCGAACAGTGCCGTAGCGATACTCGATATGCATCAGTCGAGCCAGTTGTTCCGCAATACCGCCACCATCGTTGCACAGTTGCGTGAAAGCCTGCTGCAAACCGAGATCACGTTCGAGCAGGCCCTTGAGGATCGCACCGCCCGGTTAACGGCGGCCAGTACCCCGGCCAGCCTGGAGCGGGCGGTGTTGCTTTTCGATCTGTCGCAGACGGCTGACGGTGAGGCGGTGCAACGACTGCGGATGCGCTATGAACGTTTGTCACCCGAGGCAGCTTCCCTTGACGCTGACATGGGCAAGCCCGATCTGTTTTCCCTGCGCGGGATGCTCGTCGATCAGCACAACGTCATAAAGCGCTTCAACGAGGAGTTGCAGAATCAGGCCGGGGTGTTGGTCACCTTGGCCCGTGCGCAATCGAATGCCTATACCGAGGACTATCGCGCAGCCGTGCAGCGGCTGGTGGAGGACTCCAACCGTAGCCAGCAATGGGTACTGATCATGTTGGGCGCCAGCCTGGTGCTCGCCTGGTTCGTGACCCGGGTCTTCATGGGCCGCCATGTGCTCGTGCGCCTGAATGAGATAAGCCGGCAGTTGCGCCAGGAGCATGCGGACAAAACGCATTTGATGATGGCGGACCATGGGAACGACGAGATCGGCAACATGGCGCGGGCGGTGAATCAGTTTCTTGAGGACCGGCTTCAGTTGGAAAAAAGAACCGCCCAATTGAGCATCGCCACTGAACGGCTCGCCGTGCAGAACAGCCGGCTGGAGCAGGAGGCGATCATTCGTGCCGGACAAGGCCATGTCCTGGAGCTGATCGCCAGGAGCACCGAGCTTGCCGAGGTGCTCGACAGCCTGGCTCACCTGGTCGAGTCCCAGCTGGAGGGCATGATGGTGTCGATCCTCTTGCTGGATGAGGAAGGCAAGCACCTGCACCACGGGGCCGCGCCCAGTTTGCCCAAAGCCTATAGCCAGATCATCGACGGGATCGAAATCGGTCCGAACGTCGGTTCATGTGGTACTTCGGCGTATCGCCGAGAACCGGTGATCGTCACGGATATCCAGCAGGATCCGCTGTGGGAGGCATACCGTTCAATCGCCGAGCCCTACGGGTTTCGTGCCTGCTGGTCGACGCCGATCCTGTCCCATGAGCGAAAGGTACTGGGGACATTTGCGTTGTATGCCAAGACCGTGCGCAGCCCCAGCCGGGCCGAGACGCAACTGATCGATCTGGCGACACCCCTCGCCGGGATTGCCATCGAACGCCAGTTGACGGAAAAGCGCATTCGCTTCATGGGCGATCATGACGTGCTGACCGGGCTGCCGAATCGCACGCTGCTCGAAGACCGTCTCAAGCAGGCCATGCTCTATGCCCAGCGCTATAACCGGCTGGTGACGGTGGTGTTTCTCGACCTGGACAAATTCAAACTGGTGAATGACAGCCTTGGGCACAGTGCCGGTGATGAACTGCTGAAGACGGTGGCCCAGCGCATGGTCGAGTGCGTCCGCCGGACCGACACCGTTGTGCGGTTGGGTGGCGACGAATTCGTGATCATCCTGTTCGACCAGCCCTCGGACCTCGACGGCGTGACGCCCGTCCTGCACAAGCTCCAGGAAGCCATCCTGCAACCGATCCACCTCAGCGGCCATAAACTCCACGTCACCTGCAGCATGGGGCTGGCGACTTACCCTGCCGACGGCGCAGACACCGATACGTTGATCAGCAATGCGGACGCCGCCATGTACCGGGCCAAGGAGCTGGGTCGCAACAGCTTCCAGTTCTACACGAGCGAGATGAACACCCAGGTACAGGGCAAGCTGGCCATGCAGGATGGGCTTCGAAACGCCCTCGACAATGACGAGTTCCTGCTGCTGTACCAGCCACAGGTGGACTTGCAGTCGGGCCAGATCATTGGCGTGGAAGCGTTGATTCGCTGGCAGCACCCCGAGCTTGGCATGGTGTCGCCCATCAAGTTCATTCCCCAGGCCGAAGAAACCGGCCTGATCGTGCCCATCGGCGACTGGGTGATCCACACCGCGTGCCGACAGAACAAGGCGTGGCAGGCGGCCGGCTTGCCGCCGATCACCGTGTCGGTGAACATCTCGGCGCGCCAGTTCGTCGAAAGGAACCTGATCGACCGGGTCAACCATGCCCTGCAGGAAACCGGGCTTGAGCCGATGTACCTTGAGCTGGAGCTGACCGAAAGCCTGATCATGCAAGACCTCCAGCAAGCCATCAGTAAAATGAAGGCGCTGCAGTCAATGGGCACCAGTCTCTCGATCGACGACTTCGGCACCGGTTATTCCAGCCTTGCAGCGTTGAAGAGCTTCCCGATTGCGAGGCTCAAGATCGACCAGTCTTTCGTGCGCGACCTGCCCGACAACGAAAACGACAAGGCTATCGCCACCGCGGTGATTTCGTTGGGGCACAAACTGAACCTCAAAGTGATCGCCGAAGGTGTCGAAACCGAAGAGCAACAAACGTTCCTGCGGGAAAACGGCTGCGATGAAATTCAAGGTCACTTTTTCAGCAAGGCCGTCAGCGCAGAGGAAATCAGCCTGTTGCTGCGTATGCCACGATTGCCTCAGTCAAGCCGCACCCTGAATCCGGACTCGACAGGACAGGCGCACGGTGTAAAACGCCCGGGCCGTCCAATGCCTGGGCGTTAGTTCGACGTGTCATGGCGTCGATCCAGGCGTAGTCGTTTGCCTGGCAAACGCGTTACGATTTACCCGTTTGTACCGAGCGATACCCGAGCCAGCACATCCTGCCCGCATCTTCATCGAAGCCCATGAAAACGCCAATTGCCCCGGTTGGTGAAGCTCTGTCGAGAGACCCTACAGCGTGAAAAAAATCATTCGAGTCGATGACCTCCAGGTATTCGTGACCACCACAGACGTCGGCAGTTTTTCCGCGGCGGCGCGGTTGCTGGACATCTCCCCGGCACTCGCCAGCGTCGCGGTGCAACGGCTTGAAGCAAGCCTTGGGGTGCGGTTGTTCGTGCGCTCCACGAGGCGGCTGCGTCTGTCGGATGACGGCGAGCGCTACCTGGCGCATGCGCGGCAGGCATTGGAAGCGTTGGGGGACGGCGAGCTTGCCCTGGCCCAGGGACGCGACGAAGTGGCCGGGACGCTGCGGCTGTCGATGCCTTCGGACATCGGGCGCAACCTGTTGCTGCCGTGGCTGGACGAGTTCCAGCAGTTGCACCCCAAGGTGCTGTTGCAGTTGCGCGTCAGCGACCAGGTGGCGGATCTGTTCAGCGAGCACCTCGACGCGAGCATCCGCTACGGCCAGTTGGCCGACTCGAGCCTCGTGTCCTTGGCGCTGGAGCCTTCCAACAGGCGGACCGTGTGCGCATCCCCGGACTACATCGCACGCCATGGCCGGCCACAGACGCCCGCCGAGTTGAGCCGGCACAATTGCCTTCGTTATGTGATGGGGGACCAGACGTTCGAACGCTGGAGTTTCCAGACGCCCAGAGGTGTGGAAACGGTCCAGGTTGCCGGAAATCGCATCAGCGATGATGCGGATATTGTCAGGCGCTGGGCGGTATCGGGGCAGGGGATCGTCTACAAATCCAGGCTCGACGTCGTGGACGACCTGCGCAGTGGCCGCCTGGTGGAAGTTTTCCCGCCGGACTATGGCCAGCCAGCACCGCTCCAATTGGTGTGCGCCCACCGCACTTCGCTGACGCCTGCGGTACAGATGTTGAGGGCCTTTCTGGCAGCGCGTTTCGAACGTTATCTCAGCGATTGAATGATAGCGGTGCCCATCACGCTGAAACTATCGGTCGTCCACCATGCCCGATTCATCAGCACGCAACGTCAATACCGAAAAACCGCAAGGCGTCACCGCCACGGTATGTTCGAATTGCGCAGAAAGCGCCCCGTCCTTCGTGACCACGGTCCATCCGTCGGCCTCGGTCCTGACGTGCGGCGCACCCTGGTTGAGCATCGGTTCGATGGTGAAGACCATGCCTTCACGCAGGACGAGCCCGGTCCCCGGCCTGCCGAAGTGCAGCACCTGGGGTTCTTCGTGCATTTGCCGGCCGATGCCATGGCCGCAGTATTCACGGACTACCGAATATCCGTTGAGCGTGGCATGGCGTTGGATGGCTGAGCCGATGTCGCCCAGGCGCGCACCCGGGCGGACGCTGCGGATGCCTTTCCACATCGCTTCGTAGGTGACCCGGACCAGTTTCCTGGCAACTGGATCGACGTTGCCGATCAGGTACGTCTTGCTGGAGTCGGCGATATAGCCGTTCTTCTCCAAGGTGATGTCGAGATTGACGATGTCGCCGTCTTGGAGCACCTGCGAGCGCGACGGCACTCCGTGGCAGACCACCTCGTTGATCGAGCAGTTCAGCACGAAGCCATACCCGTACTGCCCTTTGCTGGCAGGGCGGGCCTGGAGGTCCCGGACAATCATATGCTCGACCATTTCATCGATCTGAAGCGTCGACAAGCCGATCAAAGAGGTCCGGTCCAGCCGCTCGAAGACTGACGCCAGCAGCCGGCCGGATTCAGCCATCAAGGCCACTTCCTCGGGTCGCTTGATCATTGATAGCTGGCCTCCAGTGGCTGCGCGGTGACACCGGCGTCACTGAGCTCGCGCTGGATGATCTCGTTGAAGCTGAGGGTCGGGCTGGTCTCGCACAGCATGCCGACCTTGATCCAGAAGGCCGCCTGCGCGTTGATCGAGCGGCAGGACACCTTGGTTGCCTTGCGCAGCTGATCGTGGAGTTCGTCGTCGATGTTGACAATGCCCATGTGTAGCTCCCATATGAAACGTAGATGAAGCATATACGTTTCATATATTCATGGGCCAGCGTCTTTTTTCCTGCCGCGCCTCAAGGGACCGGTCAGGCCAGGTCCTCGACGCGTGGCAAGATCCTTCACGCGACGCGCTTCATCTCCACAACCGTCATGCTCCATTCATTGGCGACGAGCGTTGTCGCGCTGGCGATAGAACTCCGCCCTGCGCCTGGCGTCGTCACGCTGGCTCTGCTCGTAATGCCTGCGTTTTTCCCGAGCCATTGCCTCCTGGGCCTTTTGGTGCGAATCGTTCTCCCGTTCGGTTTTTTCCGCTTCCCGCTGTTGTGCCCAATAACGCCGATATTGCTCCCGGGCCCGGTCGAGGTCTTCAGCATGGGTCTGCTGCGCCGTCACGCACATGATTGCAAAGGCGAAGGTGGTGAGGGGGCGCATGGGAAAACGTCTCCAGTGAGGCGGCAAGCACCGCGCATCCGGTAGACATCTGTTTCTGGAAAAGTTGCCTCTGGAGAATGCTCTGGCCCCTAGCGCATCAGGTGCACGGCCAAGCCCACCAGCGCACAACCGAGCAACACCTGGATCACGCCGCGCTTGAAGCGAAACAGCGCGATCGCCGCCGCCAGCGCAATCAGTGCCGAAGGCCAGTCGAGGCTTCCACTGAATCCGCTTGGCCAGAGCACGTGATAGCCAAAGAAACACGCGAGGTTGAGGATCACCCCGACCACCGCCGCGGTAATCGCGGTAAGTGGTGCGGTGAACTTGAGTTCGTTGTGGGTCGATTCCACCAGCGGGCCGCCCGCCAGGATGAACAGGAAGGAGGGCAGGAAGGTGAACCAGGTCACCAGGGCTGCCGCAACGGCACCCGCCAGGAACACCTGGTCGGCGCCAAACACCTGCGAGACATAGGCGCCGACAAACCCGACGAAAGCCACCACCATGATCAGCGGTCCGGGCGTGGTTTCGCCGAGCGCCAAGCCGTCGATCATTTGGGTCGGGGTCAACCAGCCGTAGTGGCCGACCGCGCCTTGATAGACATAAGGCAGCACTGCATAGGCGCCGCCGAAGGTCAGCAGGGCAGCTTTGGTGAAGAACCAGCCCATCTGCGTCAACGTGCCTTCCCAGCCGAACAGCGCGGTGAGCAAGCCCATCGGCAGGCTCCACAACAACACACCCAGCATCGCCAGGAAGGCGAGCCTCGGCCAACTGAAACGGGCGTGATCGGGGGTGGGCGTTTCGTCATCGATCAGGGCCGGGCCGAACGACTTTTTCGCGGCGCCATGCCCGCCGACCTGGAATTTCTCCGGTGCCAGGCGGCCACCAACGTAACCAATGCATGCGGCGCCCAGCACGATCAGGGGGAAGGGCACGTTGAACGCGAAGATCGCCGTGAACGAAGCCGCGGCGATGGCCCACAGCCAATTGTTCTTCAATGCCCGCGAACCGATTCGATGCGCCGCCTGAACGACGATCGCCGTGACAGCGGGCTTGATCCCATAGAACAGGCCGGCCACCACCGGGACTTCGCCGAAGGCGATGTACATCCAGGACAGCGCGATCAGGATGAAGAGCGAGGGCAGGACGAACAGGGCGCCGGCGACCACGCCGCCCCAGGAACGATGCATCAGCCAGCCGATGTAGGTCGCCAATTGCTGGGCCTCGGGCCCGGGCAGCAACATGCAGTAGTTGAGCGCGTGGAGGAAGCGTCGCTCGGAGATCCAGCGTCGCCGCTCGACCAGCTCCTGGTGCATGATCGAAATCTGCCCCGCGGGGCCGCCGAAACTGATGAAACCCAGTTTCAGCCAGAACCAGAAGGCAACGCGCAAGCTGATGGGCTCAGGTCTCGGAAGATCGGTTTCGACGGCAGATTTGGCAAGCTCGGGATTCATGAGGGACAGCTCGGAAAAATGAGATGTCGCTACAGTATCGGTTCATCGAAAAATGGGAAGCTAATTGTCGGCCGCAGTGGAAAGCAATGGCTTCCCACCGGCAGAACACAACACCTGAGCATTCAGGCGTTGCCGACAGCCTCGCGGACAAAGTCTTCATAAGTGCGCAGCGGCCGGCCCAGGATGGCTTGCAGTCGCTCGACCGTCCCTTCTTCTGCGTTCATGCCGAACCTTTGGATACCGGCCATCATCAGGCGCATGTCATAGGCCAGCCAGCCCGGGCCGAACGAGGCCATTTGCGCTTCGAAGGCGGCCACGTCGTCGCCGCCATAGGCGACTTCGCGACCCAGGGCTGAATGCCAGGTCTGCGCCACGGAGGCGCCGGTCAAGGCGTGCGGGCCGACCAGTTCCAGCGTGACGCGCCCAAGCGCAGCAGGCGCCCGGTCGCGCCGCAGCAACTCGGCGACGGCGACGTCGGCGATGTCGCGCACATCGACCATCGAGACACCCGCCGAGCCGATCGGCATCGGGTAGACCCCGTAGTCCTGGATGGTCTGCTGGACCATGAGCTCGTTCTGCATGAAGTACGCCGGGCGCAAGACAGTCGCCGGAATGTCGAGACTGTCGATCATGCGCTCCACCGTGTGCTTGCCGGTGAAGTGCGGAACATTAGTGAATTTGTCGGCGTGTATGACCGACAGGTAGACAATGCGCTCGATGCCGGCCTCACGGGCCAGGTTCAGCGCGATCAATGCCTGTGTCACTTCGTCGGGCGTGACGGCATTGAGCAGGAACAGCGTGCGCACCGAGGCAAGGGCTGCGCGCATCGAGGTTACGTCCGTCAGGTCGCCGACGACTTCGGTGACGCCTGCCGGAAACTCCCGCTTGGCGGGCTGGCGCACCAGCGCTTTTACATCGGCGCCTTGCTCGGCGAGTCGTGCGGTGATGAGTGAACCAATGGTGCCGGTGGCGCCTGTGATCAAAATGCTCATGGATGAATCTCCTGTCGCGGCTATCAAGGGGGGATTTCGATTGCAGTGAGCAGACGATAGGCCGTTGCAGAGGTAAAACGAAGACGCCAGAATGCAGACACCTCGTTTCAAAAGTGGAACACCATGAACCTGAACGCGTTGATCGATTTTGCGCTGGTCGCCACCCATTCAGGATTGGGAAAGGCCAGCCGTGCCAGCGGCCGGTCGAAAGCTACGCTGTCGCGCCGCATCGCCGAGCTGGAAGAACAATTGGGCGTCAGGCTGATCGAGCGCAGTGCCCGGGGACTGAAGCTGACCGAAGCCGGCGAAATGCTGATCGCCCGGGCCGAAGGTCCGTTGGGCGAAGTCGTCGAAGCCATGACAGCGGCCCAGGAAGGCGTCTCGACGCCGCGTGGGCGTTTGCGAGTGGCGGCTCCGGTGTTGTTTTCGCAACTGGCGATGGGGCGCATCGGGGCGGAGTTCTGCGCGGCTTATCCGCAGGTGTCGATCGAAGTGCTGGCGGAGGATCGCCTGGTGGACTTGGTCGAGGAGCAATTTGACGTCGCCATCCGGATCAACCCACGCCCGGACAGCAATCTGGTCGGGCGCTGCTTCGCCAAGGACCGGTTGGTGGTCGTGGCCGCGCCTGGTGTCGCCAAGCCAGAACCCGGCGCAGTCAGCGCCGTTCCCGCTATCGTGTTCTCCAACTTCCAGCCGACCCAGTGGAACCTCGACGATGGGCGCCTGATCCTGGAGCCGATCCCCAGGCTCTGGTTTTCCTCGTTCCTGATGATTCGCGACGCCGCGGTGGCCGGTGGTGGAGCGGCACTTGTTCCGCAGTCCATTGCCTGGAGCCAACTGGCCCGTGGGGAATTGGTTCAGTGGGGGACAGTGTCGACGGTCGAAGCGCAGCTTTGGGTCCTGCACACGTCCAGGCGCCTGGCCGCTCCGAAAGTCCGGGCATTCGTCGATTTCATGTGCGCCCGGTACCCGGACATGTCGCTGGTACTGGAGGGATGACGCGAAGCGTTTGCGCCCAACTCAGGGTAGAGGCTGCTCCTTGACCTTGGTTGAAACGACCGCGTCGTAACTTCCAACGGGTTTCACTTCGTTGGAAACCCATAGCCGCTCGCTGCGGCACTTATATTTAACGCCTTTGCGCGGCGTTATGTCCTTGGCCGTTTCAATGCAGATTTCCCTGGATGCGTAGGTCGGCCCGGTTTTTCGCTCTTCCACACAGCCTTCCATGCCACTACAGATCGTCATGACAAGAAAATAGACAGTCATCATCCTAATGTTGCTCCATTGAGCGATGCGGTTATTACGTCCTGTGTCAGCGCGGTTTGGCGCCTGAACGCACAGCGATTTCCCGGCGGATGATGAGCCTGCCTTCAAACCTTCAGCAATGGGACGCCTGTGCCATCTGTCGGGAAAATGGCACCTTATTTAAAAGTTTTTACATGTGGGTGTTTGGTGACGGATTGTTGGCGCCATGAAGGGCGCTTTTATGCGATTTCAGGGCTGGATCCGGCTTTGGCACCGATTCAAAAAAATGCCCTGTCATATAAGAAAAACCCTTCCACGCCAACGCGTTTTATCTGCCATTCGACGGATCTTTGTGTTGGTCGATAGTTCCAGGGAAAGTTGCTTGGGAAAGTCCCTTTGATAAATACCTGATGGTGTTTTTTTAGGACTATGTGGACAAAATCTGTCCACTTGTCAACGTAATTACAACCCCTATTATTGGCCCACTGAGTCGCCAAGAAGAGGGTGTTATGGAGCAGTTATTTGAAGGTTGCGTAAAGGTAATCGTTCCCTGTGGTTCTTTGGGAGCAGGTGTTCGCGAAGAAGAAATTGAATACGGGTTGGCGGCAGGGGCCCAAGTCATTGCCACGGACGCAGGTTCCACGGACAGCGGTGCGGCCTATCTCGCACTTGGGAAGTCCAAGAACAATCGCGGTGCAGTCAAGCGCGACCTGACCATTCTAATGAAGGCGCAGGCTAAGTCCGGTGTACCGATTATTGTGGGGACCGCGGGGCAGGCGGGCGGCGATCTCAATCTGGATTGGACGCGGGATATTGCCGTGGAGATCGCTCGGGAGTTAGGCGTGTCGCCGAAGATTGCGCTCATTTATTGCGAGCAGGACAAGCAGACAATTAAACGCTTGAATGCACAAGGTCGTATCAAGCCGCTCCCACCTCATACCGAGTTGGACGATGAGACGGTGGACAGTTGTGAGCACATTGTTGCGGCACTCGGTGTAGAGCCCTTTCTCGCTGCCCTGGATGCAGGCGCCGATATCATATTGGCCGGCCGCTCGACCGATACCGCAGTCATCGGCTGCTACCCCATCTGGAAAGGCGCGCCTTGGGGCCCGTCGTGGCACGCAGGCAAGACCGGGGAATGTGGCGTGCAGTGTGCCGTCAACCCGACGCTGGGGTCGGGCATCTTGTTGAGCGTCGACGCGAATGGCTTCGAAGTCGAGCCGCTGAGCCAGGACAACCAGTGCACGCCCCACAGTGTCTCGGCCCATATGTTGTACGAGAACAGCGACCCGTTTCGGTTGCTGGAGCCCGGCGGCATCTTGAATGTTGCCGATGCGCGCTACACCGATTTGAATGGCCGTGCTGTCCGGGTAGAAGGCTCGCGGTGGGAACCCATGCCGTACACCATGAAGTTGGAAGGCGCCGCGGCCGGTATGTATCAGACCATCATGTTGGTGGGCGTACAGGACCCCGACGTGCTCAAGGATATTGACGGTTTTCATGATCGTTTGCTGGACGCGCTCTATAAAAGAACCCGGCAATCCATTCCGTCCGAGGAGTTGGGTGAATTTCATATTTCCCTGCGGATGTATGGATGGAATGCTGTTACCGGTGTAAAGCCCGCCGCTGGAACATTGCCGCCACCTGAAATAGGCATGTTATTTGTGGCAACGGCCGCCACTCAGGAAATGGCCAATACCATTGCTCACGCCTGTAATCCTTATTTCTTCCATTATCCAAGTGTCATGGGCAAGGAACTGCCGTCCTACGGATTTGCCTTTACGCCGGCTGATATACCTCGCGGGCAGATATTTGAATTCAAATTGAATCATGTGGTGCAACTTGAAGATCCTTTGGAGTTGGTCCGCTTGGCGTGGATTGATTTATCGGATAGATCGATGGCTGTTAAGGAGCTTGCATAATGACCAAGTTGCGTGATGTCTGCCGACATGTGCGATCCAAACAGGCGGGACCGTTCTGGATCACGTTCGATGTCTTTTTCAACGGGCGCGAGAGTTTCGAGCGCTATAGCGACTGCGCGGCGCTGTCCCCGGCGCAATTCGCAAGTCTCTACGGAGCTGATCCCGAACGGGTCAAGCGCATCGCCGTGCCCGACCTGGAAATGGTCAAGATTTCCTATCCCCGTACAACGCCCCAAGGCGGAATGGTCGAGCGGGACATGCACGCCGGCCAGCAATATGTGCGCCTGCTCGATGTGGTGATCGACTGAGGCTGCGGTGCCCCGCGCTTTGACATAGTCGCCTCATGGACGAGGCCCATTCAATTCAACCCCCTGAGGTCATCATGACGGACTCGACCGTTGCGAGGCGGCTCGCGCGCTACGCCTGCGAATTCCGGGAGCAGCGACTGCCCGAAGACATCATCAAGCTGGTACGCCAGCGTTTTATCGATAGCCTGGCGTGCGTGCTGGGCGCCTACGGGGCTGATCCGGTCAAGGCAGCGTTGTGTTACGCCGCCGCGAATACGGCGCAATCCTCCAGCGTATTCGGCACCCGCCTCAGGACGACAGCCGAAATCGCCGCCTTCACCAACGGCCTGATGGTTCGTTTCCTGGACTACAACGATGGCTACATGGGCCTGGAGCCCGGCCACCCGAGCGACAACATCCCGGCCTGCCTGGCGCTGGCGCAAGCCGAAAACGCAACCGGCGCCGCGCTGGTCTCGGCCATCGTCCTGGCCTATGAAATCCAGATGCGCCTGCAGGATGCGGCCAGCTTGAACAAGCGTGGCTGGGACCACGTCAACTACATCAACGTCGCGATGGCCGCAGCGGCTTCCAACCTGATGAAGCTGGACGTGGTGCAAACCGAGCAAGCCATCAACATCGCCCTGAGTGGGCACCTGGCAATGCGCCAAGTGCGCAGCGGTTCGCTGTCCGATTGGAAGGGCTGTTCCGCAGCCAATGCGGCGCGCAACGCTATTTTCGCAGCGCAGTTGGCGCGTCATGGCATGACAGGGCCGTCGCCGGTGTTTGAAGGCGAGATGGGCTTCTTCAAACAGGTTTCGGGGCGATTCGAGCTGGATGTTGATCGTTTCGGTACACCCGACAACGGCGACTACGCCATACGCCGCTCCCTGACCAAGACGTTCCCCACCAACGGCGAGCTGCACACCGCCGTCTGGGCGGCGCTGGATATCCGCAAGCGGATTGACGGTGTGAAGGACATTGTCGCGATTTCAATCGAAACGTCCGAATTCAACCGTCGAGTGCTCGCCGATACCCCTGAGAAATGGTTGCCGAGAACCCGCGAAACGGCTGACCACAGCTTGCCTTATAACGTCGCCCGGGCGTTGCTGGACGGTGACATCTCAGTCGGCTCCTACGCCGCTGAGAAGATCGCCGACCCTGCGGCGATTGCCTTGATGGAGAAGACCAGTGTCGTCGAGGACCCGGCGCTGACGGCGCTGTTCCCACGGCACCTTGCCAACCGTGTTCGCGTGACCCTGGTTTCCGGCGAGCAAGTGGTGAGCGAGATGATCACCGGGCCCGGATCGGTAGAAACGCCGATGACCGATAGCGACTTCGAACGCAAGTTCCGGCGTATGGCGATGCCTCATATCGACGCATCGGCACAGGCCGCAGTGCTTGGGTTCGTGGCGAGGCTTGAAGATCAAACCGAGTTCGAGTCGTTGTTTATGGCGATGGCTGTTTCCTAGGGTTTGTACGAAAAGTGCCTGCGCTCCAATGGCATCGCCAAAAGGAGCGCCCGAGGCGGAATCAGCGGCGTCCGGTATGGGTCGCCGTTGGCAACATCCCGGTGTAGCGAGCGCGAGGCCGGCCCTCGTGGTGCTGGTTGTATTGCTCACTGGCGTGGGCAATCCAGCCGATGGAGCGTCCTACGCCTCCCAATGAAATTTCCTGCCCGTGCAATCCCAGTTTCCTGCCGATGAAGCTCACCATGAGAATGAATTCCGGTGGGTACGCAACGAGCTCCGAGGCCACCGAAAAAGCCTTTTGCAGCTTGATGAACTCGCTGTCGCCATCGAAGGCAGCGGTCAGCGCGGCCAAGAGATTGCTGGCCCGCGGGTCGTTGATCGAGTGGACGTTGGGGCCGAATCCGACGATGTGTCCGTCCTGGTTGTAGCGCTGCAAGATCGGCCGCGTAGGGTCTACGGCGGTACAAATCTCTTCGATCATCCGGCTGGCTGCCTCATTCCTGCCATAGGCGACCTTATGGCCCCGTGCGGCGGCGAGTGCGGCGATAACGGCGTAGTACGGGGTGGCGCCGGTCGTGGCGGCGACGCGGACGCTGTGGGTGGTGTGGTCCAGCTCATGGTCGATACTGAGGATCAGCAGGCGACGAATCAGATCGGCATGGGCGGGCGGGGCACCGCAAGACCGGGTGATGAACTCGTGCAAGGGTTGCGTGCTCGGCTCGGTCGCCCCTACGACCAGCGCGGCAAACCATCTCACGACATCGGCGCCTGTACGGGCGTAGCTGTCGGGGGATAGGTCGAACGCCTTGGGGTTCTCTCGCTGAACCAGGGGGAAAAGCGCGATGGCTTTTTCCTGGGCGGACATATGCTCATAAATCTTCAGCAGTTGGACGCTGTCCTTCGGGGCCCGAGGCAGCGACTCGCCGAATGCCGAAGGCACCTGCCAGATCAATTCGGCCACCTCTTCGACCGTTGCGCGTTCAGCGAGCTCGACGACGTCATGGCCGCGATAAAAAAGCCCATCATCGGTGATCAGCGTAATTGCACTGTCCGACGGCGGCGAGCGTTTTGCCACGGGTTTCTCGGCCGCCGGGACTTTCACCAGCCGCTGGATATCCTCGGCCCAATAGCGACGTTTGGGCGTCCCGGCGATCTTGATGGAGCGAATATTCTTGCGGCTGACGTAGGCGTACAGCGTTGGCAGGCTGACCCGGAGCAGGGCGGCCGCCTCGTCTGCGGAGAGGTAAAGGCCTTCTTGTTCTGGCATGACGGGCCCACTCAAGTTGATTGAAAGGCGTACATGTTTATTAGATATGCCGTCATGTCGTCAATGTGTATTGGCGGAAAAATCCCAGTCTGGGTTTGTGAGGCGACTGACGGCTGATAAGCCCGATCCAGCCGGGATGTTGACGAAAAAAATCAAGATTTACAGGGTTTCACCCCCTATGTAGATTTCGGCTGCGCAAGAGATGTTCACATTGATTTCGATGCATCGATAAAAATAATAACGAAAAGGTGAAACGCATGGCTTGGTTAGGTTTCGCAATGGTCGTCACGTTTATGGCACTGATCATAAGCAAGCGGCTTTCTGCTGTGACGGCACTTATCCTGATTCCGGTTGCCTTCGGGCTGGCCAGTGGGGCAGGACCGGAACTGGGCGGGATGGTGATGAATGGCGTGAAGCAAGTAGCGCCCACCGCATTGATGCTGATGTTTGCAATCCTGTATTTCGCAATCATGTTCGACGCTGGGCTCTTCGAACCCGCCGTGCGACGCATTCTTCGCTACGTAGGCAATGACCCCCTTAGAGTGGTACTTGGCACTGCACTGCTGGCCACGGTTATTTCTTTTGATGGGGATGGCGCAACGACGGTCCTGATCGTAACGACCGCATTCCTGCCGCTTTACCTGCGCCTCGGAATGAACCCGCTTATTCTGGCGTTGATGCTCTTGCTGACAAACACGGTGGTCAACCTGATTCCGTGGGGAGGGCCGGTCGCCCGCGCCGCCAGTGCACTTCACCTCGATGTGGCGCAGATGTTCCTGGGGTTGGTGCCGGCAATGTTCGCCGGACTTGTCTACGCGTTTCTCGTGGCGTTCTGGATAGGCCGCAAGGAACGGCGCCGCTTGGGATGGACGCCCGGTACCCAGGACGCCGCACCGGAGGAGGCCGCGTTACCGACCGTGCAGAGTGAAACCCATCGACCGAAACTTTTCTGGATCAACCTGGCGCTTACCGCCGGCCTCATGTACTCGATGGCGACAGGGCTGGCACCTTTGCCGATGTTGATGATGGTAGGGTTTTCCCTGGCGCTGTTGATCAACTATCCGCGCCTGGCGGAGCAGAAAGCGAGAGTCGCGGCTCACGCGGAAAGCGTGCTGATGGTGATCGCGCTTATATTTGCCTCAGGTGCCTTCACGGGGATTTTGTCAGGCACCGGGATGGTCGACGGCATGTCAGAGAAAATCGTCCAGCTGATTCCCGAGGGCGGTGGCCAATACTTCGGCATCATTACCGCACTGGTTGCCTTGCCGCTTAACTTCCTGCTGTCCAATGACGCATTTTTCTTCGGTATCTTGCCGGTGCTCGGGGCAGCGGCTGCCGAATACGGCATCGACCCGATGCATATCGCGCGCGCGGCGGTGCTGGGGCAACCGGTCCATGCATTAAGCCCATTGGTTGCGGCGGTTTATCTCATTAGTGGAATCATCAAGCGTGACATGGGCGATATGCAACGCTATTGCCTGCTCTGGGCCATAGGCAGCAGTCTTGTCCTGATTATAACGGCCGCTATGACGCGGGCAATTATCTGATCAACTAGTTCACTGCGCCGAAGTTTCAAGGACGCCTGTTCGCGTCTGCTCACGTCAAAATAAAAATAATAGATGAGGTGGTCGATGAAATCGATTAACGCCGTCGCTATGACGTTGCTGTCGACATTGTGTGTGTCTGATGTTTGTCTTTCAGCAAGCATCAGTAATCCAGACAGGTTTCAGCATGAAGGCAAGTTGAATGCGTATCTTCGTTCGATGTATATCAATACGCGGATATCCAATGACTTGATTGAAGACCGTTTTGAAGGATTTCCCGACGGTGCCGAATTGGGAGGGACAGGGATCGGCGCGATCCTGGATTACAACTCCAGTTATTGGGCCGGGGTCGTCGGGTTTGACGCGTCGTTGTACGGCGTGGCGATGATCGATTCGAAAGATAACGGTCGAGACTTGTTTGACGACTCCGATGGTACTAACGGCGGCTTCGCCAAAATCGGACAGGGTTATTTCAAACTGCGTTATGAAGGGGACGGTTGGAACGCCGACTCCCAGATAGGCCGGGGCCGGTTCGATGCGGGGACGTTGGTCACTCTCGATACTCGGATTGTGCCGGGTTCCTATCAGGGCGGCCGGGCCCACCTGAATTTCACCAACATGGGTATTGGCCCGCTACCCGGTACGCTGGGGTTCGAAACCGCGTATATCAACCGTACTTCGCCTCGGGACCGGGAAGAGTTCGAGCACCTGCTGAGCCAGACGGGGGAGGAAATAAAGGACCTGTATACCTACGGCATCAATTACGATTTGAAAGCCGTTGAATTGGGTTACGCCCATGGCGTGGCGCGGGATTTCAATGAAAACACCCGTTATGGGCTGACATTGAAAGCACCCCTCGGCGACAAGGCCGGTGTGGTATTGGACACTCAATATTACCAATTCAAAAAAGCCGGGCGAATCTGGGAGCGTGATTGGGAGGCCGGCGAGGCCGCTTATGATGATGACGCGAGCTGGTTGAATATCAACTTGGGTTTATTGCTCGATAAGTTGCGTCTGGGCGTTTCGTTTTCCGAGACAAATGCCAAGTTGAGCAATGGGCAACTGGGTTACGCCTATTTCGATCATGGCGACAATGTCGACGGCAGGATGGACGCCTGGACGCGCTCCGGTAATGACTTCAATAACCATGGCGAGCGCACTTGGCAACTAGGTGCCGAATATGACCTGGGCGGGCATTCGTTATTGGGAACATCGCTGGACGGTTTTAAAGTCATGGCTATCTATAAACAAGGCGCGTTTGACGCCACCGATCCTTTCAGTGGTCGCCGAACCGATGTGCATGAACGGCAGAACGAATACCGCCTCTATTATCGCTTCGACGAAAAGGAATACGCCGGACTTTCAGTGGGTTTGATTTATCTCAACTACCGGATTGACCAGGACTTTGTCGCACTTGTCTCCGCGCAACCCGACAACGTCGTGAGCGGTTCTGAGGCGCGGGTCTATCTGGATTATGCATTTTGACCGTTGAACCTATATACCGAGAGACCGGTGATGCTTAAATCTCGTCATAACGTAGTGGTTACACAGCGATTCTTCGACTCAACGGCTGCTGATTTCCTGGACCACCATGGTTGTAATGTCGTGGTCGCGGACCTGCCGCCGGGACAAGCCGATGGCGACTTGAGCGAATCCCAACTGATCGGGCTCCTCGCCGACGCCGACGCTTGGATTGTCGGCCACGCGAATATCACCGCAAGTCTGTTGAGCAGGTTACCGCGCCTGCAAGTCATCGCCCGGCGTGGCGTGGGTTATGAACGGGTCGACACGGCAGCGGTGGAGGCGGCGGGGAAAGTGGCGACCATCGCGATCGGCGGTAACGACGCCAGCGTTGCCGACCACACCGTTGCGTTGATGCTCGCGGTGTGTCGCCAGCTCAAGCAATGCCAGAAGGGCTTGTCCGCCAATGATTGGTCGATCCCCCTGGGCGGTGATTTGTACCGCAAGACGGTTGGCATCGTCGGCTTGGGCCGGATCGGCCGGGGCGTGCTGCAGCGCTTGTCCGGGTTTGAGGTGAAACCGCTGATCCACACCTCCCGCCCCGACAGCGCTCAAGCCGAAGGTAGCGTTGTGGACCTGGAGACGCTGCTGAGGGAAAGCGACTTCGTCACGCTCCATGCGCCGCTCAATCCCGCAACCCAGGGGATGATCGATGAGCGGGCGCTGAAATGGATGAAGCGTTCCGCGGTGCTGATCAATACCGCAAGGGGCGGGTTGGTACGCGATGCGGAACTGCTCAAGGCCCTGACGGAAAAGCGACTGGCAGGGGCGGGGCTCGACGTCTTTGAAAGCGAGTCCAATCCCGCGCTGTCGCCCGTTACTGAACAACTCATCCAACTGCCGAACGTGGTCGTGACGCCCCATGTCGGGGCCTCGACGGTCGAGGGGCTCAACCGTACCAATCTGATTGCCGCCCAATGTGTTGTGGCTGTGCTGGAAGGGCGCAGCCCACCCGGCCATTGCGTTATCGCGGACGGGCGTCGAACCGTCGCACAGGGTGAACAGCCATGAGTCCTGGCGAAAACCTGCCAGCGGGCTCACGCCCGCCGGTTCATCCTGACTTGCTGGCAGTGGCGGCGTCGTTGCGCGAGGCCGGCCTGCTGCCTGTGGTTCATGGCGATGTGCAAAGCGTCCGGGCGCAGTTGGAACGGATCAATGCCTGGGCGGCGCAACCCAGCGTCGCTCTGAGCTACGAGCGCACGTTGGGGTTTTCCGTTGACGGTCGGACGGTGCCGTGCAAGCTCTATTGGCCGGAGGGCGATGAGACGCCTTGCCTGATGTTCTACTGCCACGGCGGCGGATTTCGCCATGGCTCACTGGCCGGTTGGGATGCACCGCTGCGACAGTTGGTTCGCGACAGTGGCCTGGCGGTGCTCTCCATCGACTACGCGTTGTCGCAGGAGTATCGCTTTCCCGTGGCGTTCAACGAGGTGGTGGCAATCGTCAGCCGTGTCATCAAGCTGGGGACAATCACCGATTGCCCGGTGCGCGGCTACGCCATGGGCGGCGATTCGGCAGGCGCCAACCTGGCCTTGGGGGCTGCGATAGCGTTGCGCGATTCGGGGATTGATGCGCTGCGGCAGTTGTTATTGTTCTATGGCAGCTTCTCGCGGGACATGAGCTCCGTTTCGTGGCAGAGGCTGGGTGGGTACGGAGGACAGAACCTGTCGGTCGAGACCATGAGCGCCTACTGGGCAAGCTACCTGGCCAATGACGAGGACGACTGGCGGGTTCAGCCAATCATTGCTGATCTGACAGGGCTGCCGCCGGCACGGTTGGTGGTCGGCGAGCTGGACCCGTTGTTGGATGAAAATCGCGAACTGGCGCAGCGGTTGAGAGACGCGGGGGTGGCGACGACCCTGCGAGTCTTGCCGAACATGACTCACGGTTTTGTCCGTTTCAATGAAAGGGCGCCCGTCGCCCGCAGCGTCATTGCCGAGCAGGGCAGCGCCTTGCGTGCGGCGCTTTCCAGGGAGGCGAACCTCCCATGAAGCTTTTCCGAATCGTGGCCTTTGCCTGTGCCTGCCTAGGAGCGTCCGTTGCCATGGCCGCCGGCACGCTGCCGGTCGGGCCTGCCGCAGGGGATACCGAGCTGTCGGCCTTCTATCGCGGGCCTGAGGCAATGCCCGCGTTGCCCGGCGTACTGCTGAGAAGCGAGAGCATGCCAGTGCAGGCACAGATGCCTGCTGCCGCGCAGGCGTTGCGACTGCTCTACAGTTCCACCGACGAGCGCTGGCATTTCGGTTTCGTTGCGGTCAGTGGCGCGTTGTACCTGCCGACGGGCAATCCCCCCGCCGAAGGCTGGCCGCTGCTGGCCTGGGCCCACGGCACGCTGGGGATCGCCGACGCGTGCGCGCCTTCCTGGACGGGGCTGCGCGAGCGTGACGCAGCGTATATCAATCGCTGGCTGGCGCATGGCTTTGCTGTGGTCGTGACCGACTACCAAGGCCTGGGCGGGCCGGGACCGCATCCTTATACGTTCTGGCAAGCCGAGGGACGCTCCGTCCTCGACTCGATTCGCGCAGCCCGCGCCATCCGGCCAGGGCTGATTGCCAATCGCACGTTCCTCGCCGGTCAATCCCAGGGCGGCGGAGCGGCGTTGGGCGCGGCCATCCTTGCCACAAGCTACGCGCCGGAGCTGCCTATCCTGGGCGCGCTGCTGACGGCGCCGAACAGCACCTTTCCCCAAGGCCCCATTTCGCTGCCACCGCGCCAGTCCAACACCGTGTTCCTGGCGCTGGCGTCCGGCGGATTACGCGACGACGGACCGCGAGTAGAAGACATCCTGACCGCCAAGGGTCTCCAATTGCTGGAGGCCGCCCGGCAGGGCTGTACCCGTGACATCGCGATCAAGTCCAAGGCATTGCAGATCAGTTCGTTTGCCGAGCTGTTGACCGTCACCCCAGAGACGCTGAGCGCCCTTCGTATCCCGACCACCGACATGCCGCAGGCATCCATCGCCTTCCCGCTGTTCATCGCCACCGGCCAGGCTGATCGGACGATTACCCCGGAGCGGCAGTACGCGGTCGCAGCGGCGTTGTGCGCCGCCGGCAACGCAGTCACTTGGCGCACGTATGAGGGCCTGGGGCACGACGGGGTACTGCATGGTTCGCTGGAAGATGCCTTCGCCTTCGTCGGGGCCCGACTGGACGGGCAGGGCTATGGCGCCAATTGCACGACCCTGCGGAGACCCGGTCCGCCCGGTGAAAGAGACCCTGATGCGCCGTTCAATGACGATTGAGACGTTCAGGCCTTCGCGTCGATGTCTGCGGAGAACGTCACGTGCCTGTATTTCTCCAGCGACCGGATTCGCTCGGCGAGTGCTTCGCTGATGGAGGAATAGGCTGTGCTGCCCAAGGTCAGGCGCAGCGGCGGATGGGTCATGTCTGCCGCGTTGATCAAGGCCTCGACGGTTTTGCCTGCGTCGCCCTTGACGGCGAAGGCACCCGTGGCCAATGCCCGGCGGACCTCTCCAGCCGGGGTGGCTTCATAACAGGCCATGGGCGTGGTGCGATCCAGCCCTTCGGCGAAATGGGTGGCGGTGGGGCCAGGCTCGATGATGACGAAATCGATCGCGAACGGCGCAACCTCCTTGGCCACGGACTCGACGAACCCTTCGATCCCCCATTTGGTCGCGTGATAAAGACTGAAGCCCGGATAAGCGATCTGGCCGCCCTCCGAGGACACCTGGACGATACGGCCACCCCCTTGGGCGCGCAGATGCGGCAGTACCGCGCGGATGAGGTGGATGGAGCCGGTGAGGTTCGTCGCGAGTTGGCGTTCGATCTGCTCGGGGCTGGCTTCTTCGGCGGCGCCGAACAGCCCGTAGCCGGCATTGCTCACGATCACGTCAATCCGTCCGGCTGCTTCGAACGCTTGTGAGACAACCGCAATGATCGCCGCTGTGTCGGTGACGTCGAGTGTCAGTATCTGCAAGTGATCGCCGTGCAGCGCCAGCAAGTCGTCCAGCGCACCTTGCTTGCGCAGCGTGGCGATGACACGGTCGCCGCGTTCGAGCAACTGCTCGCAGAGAAGACGACCGAGGCCGGTGGATGTACCTGTAATCAACCAAGTTTTCATCGTGCACTCTCCTTGGACATACCCTGTGGGAGCGAGCCTGCTCGCGAAGGCGGTGGGTCAGGCATGAGGTGTGGGCAGAAAGGACCTCTTCGCGAGCCTGCTCGCTCCCACATTTGTCCAGGGGAGGCCTTTCAGAGTTCACGCCGAACAGACCGTCCGGCGAATGACAACCGCCCTCTGTCCCAATGCAACGAATGCCAGGCCAAGGCCTCTGATGACTAACGAGCCGCAGCTTTGAACCCCAGGACTGCTGCGTTTTTTCATCTCGACAGGTGATTGTTTACATGACGATGGCTGAGAAAAACCATATTGACTGGCTGGTCGAACAATCGATGCTCAAGGCTGCGAGGCAGCGGGCCAAGCTCTATTCGGGGCAGGGACGTCTATGGCAACAGCCCTTCGCGCACACCCGGCCCCGCGACGCCTCGGCGCTATCCTCCGTGTGGTTCACCGCGTACCCGGCTTCCATCGTCACCCGGGAAGAGGGCACGGTGCTGGAAGCGCTGGGGGATGAAACCTTGTGGCATGCGCTGTCGAAAATCGGTATCCAGGGCATCCACAACGGCCCGCTGAAGCAATCGGGCGGCCTGCGCGGCGCCGAATACACGCCGACCATCGACGGCAACTTCGACCGCATCAGCTTCGACATCGACCCGGAATTGGGCACAGAGGCCCAGCTACAGGCATTGACGCGCATGGCCGCCGCCCACAACGCGGTGGTCATCGACGATGTCATCCCGTCCCATACCGGCAAGGGCGCGGACTTTCGCCTGGCGGAAATGGCCTATGAAGATTATCCGGGGCTCTACCATATGGTGGAGATCCGCGAGGAAGACTGGCCGCTGCTCCCGGAGGTCGAGGAGGGGCGTGATGCGCAGAACCTCACCGCGCAACAGGTGGATGCCCTGCGCGACAAACACTACATTGTCGGCCAGTTGCAGCGGGTGATTTTCTTCGAGCCCGGCGTCAAGGAAACCGACTGGAGTGCGACTCCTGTCGTCATAGGCGTCGATGGCAAGCCGCGGCGTTGGGTCTACCTGCATTATTTCAAGGAAGGCCAGCCGTCGTTGAACTGGCTCGACCCAAGCTTTGCCGCGCAACAGATGATCATCGGCGATGCGCTGCACGCCATCGATTGCATGGGCGCGAAGATCCTGCGCCTGGACGCCAACGGTTTCCTTGGCGTGGAACGCAAGCTCGACGGTACCGCCTGGTCCGAGAGCCATCCGTTGTCGATCACCGGCAACCAGTTGCTCGGCGGTGCGATTCGCAAGGCCGGAGGTTTCAGTTTCCAGGAACTGAACCTGACCCTCGATGACATCGCCGCCATGTCCCACGGCGGGGCGGACCTGTCCTATGACTTCATCACGCGCCCGGCCTACCAACACGCGTTGCTGATGGGCGACACCGAATTCCTGCGGTTGATGCTGCGCCAGATGCACGCCTTCGGCATCGATCCAGGGTCGCTGATCCACGCGTTGCAGAACCACGACGAATTGACCCTGGAGCTGGTGCATTTCTGGACGCTGCACGCCCACGACACGTACCTGTACCAAGGCCAGACGTTCCCCGGCAGCATCTTGCGCGAGCACATTCGCGAGCAAATGTATGAGCGCCTGTCCGGGGAACACGCCCCGTACAATCTCAGGTTCGTGACCAACGGCGTGTCCTGCACCACGGCCAGTATCATCACCGCCGCGTTGGGCATTCGCGACCTCGATACGATCACCGCCGCCGATATCCAGCAGATTCGCCAGGTCCATCTGTTGCTGGTGATGTTCAACGCCATGCAGCCGGGCGTGTTCGCCTTGTCGGGCTGGGATCTGGTGGGAGCGTTGCCGTTGCCGGCGGAGCAGGTCGAACACCTGATGCGCGACGGCGACACGCGCTGGATTCATCGCGGTGCCTATGACTTGGTGGACCTCAATCCGGAGGCGCCGTTGTCGGCTGGGCAGATGCCCCGGGCCAGGACGTTGTACGGCAGCCTGCCAAGTCAATTGAAGGATCCGGATTCGTTCGCCTCGCAACTGCGCAGGATCCTGGCCGCACGCCGGGCCTACGACATCGCGGCGAGCCGGCAGATACTGATTCCGGACGTCGAGCATCCGGGGTTGCTGATCATGGTCCACGAGCTGCCGGCCGGCAAAGGCACGCAGATCACCGCGCTGAACTTCGGCTCGACGCCGATCACTGAAACTCTGCACCTGCCAGGTATCGCACCGGGACCGGTGGTGGACATCATCAATGAGCGGGTCGAAGGGGATCTCACGGACGAGGGCGAGTTCACCATTACCCTGGATGCGTTCGAAGGGCTGGCGCTGCGGGTGGTGAGCAGTTCGCCGATGATCTAGGACGGACGATGAGCGCGATGGGGTGAAATCTCAGTGGGGATCCGACCAGTACCGGGTAACGCCACCCTCGCTGCCTAGCACCGGATCCCGATCAGGAAACGGCAGCGTGTCGATGGCCGCGAGTTGCGCCTCGTTCGGCGCTTCGCGGCGGATGTCGGCCTCCTGGCCGGGCGGGTATGCCCCGACCACCAGGAAATCATCGCTGGCGCCCAGGTTGCAATGTCCGGTGCCGACGGGCAGCAGCAATACATCGCCGGCCTTGACCTCGAGGACTTGCCCATCGGGCCCGCCGAGCATCAGGCGCGCCTGGCCGCTGGCGACGCCCAGGGCTTCGTGGCCCTGGGTGTGGTAGTGATGGAAGTCGTAGATCCCGTAGCGCCATTGCGGCGGCCAGCCGTTGGCGCGAAAGACCTCTTCGATGCGGGTGGCCAGGTCGCCTGCCTGGCTGGTCATCGCATTCCGATAAATGATCACGGGCAGGCGCGGGTTGTTGGGCACCCAGTCGTTACGCTCCAGCATCAGCGTCTGTATGGCATCCGGCATTGTGTTCAGCGCGCTCATCGAAAGTCTCCACCGCAGGTAGCAAAACCCGGACAGTGGGAGCGAGCCTGCTCGCGAAATCGGTGTGTCAGCGCCCGTCGATGTCGCATGGGCCGACGTCTTCGCGAGCAGGCTCGCTCCCACTGGCATGTGAAGGTCTGGACGGGTTTTCGATAGCAGAGTTCAACGCCGCTGACCGCTGTCGCCCGTCAGCGTTTTTCCTTCATGATGCGCTCCACCTCGCCCGAAGCCTTGAGTTGCTCGAACGCGCGTTGGGCCTTGGCGACGGTTTCGTCCGGCGTGTTCAGGCTGAACGCCAGGTAGACCCGGTGGGGTTGTTCATCCAGTGAGTAGACTTCCTCCAGCAGGTTGAAATCCATCTGGGCATCCTGGCTCATCAGGCGTGCGGTGTTCTCGGGCATCGGCACCAGTTGCACCTGATGATTGAGCAGCTTCTGAAAGTTATCGTGGTTGTCCGCCGACACGACCAATCTCTTGAAGCCGCGATCCTGCAGGTAGATCTGCTTGGCGTCGTTGCGCACCACACCGATGCTGTACTGCTTGGCCTCTTCGAGATTACCGATCCTGATGGGTTCGGCGTCTCGCAGTTTGTAGAGCCGGCTGGTGGAACGATGGATTTCACCGACCCATTTGAACAGTTGCTCCCGGGCCGGCGTGCGGTCGAGGGGGAAAATCAGTACGTTGGGCTCGCGCAGGGCCATTTCGTAGGCCCGTGCCCAGGGATACAGGGTCATGTGGAAATCGCCGAGGTCGGCGTTTTTCAGCGTGTCGGAGGCAATGTGGATGCCGGGGCCAACCAATTTGTCGTCGAGCAGGTAGGCGTACAGCGAGTCTTCGGTGACGACTTCGATGGTATCGGCCTGGCTTTTGACGGTGACCAGGGCCAGCAATACGAACGCGTAGAGCATCAGGTGGTGGCGCATACAAACCTCGTGGCTGGCGTTGTGTTCAGAGGGAAACGCGGTTGCGCCCCTGGTGCTTGGCCCGGTACAGCGCCTGGTCGGCGCGTTGCATCAGTTGATCGAAATGGTCCATGGCTTCGGGGTCCAGTTGGGCGACGCCGATGCTCAAGGTGACGAAAGGGGAGACCGATGAGCCGCTGTGGGGCAATTGGCGTTCGGCCAGTGCGGCGCGCAGCCGTTGGGCCGCATCGCAGGCCTGCTGCGTGTCCACGTTGGGCAGCACCACGACGAACTCCTCGCCGCCGATCCGCGCGGTCAATTCGCCGGAGCGCCCGTACACCTCACGCAGGGTGTCGGCGATCTGTTGCAGGCATTGGTCGCCGTTCACGTGGCCGTAGGTGTCGTTGTAGATCTTGAAGAAATCCACGTCGCACATGAGCAGGGCCAGGGGCGTCCGATGGCGGATGGCGCGGTTGAATTCAACTTCCTTCAACTCGTCGAAATGACGACGGTTGGCCAAACCCGTCAAGGCATCGTGGCGCGACAAGGTTTCAAGGGCGTCGTTGGCGGCCTTGAGCTCTGCGGTACGCGCCTCGACCAGCTCCACCAATTGGTCGCGGCTGGCGGCAATCGCCAGTTCGTCCGTGCGCTGGCGCTCCAGGTGTGCGCGGAGGTTGTCCTGCAGTTCGTTGACCTGGGATTCCAGCAGGCTCAGTTCATCCTGGCGATTGACCGAGCGCTGCAGCTTGAGGTGACGCTGGAGCGTCTGCGGCGCGAGCGCGCCCAGATGCCGGGCGATGTGCACCACATGAATGGTCACCAGGCGATTGAACATGGTCATCACCAACCCGGCCAGCAACATGGATTGGATGATCTGGGTGATGACGATGCTGCGTGCTTCTCCCCAAAGACGCTCCCACAGGAGTCGGTTGTCGCCTTCGATGGTCAGCTCGCCGACTTTTTCATGGGCGCCCAGGTAGGGTTCGGCGACAAGCTCGCGATGCAGCACCGGCGCCGCACCCGATGCGGCACCGGAGGCGTAGCGATTGAGCTCGATGATCTCCGGTGATCGACCGGGCCGCAGGATGTTCAGCACCACGCGTCCGACGGGCGCGGCGCTCGCGACACTGGTGAGTTGCTTGTCCAGGGATTCGCGATCCATTTCCCAGATCGCATGGGCCAAGGTGTCCCGGAACACCTGGTCGATCAGTCCCAGCTCGGAGTTCATCTCCGCCAGGTTGTTCTCCCACGCCAGCCAGGTTCGCCACGTCACCATTGCCAGGGTGAACAGCAGGCAGAACAACAAGGTCGCGAGCACCAGCCTCCGCCCGAGCGAGCTGAGTGCCTTGGCCTGTGGTTGCACGGACGGAGACGGGCGGAATCTACCGTCCATTTCACAACCACTTGCGCGCGATGGCATCGTAGACACCGTTGCGACGAATGGCCTCCAGGCCGGCGCGGAATTTTTCCACGGTCTGCGGCGGCGTCTTGCGGCTGAACGCCATGTTCAGGCCGTCGGCGCTGCTGAGTTCGGGCAGGGGCAGCGACTGGATCAGGACTTTGTCCGGATCTTCGCCATTCTGGCGGGTCAGGTACAGCGCGTTGAGTTCGTTGGAAATCCACAGCTCTACGTGATCGACCTTGAGCTTGCGGTAGTTGTGTTCGTACTTGGTGCTGGACTGCAGTTCCTCGCCGATGCGAAAGCCCTTCGAGACCAGGTATTGTTCGCCCACGTCCTGATTGACGGTCGCAATCTGGTGCCCGTGGGCGTCGGCCAGGGAGTTGAGTTTCACCGGCCGGTCGGCCAGCGAGTAGATGTACCACTTGGTCGGAGCGATGGCGCCGATCCACTGGAACAGCGATTCACGCTCAGGCGTGCGCACGATCGAATAAATCAGGACGTTGCTTTCATTGAGCGCCAGTTCGTAGGCCCGCGCCCAGGGCATAGGCTGGATCGATGCTGTCATGCCGACTTCCTTGAGCACGGCCTCGACCACCTCGGTGCTCATGCCAGTCACGCGCCCGTCCTGCGTCATGTTGTAGGGCGGCAATTCCTCGGTGACGATGCGCAGCGGCGGCTCTGCCGCGATGGCCAACGCCGATCCCCCTGCAACCAGGAGCATCAGGACGCCGAACATCAGTAAGCGATTAAGCTGCCAAGCCATTGATCATTACCCTATGCAACCAGCAGAGCCGGGCGAGGCCTGAGGGCCTTCGTCACTGAGGTTATCGGCTGGGCCAGGGGCTGCTTGAGGGCCGTGGTCAAATTCGTGGGGCGGGCCGTTCCACCACGCTCCAATAGGACGACGTATCGATCAGGCTCAACACCCGGCTGTGTTCCATGTCCTGGTTCAAGGTGTCGCGGATCAGATCGCCGGCCAGCCAGCTCGACGTGTTGGCGGCAAGCACCCGGCCCTCGGCGTTGAGCAGCAGCGCTTCATTGCTGATCCGCATGAGGCTGCGCACCAGCAAGGGCTCCAGGGAATGCAGAGAGATATCGGCAGCGGCGACGCCGATGAAACGATCATCGAAGAAGATTGGCAGCGAAAACGCCACGATGTACTGCTCGGTGCCATACAAATCGACAAAAGGCCCTTCGATGGACGGCCGGCGGGTTTGCTGGGGACGGGTGTACCACGGCATGTGCAGGTAGTCGTAGAAGCGATCGCTGCGGCTGTTGAGGTTCAGCTTCAGCGGCTGTATCGCTTCCTGCTGGGTGCGACACCACCATTGCAGGTGCATCTCGCAATCCTTCAGTTCCCCCGGCGCAAAGACCACGCCGGCGCCGTGGAACTTGAGGCTTTCGGAGTCGAGGATCCGCCGGACGACCGCCAGCAGCGGCTTGAGATCGCCTTGGTCGGGTTGCTTCGCCTTGCACCGTTGCTGTTCCCAAATGCTCGATACCTGGGCACCCAGTGCCTCGAGGCCTTTGAAGACGTTACTAATCGAAGCGTTGATCAGCGCTGCGCATTGGGTCAGTTCGTGTGCCGACATTTCATTGGCCATGGCTCTACCTCATGACTCGGAGGGTATGCTGCGGGAGGCAGGCGACGCGGGCTGGACGTCGAGCTGCAGGGCGAGTCATTCGTTCAGCAAGTTCTGTTCCAGTCATCCGGCGTCCTGCGCCATCTGTTGCAACCGCACGCTGCTCAAGCGGCGGATGCCGCGGGCCACATGGGCTTCGGCAAGGGCGCCGGCCAGGTTGCTGTCGTTGGCAATGATGGCTTCGAGGATGGCCCGGTGTTCGCGTTCAATGGCTTGGGGATCCGGCTGGCCGGCGAACGGCAGCCACAGCAGTTCGCCCAGTTCGGCTTGCAAGCGCGCCTCGCTGTGGGTCAGGCGCACGGACTGCGCCGCCACCGCAATCTCGATATGAAACCGGGCATCGGCGCGTCGCCGCTCTCGACGCTCCTTGGCGTTTGCCAAGGCCTCGATGAAGCCGTCCAGCCGCGCATGTTGCTCCGGGCCGGCACGCTGGGCCGCCAACCGGGCGGCAGCACCTGAAATTGCACAGTGTTCATCGGCCAGGTCGCGCAACTGCAAAGTGCTGATTTCCCGCAACTGGTCGAACAGCGCCTCCTCCGAAGTCACGGGCGCGGCGCAGATGAAACTCCCGCCGTTGCGACCGCGCCGGGTTTCGATCACCCCGCGCTCGCGCAACGCCGCCAGGGCATCGCGCAGCGTGACCGTAGCAACGCCGAGCTGGGTGGACAGGCTGTTTTCGCTGGGCAGCTGTTCGCCCTCGACGAGCAGCCCGAGGTCGATCATTTCAATCAGGCGACGGGTGACGGATTCCGTTTTCCCTTCCTGGTTGACGCGTATGAGGCTCGATGTGGGGCTCATGGTCGATTCATTCATAAACGGGGTCATTGACACCTGTGGCAAGCGTCCGATGTGGCGTCAAGCGCGAACGGTTCCGCGTGTGCTTAAAAATTCTATTTCAGTTTTTAATCCGCTTTCGTCTCTCGGACGCCTGGGGATTCTAGGGATCCTGGGCACTGCAAGTCAAAGAATCGTACCTTTATTCGTATCGGCGGGGGTTCTCAGGGTCTAAAAGATATGGTTCCATAGGTTTAAGCGAGCCCAGATCGCATCATCGAACCCAGGAGCACCCTTCACCATGAGTCACATGAGCCGAGCAGAGTGGGAAACCCGAGCCAACGCGCTGGACATCGAAGGACGTGCCTTTGTCGACGGACGCTATGTGCCGGCCTGTTCAGGGGCGACCTTCGATTGCATAAGCCCAATCGATGGGCGTTTGTTGGGCGCGGTTGCCAGTTGCGATGGGGCAGATGCCGACCTGGCGGTCGCCAATGCCCGGTCGGCCTTCGATTCGGGCGTCTGGTCGCGCCTGGCACCGGCGAAGCGCAAGGCGGTCATGCTGCGTTTTGCCGATCTGTTGGAGGCCCATTCCGAGGAATTGGCGTTGCTGGAAACCCTGGACATGGGCAAGCCGATCAGCGATGCGCTGGCGGTGGACCTGCCCGGTTCCATCGACAGTATTCGCTGGTGTGGCGAGGCCATCGACAAGATCTACGATGAGGTCGCCGCCACGGCGCCTGACCAACTCGGCCTCGTGACCCGCGAACCGGTTGGCGTGGTGGCGGTCATCGTGCCGTGGAATTTCCCGCTGATGATGGCGTCGTGGAAACTGGGACCGGCGCTGGCGACCGGCAACTCGGTCATCCTGAAGCCCTCGGAGCGTTCGCCGCTGACCGCCATCCGTATCGCCCAGTTGGCCCTGGAGGCGGGTTTGCCGGCGGGTGTGCTCAATGTTCTTCCGGGTTACGGCGGCACCGTCGGCAAGGCGCTGGCCCTGCACCGTGACGTCGACACCCTGGCGTTCACCGGTTCGACCCAAGTGGCCAAGCAGCTCTTGGTGTACGCCGGCGAATCGAACATGAAGCGGGTCTGGCTCGAGGCCGGCGGTAAAAGCCCGAACATCGTGTTCGCCGACGCGCCCGACCTGCAGGTCGCTGCCGAAGCGGCGGCCGCCGCCATCGCCTTCAATCAGGGCGAAGTCTGCACCGCCGGTTCACGTTTGCTGGTCCAGGCGTCCATCAAGGCACGGTTCGTGCCGATGGTCATCGAGGCGCTGAAGGCGTGGAAGCCGGGCCATCCACTCGATCCCGATACCAATGTCGGCGCGCTGGTGGACAGCCGTCACCTGGAAGGGGTGTTGCAACGTATCCAGGGCGGGCAGGAGGAGGGCGCGCGGTTATTGCTGGGCGGGCGCGTGGCGTTGGAGGAGAGCGGTGGCAGCTACGTCGAGCCGACGCTGTTCGACAATGTCAGCAATGGGATGAAGATCGCTCGGGAGGAGATCTTCGGGCCTGTTCTCTCGGTGATCGAATTCGACGATGCCGAGGAGGCGGTGCGTATCGCCAATGACACGCCCTATGGGCTGGCGGCTGCGGTCTGGACGGCTGACCTGTCCCGTGCCCACAACGTCGCCCGTGCGCTCAGGGCCGGAAGTGTCTGGGTCAACCTGTACGACGGCGGCGACATGATGGCGCCGTTCGGTGGCTACAAGCAGTCCGGCAACGGCCGCGACAAGTCCTTGCATGCCTTCGACAAATACACCGAGATCAAGGCCACCTGGATACAGCTCTAAGCGCTGGGATGCGGCCTGTTCGACGCTTACAACAACAATTTTCCTGCTGAAGGATGGTGAAATGAACAGCTCGATGAATGCCTCGGTGGCGGTGGACCAGGATGCGGAGCAACTCCGTGCGCTGGGATACACCTCGAATTTTGAACGCAGCATGAGCCTGTGGCAGAACTTTGCCCTCGGCTTCACTTATCTGTCGCCGGTGGTCGGCGTCTACACCTTGTTTGGTTTGTGCCTGGCGGCCGGCGGGCCGCCGATGTTCTGGTCCTACCTGTTGGTGGGGTTCGGCCAGATGCTGGTGTGCCTGATTTTTTGCGAAGTCGTGTCCCAGTATCCGATTTCCGGTGGCGTCTACCCGTGGGCCCGGCGCCTGGTGGGCAAGAAGTGGGCGTGGATGGTCGGATGGATCTACGCCATTTCGCTGTGCGTCACCATTGCGGCGGTGGCGCTGGGGGCCGGTCCCTATATCGCCAGCCTGCTGGGTTTCGAACCTTCGCCGGTCACCAACACCCTGGTGGCCCTGGTGCTGACCGCCGCCGCGACGGTCTTGAACCTCAGCGGCACCAAGCTGCTGGCACGGGTGGCAATGTTCGGCTTTCTCTGTGAGTTGGTCGGTGCCCTGGTGATCGGCGGCTACCTGTTGATTTTCGAGCGTCACCAGCCCTTGAGCGTGCTGTTCGATACGTTTGATATTTCCATCGACGGGGCCTACTGGCCGGCGTTCCTCGCGGCTTCCTTGGCGGGGATGTTCCTCTACTACGGTTTCGAAGCCTGTGGCGACGTTGCCGAAGAAACACCGAACCCCAGCCGCCAGGTGCCCAAGGCGATGCGCATGACCATCTGGATCGGCGGCGCCGCTTCGATCTTCGCTGCGCTCGCCTTGATCCTCGCGGTGCCTGATATCGCCGCGGTGATTTCCGGACAGGACAAGGACCCGATGTCGACGATTTTCGGCGCGGCGTTCGGCCCGGTGATGTCCCGGGTGGTGATGGGCGTGATCACCGTCTCGTTCGTTTCCTGCGTGCTGAGCCTGCAGGCCTCGGCCAGTCGTCTGCTCTACGCCTACGCCCGGGATGAAATGCTCATGGGCAGCGCGACGCTGAAAAAACTCTCGCCCAAGACCCACGTGCCGACAGCGGCGTTGCTGGTCTGCGGTGTGCTGCCGGCGATCATCGTGTGCGTTGGCTTCTACTTGCAGAACGCCGTCGCGATGGTGGTGAGTTTTGCCGCCATCGGCATCTACCTGGCCTTCCAGATGATTGTCAGCGGTGTGCTGTATGCCCGCCTGCGTGGCTGGAAACCCCAGGGCCAATTCACCCTCGGACGTTGGGGCTGGATCGTGAACATTGCCGCGCTCTGCTACGGCGTGTTCGCCATCGTCAACATGTCGTGGCCACGCACACCCGATGCGCCCTGGTACGTGAACTACGGCATCGTGCTGGTGGGCGCCATCGTGATTCTTGCCGGCCTCGTCTACATGGCGCTGTTCCGTCCCTACGAGAAGGGCACGGCCCCCGCTTCAGATGCCTGGAAGCAACGCTAGACGCGCTCGAACGCCTGTCGTTTCCGACGGCAGGCGACACCTCTTGGAAAAGGCTGGACGCTATGACCTCTCGAATCCAATCAATGCTGCTTGGCCTGCTCCTGATCCTCGCCAGCCATGGTGTCCTGGCGGCTGGCCAGGAACAGACGCTGGATATCATCCACGGCTACATGAAGGCCTGGAATGCCCACGACGCCCAAGCGGCGGCCCAGTTCTTCGCCCCGGATGTCGAGTTCCTCGACGCCTCGGTGGGCGTGCCTCAGGTGGGGCGTGAAAATGCCAAGAGCCAGGTGGTCGAGGTGTTCATGCGGGCGGTGCCCGACCTGCAATGGAAAATGCTTGGCGACCCGATTCTCAAAGGCGAAGGGATTGCCTTCGAATGGGAGTTCAAGGGCAACAATACCGGGCCATGGAGCACTGAAACCCCGGCCACGGGACGCCCCTTGAGCTTCAAGGGCGTCAGTTTCATACGGCTCAGGGACGGCAAGATCCTCACCCAGCACGACTACTACGACGCCCTTGGTTTCAACAAGCAGCTGGGTTGGTAACGCGATGCCGGGGTTGCCCTCTGGATGAACCTTACGGCAATACAGCGCTCACTTGTTAGGCTCTGTACGAAATGTATCCGCACTCGCCCATACTGCGTTGAAACGAGGCTCGGAATGCTCATGTACTCCAGTACACTCCGCTTCCTCGCCCCGTTTCGCCTTGTCTGGCCTTCGCGCGAACACATTTCGTACAGAGCCTAGGTCGTCACCTCAGGTGACCGTGCTGTTTTTGCCGATAAGGAATTCGCATGGATCAAACCTCGACCCCGCACGTCCACGCTGTAGAGCGTGAATTCAGCCCGCGCGCGGTGATCACCGGGATCGTGCTCGGTATCCTCCTCACGCCCTCCAATGTCTACGCGGGATTGAAGATCGGCTGGTCGTTCAACATGTCGATCATTGCCTTGCTGGTCGGCTACGGTGTCTGGCAAGGCCTGGCCAAGCGCTCGGCTGCCGGGTTGCCCTGGACGCTGCATGAAAGCAACATCAACCAGACCGTGGCGTCCGCCGCGGCGTCGATCATCTCCGGCGGGCTGGTGGCGCCGATCCCGGCGTATACCTTGCTGACCGGCCAGCAACTCGACGCTTTGCCAATGGTCGCCTGGGTGTTTTCAGTGAGTTTCCTGGGCATCTGGATCGCCTGGTACCTGCGGCCCTCGCTGCTCAACGACAAGGCCCTGAGGTTTCCCGAGGGCATGGCGACCCTGGAAACCCTGCTGCATATCTACAACCATGGCCATGAAGCGGCGACGCGCCTCAAGGTGTTGTTGGGTGCGACGCTGCTGTCCGGGCTGGCGAAGTGGGTCGACACGTTCGTTTGGGCTATCCCACGCTGGTCGCCGAGCGCCCAGCTGGAACGGCTCACATTCACCGCCGACCCTTCGCTGTTGCTGGTGGGATTCGGCGGCATCATCGGCATCCGTGTCGGCCTGACCCTATTGCTCGGCGCACTGCTGGCGTGGGGCGGGTTGGCGCCGTGGTTGTTGGAAAATGGCCTGGTGCAAATGCCGCCCGGCAGCAGCGGCCCACAATTCGCGGTGCTGGTGGAATGGTTGCTGTGGCCGGGCGTGAGCCTGATGGTCTGCTCGACCCTGGCTTCCCTGGCGATCCGCCTGTGGACGCTGCACGCGTCCACCAAGGCCAGCGGCGGGACAACCTGGGCGATCCCCAAGGCCGGGCCCGCGATTGGGTTTTTGCTGGCGATCGTTCTGGTGGTCAGCCTGCAAGCGGTGTTGTTTGGCATCAATCCGTGGATGGCGTTGCTGACCATTCCCCTGGCCATCTGCCTGGCGGCGGTGGCGGCCCGGGTGGTGGGCGCCACGGGTATCCCGCCCATCGGCGCCATCGGGCAGTTGTCCCAATTGAGCTTCGGCATCGTCGCGCCGGGGCAGGTGCCGATCAACCTGATGAGCGCCAACACGGCCGGCGGTTCGGCCGGGCAATGCACGGACTTGATGAACGACTTCAAGGTCGGCCGGGCAATCGGCGCGACGCCGCGCAAGCAACTGCTGGCCCAGACGCTGGGGATTTTCATCGGCAGTATCGTCGGCGTGCTGGCCTACCTGGCGTTGATCCCCGACCCGCAAGCCATGCTACTCACCGAAGAATGGCCAGCCCCGGCAGTCGCCACCTGGAAGGCCGTGGCGCAAACGTTGACCCATGGCCTGGACTCGTTGTCGGCGAGCATTCGCTGGGCGATCTTCATCGGTGGTTTCGCCGGTTTGCTGCTGGGCATTCTCGACAGCCTGCTGCCGGCCCATCGCGCCCGCTACCTGCCCAGCACCGCAGCCTTGGGCCTGGCATTTGTGCTGCCGGCCTCGGTCTCGCTGATGATGGCCCTCGGCGCCGTGCTCACCTGGCTGGTGAGCTGCCGCTGGCCGAGCCTCACCGAACGCTTCGCGATTACCGCGGCGGCGGGGTTGATCGCCGGGGAGAGCATCACAGGGGTGGGTGCGTCGTTGTGGGAAATGCTCGGGAACCTCTGAGCACGGCAAGCGCCGCTCATGTCCACCGAAGGCCCGGCAACGTGCAGTCGGGCGCGACGCCTATTCATATGAATTCTGGCAACAGTGTTTGTCCCGGCGCTCCATTTTTAGCCCGTGCCGCAGTTCTTATCATCGTCTCCAGGCCGCCAGCAATCAGGCTGAAGCGGTCCACTCAACTTGACGGCCTTGCGCGCGCCGCGATCAGCCTCATGTGCGGCCGGGCAGCCTGATGCCAGGCCTCGAAGACATCCTCGCGGAAAATCTGGCGGTGGTGTTTTGCGGTATCAACCCTGGCCTGATGGCGGCGGCCCAGGGGCATCATTTTGCCGGTCGAGGCAATCGGTTCTGGCCCACGCTTCACCTCGCCGGGTTCACCCCGCAACGCTTACTGCCGGAGGACGATCGGTCAATCCTGCAATACCGTTGTGGCTTGACCATCGTGGTTCAGCGACCGACGGCGCGGGCGGATCAACTGTCCTTCACTGAGTTCACCTCGGTGGCGGCGAGCTTCGAACAGAAGATCATCCGCCATGCACCCCGCTGCCTGGCGTTCCTCGGTAAGTCTGCCTACGCCGGGTTGGTGCGAAAAAAGGACGTGGCATGGGGGCGCCAGGCGCAAGCGTTCGGCGGCGCCGAGGTCTGGGTCTTGCCCAACCCCAGCGGACGCAACCGGGCGTTCACGCTGGGGCAGTTGGTGGCGGCATATCGGGTGCTGTACCAGGCGATGCAATACCAGACTCCGTCATGATTAGATCGCGTCAGTTGCTTTTCTGCCGTGGCGGATTGTCTTGGCGGTAAGTGTGATCAGGATCGATAACCAGTTGCTTGACCTGATTGTCGAGTTCTTTGCTGTGATAAAGATCGAGGCATTTGAGCAGCTCGAAGCGGACCCCCGGACGTTCCGATTCCACCACAGGATTGCGATAATCACGGGCCAGGAATTGATCGATCAACGGTTTGCCGACCTGGGGCGCTTGCTCAAGGTCGAAATACGTCCAGTCCATCAGCGCACTGGCGCTGCTACCGGCATCCTGGGCCGCGTCAGGTTCACCTTTGTAGGCTGTCGCGATGCAGTCCGCCAGTACCATGTCCTTGTAGTTTTGCGCGTAGGTGCGTCCGCCTGCCTGGGGGGAATCGCTCGGTCCATCCTTGGCCCAATTCACGCCAGGCGCGATTGCCCAGGCCGATAACAGGAGTGCGGTGAAGGCTTTCATCACGGCAAGCTCCAGAAGTTCGCCTGGTCGGTTTTATAGTTCACGCCCGGTTCATTGAAATAGCAGTGGTCATAACACATCCTGCCGTCAAACAACGTGGCGTGGCCCTTGGCGTCCTCCCAACCGGAGATCTCGAACAGGATAAGCCCCTTCTTCCCTGCGAGGGTGCCGCCATCCGCAGCCGGATACTTGACCGTC
Organism: Pseudomonas sp. BP11-1-1; assembly: GCF_052112105.1. Classification (NCBI taxonomy): domain Bacteria; kingdom Pseudomonadati; phylum Pseudomonadota; class Gammaproteobacteria; order Pseudomonadales; family Pseudomonadaceae; genus Pseudomonas; species Pseudomonas sp. BP11-1-1. The sequence goes on from NZ_JAUTYU010000003.1 coordinate 325,645, forward strand.
TCGGCACGTCCCCACTGCTGTTCCAGATATGAAATCAAATCCTTGACGAGGTGGAAATACCAACGCTTGTCGGCACCCGACACGGTTTTTCCCCGTATATGTGGGATAAGTGAGCCGGAGTAATTGAGGATGTAGCTCATGCGAACCGCACAAGTGTTGACCCACCTGGCGGTCGGGTGACTGCTGTTGATGTTCAGGGCCACGTTGCCCCCGATAATTGTCGCAACTTTTTCAGATGGATTGATGGGGTCGTAGATCCGTTGCGAGGCCGCCCACGCGCTGGAAAAGGAGGGTCGAATCATGATTCATCCTTGATTTCAGGCAGCATACGGCTGCGGTTGGTTCTTTGCTGAAACGAAAGATAGCTTCAAATAGCCGGATCATCAAAGGCCGCTGTCCATGACTTCATCTGGTTGCGGAAGGACAGCGTGCCTGTTCACCAAGATCAATGAGAATGCCGCGGCTCCCCGCTGCGAGCGATCACCCTCAGGTGCAACGTGGCCGGCTCCAGGCAGCCCCCGGTGGACAGCTGCCCGACCAGTTGCCGGTACAGCTCCTGCCAAGGCGTTTGCGAAGGCGGGATGTTCGGCGTCCATGCGAGGCGCCGTCGCTCCATTTCGGCCTCGTCCACCAGCAGGTTCACGGTGCGGGTATTCAGGTCGACTCTCAGCCGGTCGTTGGTCTGTAGCAGCGCCAGGCCACCGCCGACGGCGGCTTCCGGGGACATGTTGAGGATCGACGGGCTCGCCGAGGTGCCGCTCTGGCGGCCATCGCCCAGGCAGGGCAGGGAGTCGATGCCGCGCTTGATCAGCGCCGCTGGCGGGGCCATGTTCACCACTTCGGCGCTGCCGGGATAGCCCACGGTGCCGGCGCCACGAATCACCAGGATGCAGCGCTCGTCGATGTCCAGTGCCGGGTCGTCGATGCGCGCGTGGTAGTCCTCCGGCCCTTCGAAGACGATGGCCCGCGCTTCGAAGCTGTTCTCGGCGCCGGGTTCGGACAGGTAGGTCTTGCGGAACGCTTCGCCCACCACCGACATTTTCATGATCGCGCTGTCGAAGAAATTGCCGCTGAGCACGATGAAGCCGGCGCGGTGTTTGAGCGGGGTCTCGAAGGGGTGGATGACATCGGCGTCGCAGGTCAGGCTGCCGGTGACGATCTCACCGATGGTCTTGCCGCTGACGGTGGCGCAGTGTTCGTGCAGGCGTCCGGCCTTTTGCAGTTCATGCATGACCGCCGGGACGCCGCCGGCACGGTGGAAACCTTCGCCCAGGTATTTGCCGGCGGGCATGCAGTTGACCAACAGCGGCACGTCCTCGCCGATTTGTTGCCAGTCGTCCAGGCTCAATTCGACGCCCATGTGCCGGGCGATGGCGATCAGGTGCGGCGGGCAGTTGCTCGATGCGCCCAATGCCGAAGCGACAGCGATGGCGTTCTCGAACGCTTCGCGGGTCATGATCTGCGAGGGGCGCACGTCCTGGCGCACCAGTTCACAGATGCGCTTGCCGGTGGCGTAGGCCATCTGTCCGCGCTCGCGGTAAGGCGCCGGGATGCTTGCGCAACCTGGCAACGACATGCCAAGGGCTTCGGCCAGTGCGTTCATCGACAGGGCGGTGCCCATGGTGTTGCAGTGGCCGACGGAGGGCGAGGCCGCCGTGGTCATTTCCATGAAGCCTTCGTAGTTGATCTCGCCAGCGGCCATCAGGTTGCGTGCGTGCCAGAGCACTGTGCCGGAGCCGATCAGCTCGCCCTTGTGGCGGCCGTCGAGCATCGGCCCGCCGGACAACACGATCGACGGCAGGTCGGTGGTCGCCGCCGCCATCAGGCAGGCGGGGGTGGTCTTGTCGCAACCGGTGGTGAGCACCACGCCGTCCAGCGGATAACCGTGGAGGATTTCCACCAGGCCCAGATAAGCCAGGTTACGGTCCAGCGCCGCCGTGGGCCGGCGAGACTGTTCGGCGATGGGGTGAACCGGGAATTCCATTGGAATGCCACCGGCATCACGGATACCGGCCTTGACCCGTTGCGCCAGTTCCAGGTGATGGCGGTTGCAGGGCGTCAGGTCGCTGCCGGTCTGGGCGATGCCGATGATCGGCCGTCCCGATTGCAGTTCCTCGCGGGTCATCCCATAGTTCATGTAGCGTTCGACATACAGCGCGGTCATGTCCGCGTGGGCCGGGTCGTTGAACCATTGCTCGCTGCGCAGGCGGCGTCTTGGCGTGTCACTCATGATTCATTTCTCTCTTGTAATTGGATGAATCGACGATCGGTCGGGCTCAGCGGTCGAGCAGTCCCCGTGCGGCAAGATTACGCAACAGGGCGCCTACGCCGAAGGTCCACGGTGCGGCGTTGCAGCTGTGGTTCACCTGATTATGCAGGCCGCCCAGCAACGGGCTGCTGATGCTGACCCGGTCACCGAGTTTATGGGTGAAACCGCCGCCGGCATGATCACGGTCCTCGGTGGGGGCGAAAAGGGTACCGAGAAACAGCAGGAAGCCATCCGGGTATTGATGGTTGGCGTTGAGTGTCTGGCTGGCCAAGTCCTGCGGATCGCGGCTGATCTGGCTCATGGAACTGCAGCCGTGCAGGCGGTAGCCGTCTTCGCCGTGTACTTGCAGGTCGACTTCGCAAGCGCGCACGTCGTCCAGGCTGAACTGCTCGTCGAACAGGCGAATGAACGGCCCGATGGCGCACGAGGCGTTGTTGTCCTTGGCCTTGCTCAGCAACAGCGCACTGCGGCCCTCGATGTCCCTCAGGTTGACGTCGTTGCCCAGGGTCGCGCCGTGGATCCGGCCCCGGCTGTCCACCGCCAGCACCACTTCGGGCTCCGGGTTGTTCCATTGCGAGGCCGGATGAATGCCGATCTGGCTGCCGCTGCCCACGGCGGCCAGGACCGGCGCCTTGGTGAAGATTTCCGCGTCCGGGCCGATGCCGACTTCCAGATATTGCGACCACATGCCTTGCTCGATGAGGTACGCCTTGAGGCGCATGGCTTGCTCGGAACCCGGCACGATCGAGCGCAGGTTGTCACCGATCACGCCGTGGACCGTGGCGCGCACGGCTTCGGCCCGGGCCGCGTCGCCGCCGGCCTGTTCCTCGATCACCCGTTCGATCATGCTCGCGGCGAAGGTCACGCCGGCGGCCTTGATCACTTGCAGATCCAGCGGCGGCAACAGGAACGGCTTGGCCGAATCGGCGTGTGGGCCGGTGTTGGCCAACAGGTCTTCGACGCTGGCGAGGAAGGTGCCCGGCGCCTGTCGCGCCGACGCGAGGGGTGAGGGCGTTTCCAGCAGATCGCTCAAGGTCGCGAAATGCTCCGAGAGGTCGAACACGCCGTCACTGCGCAGCACGATCGGCGAAGGCCCGGCGATCCGCCCCGGGACCCAGGCGCGACCGATCAGGGTACCGGCCACGCCATCGACCGGCAGGGTGTTCTCGGGGGTAAGCAATAGCGACATGGACAGGCTTCCTGGTTCGTAAAGCCTTCACGCTAGGGCCCGTTGTCGATGAACTCCAATGAGATATATTCAGTATCTGATAACGCCTGGTTATTGCGCCGTTGAGGAACGTCCATGTCAGATCTGTCCTTTTCCAGCTTTTGCGGCTGGCTCAAATTTCGCCATCTGTTGCTGATCGACACCCTGGGACGCACCTGCAACATGCATCTGGCGGCCGAGCAGATGAACCTCAGCCAGCCGGCCGTGAGCAAGATGCTCAAGGAAATCGAAAACCTGCTCGGCTTCGCCCTGTTCGAGCGTCGCCCGCGCAGCATGCCGCCCACCGCCCTGGGCGAGCACGTGCTGCGCTACGCGCAAATCGCCCTGAATGACGCGCGCTCGTTTGTCGAACAGATCAGCAGCCTGCGCGAGGGCGGCCACGGTTACCTCAAGGTCGGCGGTATTTTCGCCGCGACGGCGGTGGCGCTGCCCGAGGCGATCTTGCAGATCAAGCAGCGCTGGCCCTTGCTGTCCATCGAGGTGGTGGAGCAGACCAGCAATCACCTGATGAAGATGCTTGAAGAAAAGAAGCTCGACCTGGCCGTGGCGCGCTTTACCGATCAGAGCCAGCAGCAGCGCTATGACTTCCAACCCCTGGCCCCCGAACCGTTCTGCATCGTGGTCAATGATCGCCATCCGCTCGCCGATGCCGGGCCGACGTCGTTGCAGCAACTGGTGGATCTGCCGTGGATTTTGTATCCGGTCGGCACGCCGATTCGCGCGCGCATGGAACTGGCCTTCGCCGAAGCCGGGGTGGGCATGCCGCGCAACACCATCGACACGATTTCCATGCAGACCTTCCTCCAGGTGCTGCAACGCGGGCCCATGATCGGCATGTTGCCCAATGCGATGGTCGACCCACTGCTCGAAAGCGGCCAGCTCAAGACCCTCGACACACCGCTGCACCTGGTGCCGCAGGACTACGGCATCCTCACCCGCAAGGACGAGCCGCTGGTGGGCGCGGCGCTGGAGTTTGCCGAGATCCTCAAGGAGAACGCCCGATTGGATAGCTGAATATCCTGTGGCGAGGGGATTTATCCCCGCTGGGCTGCGAAGCAGTCCTAAACCCAGCCTCTGCGTTCCGTCAGGTTGATTGCGGTGAGTTTCTTAGGGCTGCTGCGCAGCCCAGCGGGGATAAATCCCCTCGCCACAGGTCTCGTTCGGATTTTCAGAACTGTGATAACACCCCGTTATCAACTAATCCAAAAATGCCATTGGGAAAGAATCGCTTCCCGACAGTAGAGTCCTCGTTCAATCGCCGGATGACTCGCTCATTCGACGTGACCCAATAAAAACAATCAGGGGTTACCTCATGCAAACCATCTCCGAGCATTTGCCCGCCCAGGCGCAAGCCGGCGAACTCGATTTCGAGGACCGGACCTACCGCAAGGTGATCTGGCGAATCCTGCCGGTCCTGCTGTTGTGCTACATGGCGGCCTACCTCGACCGGGTGAACATCGGTTTTGCCAAGCTCGACATGCTCAACGAGCTGCAATTCAGCAACACCGTGTACGCGCTGGGCGCCAGTATGTTTTTCTGGGGCTATTTCCTGTTCGAAGTGCCCAGCAACCTGTTGCTGCATCGCTTTGGCGCGCGGTTCTGGATCGCCCGGATCATGCTCAGTTGGGCGGTGATTTCCATGGCGGTGGCCTACACCGTGCCGCTGGCAGCGTTCTTCCACATCGAATCGAGCACGATGTTCTACGTGCTGCGTTTCCTGCTGGGGATCTGCGAAGCGGGCTTTTTTCCTGGCGTGATCCTCTACCTCAACTACTGGTTCCCGACCCATCGGCAGAGCCGGGTGATGTCCGGGTTCCTGCTGGCATTGCCGGTCAGCCTGACGCTCGGCGGCATATTGTCCGGCTGGCTGATGAACAGCATGCAGGGTGTGCACGGCCTGTCCGGCTGGCAGTGGATGTTGCTGATCGAGGGGGTTCCTTCGATCATCATGGCGGTCGTGGTGGTTGTCTGCCTGGCGGACAACATCGACAAGGCCAAGTGGCTTTCGGCGGCGGAAAAAGCCATGCTCAAGGCCAATCTTCAAACCGACAACCACGGCAAGGCCACACGCTTGAGCGAGGTGTTCTTCAACCCTCGGGTGTGGTTGCTGGTGCTGATCCTGCTGACGTTCAACACCGGCTTCTACGGCCTGGCGTTCTGGATGCCGTCGATCATCAAGAGCACCGGCATCACCAACAGCCTGCACATCGGTTTGCTCACCGCCATTCCCTACTCGGTGGCGGTGGTGGCGATGCTGCTCAACGCCCGGCATTCCAATCGCACCGGCGAGCGCCGACTGCACGCGGCGATTCCCGCCTTCATCGGTGGCGCGGGGCTGATCCTCAGTGCTTACTTCGCCGATAACCTGGTGATGTCAGTGCTGTTCCTCAGCGTCTCCGCCTCGGGGATCCTCAGCCTGATGCCGATCTTCTGGACCTTGCCCGGCACGGTGCTGTCGGGCGTCGCGGCCGCTGCCGGGATCGGCATGATCAACGCCATCGGCAACCTGTCGGGCTTCACCGGATCGATGATCACCGCCGTGGCCGAGACGCTCACGGGCAATATCAACAACGGTACCTATGTCCTGGCGCTGTGCCTGTTGGTCAGTGGCGGGTTGATCCTGGCCATCCCGGCCTCGATGCTCGGCCGGACACCGAAAAGCGCGGCCTCGGCGGCGCAATTGGAGACAGCATGAGCCTGCAGAACAAACGGGTGCTGGTGACGGCGGCCGGACAGGGCATCGGCCTGGCCAGCGCGGTTGCCTTCGCCCAGGCCGGCGCCGAGGTGTTCGCCAGTGACATTGATATTCGCGCGCTGGCGGGTATCGATGGGGTCAAGCCGATGATCCTGGATGTCACTTCGGCCAGCGCTATCGACGCGGCCCGCGACCGCCTCGGCGGGCTGGACGTGCTGTTCAACTGCGCAGGCGTCGTGCACAGCGGCACCATCCTCGACTGTGACGAAGCGGCCTGGGCGCGCTCGATGGATCTGAACGTCACGGCCATGTACCGGATGATCCGCGCCTTCCTGCCGGGCATGCTGGCCCGTGGCGGCGGCTCGATCATCAACATGTCGTCGGTGGCGTCCAGCGTCAAAGGCGTGCCCAATCGTTTCGCCTATGCTGCCAGCAAGGCCGCGGTGGTGGGGCTGACCAAATCCGTCGCCATCGACTTCGTCAGCCAGGGCATCCGTTGCAACGCGATCTGTCCTGGCACCGTGGATTCTCCATCGCTGCGCCAGCGCATTGCCGACCAGGCCGCGCAGCAGGGTGTCGAGGAGCAACAGGTCTACCGGCAGTTTCTCGACCGCCAGCCCATGGGACGAATTGGCAATACCGAAGAAATCGCGCAACTGGCGCTCTACCTGGGCAGTGACGCATCCGGCTATACCACGGGCGCCGTGCACGTGATCGATGGCGGCATGAGCCTTTGAGTTTTCACTTGAACAGGAGCACTTCATGAAACTGTTGCGTTACGGCGAAAAAGGTTTGGAAAACCCCGGGCTGCTGGATGACGACAATCAGATCCGCGACCTGTCGGGCCATGTGCCGGACATCGCCGGAAATGTCATTGGGCCGGAAGGCCTGGCAAAACTCGCCGCCATCGACCCGCGCAGCCTGCCGGTCGTGGCCGGCCAGCCGCGGATCGGTCCGTGCGTCGGGCAGGTCGGCAAGTTCATCTGCATCGGCCTGAACTACGCCGACCATGCCGCCGAGTCGAACATGGAGGTGCCGAAGGAACCGATCATTTTCAATAAATGGACCAGTGCCATCTGCGGGCCGAATGACGATATCCAGATTCCCCGCGGCTCGCTCAAGACCGATTGGGAAGTCGAGCTGGGCGTGGTCATCGGCAAGGGCGGGCGCTACATCGACGAAGCGAACGCCCTGGAACATGTCGCCGGTTATTGCGTGATCAACGATGTGTCGGAGCGCGAGTGGCAGCTCGAACGCGGCGGCACGTGGGACAAAGGCAAGGGCTTCGACACCTTCGGCCCCCTTGGACCCTGGCTGGTGACCAAGGATGAAATCCCCGACCCGCATGCGCTGGACCTGTGGCTGGAAGTCGACGGGCATCGCTATCAGGACGGCAACACCCGGACGCTGATCTTCAGCGTGCCGCAACTGATCGCCTACCTGAGCCGGTGCATGAGCCTGCAACCGGGCGACGTCATTTCCACCGGCACGCCACCGGGCGTTGGGCTGGGCATCAAGCCCAACCCGGTGTTCCTGCGCCCGGGGCAGACCATGCGCCTTGGTATCGAGGGCTTGGGCGAGCAGCGTCAGGTGACCGTGCAGGCGGATTGATCGCTGGTTTCGCTGCCGCTATCGCGAGCAAGCTCGCTCCCACAGGAGATCTCTAGGGTGCAGATAACCGTGTGGGAGCGAGCTTGCTCGCGATGGCGGTAGTTCTGTTGCCGAAGATATAGGCACTGTCCTCGCCACGAAAAATCCTCGAAGATGCGCGCCTGATTCGAGAGAACGATTCGACCCATGAGCGACGACTCCCACGCACGGTTTTCCCGTTTTCAAACCCCGGATCCCAGCATTCCTCCACGCGAGCAATCACCGATGCTCCCGCAGGAGCTGGCCTGGGCGCGCGAGCGTGCGTTCATGCACCGTTTCAGTTGGTTCGTGGTGCTGTTGCCGCCGTTGAGCATGGGCCTCGTGCTGCCAGGCTTGGCGTACTTGACGATCCTGGGCCTGACCCAGAAGTTATTCGCCCCGGAGCTGGATGTCGACCGGATCGTCGGTGATTCCCTGGGCTGGCTGGCGCTGGCGACCGTGCTTTTCGTTGCCGCTTGGGCAGTGTCCAATTACCTGCGCGACTCACGGGACCCGACCAAGCGCTACTGGCAATCGTTGCCGGACCAAGGATTGGTCGAGCTTGAGCGTCATACATTGGTCTCGGGCATCAGCCTTTGGGCCAACGACTTTGACCCGGACTGCAACAGCCTCACCCTGTGGAAGAACGACAAGCTGGTGAGCGTGCAAAGCTCCGGCGTGTCGCAGTGGATCCTCGCCATGACCGCGGCCGGCCACTGGCTGGTGCTCAAGGACGAGTTCCCCGGTGACTTCTGCTATGGGCGAGAAGGGCGGATGCCCGAGAAGGGCAAGCAGCTGCAACCCCGCCAGCACTTGGCGATTGCCTTCGCACCCGGAACCCAGCTGATGCTGGGCCAGCGCTTTGAGGGTGCGCCTGTGCCCTTGGTGGAAACGCCCTACTGGATGTCCGCCGATGAGATCAAGCGCCTCACTGAAGCCGCCCATCACTGGATTTTCTTCCCGCCGGACCGTTACGCCGTGGTCAATACCGAGGACGCCCGCTGGGTGCAACGATTGGTGGACAGGGCACAAGCCAGTGTCGGGCCTCAGCATGAGTGACGAACTCTACAAGCAAATGATCCGCTTCGAGACGCCTGATCCAGCCATCGGCCCTCGCGAGCAATCACCAATGCTCCCAGAGGAGGCGGCCAGGGCGCGCGAGCGTGCGTCCATGCACCGCTTCAGCTGGGTCATGGTGCTGGCGGCACCGGTAAGCGTTGGCCTGATGCTGCCAAGCCTGGCGTTCGTGATTGGCCTGGGCCTCGTCGAGAAATGGTTCGTCCCCGGCCTGGATGTCGACCGGGTCATCGATGGATCCTGGGGCTGGCAGGTGCTGGCGACGGTGCTTTTCATCGCCGGTTGGGCCTCGTCCAATTACCGGCGCGATTCACGCGACCCGACCAAGCGCTACTGGCACTCGATGCCGGATGAAGGGGTGGTCGAGCTTGAGCGTCATACGCTGGTCGCGGGCATCAGCCTGTGGTCCTGCGATGATAATCCCGAGGCCCTCAGCCTCACGCTCTGGCAAGACGACAAGCTGGTGCGCGTGCAAAGCTGCGGCGTGTCGCAATGGATCCTGGCCATGACCTCGGCCGGGCACTGGCTGGTGCTCACGGAGGAAATTCCCGGCGTCTTCCGCCATGGACAGGCCAGGCGAATGCCTGCGTCCGACCTGCGGATGAAGCCCCAGCAGCAATTGGCGATTGCCTTTGCCCCTGGGACCCAGTTGATGCTGGGCCAGCGCTTTGACGGTGCGCCTTTGCCGCTGACGGAATCCTCGTACTGGCTGTCCGCCGATGAGTTCAGCCGCCTCGCCGAAGCATCCCATCGCTGGGGCTTTTTCCCGCCGGACCGTTACGCCGTGGTCAACGACCGGGACGCCGGTTGGGTGCAGCGACTGGTGGACAAGGCGCTGGTGGACAAGGCGCGCGGCAACACTGGTCCACAGCCCCAGCGAACGGCTGTCGCGGCTGAGCGTCCGCCAACGTGACGCGGGTATCTCGGGGCGCGAGGGCGCTGGTGACGGTTGCCGCCAGGGCGAGCAACGCACCGACGGTGGCGAGCCCGATCCAGCCGCTCCGATGGACCCCGTAGTTACCCAAGGCCGCGCCGAGTGCACCGCCCAGGAAATACGAACCCATGAACACCGTGTTCAATCGGCTGCGGGCCTCGGCGCGCAGGGTCTGGACGCGTGCCTGATTGGCCACCAGCCCGACCCGGTTGCCGAAGTCCAACAGCACCATGCCGACAATCAGCCAGCCCAGGTGCTGTCCGCCGGCCCCGATGAAGACGAAACCGACGACCAGCACTGTCGCACCCGCGACGGTCAGCGTCCGGGCGCCCAGGCGATCGACTAACGTGCCGATGCGGGGCGATGCGACGATGCCCAACACTGTCACCAGGCCGAACAGGCCAATGGTGGTCGAGCCGAACGTGTACGGCGGCTGGGTCAGCAGCGCGGCCAGCGTGGCCCATAAGGCACTGAAGGCGGCGAAAATCAGGAAGCCGCTCGCGGCGCAGAAGCGCAGTACCGGCTCCTCGCGCAACAGGCTGCCGAGGGAACGCATCAGCGCGCCATAGCGCATGGGAGAAAGGCTCGTCAGAGCGGGTAGATTTCCAGCAACGATCAACAACAGCACTCCATCGATGAGCGAGGCCACCCAGAACACCGATCGCCAACCGCAGTGCTCGCCGAGCAGGCCACCGAAGGTCCGCGCCAACAGCAATCCGGCGGACAATCCGCTCAGCAACGCCCCTACCACCCGGCCGCGTTCCGCGGGCGCGGCCAGACCCGACAGGGCGGGGATGATCAGCTGTGCGGTAATCGCCGTGACCCCAACCAGGAAACTGCCGACGCACAGCAGCGCGAAACTCGGCGCCGCGGCGCAGGCGAGCAGCGCGACGGCGTTTGCCCCGATGGCCCGCAATGCCAAGCGGCGGGGTTGTCGGCAATCGGCGAGGGGCACGATGAGCAGCAGGCCCGTCCCATACCCGAGTTGCGTCAGCGTGGCGATCAGCCCGGCTTGGGTCGAGGTCAGGCCGAACGACGCGGCCATCATCGGCAGCAACGGTTGATGGTAGTAAAGGGTCGACACGGCCAGGGCGCAACACACGGCCATCACGCCGACCAGGCGCGCGGGGATCACGTTCGACGCGGGCATGGCGCGGTCCTTCAGTGCGGTTGCAAGGTCGAAATGAGCGTGCCTGTATCGACGATGCTGTGGGCGAATGTCGGACCGTTCAACTCGTGCGCCGCGTGCATCATTTCCGGGTTGAACGCGGCGGTTGCGTCGCGCACCAGCGTCACGTGGTAACCGAGCTCCATGGCGAAACGTGCGGTGGACTCGATGCAGGTGTTCGCCAGCAAACCCATCACAATCACATGGGTGATGCCTTGTTGCTTGAGCTGGAAATCGAGGTCGGTATTGGCAAAACCGCTCTGGCCCCAATGCTCCTGGACGATGATGTCGCCGTCCTGTGGCACGAAGTCCGGGTGCCATTCGCCGCCCCAGGTGCCTTTTGCGAACGTATGGCGTTGCTGGATCAGGCGTTGGGTCGGATTGGGGTGGTTCCAGTTGTCGTAGTCGCCGGGTTGCCAGCGGCGATGGGGCACGTAGAACACCTGGATGCCTTGTTGCCGAGCGGTCGCCACAGCGGCGCGCAGGTTGTCGAGGAGGTGAACGTCCTGGGCAACCTTTTCCAGCAAGGGAAAGAGCTTGCCGCCCTCGGACAGGAAGTCGTTATAGGGGTCGACCAGCAGCAGGCCGGTTCGGGACGGGGAGTACACAGGCTGGGTCATGTCTTCGATGCTCCGGTTGGGAAAGGCACGCTCAATACTAACTATGAAAATCATATAGTCAATGATCTAGCGGTGTACATCGCATTTTTTACAGCCGAATCGTATCCGCAATCGCCGTGTTACTATGAAAAAAATAGTGGCTTTGCGGATTCTGGAAAAGTGATGAACAAGCACGACGAGACAAACGAGACGGTGTGCCCGGTGGCGCGTTCGGTGGGTGTGGTCGGTGATAAGTGGACGATCCTGGTGTTGCGTGAGTTGTACATGGGCACGACACGCTTCGAGGAGATCCAGATCCAGACCGGCGCCACGCCACAGATGCTCACCTCGCGCCTCAAGGCACTGGAAGCCGACGGCCTTGTGGAGCGTCGCCCCTACAACGAAAAACCCCTGCGCTACGAGTACCAGCTGACCGCCAAGGGATGGGATTTCTATCCGGTGATCTACGCGTTGCGCGCCTGGGGTGAGAAATGGTGCAAGGGCGAGGATGAAGGGTTGGCGATGCACTTTGTGCATCGCGCTTGTGGTCACGACGTGGGGGTGGCGAGTGTTTGCCCCAGTTGCGGTGTGCCGGTTGAACGCAAGGACTTGCAACCGTCGATCAGTGAACGCTTCCTCGCCGAGCGCACGGCCCGTCGGGAAGCGTTCAAGGGCAGGTAGCGCCGCCAACCCTCAATCGGATTTGCGACGCGTGACGCGCTTCATCACCACCACGAAGAACACCGGGACAAACACCACCGCCAGGGTGGCGCTGATCATCCCGCCGATCACGCCGGTGCCAATGGCTTGCTGGCTCGCCGAGCTGGCCCCCGTGGCGATCGCCAGCGGGACCACGCCGAGGATGAACGCCAACGAGGTCATGATGATCGGCCGCAAGCGCAGGCGCGAGGCCTGGAGCGTGGCGTCGACCAGGTCGTGGCCTTCGTCGTACAGGCTCTTGGCGAACTCGATGATCAGGATCGCGTTTTTTGCCGACAGGCCGATGATGGTGATCAGGCCGATCTTGAAGAACACGTCGTTGGGCATGCCGCGCAACGACACCGCCAGTACCGCGCCGAGCACGCCCAGCGGGACCACCAGCAACACCGAGGTCGGGATCGACCAACTCTCGTACAGCGCCGCCAGGCACAGGAACACCACCAGCAGCGACAGGCCCAGCAGGATGGGCGCCTGGCTGCCGGACAAGCGTTCCTGCAACGACAGGCCGGTCCATTCCTGGCCCATGCCTTTTGGTCCCTGGGCGACCAACCGTTCGATTTCGGCCATGGCTTGCCCGGTGCTGTAGCCCGGTGCCGGCTCGCCGGAAATGCTCACCGCCGGGTAACCGTTGTAGCGGGTCAGTTGCGCCGGCCCCTGGGTCCAGCGGGCCTGGACGAACGCCGACAGCGGCACCATTTGTCCATTGCTGTTGCGCACGTGGATCTTCAGCAGATCCTCCACCTGGCTGCGCTGGTCGCCTTCGGCCTGGACCACCACGCGCTGCATGCGCCCCTGGTTCGGGAAGTCGTTGATGTAGGCCGAGCCCACCGCCGTGGACAGCACGCCGCCGACATCGGCAAAGGAAATCCCCAAGGCATTCGCCTGCTTGCGATCGACCTCCAGTTGCACCTGCGGCGCTTCCGCCAGGGCACTTTCGCGCACGTTCATCAGCACCGGGCTTTTTTCGGCGGCGGCGAGCAGTTCGCTACGGGCCTGCATCAGCGTGGCATGGCCGAGGCCGCCGCGGTCCTGCAAGCGAAACTCGAAACCGCTGGAAGTACCGAGGCCGTCCACCGGCGGCGGCAGCACCGAGAACACCATGGCGTCCTTGATCGCGCCGAAGGCCTGGTTGGCGCGATCGGCGATGGACGCCGCCGAATCATCGCCGCCGCGCTGCGACCAATCCTTCAGCGTGGTAAACGCCAGGGCCGCGTTCTGCCCGCTGCCGGAGAAGCTGAAGCCGAGGATCACCGTGCTGTCGCCAACGCCAGGCTCGCCGGCATTGTGCGCCTCGATCTGTTCGACGACCTGTACCGTGCGGTTCTTGCTCGCGCCCGGCGGCAACTGGATGTCGGTGATGGTGTAGCCCTGGTCTTCCACCGGCAGGAACGAGGAGGGCAGGCGACTGAACAGCAGGCCCATGCCCACCAGCAGCACGCCGTAGATCAACAGATAACGGCCGCTGCGTCTCACTGCGTAGGCCACCCAACCGTGGTAGCGGTCGCCGAATCGATCGAAGCCGCGGTTGAACGCACCGAAGAACCCGCGTTTGGCGTGGTGATCGCCTGGCGCGATCGGCTTGAGCAGGGTCGCGCACAGGGCTGGGGTCAAGGTCAGGGCGAGAAACGCCGAAAACAGGATCGACGTCGCCATCGATAGCGAGAACTGCTGGTAGATCACCCCCACAGAACCCTGCATGAACGCCATCGGAATGAACACCGCCACCAGCACCAGGGTGATGCCGATGATCGCCCCGGTGATCTGGCCCATGGCCTTGCGCGTCGCGTCCTTGGGAGAGAGGCTTTCCTGGGCCATGATCCGCTCGACGTTCTCCACCACCACGATGGCATCGTCCACCAGGATGCCGATGGCCAGCACCATGCCGAACATGGTCAATACGTTGATCGAGAAACCCAGGGCGAGCATCGTCGCGAAGGTGCCCATCAGCGCCACCGGCACTACCAGCGTCGGGATCAGCGTGTAGCGGATGTTCTGCAGGAACAGGTACATCACCGCGAACACCAGCAACATCGCCTCGCCGAGGGTATAGACCACCTTGGTGATCGAGACTTTGACGAACGGCGACGTGTCGTAGGGAATCTTGTATTCCACGCCGGCCGGGAAGTAGCGCGCCAGCTCATCCATCTTCGCCCGTACGAGGGTGGCGGTGTTCAACGCGTTGGCGCCCGGCGACAACTGCACCGCCACGGCAGTCGACGGCTTGCCGTTCAGGCGCGTGGAGAACTGGTATTCCTGGCTGCCGATTTCCACCCGCGCGACATCGGCGATGCGCACCGTCGAACCGTCGGGGTTGGCCTTGAGCACAATGTCGGCGAATTCCTGCGACGTCGAGAGCTGGCCCTTGACGACGATGGTCGCGGTGATTTCCTGGGTGCTGCGGCTCGGCAGGTCGCCGAGGCTGCCGGCCGAGACCTGGGCGTTCTGCGCGACGATGGCGGCATTGACGTCCGCCGGGGTCAGGTTGAAACCCACCAGCTTGCGCGGATCGATCCAGATCCGCATGGCCCGCTCGGCGCCGTACAACTGGGCCTTGCCGACGCCGTCCAGGCGCTTGATCTCGTTCATCACGTTGCGCGCCAGATAATCGCTGAGCGCCACGTCATCGAGCTTGCCGTCGCTGGAGGTGAGGGTGATCAGCAACAGGAAACCGGCGGAAACCTTGTCCACCTGCAAGCCCTGCTGGGTTACCGCTTGCGGCAGGCGCGACTCCACCGCCTTGAGGCGGTTCTGCACGTCGACCTGGGCCAGTTCGGGGTTGGTCCCGGGTTGGAAGGTCGCGGTGATTGTGGCGCTGCCGAGGCTGCTCTGGGATTCGAAATACAGCAGGTTGTCGGCGCCGTTGAGTTCTTCCTCGATCAGGCTGACCACGCTCTCGTCGATGGTCTGCGCCGACGCGCCCGGGTACACCGCGTAGATCTCGATTTGCGGCGGCGCCACGACCGGGTATTGCGCCACCGGCAGTTGTGGAATGGCCAGGATCCCGGCCAGGAGGATGAACAGCGCGACGACCCAGGCAAACACCGGGCGGTCGATGAAGAATTGCGGCATGGCTTAGTGTCCTGCCTGTGGCCCGGAAGCCTGGGCGAGAGGAAGAGGGGAATCATCGATCCGGACTTTTTCACCGGGGCGTGCGTGCTGGACACCTTCGACGACGATGCGATCGCCCGGCTTCAAGCCTTCGGTGACGATCCAGCGATCATTCTGAGCGGCGCCCAATTGCACCGGTTGCTGGCTGACCTTCTGCTCGGCGTCCAGCAGCAAAACCTGGGCGATGCCGGCGCTGTCGCGCAGGATCGCCCGTTGCGGCACGGTGATGCCTTGGCTGTTCACTGCCTGCTCCAGGCGCACCCGGATGAAACTGCCCGGCAGCAAGTCCAGGTCCGGGTTGGGGAACTCGCTGCGCAGGGTGATCTGGCCAGTGCCAGGGTCGACGCTGAGGTCGGTGAAGAGCAACTTGCCGGGCAGCGGATAGGGGCTGCCGTCGTCCTGGATCAGGGTGGCCTTGGCCTGGCCCCGGCCGACCGCTTGCAACTGGCCGGCGCGAAAGGCGCGGCGCAGGTCATTGAGTTCACGGGTCGATTGGGTAAGGTCGGCGTGGATCGGGTCCAGTTGCTGGATGAGTGCCAATGGCGTGGTTTCGTTCTGCCCCACCAGTGCGCCTTCGGTCACCAGGGCGCGCCCGATGCGCCCGGAAATCGGCGCGGTCACCGTGGCGTAGCCGAGGTTCAGCTTGGCCCGTTCCACGGCGGCCTTGTTGGCGGCGACATCGGCTGCGGTCTGGCGCACGTTGGCCCGGGCATTGTCGTAGTCCTGGCCGCTGATGGCCTGGTCATCGATCAGTTGGGCATAGCGCTGCGCCTGCAACCGGGCCTGGAACGCATTGGCCTCGGCCTTGCGCAACGCCGCCTCGGCACTGTCCAGGTCGGCCTTGAACGGCGCCGGATCGATGCGAAACAGTACTTGCCCCTGCTTGACGTCGCTGCCTTCGCGGTAGACCCGCTGCAAGACCACGCCGGCGACCCGGGCGCGGACTTCGGCCACTCGCGGTGCGGCGATCCGGCCGCTCAGCTCGTTGCTGATGGACAGCGATCGAGCCTGGACGGTCTCGATACGCACGCTGGCCGGCGGTGCGGATTCTTCCGAGGTCGAGGTGTCATCACAGCCGCTGAGCAACAGCGCACCGATCAACAGGCCCAGCGTGACGGCAGGTTTCTTGGACATGGTGCTTCCCCACTATTGAACCGCCCATGGTAGGGAACCGGGCCGATGACAGGAGTTAAGCTTTGTAGCGGCTCTGTGAAATTGTGTAACGCCCCTGGAATCAAATCTGAAAATGCCCCACCAACGCCTGCTGGTGGTTGGCCATGGCGTGCAGCGTGTGACTCGCCTGGGAAGCTTCCTGCATCCGGCCGGCCAGGGTTTCGCTGATGCCACGAATGCCGCTGACGCGGTGGCTGATGTCTTCCACCACTGAGCTTTGCTCCAGGGCCGCGCTGGCGATCTGTTGGTTCATCTGTTCGATCACTTCCACGGCCTGGGTGATGTGCTGCAGCGCGCCATGGGTGTGTTCGACGTGAACGACGCTGCCCCTGGCCAGTTCCCGGCTCGACTGGGTGCTGAGTACCACGTCCTGGCTCAGCTGCTGCAAGGCTTCGATCACCGTGCGGATCTGCTCGACGGAATTCTGGGTGTTGCTCGCCAAATGCCGGACTTCATCGGCCACCACCGCGAAGCCACGTCCCTGTTCGCCGGCCCGGGCTGCTTCGATGGCGGCGTTCAGGGCCAGGAGGTTGGTCTGCTGGGCAATGGCGCAAATCACGTCCAGCACCTGGCTGATCTGTTGGCTGTTGTCCGCCAGTGCCTTGACCTGCCCAAGCGTTGCCTCCAGGCGCCGGTCGAGGGCGTCGATGCTGCTGACGGCGTTGGCGAACATTTCCTGTCCCGATCGGCTGGCATTTTCCGCCACCGTTGCGGCATCGGCAGCCTGGTGGGAGTGGCGCGCCACTTCCTGGGCGCTGGCGCTCATCTCGTGCAAGGCGGTCGCCGCCAATTCGACTTCCCGGTACTGCTGTTGCATGCCTGCGCTGACTTCTCCGGCGACCCGCGCAGACGTGTCGGCGGTGTCCCGAGTGTCCCGGGACGCTTGCTGGATATCCCGGATGATTGGCTGGAGCTTGTCGAGGAAACGGTTGAAGCCGTGCACCAACTGACCGAGTTCATCGTGGCGTTCGTCGGGCAGGCGCTGGGTGAGGTCGCCGTCACCTTCGACAATGGCGTCGAGCATATGAGCCACCCGCAACAATGGCCGTGTCACGCCGTAGGCGGTGAGCCAGATGAGCAGCAGCCCAAGGCCGGCAGCCAGCAGGCCCAGGCTGAGGTTGAACCAGTTCGACTGGCGATGCTTGTCGTCGAGCTGCGCCTGCATGTGCAAGGCGGGCGCTTGCACGAGCGCTTCCGGCACGCGGATCTGCAGTTGCCAGGGGTGGCTTGCCGCGGCGGTCTGCACGGCTTGGCGCACGTCGATGGAGGCCTCCGTCACGGCGCCGCTGTGGCCGGCCACTTGCCCCGACGGGGAGAGGATGCTGACCTCGCTGTCGCCGGGATACAGGTCGTTCGCCAGGCTGGCGGCGAGTTGCTGGAGGGTATCGAGGCTGATGTCCATGCCTACCACGCCGATGACTTTGCCTTGGTCCAGCAGTGGTATGGAGATGCTGCTCATCAAGGTCTGCTTGCCTTCGACTTCAATCGCGTAGGGCTCCGTCACGCAGGTATGCCCCTGGTTTTGCGGGCAGACGTACCAGGCGTTTTCCGGCTCGCTGCCCGGTGGCGCGGTGTTGGCGCTGATCTGGGCTTCGCTGAGCACTTCCTGCATCAGGTGCCCGGGTTGGCTTTGCGACCAGTACAGGGCAAAGCGGCCTTTTTCGTTGCTGGCGAGGTCGCGCTGTCCGGCCAAGCTGGCATCCTCGGTCGCCAGGGCGTCGGGCAGCAGCACGACATAGAAACCGAGGACTTTTTCACGCTTGAGCAGCGCCTCGCGAGTCAAGCCAATCAGGTCGTGGCGCAGTTGCGCGGCCGTCAATCGTCCGTTCTGCGCCTGGGCGCGCAGTTGCAGCACCTGCTGGGCAAAACCTTCGCCATAAATCGCCGTTTCGCTGAAAAAGCGCTCAACCCGCTGACCGTGGGCCAAGGCCTGTGCTTGCAGGCCCTCCAACGCCGATTGTCCAAGTAGCTGGCTGCTTTGCCGTTTCAGCAGCGTGGCGCCTTGCTGGTTCTGATACAGCGAGGCACCGGTCAGTGCCCCGACGACCGCCAGCAGGCTCAGGCCGCTCAGAAGGGTGATCCGCCATTGGATAGAGAGACGAGCGAAAAACATGCTGAGGTTTCCTGGGCTTAGGGGTTTTTATTGTTTTGAGCCCAGCACTGTCTGAACGGTGGGCAAGGTTATCTTGCGGCAGGAAGCGCCTCCCCGTTATCCCGAATCGGCAGCGGTTGTGCGCCGAGATTGAGCGCATGCGGTTCACTTAAGGCGCCGACGTCCTTGTGGCGAGGGGATTTATCCCCGCTGGGCTGCGCAGCAGCCCCCTAACAGTCAACTCAGTATTCTGATACTCCGCGTTGCCTGCATTTAGGGCCGCTTCGCGCCCCAGCGGGGATAAATCCCCTCGCCACAGGAATGTCCTTCCCTGATGGGGCTGGCCTGTTTTGGGGCACTGCTTTTGATGCTGCCGTTTTGGGATAGCGAAGGGTTTTGGCAAGGGCATAGCATCGAAACCAGCGTGCAAGCAGAACAACAAGATTCTGGAAGCCGGTGAAGCTGGCCGACTCCGATCCAGCAGCCACTGCCTCATACAATAAGGTCAAGAACAATGAGCGTATCTTTCCCGATCAGCAGCTCGACGGAGCTGAAGCGCGGCGCACTGGGTGTCGGCTTCATCATCTTCTTCGTGATATCGGCGGCGAGTCCCTTGAGTGTCATCGCCGGCGGCTTTCCCATCGGCATCATGCTTGGCAATGGCGCCGGCACACCTGCGCTGTTGCTGCTGGCGCTGTTGGTGTTGCTGGCCTTTTCGGCGGGTTACACCGCCATGTCCCGGCACATGACCAACGCCGGTGGCTTCTACGCCTTCACCTCTCGCGGCCTGGGTGGCTTGGCCGGTGGCGCGGCAGGGGTGTTGGCGATGTTTGCCTACAACATTCTCCAGGTCGGCCTGTACGGCATGTTCGGCGGCGTGGTCAGCGGCACGATGGCCAGTGTCTTCGGCCTGGAATTGCCGTGGTGGACGTACTCGCTGCTGGCGATGGCGAGCGTTGCGATCCTCGGTTATCGCAAGATCGACTTATCGGCTCGTGTGCTCTCTGTGGTGGTGATCGCCGAGTACCTGGCGATCCTGACGCTGGATTTCGCCATCCTCAAGACCGGTGGCGACAGCGGCATCAATCTCGATTCGTTCGACCGCAGCCACGTCTTCAGCGGCACGCCATCCATCGGCCTGCTGTTCTGTTTCGCGGCGTTCATCGGCTTCGAAGCCACGACGATCTATGGAGAAGAGGCGAGGAATCCGCACCGCACGATTCCCATCGCCACCTACAGCTCCGTGCTGTTGATCGGTGGTTTTTATGCGCTGTCGGTCTGGTCGATGATCGTGGGTGTCGGGGCCGACAAGATCGTACCGACGCTGCAAGCCCTGCAGGATCCGACCACGTTCATCTACGGCCTGTCCGATCACTTTGTCGGCCCGCACCTGACCCAGATCATCCGGCTGCTGTTCATGGTCAGCATCTACGCCGGACTGCTGGCGTTCCACAATGCCGCGGCGCGTTATTTCTATGCCATCGGCCGGGACGGCTTGCTGCATAGCCGCTTGGGCACCACCCACCGCGTGCACCAGAGCCCGCACATGGGCTCGGTCCTGCAAAGCCTGATCGCCGCCGTGGTGGTGCTGATCTTCGCCGCGCTGGACGCCGACCCAATCCTGCAGTTGTTCGCCTGGTTTTCCAACCTGGCCACCCTCTGCGTGATCCTGCTGATGGCGCTGACGTCGGCGGCGGTGTTCGTCTACTTCCGGCGCCACCCGGAATTGAAGCTGGGGCTTTGGCGCGGTCGGATTCTTCCAGGCTTTGCGTGCCTGGCCTTGCTCGCGGTGCTGGCCCTTGCGGTGATTCATTTCGATGTGCTCACGGGCGCCAGCCAGCGCCTGTCCTACGGTCTCTGCGCCGTCATTCCTGTCGCGCTGGTTGTCGGCGTGTTCCTTGCCGTGCGCCTGCGCAAGGTCTCGCCGGAGCGATTCGCGGCGCTGGGTAGCCACAAGCTCTAGCCGCCACGCGAGCGCTTCACACCACACAAAAAACAACTGCGCTGTCGTTCGGGACGGTCCGGCGGCGCGTGAAAGGAAGGTTCCATGCACGATTATCAAATGCTCATCAACGGGGTGCGGGTCGACGGTGAAAACGGCCATTTCGATGTGGTCAACCCGGCGACGGGCGCTGCGTTCGCCCGATGCCCGGCCGGTTCCCTGGGCCAACTGGACCGCGCGGTCGAGGCGGCGCAATCGGCCTTTGTCGAGTGGCGGCAGAGCACCCATGAAGATCGCCGCCAACGTCTGCTGGATATTGCGACGGACATCGAGCAGGACGCCGACGCGCTGGCCCGGCTCATCGTCCTCGAACAAGGCAAGCCGCTGGCGCTGGCGTTTTCTGAAGTCATGGGCGCGGCGGCCTGGACGCGTTATGCCGCCGAACAACAGATCCCGGTGGAGCTGGTGGAAGAAACCCCGACCCAGCGCATCGAGCTGCACCGCAAGCCCTTGGGCGTCGTCGCCTCGATCACGCCCTGGAACTGGCCGTTCATGATTGCCGTCTGGCACATCATGCCGGCGCTGCGAGCCGGCAATTGCGTGATCAGCAAGCCGTCGAGCCTGACGCCCCTGAGCACTCTGCGCCTGGTGGAAATCATCGCCTGTCATGTGCCCCGGGGCGTGATCAATGTCGTGACCGGCGAACAGGGCTTTGGCAGCGCGATCACGGCCCACGCCGGTATCCAGAAAATTGTCTTCACCGGTTCGACAGCCACCGGCCAGAGCGTGATGCGCGGTGCTGCGGCGAATCTCAAGCGCCTGACGCTGGAGCTGGGCGGCAACGATGCTGCCATCGTCCTGCCCGGCACGTCGGTCGAGGCGGTGGCCGAAGAGATTTTCCAGGCGGCCTTTCTCAACATGGGGCAGACCTGCGCCGCCCTCAAGCGCTTGTACGTGCACCAATCCCAATACGAGGCGTTCGCCGACGCACTGACACTCATCGCCGCGCGCCAGGTCGTTGGCGACGGCCTGGAGCCGGAGGTCACCTTCGGTCCGGTACAAAACGCTGAACAACTG
Source organism: Pseudomonas sp. BP11-1-1 (assembly GCF_052112105.1). Lineage (NCBI taxonomy): Bacteria > Pseudomonadati > Pseudomonadota > Gammaproteobacteria > Pseudomonadales > Pseudomonadaceae > Pseudomonas > Pseudomonas sp. BP11-1-1. Next base: position 347,356 of record NZ_JAUTYU010000003.1, read on the forward strand.
GCGCTGGTGGAAGCACTGGTGGCGGATGCCCGGGACCAGGGCGCGCGCGTGCTGTGTGGCGGCGTACGCCTGGACCGAGCGGGTTTCTTTTATCCGCCGACCCTCGTCGCCGATGTTAGCGACGGCCAGCGCCTGGTGGACGAAGAGCAGTTCGGCCCGGTGTTGCCGCTGATTGCCTACCAGGACGTCGAGGATGTTCTGCGCCGCGCCAACGCTGGCGACATGGGCCTGGGCGGTTCGGTCTGGGGCAGCGATGTGGAGCAGGCCCAGGCCTTGGCCAGTCGCCTTGAAAGCGGCGTCGCCTGGGTCAACTGCCATGCGCAGATCCAACCGAACACGCCATTTGGTGGCAGCAAGATGTCCGGGTTCGGCGTCGAGTTCGGCCTTGAAGGGTTGCTGGAATTCACCGGCCAGCAGCTGCTGTACATACGCAAGCGTGAAACACAGTGAGGACAGCAACCATGTACGAGCACTACAAGACAGCGCAAAAGAAATTCTGGCACCCGATGAGTTCGTCGGCGCCGGCCAACCGCTCCAAGACCTTGGTCATCGCCCGTGGCGACGGCAACTACATCACCGATATCGACGGCCACCGCATGCTCGATGGAGTCGGCGGCTTGTGGAACGTGAACGTGGGGCATAACCGCGCTTGCGTGAAGGCGGCCATTGCCGCACAAATGGACGAGTTGGCGTATTACCAGACCTTCGACGGTATCGCCCACCCTCGGGTGTTCGATCTGGCCGAACGACTCACGTCGATGTTCGCCCAGGAAGACATGGCGCGGGTGTTGTTCAGTTCCGGCGGTTCTGACGCGGTCGAGACGGCCCTGAAAATGGCTCGGCAATACTGGATCGCCAGTGGTGAGCCAGGGCGCACGCGCTTCCTGTCGTTGCGCAATGGCTACCATGGCGTGCACATGGGCGGCACCTCCGTGGGCGGCAACGGCGTCTATCACTACAACCATGGGCCGCTGTTGGCCGGTTGCCATCTGCTCGATACGCCGTGGCTGTACCGCAATCCCTGGGACTGCCGTGACCCGCAGGAATTGACCGCCCACTGCATTCGCCAGTTGGAAGACCAGATCGCCTTGCTCGGCGCCCAGACCATCGCGGCGCTGATCGCCGAGCCGGTGCAGGGCGCCGGCGGCGTGATCGTACCCCCCGCCGATTATTGGAAAAAATTGCGCGAAGTCTGCGATCGCCACGGCATCCTGCTGATCGCCGATGAAGTCGTCACCGGCTTCGGCCGCACCGGTTGCATGCTCGGCAGTCGCGGCTGGGGCGTCGCGCCGGACGTGTTGTGCCTGGCCAAGGGCATCACCGCCGGTTACATCCCCATGGGCGCCACGGTGTTCAACCAGCGCATGGTCGATGCCATCGAAAACGGCCCGGGTTTCACCAGCGTGATCATGCATGGCTACACCTACAGCGGACACCCGACGGCGTGCGCCGCAGCGCTGGCGGTGCTGGACATCGTCGAGGCCGAGGATTTGCCAGGCAACGCCGGCAAGGTTGGCGCCCAGTTGCTGGAGCAACTGCAGCCGTTGGCCGAACGCCATGCGCTGGTCGGCGAAGCGCGTGGCAAGGGCCTGATGATTGCCCTCGATCTGGTGGCGAACAAGGTCACCCGCGAACCGCTGGATCCCGCCAACGGCCTGGCGTCGCGGATTGCCGAGCATGCGCGCCGGGCCGGCGTCTTGGTGCGCCCGATCGGCAACAAGATCGTCCTGTCGCCACCGTTGACCCTCACATCCGACGAGGCCGGCGTGATGGTCGGCGCGCTGGACGACGCGCTCGCCAACTGCCGCTAGCCCGGCCAGCCGGCGCCGTTTGCGGTGCCGGCTTCCCAATATAAAAACAGCCTGTCAAGGCGCACCTCAAGGAGTTCAAGCCATGCGGTCTCTATCGCGTATGGGATTTTTCGGCAGTGGCCTGGCCTGCACGTTGGCGTTCTATGCCGCCAATCAGGTCCAGGCTTACGAGCTGTATGCCGATGACGACACTCACCTCAACGCCGACCTGCTGGCGGTGTTCGGCCACTTCAACAGCCGCAGGAATTATGACGGCAGGTCGGGCGGTTCGACCTGGCGCGAAGGCTTCATCAAATATGGTGTGAGCGGCGACCAGGGCCTCGCCGGCCAGGGCACCGCCTATGGCGCCTTCAGCCTGGTCAGCTCCGCCACCTGGGGCGATGGCGACGCGGCCGGCAACACGCTGGGCAGCGAGCGCACGACAAAAATCGAGGACGCCTACCTGGGCTGGCGCTCCGCCGATCTGTTCCCGCTGCTGGGGCAGGATGGTGTCGATATTTCCGGCGGACGCCAAATCGTCAAGTTGGGCAGGGGGTTCTTGATCAACGATGATGGGCCGAACCTTGGCAAAGGCCCGGCCGACGGGCGCTTGAATCGTGGCGGCGCCTATTACCTCGCTGCACGGCACGCGTTCGATCAAACCGCCGTGTTGCGCCTGGGTGGGCAGGATGGCCTACATGGCAGCGTGGTGTGGCTTAAATCGGACAACCGCGCCCAGGCCGAAACCGAACTCGCTGCCGGCACGCTGGATTACACCGCCAAGGCCGGGACACTGGGGTTGACCTGGATCCATGGCCTTGATGTGAACGACCGCTGGGCCAGCGATTTCCAGCGGCAACGCAAGGGCATGGACGTCTATAGCATTCGCGGTGAAGGCGACGCCGGTATCGAGAACGCCAGCCTGGCCTTCGAATACGCCTGGCAGGACAAGGACGCCGGCCCGCAGAACGCCTGGTACGCCGAGGCTGGCTACACCTTCGCGGATATAGCCTGGGCGCCGAAACTGACCTATCGCTATACCCGTTATTCGCAAAAGTGGGACTCGCTGTTCACCGGCCAGAGCACCGGTTACGGCACCTGGTTCCAGGGCGAGGTCGCGGGCAACTATGCCGGGCCCTTCAACAGCAACACCGGCATTCACCATGTCGGCTTGAAGGCCACGCCATTGGAGAACCTGACCCTCGGTGCGTTGTACTTCGACTACAACACCGTGCGCAAGGACAACGCCTTGAACCTGGATGCCCGTGAGCTGGATTTCTATGCCGAGTGGGCCGTGAACCAGCACTTGATCGTCACGCCGCTGATCGGCCTCTACAAGCCGGACCGGGATGCAACGACAGGGGGTAATCAAGTGGCGGGCAATGGCACCAACGTGTACAGCCAGGTAACGGTGGCCGTGCCGTTTTGAGGCAGAGGGCTGGACGGCAAAACTCCTGTGGCGAGGGGATTTATCCCCGCTGGGCTGCGAAGCGGCCCTAAAAGCCAAACAACTCGGTGTGTCAGGTAGATTGAGTTGCCTGTATGGGGCTGCTGCGCAGCCCAACGGGGATAAATCCCCTCGCCACAGGGGCATTGTTTCTCTTGAGTGAGCTGCGTCCCTGCTTTCTAGCTCATGGTAGGCGGATGCTGCATCCGCTCGGCAATCCGCCGTGTGGTCTCGACGACCATTTCAATCACGGTCTCCTGACGCAGCAATTTGAAGCTGTCAGTGCTGCCCACGGCGGAAAGGCTGCCCACCACTTCGTCGAGTCCGGGGTTGATGATCGGTGCCGCGATACCGGTCAGCCCTTGGTTGAGTTCGTCGTGGGTCAGGCAATAACCGTCCTTGCGGATCTTTTTCGTCGCCTTGGAAAAACCCGGCCAGTCATAGGGATTGTCGGGCTCGTTGGCCAGGTGCTCTTCGAACAGGCGCTGCAAGCGCCGACCTTTCTGGAACGCGATCAACACCTTGGACTGCGCGCCGCGAAAGAATGGCAACGGATGGCCGCGGCCGAACGAGAACTGGTAGGTGTCGTCGGGCTCGGCGATGTAGGTGTTGATGATGTGGCCGTCATAGAAAACGCTGGCGAACACCGCCAGGCCGGTTCGTTCGGACAGCTCGTGCATCAGCTCGCGACCGGCGACAAGGATCGGATCGTACTGACGCATCATCCAGTCGAGCTCGATGATCCGCGGCCCCAGGCCATAGCTGCCGGCATCCACTCGCACCAGCAGGCCAGCGTCACACAAGTCCTTCACGTAGCGGTACACGGTCGCCCGGGACAGGCCCATGCGCTCGGCAATGGTGTCGGGGTCGATCTTCAGTCGATCCGGGCCGAAGAGGTCCAGGACGCTCAGCATCTTGCTCAGGCTGCTCATTTCGCTCCTAAAGGGGGGAGTGGCGCGTGGGTGGCCGTTTGGGTGAGCACTATAGGTAGACACATCGATGATGAAAAGCCCGCAGGGTCGGTCTGTAGCGCGCTGTCACGGTAACTGAAGATCTGAGAAATGCAAGTTGATCGACTGGAATAAATTCATCTGAAATACGCATAAATCTCAAAATACGAGTTTATGTGTAAAAAATAGCTTGTTTTGTCGATTTCGCTGTGTGATAAATCTCAGCCATTGCAAACGCTCGATGAAGAGGGCTGGAAATGAATGGTGCGCAACTGATAGTGAAGGCGGCGGTGGCGAGCGGTATCGAATACTGCTTCGCCAATCCCGGGACGACCGAAATTCCCCTGGTGGCGGCCATGGCCAGCGCGCCAGCCCTCAAGCCGGTGTTGTCGTTGTTCGAGGGGGTCTGCACCGGCGCCGCCGACGGCTACGGGCGCATTGCCGGCAAGCCGGCGATGACCCTGACGCACCTGGGGCCAGGCTTTGCCAATGGCATTGCCAACCTGCACAACGCCCGCCGCGCCAACACGCCGATCGTCAACGTCATCGGCGACCACGCGTCCTGGCACGTCAACTACGATCCGCCGCTGGCCAGTGACATCCAGGCGTTGGCCGGGAGCGTATCCGGGTGGGTGCGCACGTCGCGCACGGCCTCTGGCGTCGGGGAGGATTTGCAAGAGGCGGTGCGTGCGGCCTGGCAAGCCAAGGGCCAGATCGCCAGCCTGATCCTGCCGATGGACCTGCAAGCCAATGCCGTGCAACACGAAAGCGCGTTCACAGCGTTGCAGGCGCCGATCCGGCGTTTTGCCGGTGACCGGATCGAGGCGGTCGCCCAGGCCCTGCGTGATGGCCGGCGCCTGGTATTTATCGTCGGCGACCAGGGCTTGTCCGTCGCAGGCCTGGAAGCGGCGGGGCGCCTGGCCCAGTTGGCGGGCGTGCGGATGTTCGCCGAGACCTTCCCGCGCATGAGTTATCGCGGTGGCGGCCTGCCGGACCTGGATCGCCTGCCGTACTTCCCCGAAGTGGCCATCGAGATCCTCGACCAATACGACGCGGTGGTGTGCGCCGGCGTCCCCGAACCCATCAGCTATTTCGGCTACGAAGGCATTGCCTCCCGGCTGGCCGAGCGTGATCGCCTGCTGTGTTTGGCCGAGGTGGGAGACGACGTGGCCGGGGCGCTCACCGCGTTGGCCGATGCGCTTGAGGCGCCGGCCCATGTGCCCACGTCGATGGGCATTGAATTGCCTGCCGCCGAGGCTGAACTGACGCCGCAGTCGGTAGGGCAGGTACTGGCCGCCTCGTTGCCGGACGACAGCATCGTTTCGGTGGAAGGCGGGACGTGCGGCTATCCATTCTTCACCGCCTCGGCCCATGCCGCGCGCCATCGGGTCTTGACCAACACCGGCGGGGCCATCGGCCAGGGCATCCCGGTGGGCTTTGGCGCCGCGATGGCCGAGCGCGGCAACAAGGTGTTCTGCCTGCAATCGGACGGCAGTGCGCAATACACCATCCAGACTTTGTGGAGCATCGCCCGGGAGCAATTGCCGGTGGTGATCCTGATCGCGGCCAACCACCGCTACGCCATCTTGCAGAACGAACTGCGCCGCTTCGGCATGACCGAGTTGGGCCCCGAAGCCCTGAGCCTGACGGTGCTGGATCGCCCACGCATCGATTGGAAGGCCCTGGCGAGAGGCTACGGCTTGCCGGCCAGCACCGTGCACACCAACGGCGAGTTGCAGCGCGCCCTGGCCAACGCCAAGGCCGACGGTGGTCCTTGCCTGATTGAAATGGCGCTGTGAGGAAGAGGATATGAGTCAGATTCAACTGTTGCCTGCGGTCGAGCAGTTCCTGTCGCAACCCGGACGCCTGTTTATCGGCGGCACGTGGCAGGACGCGGCCGATGGTCGCCGGTTTGCCGTGGAAAACCCGGCCACTGAAGACACCCTGAGCGAGGTGGCCGCCGGCGGCGAGCGTGACGTGGATGCCGCTGTCGCCGCCGCCCGTGTGGCCTTCACCGGTGCCTGGGCGCAGCATTCGCCGGCCCAGCGTGGGTTGCTGTTGTTTCGCCTGGCGGAACTGCTCGACCAGCATCGCGAAGAACTGGCGCAACTGATCACCCTGGAAAACGGCAAGCCGATCGCGACAGCCCGAGGCGAAGCGGCCAGCGCCGCCAATATCATTCGCTACTTCGCCGGCTGGCCGACCAAGATCGAAGGCAGCACGTTGCCCGTATCGCCCGCCAGCGGCGCACCGATGCTCAACTACACCTTGCGCGAGCCGGTGGGTGTCTGCGCGTTGATCGTGCCGTGGAACTTCCCGCTGACCATGTGCGTGTGGAAGCTCGGCCCGGCGCTGGCGACCGGTTGTGTCGCGGTGCTCAAGCCCGCCGAACAGACGCCGCTGGTCGCGATTCGCCTGGTGCAATTGATCGAGGCTGCCGGTTTCCCGGCCGGGGTAGTCAACCTGCTCACCGGCCTCGGCGCCCAGACCGGCGCACCGCTGGCCCAGCATCCGGACGTGGACAAGATCGCCTTCACCGGTTCGACCCAGGTGGGCCGGCTGATCGCCCAGGCGGCCACTGGCAACATGAAGAAGGTCTCGCTGGAGTTGGGCGGCAAGTCCCCCAACATCATCCTGCCGGACGCCGACATCGTCCGCGCCGCCAAGGGTGCCGCCGATGGCATCTTCTACAACCAGGGCCAGGTCTGCACCGCCGGATCGCGCCTGTATGTGCATGCCAGCGTTCTCGACCAGGTACTTGAAGAACTCCAGCGCCATGCGGCCGCCCATGTGCTCGGGCCCGGCCTGGATCAAGCCAGCAGCATGGGCCCGCTGGTCTCGGCCCGGCAACTGGGCACGGTGCGTGGCTACTTGCAGCGGGGCCAGGAGGAAGGCGCGGAGCTGATTTGCGGCGGCGACCGACCGGCCCACCTTGAACGCGGCCACTTCATTCGCCCCAGCGTATTTCTCGACCGCGCCGAGCGCGCCTGTGTCGCCCGGGAAGAAATCTTCGGCCCGGTGCTGACCGTCATGAGCTGGACCGACATCGACGAACTGGTGCTGCGCGCCAACGACTCGCCTTACGGCCTGGCCGCCGGCCTGTGGACCCGTGACTTGCGTTCCGCCCATCGCGTGGCCGCGCAGTTGAAGGCCGGCTCGGTGTGGATCAACTGCTGGAACGTCGTCGACCCGGCTTCGCCCTTCGGTGGCTACAAGCAATCCGGCTGGGGGCGGGAAATGAGCAAGAACGTGATCGATGCCTACACCGAAACCAAAAGTGTCTTCGTCGATCTGGCCTGAACCGAATAATCACAAGAGGAACTGCTATGGATCTGGAATTGAAGGGCCGCGTCGCGATCGTCACCGGCGGTGGCATGGGCATCGGCAAGGAAGTCGCGCGCTTCCTGTCCCAGGAAGGCTGCAAGGTGGTGATCTGCGCGCGGCGCATGGAATACCTCCAGCAGGCCGCCGAGGAAATCACTGCGCAAACCGGCAACGAGGTATTGCCGCTGTTCTGTGACACCAACCAGATGACGGCGGTGTCCGACATGGTCGAGGCGGCTCACCAGCACTTCGGTCGCATCGACATCCTGGTCAACGGCGCCGCCGCCCCGTCAGGTGTGGTGCGCAACGACATCGAACATGCCGGCGATGATGAATTGCTCTCGGACCTCAACACCAAAGTGATCGGCTATTTCCGCTGCGCCAAGGCCGTGACCCCGCACATGAAGGCTGGTGGCTTCGGACGGATCATCAACATCGGTGGCCTGACCGGGCGCGGCAGCAAGGTCCTCTCGGGCATGCGCAACCTGGCCATCGCCCACATGACCAAGACCCTCTCCGATCAACTCGGCCCCGCCGGCATCACCGTCAACCTGATCCACCCCGGCGTGGTCGACACCCCGCACATCCAGGAGTTGTATGAACGCGAAGGCGTCAAGCAGGGCAAGACGCCCGCGCAGGTGGAGCAGGGCTACATCGACGCGACGCCGATCCGGCGCACCCTGGCGCCCATCGAAATGGGCTGGCTGATCGGCTTCCTTGCATCCCCCAAGGCCGGCGCCGTGACCGGGGAGTCCATTGGCATCGATGGCGGCTTGACCCGCGGCATCTTCATTTGAGGAGCAACCCGTGATGAGTAACGGAACCCTTTTGGTCGCCACCGTGGGGCAGGCGATCATCCGCAGTGCCGACGATGGCCGCACCTGGCATCGCCTGGGTCTGGGCCAGGACCTGGAATTCGACGCGATCACCCGGTCCCTGAGTGTCCATCCCGATACGCCTGAAGTGATCTATGCCGGCACCGATATCGGCCTGTGCGTCAGCCGCGATACCGGCGGCCATTGGCAGCAGGTGGATGCGCCATTCAACGGGCAGACCGTCTGGAAAGTCGCGGTGGATCCCCAGGATGCCCAGCGCATTTTTGTCGGCACCGGCGCGCCTTCCCGCGCCGTGCTGTGGCGCACCCTCGACGGCGGCGAAAGCTGGGATCGTGCCCCGGTGGAGATCCCGGAGTTCTGCGACGGCGTCAGCCGGCCGCGCTTGCTGGCCTTCGCCTACGACCCGACGGATCGCAACCAGCTCTGGTTCGGCCTGGAAGAGGGCGGGTTGTTTCACAGTCGCGACGGTGGCGATAGCTGGACCCGTGTCGATGACCGCCTGCTGTGGGATTTCAATTCGGACGTGCACAACATCCTGGTGCTGCCCAACCACGGGCAAAAAGTCATCGTGGTGGTCTGCGTCAACGCCGTCTACCGCAGCCTCGACGAAGGGCAGACCTGGACCGGCATCATCGCCCGGGAAACCTTCGGCCTGTATTACGTACGGGCCATGAACGCGCCGTTGGGCAGCGAAGACACCCTCTACCTGAGCATCTCCGACGGCACCCCGGGCACGACCAGCAAAGTCCTGGTGTCGAGGGACGCTGCCATCAGTTGGGAAGTGCTGCCGCTGCCGCAGCAGCCCAACTCGTGTGTCTGGGCGATTGCCTTGAACCCGGCCAATCCTCGGCAGATTGTCGCTGGCACCAAGTACGGCCACCTGTTCACTTCCGAGAACGGTGGCGACGGCTGGCAGAAGCAGTGGCGTGAGTTCAGCGAAATCGCTGATGTGCTCTGGACGCCCGCCGTGGCGCAGATCAAGTCCGGGCATCAATCCATCGTCAAGAAGAACTGAGGTACCGCGCGATGAAAGTCGAAGTCGTTCGTACTCATCTGTCGCTGTTCGTCAGCGACCCTGAAGTGTCGGCACGTTGGTACGCCGACGTGCTGGGCATGCATGAAAGCGCCAGGGGTGAAAGCTGGATCATGATGGCGTTCGGTGCCAAGCACCACGACATTGCCTTGATCCGCGCAGAACCCGGCGCCCACCAGGGCGGCCTGGGATTGCAGCACTACGGGCTGGAGATCGCCGGGGATATGACCACCTTGCGCAAGCTCTACGGCATGTTGCTGAGCAAGGGCGTGGAGGTGGTGAAGATCACCGATCACGAGATCGGCAACGGGGTGTATTTCAACGACCCCGATGGCAACCGCATGGAATTCTTCCTCGAGTCCGAACACGACGACGCGCGCGGCAAGGCTCGCTTCAAGGCCGCTGGCGCCCCCAGCCGGCATTTCGATCTCGATCCACTTTGAATGAGGCTTCTGTTATGAAAACCGCGAATTTCGCCAGCTATCACATCCGCAAATGGTACAGCTTCGTCGAGGAAACCCTGGCCAACGAAACCGGCCAGTTGGCCGATGGCGAGCCGCTGTTCAAGTACGCCATTGGTGCGGTGATCGCCAACCCGTATGCCGGACGCTTCAGCGAAAGCCTGGCGGAGCTGGTCGAGCCTTCGCCGTTGTTGGGCCAGGAGTTTGGCCGACGCATTCGGGTAATGGCTGGGCAGCGCGAGATCGTCAGCTACGGCAAAGCGTGCCTGGTGGGTAGCCAGGGCGAATACGAGCATGGCAATGCGTTGCTGACCAACCCGGCGGCGGATCCGATCCGGGTTGCGCTGGGCGGCGGCAAGTCCTGGGTGCCGTCCACCGGCAAGCGTGGCGGGCCTGGCGTGACCATCGACGTGCCGCTGGCCCACAAGGACGCGCTGTATGTCCGTTCCCACTACGACAGCATTTCGTTGTCGTTCGGCGACGGTCCGGCGGCGGACGAATTGGTCATCATCTGGGCCTTCGCCACGCGTGGGCGGTTGCACGCGCGCCTGGGCGGCTTGCAGGCGGCGGACGTCAAGGGCAATGACGGCCTGTACTGAGGCGCGCTGATCGAGGGGAATGACCAATGTCCGAAAACAGCCAGTTTTTCACCAACCGATCGGGGATGCGCCTGCATTACCTGCGCTGGGGCAACCCATCCGGCGTTCCGGTCTTGCTGCTGCACGGGCTGCGTTCCTATGCCCAGACCTGGGCGCCCCTGGCCGATGCGCTGGGCGAGCGTTATTGCTGCCTCGCCCTGGACCAGCGCGGCCGTGGCCAGAGTGATTGGGCCGAGGCTTCCAGCTATCGCACCGACGCCTATGTGAGCGACCTGGAAGACTGGGTCGCGCACCTGGGGCTGGAGCGTTTTGTCCTGGTGGGGCATTCCCTCGGCGGCACCAACGCCCTGGAATACGCCCGGCTCAATCCCGGACGGCTGCATGCGTTGGTGATCGAGGACATCGGCCCCGGCTCGTCGATCCGCGGCGAGGGCGCCGAGCGCATCCGCCGGGAGATGAGCCAGACGCCGCTGGTCTTTCCAGACTGGGACAGCGCCGCGCAATTCTGGCGGCAATCGCGACCGGGCTTGTCGGACGACGGCCTGGCGTCGCGGTTGACCTATTCCATGAAGCAAACGCCGGAAGGCATCGTATGGCGTCACGACCAGAAAGGCATCGCCGAGGCGCGCCTGAGCATTACGCCGACTGACCTGTGGCCAGCGGTGCGAGCGCTGGATTGCCCGACGCTGTTCATTCGTGGCGCGCGTTCGGATTTTCTCCCATTGGCAACCCTGGAGGCGATGCAGGAGGCCAATGCGCAGGTGCAGACAGCGGAAATCGCCGACGCCAGCCATTATGTTCATGACGACCAGAGCGAAGTGTTCAACCAGGTCGTCGCGGATTACCTGCGCGGCCAACTCTTGCAATTACAACAATAAAGCGGTGGATAGCGATGAAGCAGGACAAAACCCAGGTCGTCATCGTGGGCGGCGGCCCGAACGGGATCACGGCGGCGCATTACATGGGGCTGTACGGGATCGACTGCATCGTTCTTGAATTGGCCGAAGGCATCCTGCCGTATCCCCGGGCGGTGGGCATGGACGACGAAGCGCTGCGCGTGCTGCAAGGCATCGGCATCGCGGAGCTGGCTGCGCGGGACATGATCTGCAACGTGCCCCTGCGTTACTACAATGCACGCGGCGTGTGCTTTGCCGAGGTCAAGCCGAGCACGGCCCACTACGGCTGGCCGATGCGCAACATCTTCATGCAGCAGTTGCTTGAAGGGACTTTGCGCGAGCAGTTGGGCAGGCATTCGGGTGTCGAGTTGCGCCAAGGCCATGAAATGCTTGACCTGGAACAGGACGAGCAGGGCGTGACCTTGCAGGTGCGCGATGCCCAGGGTGAGCTGTATCAGCTACAGGCTCAGTACGTGATCGGCGCCGACGGCGGGCGTTCCAGCGTGCGCAAGAAACTCGGCATCGAGCTGCTGGGGCTGACCCATCCGCGCAAATGGGTGGTGGTCGACACCGCCAACGACACCCTGGATGCGCCTTATACGGCCTTGCACGCCGATCCCCAGCGACCCTTCGTCTGCATCTATTTGCCGTACCAGCAGCGGCGCTGGGAGTTCATGCTGCTGGAAGGCGAGGACGAGGCCCGCATGTGCGAAGAGGCGACGATCCGCACGTTGATCCGGGGTCATATCGGCGAGGCCGTCGATCAATTGGAGATCATTCGGATCCGCGCCTACACCCACAATTCCCGGGTGGCGGCGCGTTTCGTCGAAGGTCGCGTGGCCTTGGTGGGCGACGCGGCGCACATCTCCCCGCCGTGGGCCGGGCAGGGGCTCAATTCGGGGCTGCGGGACGTGGTCAACGTGGCGTGGAAGCTGGCGGCGATTCTCCAGCGCCGGGCGTCGCCGTCGATCCTCGGCAGCTACGACCAGGAGCGTCGCGGCCATGCCACGGATCTCATTGCGCTGGCCGACAACATGGGCGCGGTGTTGGGGCTGACCAACCCGCTGATGGCCGGCGTGCGGGACTGGCTGTTCCAGGCCGTGAACAGCGTCGACAACCTTCGCTCGCACTTGCTCGAATTCAAATTCAAACCCAAGGCGACCATCACCAAGGGTCTGGTCTATCACGAGCGTGCCGAGCTGCACGAGGATGATCTGGTCGGGCAACTGTTCATCCAGCCGGCCGTGGAAGACGCCCAGGGACAGCGCCGGCATCTGGACGACGTGCTGGGACACTCGTACGCGGTGCTCGGTTATCGGGTCAATCCCGCGGCGCACCTGGGTGAAGACACCGCCGCCTACTGGGCGCGCTGGGGTACGCGCTTCATCCAGATCAATCGCTCGCGCAGCGGTGTGGGGCGCAACCAACCCTTGTCGGCCAGCGGCGCCATCTGCATCGAAGACGTCGACAATCGCCTGGGCGAGTGGTTTACCAAGGTGCGTGATTGCATCGTGGTAGTGCGGCCGGATCGGTTTGTCGCGGCGATCACCACGCCGGAGAGGCTCGACGGTGTCTTGCGCAAGTTGGCGGAGCAATTGTCATGAGGCGCGAAGACGATCTATTGGTGCGGCTTCATGACGCCGGGCGGACCGCACACCCGTTACCGTCGTTGGCGCCAGAGGCTTACGACGTGTCGGCGGGTTATGCCTTGCAGCGCGAGGCATTGCGCCGGCGCCAGGCCGGTGGCGACCGGTTGACGGGGTGGAAAGTCGCCTTTGCCGGCCGCGCGGCGCAGGAGCGTTTTGGCATTGACGAGCCAGTGTTGGGCGCGTTGACCGACGCCATGGCCTTGCAGCCCGGCGGTACGGTGCCGCTTGCACGGTTGATCCAGCCGAAGCTGGAAATCGAACTGGCGTTTGTCCTGGGGCGCGCGCTGGTGCCGGGTTTCTACAGCGATGAGGATATTCTCGCCGCCATCTCCGAGATCGCGCCGGCATTCGAAATTGCCGATTGCCGGTGGCAGGGCTGGCGTTTCGGCGTCGGGGCGTTTCTCGCCGACAATGCCGCCGCGGGGCTTTATTGCCTGGGGCCACGGGTGAGGTTCACTCCTGATCAATTGTCCCAGGTGAATTATCGGTTGGAATGCGACGGGGCGGCGTGCGGCGAAGGAAACGTCCTGGCGCGCGAGGACACGCCGGTGGCGAACCTGTGTTGGTTGGTCCGGCGATTGCTGGCGGACGGGCAATGCGTTGAGGCGGGGCAGGTGGTGCTTTCCGGGTCGTTATTGGCACCGTTGGACATCAAGACCGCTGAATACCGCTTGCACATGCTTGGCATGGAACTGGCTTTGTTTTTCCAGCGATAAGAACAATTCTCTCAAGGACGCGATGAGCCCGTGGCGAGGGAGCTCGCTCCCGCTTGAGTGCGAAGCGCTCACAGAAAGGGGTCTGTTTCGCAGCCCAGCGGGAGCAAGCTCCCTCGCCACGGGTTAATCGATTTCTTTGGATATCAGCATCGGACAATAAGCACAGCTCCACCGAGGAACAACGATCATGTTTGCCGAAGTCCGTACTTTCCATGATCCCCAGCAGCACGCCGGTTCGATCCTGGGCTGGCAGCAGGTCTACGACCAACTGGGCCGTGGCTGCCTGTCCAGCGAATTGCGGCAGGTGTGCGCCGAGCGCTTCCAGATCTTCCAGGAGGTGCTGGACAAGCGCGTGGTGCAACGCGGCAGCGCGCCGAAAGGGCGCTTGTGCATTGCCCTGTCGCTGGGCAACGCGCCGGTGGTCCAAGGGCGCCAAGTCGGCGCCCATAGTGTCGTGCTGTTGCGCGATGGCGAGGATTTTGTCTTGCACGCCCCGGAAGGCACGCACTTCTTCGCGGCCAACGTCGACACGGTGCGTTTCGCCAAGCTGGCGGCGTATGAATTGCCGGACCAGCAGCTCAAGCGCTTGAAGAGCGTTTCGCAAATCAGCGTGGATGAAGCGGTGCTGTCGAGGGTCCAGCAGCAGATCCAACCGCTGTTTCGTCACCTTTTGGAACAAGCGGACGCGGTCAATCCGGTCATGGAAAAAATCCTCGAAGACGTGCTGCTCAATGCGTTCCTCGATCTGTTCTGCCACGCCTCGGACGAGGCGCGTGGACGTCGCGGCAACGTTGCGGTCAATGCCTACCTGGTCAAGCGCTGCCAGGAAATGGTCATGGCCAGCACCGAAGTACCGTTGAGCATCCTGGATCTGTGCGAGCAACTGCGCGTGAGCCGCCGGACCCTGCAGAACAGCTTCCAGGCCGTCACCGGTATGCGTCCGGTGGAGTACCTGCGCAACCTGCGGCTCAACGCCGTGCGTCGACGGTTGATCAGCACCCGTGCGGCCGCACTGAATGTCAGCGAGATCGCCGTGGCGATGGGGTTTTTCCACCTGAGTCACTTCGCCGCCCATTACCGGGCACTGTTTGGTGAGTCGCCTTCGGACACACGCCGGGCCCCGGCTTGATGGGCGCGGTGTTACCAAACCATCCCGCCCTGCACCCATAAAAGGCAGCCGCTGAGCTGTTTGGTAGCACACCGGGTGCGACCCAGCCGGTAGCGCGCCCGCCGTTTTCCTCGACAACTTCCTCAAAATCAATCCCTTGCACAGCCAGCGGTGCGGTTGGCACGCATTCTGCTTTTATGAATCCATGGATAATTGGATACAAAAATGCAGAAGGTGCTGCCATGCAGTTTGCCCCGACCTACGCTGAACGTGCGCCAATCACCGCCGAAGAAGAAGCCTACAACTTTCTGCTCGACGCCATTTGCGGCGGTCGCCTGCGCAAGGGTGACCGGCTGATCGCGGAGGACATTGCCAATGAGATCGGCATGAGCCGGATGCCGGTGCGCGAGGCTTTCCGGCGCCTGGATGCCCAGGGGCTGGTGACGCTGCGGCCCAATCGCGGCGCGGTGGTCAGTGGGCTGGACATCGACGAACTGCACGAAGTCTTCGAAATGCGCAGCGCCCTCGAAGGCCTGGCGGTCCGCGTTGCCACGGCGAAAATCGGCGAACGCCAACTGGCCGCCCTGGAGCGCCTGCTGGACGAGATGGACGACTATCGCGAGGAAAGCGCCGAGTGGGTCAGCCGTCATCGCGCCTTCCATGAATACCTGTGCAGCCTCAGCGGTCGACCGCGCTTGCTGAAGCAGATCAGCGCGCTTTATTCGCTGATCGAAGCGCCCATGCGCCTGTGGCTGCAGCACGTCGAAAAGCCCCTGAGTGCGCGCCAGGAACACATGCTGATCCTCGATGCCCTGCGTGCGGGCGATGCCGATAAGGCCGAGGCGGTGGTGCGTGCGCACATCGAAGGCACCGTTCCTGAATTGATCGAGTTCCTGCAATCGAAAAAATAACGAGAGCGGGGGAACTAGAACCCGCCCGTGTTTTGACTTTGAGTACTGCCCGTCATTAATGAACTGGAGTGTCTGGTCATGCATAAGCCTCGCCTGTTGGTCGCCGCTTTATCCTTGGGTTTCTGCGCTCAGTGGGCGATTGCCGCGCCCGTTGTCCCGGAGCGCCTGCTCAAGGCCGATAAACTCGTCTACTGCTCGGGCATGGACTCGCCGCCGCTGGTGTCCTTCGACGAGGCGCAGAAACCCAAGGGATTGACCGTGGACCTGGGGCTGGAAATCGCCAAGCGCCTGGGCAACAAGAAGGTCGAGTGGCGGGTGATTCCGTTTTCCGGATTGTTGCCGGCGCTGTTGGCCCAGCAGTGCGACATGATCGTCGACCAGTTGTTTGACAAGCCCGAGCGCCGTGAGGTGATCGACATCGTCAACTACATGTATTCCAGCCAGGCGGTGGTGGTGCCCAAGGGCAATCCGAAGGGCCTCAAGACGCTCAAGGATCTTTCCGGACACAAGGTTGCGGTGCTCAACGGGTCCACCATCAAGACCCTGCTCGACGCCGAGAACGAAAGCCTGGCGAAGGCCGGCAAGCCGCCGATGAAACTGGTGGTCTACAACACCGACACCGATGCCTTCCAGGCCCTGCGCATCAGCCAGGTCCACGCCTACGGCACCACCGTGGAAACCGCCGGTTACTACGCGGCAATGGCGCCCGAGTTGTTCGAGGAAGGCGTGCCAGCCTTCAGTCGGATTCTCACCGGGCTGGGCATTCGCAAGGACGATCCACAACTGACCGCCGCCGTGCAGCAAGTCGTCAGCGACATGCGCGGCGACGGCAGCTACAGCCAACTGCTCGGCAAATGGCATGTCGCCAGTGACACACTTGATTGAGGTAGACCCTTGATGAATTTCAATTGGGATGTGTTCTGGCAGTACCTGCTGCAACCCAGCGGGGTGTACCTCACCGGGCTCTGGCTGACCTGCGTGATCAGTGTGCTGGCGATGCTGCTGGGCTGCGTGCTGGGATTGGCCGCCGCGCTGCTGCGGCTGTCGAGGAACCCGTTGCTGCATCTGCCGGTGCGTTTTTACGTGTGGCTGATGCGCGGTACGCCGCTGCTGGTGCAGATCGTCTTCCTCTACACGGCGCTGGCCGCCGGCGGGATCTTCCGCTTCGAAGACATCGAACTCTTTGGCCTGGTGATCCCCGGCAATATCCAGGCGGCGATCATCGCCCTGGGCCTCAATGAAGGCGCGTACATGGCCGAGATCATTCGCGCCGGCATCGGCGCGGTGGACAAGGGCCAATACGAGGCCGGACGCTCTCTGGGCATGACCTTCGCCAAGCTGATGCGCCGCATCGTCTTGCCCCAGGCGTTCCGGGTCATCGTGCCGCCGTTGGGTAACGAGTTCAATGTGATGCTCAAGAACACCACGCTGGTCAGCGTGATCGGTGTGCAGGAATTGCTGCTCAGTACCCAGATGGTCACGTCGGCGACGTTCCGGGTGTTCGAGTTGTATTTGGTGGTGGCGATCTACTTCCTCTTGCTGACCACGTTGTGGGGCTTCTTCCAGCGCTGGCTGGAGGCCCGCTTCGGCCAGTCGGACCGGCCTTCGTCGCCACCGCCTGCGTCGACGAGGATGTTCGGTCGCAGCACCTTGAACCTGCTGAGGGCACGTTGACCATGGCGCACAAAAGCGAAGAGTTGATCATCGAGGCGCTGGACGTTCACAAGTCCTTTGGCGAGTTGCAGATTCTCAAGGGCATCTCCTTGCAAGTGCGGCGCGGCGAAGTGGTGGTGCTGATCGGTGCGTCGGGCTCGGGCAAGACCACCTTCATCCGTTGCATCAATCTGCTGGAAGACATCCAGGGCGGACGCATCCGCGTCAATGGTCGCGCCATGGGCTATCGCGAGCGGGCCGATGGCAGCCTGGTGCGTGAGTCAGAGCGCAACATCGCCCGGCAGCGGCGCGACATCGGCATGGTGTTCCAGCGCTTCAACCTGTTCCCGCACATGACTGCGCTGGAAAACATCATCGAGGCGCCGATCCAGGTGCTCGGCGTGCCGCGCGCCGCCGCGTTGGAACAGGCCCGCGGGTTGCTGGAGCGGGTCGGGCTGGCGGACAAGGCCGATCATTATCCGTCGATGCTTTCCGGCGGCCAGCAGCAGCGGGTGGCGATTGCCCGTGCCTTGGCGATGAAACCCCAGGCCATGCTGTTCGACGAACCTACCAGCGCCCTCGATCCGGAGACCGTCGGCGAGGTGCTGCAGGTGATGAAGGAACTGGCCGAGGAGGGCATGACCATGGTCGTGGTGACCCACGAAATGGGTTTTGCCCGGGAAGTGGCCGACCGCGTGGTAGTGCTCGATCAGGGCGAGCTGATCGAACAGGGGCCGCCGGAGCAGATTTTCTGCCACCCCATTCATCCGCGTACCCGGGCGTTTCTCAGCCGGGTGCTTTGACTTTTTCCAGCGACTGAATTGCCGCATTGAAGAGCCTTTCGCCATGCTGAAATTTTCTGCCCATGAGTACCCTTATCCATCGCAACGCCAGAGCGTTTTCGCCCGTCGAGGCATGGTCGCCGCGTCCCAGCCCCTGGCCGCTCAGGCGGGCATCGAAATCATGCAAAAAGGCGGCAATGCCATCGACGCCGCCATCGCCACGGCGGCAGCATTGACTGTCGTGGAACCCACGGGCTGCGGCATCGGCGGCGACGCCTTTGCCTTGGTCTGGTGCAAGGGCCAGCTGCATGGCCTCAACGGCAACGGCCATGCGCCGGCCGCCTTGAGCATCGAGGCGGTCAAGGCCGCCGGCCATGAAAAGATGCCGGTCTATGGCTGGACACCGGTGACGGTCCCGGGCTGCCCGTCAGCCTGGGCCGAGTTGTCCCGACGCTTCGGCAAACTGCCCTTCGCCGAGCTGCTGCAACCGGCCATCAGCCTGGCGCGGGACGGCTTTGCCTTGTCACCGGTGGTCGCCCATCAATGGCAAGTCGCGGTGAACGAGTTCACGCCCCATCGCGATGCCGTGCTGGACACCTGGTTCGAGACCTTCCTGATCGATGGCCGCGCGCCTCGGGCCGGGGAGATTTTTCGCAATCCGGCCCAGGCCAAGACCCTGCAGGAATTAGCCGATACCCGCTGCGAAAGCCTCTATCGCGGCGCATTGGCCGAGCGCCTGGACGCCCATTCCCGGGCCAGCGGCGGCTACCTGCGTGCCTCGGACCTCAAGGACTATCGCGCCCAGTGGGTAGAGCCCATCCACGTCAATTACCGAGGCGTGGATGTCTGGGAAATCCCGCCGAGCGGGCAGGGCCTGGTGGCGTTGATGGCGTTGAATATCCTGGAGGGTTTCAACTTCGATCACCGCGACAGCCAACAGACCTGGCATCGCCAACTGGAGGCGATGAAGCTGGCCTACAGCGACGGCCTGCACCACATCACCGACCCCCTGCACATGCGCGTGGCGGTCGCCGATCTGCTCAGCGCCGACTACAGCGCCCGCCGTCGCGGCCAGATCGGCGAGCAGGCCCAACCGCCCAAGCCCGGCGATCCCCACGCCAGTGGCACGGTGTACCTGGCGACGGCGGATGGGGAGGGCAACATGGTCTCGTTCATCCAGAGCAACTACCACGGATTCGGCTCCGGCGTGGTGCTACCCGACAGCGGCATTGCCCTGCAGAACCGCGGTCAGGAATTCAGCCTCGATCCGAACCACGCCAACTGCCTGGCCCCGGGCAAGAAGACTTTTCATACCATCATCCCGGGTTTCCTCACCCGCAATGGCGAGGCCCTCGGCCCGTTCGGCGTGATGGGCGGCTACATGCAGCCCCAGGGGCATGTGCAGATGGTCATGAACCTGGTGGATTTCGGCCTGAACCCGCAAGCGGCCCTGGACGCGCCGCGCTGGCAATGGCTGGGCGGAATGAAGGTCGGGATCGAGCAGGGGGCTTCCCGGGACTTGATCAATGCGCTGGCAAGACGCGGCCATGAAGTCACGGTTGCCAGTGACCTGACCGACTATGGACGCGGCCAGATCATCCTGCGCGATCCCGTCAGCGGCGTGCTGTGCGGCGGGACCGAGCCTCGGGCGGATTCACATATCGCGGTCTGGTGAGGAGGGTCATGCAGGTCCACGGCTGGTCTATCCGATCCCGCCGCCGGCCTGCGCGATGACCAGTTCGGCCAGGATCGCGACGGGGTCGGCCAGGCTCTGTCGCGACCGGTGGATCAGGCCGATATCACGATGAAACGTGTGCGCCCCGAGGTCGAGTGCCCGCACGCCCTTGGGCCATGGTTGATGGGCTGAGGTCTGCGGCACCAGGGCGACACCGACGCCTTTCTCGACGAGCTTGATGATCGCGTCCAGTTCATCCAGCTCGCACACCTCACGCAGTGTGAAATGCATCTGCCGCAGGAAGCGATCGACTTGCCTGCCGCCGAAGGAAGAGCGGTCATAACGAATGAAGGGTTGGCCGGACAGCAGCGCCGACCAATCCTCGCCCGGCATCTTACGCGGGACGATCAGCCGATAAGGCTCAAGCGCCAGCGTCGTCCAGCGCAGATCGCTTTGCAGCGAAAACGGCGGACGGATCATCACCGCCATGTCGATCTCGCCGGCGTCCACCAGGTTGATCAACTCGACCGAGAGGCCGGGCACGACACGCGTGCGGCATTGGGGACATTGCTGGTGAAACCTGGCGAGGGCGTCCGGCAGGTAGGCGCGCTGGACTGAGGCGATCGCACCGATATTCACCAATACGCTGGGTGGAAGCCCGGGCGTCGTGGAACCGAGATTCTCGTAAAGGCGAATCAGCTCCTGGGCTTGCAGGAGTATCTGCTGGCCACGCTTGTTGAGGTGGGCCGAGCGGCCTTTGCGGTCGAACAGGTCGAAGCCCAGCTCGGTTTCCAGGCGCTGGATCTGCGCACTGACCGCCGCCTGGGTGAGGCCGATCTTGTGCCCGGCGGCGGCGAAGGTGCCTTCGCGCGCCACGGCGATGAGGGTCTTGAGTTCTTTGATCATTGATCAACATTAGTTGTGTTTCTAAGAAATTTATATTGATTTTTTTGTTGTGCCTGCGCGCCTACGATGGAATGCACGCGCCGGTGCGTACCCGATAAACAAAAAACGTTCCTGGAGTCCCGATGAGCCTCTCACCTTTCCACCTTGCGATTCCGGTTTATGACCTGGCGGCAGCCCGCACTTTTTATGGCCAAGTCTTTGGACTGGAGGAGGGCCGCTCCAGCGAGCAGTGGGTCGACTTCAACTTCTACGGGCATCAGCTAGTGATTCATGAACATCCCAAGACCGCGTCCCAGGAAAGCGTGCACAGCAACGCGGTGGATGGCCACGATGTGCCGGTGCCGCATTTTGGCGTGGTCTTGGGCTGGGCTGAGTGGGAAGCGCTGGCCGAGCGGTTGAAGTCCTTCGGCACGCAATTCGTGATCGAACCCTACGTGCGCTTCAAGGGCCAGGTCGGCGAGCAGGCGACGATGTTCCTGTTCGATCCGTGCGGCAATGCGCTGGAGTTCAAGGCGTTCAAGGACATGAGCCAGTTATTCGCGAAATAACGATTGGGCGTTCAAGACTGTGGGAGCAGGCTGGATGCAAAGCTCATGAACACTCACTATCCCTGTGGGACTACAACGATGCCCTGAGCACCAGTGGACAATCCACGGGCCGGGTGCCCGAGACGTCGAGGGTCTCGATCAGGTGCGTGGCCGCCTGGCGACCAATCTCGTAGTACGGCAGTTGGACTGTGGTCAGTGGCGGCATGAACAATTCGGCGATGCCGATCATGTTGTCATAGCCGAGCACAGCCACATCATCGGGAATTTTCAGGCCACGGCCCAACAACCATTGATAGGCGCAAAAGGCAATGCGGTCGTTGCCGCAGACCAGGATGTCAAATTGCGGACGACCTTCCACGATATGCCGTTCGAGAATGGCGGCGGTTTCACCATAGGCATCGTGGTCGGAAAGGTCGTATTGCAACAGTGCGCCAGGCGCCAGCCCGAATGCCTGGCAGGCGCGTTGCAAGCCCTGTTGACGCAGGCTCCAGGCGACGCTCTTCCTGGGCAGATTGATGCACAGCGGACGCCGGTAGCCTTGGCTCAGCGCGTGATGCACGGCGCGATACTGTCCAGCTTCATCGTCCGGCACATAGCTGACCAGTTGGCTGTCATCGGCCAGGCAATTGGCGAGCACCAGGGGCTTGCTCTTGAGTCGCTCGGGAATGCTCACCTGGCGCAACCCCATGGCGCTGAAGATCAAGCCGTCGGGGCGGTGCGACAGCATCAAGTCGATGTTCTGGTCGGTGGGCGGGCTGCTCAGCAGGTTGAGGATGAAGACATTCCAGCCAGCCTGCTGCGCGGTCTGTTCGATGGACAGCAGCAACTCGACGGCGAACGGCGTAGTCGCGGTGTCCAGTGCGAACACACCGATGGTGCGCGCCTGCAAGTTGTCGCCGCGCATCCGGCGCGCCGACAGGCTCGGTACGAACTGCAATTCATCGATGGCGCGACGTACCCGTTGAAGGGTTTCGGGGCTCAGTTTTTCCGGCGTGTTGAGCGCGCGCGAAACCGTCATCAGGGATACGCCGGCCAGCTGTGCAACGTCTTTCACGGAAGTCATGCGAAGTGTGGCCAGTCAGGTTGACGTGGAATCATGACACAGGCCCCTGGTTTCTCGCGACTCGAATGACCCGACTCACAGCCATCCCGACCCCAGCGGCCACGCCTTGGGAATGGCGACACGCCCACCCGTCCCGTTTGCCAATAGCGTCACCCCGAGGCTATCGGGCCGTGGGTAGATGCGGCTGCTGAGGCTGAAGCGGCCGTTGTCCTCAAACACCTCGATGGACGAACGATCGAGGAACACCCGCAGGTGCAGTTGCGTTTCCTCGGGCGCTATCGAGACGCTGCGCTGGCCACTCACTTGCGCACCCGAGCGGCCGCGGTCTAGCACCAGGCGTCGCAGTGCCGCATCGTAATAGAGCAAGGTCTGTTCCTGCCCATCGGCACTGCAGCGCAAGGCGACGCCCAATTGGCCTTCGGTGCAGCCGAGCAGGTCCAGGTGCACATGGATTTCGAGCCTGTCGCCCGTCACTTGCGGCACCGAACAGTAGCCAGATTCGCCCCACGGCGCGACGCTCGGCAATGGCGCCTGGCGCAGCGCGACCAGTTCCCGTGCCGGGAACGTGCCAAGGCGATCGCCTTGCAGTTCCAGCTCGCGCGGCAAGCCGAGCATGCCGCACCAGTGATGGGCCTGGCTCGGCATCGGGCTTTCCCACATGTCCAGCCAGGCCCACACCAGGCGCCGGCCATCGACGGTTGCCAATGTTTGCGCAGCATAGAAATCGTGACCGTTATCCAGTTCGATGAACGGCCCGCCGGTGAAGTGCCAGTCGCTGTCGAGGCGGCCAATGCGATAACCGGTCTGGTACTTGTTGAGCCGTTCGTATCCCGCCGGTTGCATGCCTTGCGGCGAGTACAACAATACGTCGCGTCCGTCCAGGCGAAACAGGTCAGGACATTCCCACATGTAGCCATCGCCGTCAGTGCCCCTGGACGCGTAGTCGAGGAATTCCCAGGCGCGCAGGTCGGTGGAGCGGTACAGCGGCAGCAGTGGTGTATCGGCCAGGCGCGCCCCGACGATCAGGTACCAGTAGCCATCCGCGTGCCAGGCCTTGGGGTCGCGAAAGTGCATGATTCCCGCTTGCGGCGCGTGCTCGATGACGGCGCCATGCTTGACGAACCGCTCGCCGTCGACACTGGTGGCCAGGCACTGGACCTGGCGGATGAAGCGTTCGTCACCGATGTCGCCCAACCAGGTATGCCCGGTGTAGATCAGCGCCAGGGTGTCGCCACACACCACCGCACTCCCTGAAAAACAACCGTCGCGGTCGAAGTCATCGCCCGGCGCCAGGGCAATGGGCAGGTGCTGCCAATGAACCAGGTCGGCGCTCTTGGCGTGGCCCCAATACATCGGGCCCCATTGGGCGTCGAAGGGATGGTGCTGGTAGAACACGTGGTACTCGCCACGAAAGAACACCACCCCGTTCGGGTCGTTCATCCAACCGGTTGGCGGGGCCAGGTGATAGTCGGGTCGATAGTCGTGGATCAGGCGCGGCAGACCATCTTCCAGAGCCTGCTGGGCCATTTCGAGAGAAGCGGGTGTTGGATTGCTCATGGTATTCAAGGACAAGGTCATAGGGCGCCCGCATGGGCCGAGCGCGGAGCGAGGCCGTCGGGCAGGTTTTCGATGGCGCGGCGCTTCAACGCCGTGCCGTGCGCGTCGAAGACGTGGAGGTGGTCGATATCCAGTTGCAGCTCGACCCGGTCACCCACCCGCCATCCAGCGTTGACTTCGCAGCGACAGATCAGCGGTTCATCGCCGCCTGTTTCCAGGTGGACGTAGGTTTCACTGCCCAGGTATTCGACCCCGGCCACGACGATTCCGGTGTTTCCCTGGGCCACGTTGAGTGACACGTGCTCCGGACGAATCCCCAGGCTCAGCGGGCTGTTCGTCGCCAGGTGGGTGCTGTCGATGGGGAGGCGCGTCATCCCCAGCAAGGGGCTGTCGATCAGGCTGGTTTCGCCTGGGTGATGCAGGCTTGCCGGCAGGAAATTCATCTTGGGCGAGCCGAGGAAACCGGCGACAAAACGGCTGGCCGGACGCTCGTAGAGTTCCCGCGGCGAGCCGACCTGCTCGATGCGTCCACCGTTGAGCACGACAATCTTGTCGGCCAGGGTCATCGCTTCGACCTGGTCGTGGGTCACGTAGATCATGGTCGAACCCAGTCGCCCATGCAGGCGGGCGATTTCGTTGCGCATCTGCACGCGCAACGAGGCATCGAGGTTGGACAACGGCTCGTCGAACAGCAGGATGTCCGGCTCCCGCGCCATGGCCCGGCCCATCGCCACGCGCTGACGCTGGCCGCCCGACAGTTCCCTTGGCTTGCGTTGCAGCAGTTTGTCCAATTGCAGGATCTGCGCGGTTTTCAGCACGCGCTCGCGCAGGCTGGTCTTCTCGGTCTTGGCCAGCTTGAGGCCAAAACTGATGTTGTCGTAGACGCTCATGTGCGGGTACAGCGCATACGATTGGAACACCATGCCGACGCCACGCTCGCGCGGCTCCAGGTCGTTGACCCGGCGTCCGTCGATCAGCAGGTCGCCGCCACAGATCGAGTCCAGCCCGGCGATCAGCCGCAGCAGGGTGGACTTTCCGCAACCCGACGGGCCGACGAAGACGACGAATTCGCCTGCCGAGATTTCCAGGCTGACGTCACGAAGAATGTGTGCGCCGCCCAATTGTTTGTTCACGTTATCCAGCTTCAACTTGATCACGATGCTGTTCCTTTGTTGTCTGTGTTGGGCCTCAACCCTTTAACGCACCGGCAGTGAGGCCGGAAACGATGCGGCGCTGGAAGATCAGCACCAGAATCACCAAGGGCACCGTGACCAGCACCGACGCCGCCATCAACAAGCCCCAAGGCAGCTCATGGGGACTGCCGCCGGAAATCAGCGCGATGGCGACCGGGACCGTGCGTTGCGAGTCGGTGAGGGTGAAGGTCAGGGCGAAGAGGAACTCGTTCCATGCGGCGATGAAGGCCAAGAGCCCCGTGGTGACCAGTGCCGGCCAGAGCAGCGGCAGCAGCACGCGGGTCAGCGTGACCCAGGGTGACGCACCGTCCATGATCGCGGCCTCTTCTAACTCATGGGGCAGTTGCCCCATGAAGGTGGTCAGCACCCAGACGGTGAAGGGCAGGGTGAAAATCGTATAGCTCAGGATCAATGCCCAGGACGTGTTGTACAGGCCCAGGGCACGGATCACTTCGAACAATCCCGACAGCACCGCGACTTGGGGAAACATCGAGACACCGAGGACCATCATCAACACCGGACCGCGCCCGCGAAACTTCACCCGGCCCAAGGCATAGGCGGCGGTCAAGCTGAGGAACAGCGCCAGCGCGACCACGCACAGCGAAACCACCAGCGAATTGCCGATGGCCCGCAGGAACGAGGCCTGGTTGAGCACGGCGACATAGTTGGAGAAGTCCGGGTTATCGATCCAGTAGCTCACCTGGAACAAGGCGCTGGACGGCTTCAACGACATCACGATGGCGTAATAGAAAGGGAAGACCGCATACACCAGCAAGGTCCCGATCAGGCTCCAGAAGCCGAGGCGCAACAAGGCTTTTTTCAACAGGCGAGGGCTCATGAGCGCACCTCCAGTTGACGACGTCCGAGGTACAGATATGCCATGGCGATCACCGCCACGACGAGGAACAGCAAGGTCGAGGCGGCGCTGCCGTAGCCGACGTCCTGGAATTCCACCAGGTGTTGGCGGGCATAGACCGACATGCTCATGGTGCTCGATGAGTTCGAGGTCAATACATAGATGACGTCGAACACCCGCAAGGAATCGAGGATGCGGAAGATCGCTGCCACTAACAATGCCGGCATCAGCAGCGGCAGGGTGACCCACCAGAACACCTTGACCGGGTGAATGCCATCGACCCTCGCGGCTTCGTAGCAATCGCTGGGCAGCATCTGCAAGGCGGCGAGCATCAGCAGCGTGACGAAGGGCACGGTCTTCCAGACGTCGACGATGATCACCGCCCACATCGACAGGTCCGCGTCGGCTGTCCAGGCCAGGGGCACGTCAATCAGGCCGAGGCCGAGCATGAGGTGATTGATGATGCCGAACTGGTCGTTGAGCATCCATGACCAGATTTTCGCCGAGACAATGGTCGGGATCGCCCAGGGAATCAGGATCAACGCCCGCACCAGGGCGCGACCGGTGAACTTGACGTTCAGCAGCAGCGCCACCAGCAGCCCGAGGACGATTTCCAGCCCCACCGACACCACGGTGAAATGCAACGTGTTGCGCACCGCATTCCACCACTGTGGATCGACCAGGATGCCTGACCAGCCGGCACTGCTGTGAAACAGGTAGTTGCTCAAGCCGACAAAGGTCGCGTCGCCGGTGTCGGCCAGGCTGGCGTCGGTGAGGCTGAACCAGAACGTGCGCAGCAGCGGCCAGGCTGCCACCAGTGCCAGGCACAGCAGCATCGGCGTCAGAAACAGCCAGGCGGCGCGAACGCGGCGGCGTTGTACCGGTGTTTCCCGGGTGAGCAGTTGCTCGCCATCGTCGTGGGCGAGAGTCGTGGAGACAGACATGGTGATTTCCTTCCTTGGGGCTTACCAGCTCCGGCGTTTGATCCGTGTGAGTTCGCTTTCCAACTCGGCCAGCGCCTGGTCCACCGGCCGCTCGTCCGCGAGCACGCCATGCACTTGATCGAAGAATGCATTGGACACCCGTGGATAGCGGTCGGCCGTGATCGAGGCGGGGCGCATGACCCCGTCGTTGAGAATGCTGTGAAGTTGTTTGTAGTAGGGCATGGCGGCGAGTAACTCAGGGTCCTGGTAGAGCGACTCGATCACCGGGTTGTAGGCACCCACCAGGGCGCGATGTTTCTGCTGTTGGGCACTGCTCAGGTAGCTCACCAGTTCGGCGGCGAGCTTCGGATTGGCGCTGTAGCGCGACACCGCCAGGCCCCAGCCGCCGAGGGTGGACGCGTGGCTGCCCGTGGCGCCGCCGCGGGGCAGGGGAGCGACGCCGACCTTGTCCTTGACGGCACTGTCCGGGCTTTGCACCAGGGCCCAGACATACGGCCAATTGCGCATGAACAGTGCATTGCCGGACTGGAAGACGCCGCGTCCTTCTTCCTCGGTGTAATTGAGCACGCCACGCGGGGCGATGTCGCCCACCCAGCTTTTCGCCAGGGTCAACGCCGCCCTCGAGGCCTGACTGTTCACGACGATGTCGCCTTGCGCGTTGACCAGCCCGCCTTGCGGTTGGCTGCTGATCCATTCCAGCGCATTGCACGTCAGGCCTTCATAGGCGCGCCCCTGGAAAACGTAACCCCATGCGTTAGCGTTCCCGGCATCACGCTCGGCCTGCTGGACGACCCTGGCGGTGATCGTCATTTCTTCCCAGGTCTGGGGCACGGGCTTGTTGTACTTCTCGAGCAAGTCCTTGCGGTAATACAGCAGCCCCGAGTCGGTGAACCACGGCATCGTCACCAGGCGTCCGTTCACCGTGGCGTTGTCCACCTGGGCCTGGAAATAACCTTGGGTGGCGTTGGCCGGCAGCACTTCGCGCAGGTCCATCAAGTGCTTGGCCAACATGCCCGGCCACACCATATCGATTTGGATGATGTCGATGTCGCTGGATTGCGCACTGAGGATCTGTTGATAGAACGACAACCGCTCGGTCGCCGAGTTAGGCGTGGAAACCACTTCGACGCTGTTGCCCGTCTGTTTCGACCACGCCTCGACAGCCTCCTTGCACAGTTGCAATTCCGCACCCACGGCACCGCAGGAAATCGTCAGGTTGGCAGCCATCGACAGGGATGGAAACCCGATGCAAAGGCTGAGCAGCGCCGTCGGGACGAGCGATTTGAACTGTTTCATAAAGCCCTCTTTATTTTTGTTTTTGGAAAAGTTAACGTTAACATCGCCAAATGTAGCAGTGTATTAGCAACGAGGCATCCTTTTTTTCCTCAGGATCGATAAATCCGGACCTTGGGGAAAAGACCGGCTGCGGCAACAGAACAATAAAAACAAGACAGGGAAATCCACATGCAGAAAGCATCAAGCTGGCTACTCGCAAGCGCGCTCGGCGCCTCGGCAGTCACCTCTCAGGCCGCTACTCTCGAAGAGCGAATGGCGGCGTTTGAAGCCCGTGCCAGCGCAGCGGAAAAACGCGCCGCAGCTGCCGAACAGCAAACCCAGGCCCTCGCCAGGGAACTGCAGCAAATCAAACTCGCCACGCCAGCGGCTGCTGTCGCCGTTGCTGCCCCGGTTGCGACGCCGACCGTTGATGCGCGCCTGGCAAAACTCGAAGCCCGCCAGCAAAGCACGGAAAAGCAGGGCAGTGGCGCACACCTCACGGACGGCTTCAGCTTCAAGGGCTACGCCCGCTCCGGCTTGCTGATCAACGATGGCTTGGGCGGTGGTCGTGGCGGTCCATACACCACGCCGGCCGGTTCTGTCGGTGGCGCCGTCGGGCGACTCGGAAACGAGGACGACACCTACATGCGCATCGACCTGTCGAAAGAGCTGTACGCGCAGAACGGCACCCGCTCCAAATTCACCGTGTCCATTGCCGACGGCGTGGAAAGCTCCAATGACTGGACTGCCGAGGAAAGCAACCTGAACGTGCGCCAGGTGTTCACCGAACTCGATCACCTCGCGGCATTCAAGGGCAACGCGATGTTCGAAAATTCGACCCTGTGGGCAGGCAAGCGCTTCGACAGGGACAATTTCGACATCCACTGGTTGGACTCCGATGTTGTCTATCTGGCGGGTACCGGCGGCGGTATCTACGATGTACAGATGAACAGGAACTGGCGCTCGAACTACTCATTGATCGGTCGCAACTACGGGGACTTCAGCGAG
Organism: Pseudomonas sp. BP11-1-1; assembly: GCF_052112105.1. Lineage (NCBI taxonomy): Bacteria > Pseudomonadati > Pseudomonadota > Gammaproteobacteria > Pseudomonadales > Pseudomonadaceae > Pseudomonas > Pseudomonas sp. BP11-1-1. The sequence continues at coordinate 376,536 of NZ_JAUTYU010000003.1, forward strand.
GGCGGCGTCAATGCCGATGTGGAAAGCTACATCCTGACCTCCAACCAATTTTTCGACGGTGGGCAGTGGCAATGGATGTTCAACGCCATCGGCTCGAAGAAAAACGACTTCGGCACCCGCGTCAACGAAGCAGGGCTGGCGCCAGCCGACTCTGGCTTGCACAGCATGGTCGCCAATCACCAGAAGACCTTTTTCGGCCGCGAAGGCTTCTTCAAGACGGCGCTGCTCTATGGCCAGGGATTGGGGGCCGAGGTCAAGAACATTGGCGCCGATGGTGAACTGATCGACGACGCCCGTGCCCTGCGCGTGGCGCTGTACGGCGAAACGCCCCTGGCGCCCAACTGGCGCATCGGCCCGAGCCTGCTGGCTGAGCAAAGCAAGGACCGCTACGTCAAGGGTGATGACTACCGCTGGATGACGCTCAACGTGCGGTTGGCCAATGCGATCAACAGCAATTTCGAAATGGCCTACGAGATGAGCTGGCAAACCATGCAGCTCGACCCCAAGGGCTACTTGCAACGCAATGCAGTCGACGGCAACTTCTGGAAGTTCACGATCGCCCCGACCTTCAAGCCCGACCTGGGCGATCTGCTCACGCGCCCCGAGTTGCGCGTGTTCGCCAGCGTCATGAACTGGTCGTCGGACCTGGACAGGTACAGCGCCACGGATTCCTTTGGCAAGACTGACTTCAACGCTGGCGGTGTGTGGCAGTACGGTATCCAGATGGAAACCTGGTTCTGATGCCCGCCAGTTGAAACCTGTGGGAGCGGGCTTGCTCGCGAAAGCATTGGATCAGCTTGCAATGATGCTGGATGTGCCGACGCCTTCGCGAGCAAGCTCGCTCCCACAGTTTTACCGAGTTGCTCACAGACCTTGCGTACGCCACACCCCTTGTGGGAGCGAGCCTGCTCGCGAAAGCATTGGATCAGCTTGCAATGATGCTGGATGTGCCGACGCCTTCGCGAGCAAGCTCGCTCCCACAGTTTTACCGAGTTGCTCACAGATCTTGCGTACGCCACACCCCTTGTGGGAGCGAGCTTGCTCGCGAAAGCGGTGGATCAGCTTGCAGTGATGTTGGATATTCCGACGTCTTCGCGAGCAAGCTCGCTCCCACAATAGTCCTGCGCTGAATGCAAAGCTCATGGACACCCAAGATCCCTGTGGGAGCGAGCTTGCTCGCGAAAGCGGTGGATCAGCTTGCAGTGATGTTGGATGTGCCGACGTCTTCGCGAGCAAGCTCGCTCCCACAATAGTCCCGCGCTGAATGCAAAGCTCATGGACACCCAAGATCCCTGTGGGAGCGAGCCTGCTCGCGAAAGCGGTGGATCAGCTTGCGGTGATGTTGGATGTGCTGACGTCTTCGCGAGCAAGCTCGCTCCCACAATAGTCCTGCGCTGAATGCAAAGCTCCTGGGAACCCAAGATCCCTGTGGTAGCGAGCTTGCTCGCGAAAGCGGTGGATCAGCTTGCAGTGATGTTGGATATTCCGACGTCTTCGCGAGCAAGCTCGCTCCCACAATAGTCCCGCGCTGAATGCAAAGCTCCTGGAAACCCAAGATCCCTGTGGGAGCGAGCCTGCTCGCGAAAGCGCTGGATCAGCTTGCAGTGATGTTGGATATGCCGACGCCTTCGCGAGCAAGCTCGCTCCCACAATAGTCCTGCGCTGAATGCAAAACTCATGGACACCCAAGATCCCTGTGGGAGCGAGCTTGCTCGCGAAAGCGGTGGATCACCTTGCAGTGATGTCGGATATGCCGGCGTCTTCGCGAGCAAGCTCGCTCCCACAATAGTCCTGCGCTGAATGCAAAGCTCATGGACACCCAAGATCCCTGTGGGAGCGAGCTTGCTCGCGAAAGCGGTGGATCAGTTTGCAGTGATGTTGGATGTGCCGACGTCTTCGCGAGCAAGCTCGCTCCCACAATAGTCCTGCGCTGAATGCAAAGCTCATGGAAACCCAAGATCCCTGTGGGAGCGAGCTTGCTCGCGAAGGCGGTGGATCAGCTTGCAGTGATGTTGGATATTCCGACGTCTTCGCGGGCAGGCTCGCTCCCACAATAGTCCTGCGCTGAATGCAAAGCTCCTGGGAACCCAAGATCCCTGTGGGAGCGAGCTTGCTCGCGAAAGCGGTGGATCAGCTTGCAGTGATGTTGGATATGCCGACGTCTTCGCGAGCAGGCTCGCTCCCACAAAGTCTTGGTGGGTCAGTGACCGTGGACTGTCACGCGATTGCGTCCGGTTTTCTTCGACGTGTACAACGCCTGGTCGGCCCGGGCGATCAGTTCGGCATGGTCGTTCGCCGGCGCGCTAAGGTCGGCCACGCCCAGGCTGATGGTGAAACGGATGTCCTGGCCGTTGTACTGCACCAACAACTGCTCGACGGCCTGTCGCAAGCGTTCGGCGAAAATCCGTGCGCCGGCCTGGTCGGTGTCCGACAGCACCACGCCGAACTCCTCGCCGCCGTAACGCCCGGCCACGTCGGACTCGCGAGCATGCTCGCGCAGCAGTTGGGCGAGCTGCTCAATGACTTTGTCGCCGGCCTGGTGGCCGTAGGTGTCGTTGACGTGCTTGAAGTGGTCGATGTCCAGCATCACCAGGCTCAGCGCATTGCCGTAGCGCTGGTGTCGGGCGTACGCGGCCTTCAAGCTGCCTTCCCAATGGCCGCGGTTGTACAGGCCCGTCAGGCGATCGGTACTGGAAAGCAGCTGCAGCTGAGCATTGGCAGCCTGGATCTGATGGCGATTGGTGGCGACATCGGTGACGTCGTAGATCACCAGGCAGATGTGGTTGATGCGGTTGTCCGGCGAGCGCAGCGGCAGCAGCGTGGTGTTCTGGTACATGAACTCTTCCTGGCCGGTGATCGGCTGGTAGCTCTTGAAGCGCATCAAGTACGGGCGCTGCTCCCAGACGGTGAACGCGGGCGTGCCCAGGGTCGCGACGCTTTCCACCTTGCGGCTGAACCACTGGCGGTCGATTTCCGGGAACAGGCTGAAGAAATTCCGGTTCTGGGCGTCCTTGGGCTGGACCCCGGAGCGGTTCTCCATGAAGGTGTTCCAGACTTGCACGCGGTACTCGCGGTCGAGCACCACCACGCCGACGTCGATGCTTTGAACGATGGCCAGCAACCAGTGGAATTCGTTCAGATCGATGGATTCGTTCATGGCTCAGTTCATCAGGTAGGCGAGTTTGTGGATCAGCCGCTCGATGGAGTCTTCCGTGAACAGCAGCAACAGATCGAACCGGATGTTCTGCCCTTCCAGGCTGTAGCTGATTTCCACCGCCAAGGTCTTTTTCCAACGGACGCGGTTCGCCTGGATCAGTTCTTCGATAGCCGCATGCTGGCCAAGAATCTGCGGATGGCCCTGGGAAAAAATCACATCGATCTGCTCGGCAATGCTGCTCAGGCACGCGCCGATCAGGATGCTCGACAGGTCCACCAACATTTCCAGGTCAGAGTAATCGGCGCTCTGGCGCTGCATCAGTTGCGCGATGTCGGCAATCTCCGAGTCATGGAAGATCAGCAGGGCTTCGCCAGCGATGCCGCTGCCGATGAATCCCTGGCAGATGGCCGTGAGTTGCTGGGAGTTGCCGACGTCGTTCAAGGCCATGTGCAATTCGCCCACCTCGAGAACGTTGACGTTCGGCACTGGCAGTTGCACGAAGACCCCCAGCACCTTGGCAATCAGCGCCGCCGCCTGGCCGATGGCAACGTTGACCGTTTCGCGAAACGCGTCCTGGAAGCTGATGGTCGCGTTCGACGCCGGCCGGTTCTGCAGCGGCGTCTTGCCGGGTTGGGTCAGCAGTCCCAACCGGTTGAGGGTCTGGCGCAGTTCGTTTTCGTCGAACGGTTTTTTCAGGAAGGCCAAGGCGCCCAGTTCATGGACGCGGCGCACGGCCTCGTCCTGGACGTCCCCTGAAATCACGATGACTTGCGCCGTGAGGCCCTCGGCGCGCAAGGCGCTCAAAACCTGGTAGCCGTCCATCTCCGGCATGGTCAGGTCGAGCAGTACTACGTGGCCCAGGCCCTGGCGTATGGCATCCATGGCCTGGCGGCCATTGACCGCCTCGGTGACTGAAACCGGCCAGTCTTGCGGCAGCGCACGCAGCACTTGCTTGCGCGCCATGGTGGAGTCGTCACACACAACCAGGGGAATCAACGGCACTGGCATGCCCAACGACGTTCAACTGTGGGGAAGGTCCTTCGTACATCACTCATAGGCGGCAGTGGCCCTCTGATTAACGAATGGAATGCAATTTGTAGCTTCTTTTAAAAACTGGACCATTAAGTCAAAGGCGTCAAATGCACTTCGTCATTTAACGCAATCGTGTCGGGCTCACCCCAAGACGCTGCTTGAACGTCGTTGCCATGTGTGCCTGTGAGCTGAAGCCGCAGGCGTGGGCGATTTCTGCGAGGGTCGCCGAGGAGTCTCGTATCAGCGCCCGGGCCTTGGCCAGGCGTCGGTCGATCAGGTAGCCGTGGGGGCTTTTACCGGTCGCGATCTTGAAGGCCCGCATGAAATACCCCTCGGATAATCCCAGCAGTTGCGCCATGGCTCGCACGCCCAACGGTTGGTCGAGGCCGGCATCGATGAACTCATCCAGCAGACGCATGCGGCTGTCGGTGATAGAGCCTTGGGGCCGTGCCGACAGGGCTTTTTCCGATGCTGCGCGTTCAGCCAGCGCGTGGGCCCAGGCTTCCCAATCGTCGTCGAACGAGCCGAGCAGCAGCGCACGACGCATGCGTTGCGCGAGGGCGATGGCGCGCGGGTCGATGCGGTTGTTGAAGGCTCGATCGCCCGCCAACACGACGCCGTCGGTGCGCATCACCCGCAGGTATTCACCGCCGTGGGGCGACTCGGAATACACATCACACTGGGCCGGGACGAACGCCAGGCCGTTGGGCATCGCATTGAAAGGCAGTACCCGATCACTGCCGATGGCGTGCTGGCCGCGCTGGCTGTCGAAGGCAAAGCCGATCGCCGCCTGGGTCGCGACGTATCGGGCCGCGTAGGCGCTGCCGGGGAGCAATTCGATCAACCACGGGCCGGCCTCGATGCGACGGGTCGATTCAGTCGGGCGTGGTGGCTGGGGGCGGTTTCGATGGCTCATGGTGTCCATAGTAGTGAAGGGGCGGCATAAAAGTCAGGTCGGTTTTTTGAAAGCCTGGGTTCGATGACCCTGCCTAGACTGGGCAAAACCACAGGAGACCGACCATGCACACATTGACGTACGACGATATCGAACAAGCGACTCGCCAGGTCTATCAGGTCATGCCCGCCACCGCGCAGTATGCCTGGCCCTTGCTGGCGGAGCGGTTGGGTTGCACGGTGTGGGTCAAGCATGAAAACCACACCCCGACGGGCGCGTTCAAGGTGCGCGGCGGCATCACCTTCATGCAGTGGCTCAAGCGCGAGCATCCGCACGTGAACGGGATCGTCACCGCGACCCGGGGCAACCACGGCCAGAGCCTGGCGCTGGCTGCCAGCGCGGCGGGGCTGCGGGCGTTGATCGTGGTGCCGGAGGGCAACTCGATCGAGAAGAACAACGCCATGCGCGGCTTCGGCGGCGAGGTGGTCGAATATGGCCGCGATTTTGACGAGGCCCGGGAAGAGGCGGCGCGCCTGGCGCAAACCCATGGGCTCTATCTCGTACCACCGTTTCACCCCGAGCTGGTCAAGGGCGTCGCCACCTATGCGCTGGAGTTGTTCAAGGCTGCGCCTGACCTGCACACCGTCTACGTGCCGATTGGCTGTGGCTCGGGAATCTGCGCGGTCATCGCCGCCCGCGATGCCCTCGGCTTGCAGAGCCAAATCGTGGGCGTGGTCTCCACCGAGGCGATGGCGGCGAAACGATCGTTTGAAGCGGCTGAAATCCACGAAACCCCCTCGGCCAATACCTTCGCCGACGGTCTCGCTGTGCGCAAGCCGATTCCAGAAGCCTTCGCCATCTATAGCGCCGGGGCGGCGCGGATCGTAGCGGTCAACGATGAGGAGATTGCCGAGGCCATGCGCGTCTATTACACCGACACCCACAATCTGGCCGAAGGGGCCGGGGCCGCGGCGTTGGCAGCGCTTATCCAGGAGCGCGCGGAGATGGAGGGGAAAAAGGTCGGGGTTATTCTGTCCGGTGGCAATGTCGACAGGTCGGTGTATGCGCGGGTGATCGGGTAGCTGCGGTATGGCGGTTTATCGAAGCAACTGGCGGTCAGTTTGTGACTGAATCTTAATTTGGTCATAAGTTGTCAACCCTCCTTGGGATGCGTAAGCTGCCCCCATGAACCAGCCATCGATAGCACCGCCCAGCGCCCGCGGCCCAGCCGATCACGAAATTCGTGACCAGATCATCGCGGCTGCCCACGAACATTTCAGCCAGTACGGCTTCGGCAAGACCACGGTTTCCGACCTGGCCAAGGCCATCGGCTTTTCCAAGGCGTACATCTACAAGTTCTTCGACTCCAAGCAGGCAATTGGCGAAGCCATCTGCTCCAATTGTCTGTCGACGATCGTCGACGCCGTGGACAAGGCCATCAATGAAGAGGGAATTTCGGCGACCGAGCGTTTTCGTCGGCTGGTCAAGACCTTGGTGGTTACCGGGGTGAGCCTGTTCTTCAACGACCGGAAGCTCTACGACATCGCGGCCTTCTCGGCTTCGGAACGCTGGCCCAGCTCCCGCGTCTACGACGCCAGGATCAAGGAATTCGTGTTGCAGATCATTCGCGAGGGCCGCGAACTCGGTGAGTTTGAACGTCGCACGCCACTGGACGAAACCGTGGATGCCATCCACTTGACCCTGCGGCCTTTCGTCAATCCGTTATTGCTGCAGCACAGCCTGGACTTCGTCGAAGAGGGCCCAGCGCTGACCGCCAATCTTATTTTGCGCAGCCTGATGCCCTGAGGCTTCGACTGACGGCGCGTCCATGCGGTCCTAAAGCAGATTGAACAGAAGCGTGACCATTTTGTGTGATGGTCACGCTTGTGGCTACGGATTCGTTCTCAAGTCTGTTTTGCAGTCAGGACGCTCCACGCTCACCGAGTCGCCAGCGAACCTTCCCCTGGCGACTGCCAACCACCGCCAAGCGCCCTGAATGCCGCGACCGCTGCACGTGCCGATTCCGTTCGCGCCTGCGCCCGGGTATCGGAGGTGCGCAACAGCGTCTCGTCGGCATTGAGCACATCGATCAGGCTCGCGGTGCCTTTCTGATAGGCGACGAAGGATGACTGGCGGGCCTCGCTCAAGGATGTTTCGCCTTGGGTGAGGGTGGTTGCCTGGGCTTCGCGATTGACCAGGGCGCTGAAGGCATTTTCGACGTCTTCGGTGGCGCGCAGCACGGATTGGCGATAAGCGGCCAGCGCTTCGGCTTCCTGTCCCTTGGCCTGGTCGATCCGGGCGTTGATGCGGCCAAAATCGAACAGCCTCCAACGCAGGCCCAGCACGCCCGCCGACTGGCTGGCGCCGCCACTGAACAGGTTACCGCTCGATATTGCCGTGGCGCTGCCGAGCAGGGCACTCAGGGAGAACTTCGGATAGTACTCGGCGACGGCTTCGCCGATGCGTGCATTGGACGCCGCCAGGCGGCGCTCGGCGACGATGAGGTCTGGCCGGCGGCGCAGCAGGTCCGCAGGGGTTCCCATGGCAGTGACTTGCGGCGCAAGGGGAATCTCGCGGCGCTCGGCCAGTTGTGGTCGATGAGTGCCGGGCGGCGTGCCGAGCATGACATCCAGGGCGTTCATCGCTGCATCCAACCCGGTCTGCAGGACCGGTACCGTTGCCTGGACTTGTGCCAATTGCCCCTCGGCCTGGCGAACCTGATAACTGGCAGCAAGGCCCTTGCTGTAGAGCAACTGGACTTTTTCCAGCAGGTCTTGCTGCGTGCTGACCTGTCGGTTGGCAATGTCCAGCCGGGCCTGCAATCCACGAACCGTGATGTAGGTATCGGCGATTTGCGCGGCGACGGCCAGTCGTGTGGCGACAGCGCCTGCCTCGGATGCCTGGTAATCGGCCAGCGCCGCTTCGCGTCCGCGCCGCAGGCCACCAAAGGCGTCTATCTCCCAACTGGCGCCGAGGTTGAGCTCGTAGGAACTTCCGTATCGATCATAGCCAGGCGTGGAATCCAGCACCTGGCCGAGCGGCGTCTCGACCGATTGGTAGGCGCGCGCGGCCTGGCCGTTGATGTTGCCCGAGGGCAGTAAAGCGGCGTTCGCCGCACCCAGTCCCGCCCGAGCCTGCATCACCCGCGCAGATGCCTGCGCCAGGTCCAGGTTCTGTTCCAACGCCTGGACGACGAAGCCGGCAAGCATGGGGTCGCCAAAGCTTTCCCACCAGGCAATCAAATCGGCCTGGCTGGTCGAGGACCGCTGTTCGACCGAAGGTTGGCCCAGGTACCGACTCGAAAGCGGGGCGACCGGACGATGGTAGTCCGGGCCGACTGCGCACCCTGCCATCAAGCAGGTGCCCAGTAGAAGAGCAAGTGGGCGGAGGGGAGGCATGGCGTTTCCTTGGGGGACGTAGATTGTGACCATATTACGGTATGGTCACATCCTGTCAATCGTGCTCGTTAGGGCGGTCGACGGGATTCATGAGGATGGTGGTCCGGTAACAAGGGATCCTGGGGGGGAGGCAAATTGACTGGTTTGTGACGATTGACAGAAATGGTCACGAGAATGAGAATGCGCTCTCCATCCTGTCCGTTCAAGAAAGGGATCCTATGCTTCGGCGTCGACCTGTCACCCTTGCCGCTTGCCTGTTGCCTCTCGTCCTGACGGCGTGTGGCGAGTCATCCACCGCGAAAGATCCACGCATGGCGGCGCCCTTGGTGAGGGTGGCCGAAGTATTGGGTTCCCCCGAAATCTCACGTTCCTTCACCGGCGTAGTCACGGCCAGGGTCCAGAGCGACCTGGGTTTCCGCGTGTCGGGCAAGGTGCTGGAGCGCCTGGTCGATACCGGCCAGACCGTCAAGCGCGGGCAACCGCTGATGCGCCTGGACCCTATCGATCTCGGCCTGCAGGCGCGGGCCCAGGAAGAGGCTGTCGCCGCCGCCCGGGCCAGGGCCAAGCAGACCGCCGACGATGAGGCTCGTTATCGGGAACTGGTCGCCGCCGGCGCCATCTCTGCCTCGGGCTACGACCAGATCAAGGCCGCCGCCGATACTGCAAAGGCACAGCTCAGCGCGGCCCAGGCCCAGGCCGATGTGGCCCGCAACGCTTCCGGCTACGCCGTGCTGCTCGCCGACGCCGATGGCGTGGTGATGGAGACATTGGCCGAGCCCGGGCAAGTCGTTGCCCCAGGACAAATCGTGGTTCGACTGGCGCGGGCCGGTCAACGCGAAGCCGTTGTGCAATTGCCCGAAACGCTGCGGCCCGCCCCGGGGGCCACTGCGCAGGCAACGCTGTATGGCAACGCTTCGCAAGTGGTCAGCGCGAAGTTGCGGTTGCTGTCGGATTCCGCCGACCGCGTGACGCGTACCTTTGAGGCGCGGTATGTATTGGAGGGCGCGCTGGGCAATGCGCCGCTGGGTTCGACCGTCACGCTTCGGATCGCCGCGGGCGCTCGACAAGGGCAGGTGATGCAAGTACCGATTGCCGCCGTGCATGATGCAGGCAAGGGCACCGGCGTCTGGGTTATCACGGGTGAGCCGGCGAAAGTCGCCTGGCGCCCCGTCCAGGTCCTCGGCTTGAGCGACGATGCCGCGCAGGTCTCCGGCGACTTGAGAATGGGTGAGCGGATCGTCGCGCTGGGCACGCATCTGTTGCACGAAGGCGAGGCGGTGAATGTGGCTCCTCCGGGCGACGTCAAGGTTGCGGGGAATCACCCATGAGCTTCAACCTGTCCGCGCTCGCCGTTCGCGAGCGCTCCATCACCGTTTTCCTGTTGTTCCTGATCGCCGTCGCGGGTGTCCTCGCGTTCTTCCAGTTGGGCCGCGCCGAGGATCCACCGTTCACGGTCAAGCAACTGACGGTCATCACGGCCTGGCCGGGCGCGACGGCCCAGGAGATGCAGGACCAAGTCGCCGAACCGCTGGAAAAACGCCTGCAGGAATTGAAGTGGTACGACCGCACGGAAACCTACACCCGCCCCGGACTTGCCTTCACCATGGTGTCGCTGGTCGATCGCACGCCGCCGTCGCAGGTGCAGGAAGAGTTCTACCAGGCGCGCAAGAAACTGGCCGACGAGGCGATCAAGCTGCCGGCGGGTGTCATCGGGCCGATGGTCAACGACGAGTTTGCCGACGTGACCTTCGCGTTATTCGCGCTGAAAGCCAAGGGCGAGCCGCAGCGCTTGCTGGTGCGCGATGCCGAGGCGTTGCGCCAACGGTTGCTGCACGTACCGGGCGTGAAGAAGGTCAACATCATTGGCGAGCAGGCCGAACGGATCTTCGTGTCGTTTTCCCATGATCGCCTGGCGACCCTCGGTGTTTCGCCCCAGGATATTTTTGCCGCCCTCAACAGCCAGAACATGCTCACGCCCGCCGGCTCCATCGAAACCGCCGGGCCGCAGGTTTTCCTGCGCCTGGACGGTGCCTTCGACAGGCTGCAGAAGATTCGCGACACGCCGGTCACGGTCCAGGGGCGCTCGCTGAAACTGTCGGACGTGGCCACCGTCGAGCGCGGTTATGAAGACCCGGCCTCATTCCTGGTGCGCAGCGGCGGCGAAGAGGCGCTGCTGCTGGGCGTCATCATGCGCGAGGGCTGGAATGGCCTGGACCTGGGCAAGGCGCTGGACGCCGAGACGGGCAAGATCAACGAAGGCATGCCGCTGGGCATGACCCTGAGCAAAGTCACCGACCAGTCGGTGAACATCGACTCGGCGGTCGGCGAGTTCATGGTCAAGTTCTTCGTCGCGCTGCTGGTGGTGATGATCGTCTGCTTCCTCAGCATGGGCTGGCGCGTCGGTGTCGTGGTCGCAGCGGCTGTGCCGTTGACGTTGGCCGTGGTGTTCGTGGTCATGGCCGCCACCGGCAAGAATTTCGACCGCATCACCCTCGGTTCATTGATCCTCGCGCTCGGGTTGCTGGTGGACGACGCGATCATCGCCATCGAAATGATGGTGGTGAAAATGGAGGAGGGCTACGACCGGATCAAGGCCTCCGCCTATGCCTGGAGCCACACCGCCGCGCCGATGCTCTCCGGCACGCTGGTGACCGCCATCGGCTTTATGCCCAACGGCTTCGCGCAGTCGACCGCCGGCGAGTACACCAGCAACATGTTCTGGATCGTCGGCATTGCCCTGATCGCTTCCTGGGTGGTCGCGGTGGCCTTCACGCCGTACCTGGGCGTGAAACTGTTGCCCGACATCAAGCAGGTCGAAGGCGGCCACGCGGCCATCTACAACACTCGCCATTACAACCGCTTCCGCCAGGTGCTGACGCGGGTCATCGCGCGCAAATGGTGGGTGGCCGGTACGGTGATCGCGACATTCGTGGTGGCGATCCTCGGCATGAGCCTGGTCAAGAAACAGTTCTTCCCGACTTCGGACCGGCCGGAGGTGCTGGTGGAAGTGCAGATGCCGTACGGCACCTCCATCGAGCAGACGAGCGCCACCACTGCCAAGGTCGAGGCCTGGCTGCATCAGCAGGAAGAGGCTCGGATCGTCACTGCTTATATCGGCCAAGGCGCGCCGCGTTTCTACCTCGCGATGGCGCCGGAACTCCCCGATCCGTCGTTTGCGAAGATTGTCGTGCTGACGGACAGCCAGGAGGCGCGCGAAGCCCTCAAGTTCCGCCTCCGCCAAGCGGTCGCCGATGGGCTCGCGCCCGAGGCGCGGGTGCGGGTGACGCAACTGGTGTTTGGCCCGTACTCACCGTTCCCGGTGGCGTATCGGGTGATGGGGCCCGACCCTTCGAAGCTGCGCGAGATCGCCAGCCAGGTCCAGGGCATCATGCAGGCGAGCCCGCTGATGAGGACCGTAAACACCGACTGGGGACCCTTGGTGCCGACCCTGCATTTCAACCTGGACCAGGACCGCTTGCAGGCCGTAGGGCTGACCTCCAACGCGGTCGCCCAGCAGTTGCAATTCCTGCTCACCGGCGTGCCGATCACCGCGGTTCGCGAGGACATCCGTTCGGTGCAGGTGGTCGGCCGCGCAGCGGGGGACATCCGCCTCGATCCCGCCAAGATCGAAGGCTTCACCCTGGTGGGCGCAACGGGCCAGCGCGTGCCGCTGTCCCAGGTCGGCGAAGTCGATGTGCGCATGGAAGACCCGATCCTGCGCCGTCGTGATCGCACGCCGACCATGACCGTGCGCGGCGACATCGCCGAGGGCTTGCAACCACCGGACGTCTCCAGCGCGATCATCAAGCAATTGCAACCGGTCATCGACAGGTTGCCCGCCGGTTACCGGATCGAGCAGGCGGGTGCCATCGAGGAGTCGGGCAAGGCCGGCAAGGCCATCGTGCCGCTGGTGCCGATCATGGTCGCGATGACGTTGCTGATCATTATCCTGCAGGTCCGTTCGATCTCGGCGATGATCATGGTGTTCATGACCGCGCCGCTGGGGCTGATCGGCGTGGTGCCGACGTTGCTGATCTTCAACCAACCCTTCGGTATCAACGCGCTGGTCGGCCTGATCGCTTTGTCGGGCATCCTGATGCGCAATACGCTGATCCTGATCGGGCAAATCCATCACAACGCCAGCGAAGGTCTCGATCCGTTCCACGCGGTGATCGAAGCCACGGTGCAGCGGGCGCGGCCGGTGTTGCTCACGGCGCTGGCGGCGATCCTGGCGTTCATTCCCCTGACGCATTCGGTGTTCTGGGGCACGCTGGCCTACACCCTGATCGGCGGCACGTTCGTCGGCACCATCATGACGCTGGTGTTCCTGCCAGCGATGTATTCCATCTGGTTCAAGATCCGTCCTGAGACGAAGAGGGCTTCATGAAAAATCGCGAAGGTCAAAAACGCATCGTCGTCACCGGCGTTGGCATGGTCGGACCGCTGGGCTGCGTTGTCGAAGAGGTCTGGAAGCGGTTGCTGGCCGGGCATTCCGGCATTCGCAACCTGTCCGCGGATGTCACCGAAGGCACGGGCGTCGCCGTGGGCGGGCAGGTGCCGACGTTGGAAGAGGATGGCGTCGCCGGTTACGACCCGGAGCGCCTTATCGCGCCCAAGGATCGCAAGAAGATGGACCGTTTCATCGAGTTCGCCCTGGTGGCGGCTCACGAAGCCCTGGAGCAGGCGGGCTGGCACCCGGTCGAAGCCGTCGATCAGGAGCGGACCGCCACGATCATCTCCTCGGGCGTCGGTGGTTTCGCCACGATTGCCGATGCGGTGCGCACCACCGATGCGCGCGGTCCGCGGCGGTTGTCGCCGTTCACCGCGCCGGCTTTCCTGGCCAACATGGCGGCGGGGCAGGTCTCCATCCGGCATGCTTTCAAGGGGCCGCTCGGTGCGCCGGTCACGGCGTGCGCTGCTGGCGTACAAGCCATTGGCGACGCCGCCCGGCTGATCAGGAGTGGCGAGGCGGACATTGCCATCTGCGGTGGCACCGAGGCGGCGATCGATCGTGTGACCCTGGGCTGTTTCGCCGCGGCCCGGGCGCTGTCCACGGGATTTGCCGAGCGTCCGCAAGAGGCCTCGCGGCCGTTCGATCGGGATCGAGACGGTTTTGTCATGGCCGAAGGTGCCGGGTTGCTGGTGATCGAGTCGCTGGAACACGCCCTGGCCCGTGGCGCCAAGCCATTGGCAGAATTGGTGGGTTACGGGACCAGCGCCGATGCCTATCACCTGACCGCTGGCCCCGAGGATGGCAACGGCGCCCGCCGCGCCATGGAACAGGCGCTACGCCAGGCCGATATCAGTCCCGCCGAGGTGCAACACATCAATGCCCATGCGACATCCACCCAGGTCGGCGATGCCGGTGAGCTGGCGGCGATTCGTGCGGTGTTCGGGGCAGGCGCGGGCGTGGCTATTACGTCGACGAAATCCGCCACCGGCCATTTGTTAGGTGCGGCGGGCGGCATCGAAGCGATTTTCACGGTCTTGGCGCTACGCGATCAGGTCGTGCCGCCGACGCTGAACCTTCACCATCCCGATGAGACGGCCAACGGGCTCGACCTGGTCGGCCTGAAGGCGCGGAAAATGCCGATCACCCATGCGTTGTCGAATGGGTTCGGCTTCGGTGGCGTCAATGCCAGCGTGTTGTTCCGTCGTTGGGAAGACTGACGCCGCGTCAGCGGCGCAAGAAGAACAGCACCAGCGCGACCAGGCAGGTCAACGCCTGGATCGCGCCCAGCGTGGTGATGGGCGAAAAGCTCAACACGGAGGCGAGCCAGGTGGTCAACGCGGCTGCGCCCATGGAGAGAAAACCCAGCAGCGCCGAGGCCATTCCGGCCTCTTTGCCGAAAGGCCCCATGGTGATCGCCGTACCCAACGGATTCGCCAGCCCCATCCCCCACAGGAACGTCACCATCGAAACGGCATACCAGCCCAGACCCGGATGGGCCGGCCCGATGATGAGCAGCCCACCGCCGACCATAGCGCAGGTAATCCCCAGCAAGGCAATGTTTTGCGGGCCGTAACGGTGGGCCAGGCGCGGTGCGGCCATGCCGGCGGCGAATACGACGAACACCGTCGAGGCGAAATACAGGCCGGCCTGTACCGAGGTCAAGCCGATGCCTTTCATGAGAATGGCTGGGGCGGCGGCGAAAGAGGCGAACAGGCCGCTGAGCAACAGGCTCATCGACAGGGCTGGGAGGATGAAGCGCTTGTCCGCCATCAGCCTTGCGTAAGCGCGCACGACGCTGGCGGTGGAGTGCGGTGCGCGGCGGTCGGCGGGATGGGTTTCGCCAAGATCGCGTACATAGAAGAACGCCAGCACCACGGCGGCCAATCCCACCAGGATGAAGATGGCGCGCCATCCGAGCGTGACGGACAGGACGCTGCCGGCCAGCGGCGAAAAACCGGGTGCGGCGGCGGTGGCGACCATCGTCAACGACAGGGCGCGGGCCAAGGTCTCGCCTTCGAACAGGTCCCGAGCGATGGCGCGCGACAGCACCGAGGCCGCGCACACGCCCAATGCCTGGACGATGCGTCCGGCGATCATGACATCGAGCGTGGTGGCGAGTCCTGCGATGACGGTGCCGACGATAAATACCAAGAGTCCGCCCAGCACCAGTTTGCGCCGCCCATAACGATCAGCCAGCGGCCCGACCACCAACTGGCCCAGGGCAAACGTGACGAAGTAGCTGGAGAGCGTCAGGCCCAGTTCGCGGGCAGTCACGCCGAGGTCATCGCCGATGACCGGGAACGCCGGGAGGATGATATTGGTGGAGAGCATGCCGATGGCCGCGAGGCCGGCGAGCAGTGCGACGATTCGACCGGTCAGGGCTGGACTCGATGCGTGTGGCTGCGCGTCTGCAATCGCTGATGCAGTTCCAGTTTCCATGGATCAATCCCCTTGGCCGGTTTTTGTCTGGCTTAT
Organism: Pseudomonas sp. BP11-1-1; assembly: GCF_052112105.1. Taxonomy (NCBI): domain Bacteria; kingdom Pseudomonadati; phylum Pseudomonadota; class Gammaproteobacteria; order Pseudomonadales; family Pseudomonadaceae; genus Pseudomonas; species Pseudomonas sp. BP11-1-1. The sequence goes on from NZ_JAUTYU010000003.1 coordinate 391,946, forward strand.
GATGATCGTAATATGACGATCGTAATCCGGTGCGTCAAGGTCAAAAGAGGATTCAGCAGGACAGGGGCGATGAAGGGAATTCGAACGGGCGCAGAGAGGTGTTTGTACGGTGTGAAATGACTCCGGTCGACGCCTGTCGGCGCCGACCGAGCCAGGGGTTTTACCAGCGGAAGTTGACGGAGGTCACCAATTCACGCTCGTCGCCGTAGCGGCAGATGGCAGCCTCACAATAGACGTATTTTTTATTCGTCACGTTGTTGGCGTTGAGGGCGATGTCCCAATTCTTGTCGATCTGGTAGCTCGCCATGGCATCGAACAGCGTGTAGGCCGGCATTTGCGAATCGATGCCGGACGCCTGGGTGGTTCCCTTGTAGCGCGCGCCGCCGCCGATTTTCAGCTGTGGCACGCCGAACAGGGCGAAGTTGTAGTCAGCCCACAGCGCGGCTTGGTGGTAAGGCGTATCTTCGCTGCGCTGACCCACTTCGCTCTGGATTACGCTTTTGGTGATGCGCGCATCGGTGTAGGCGTACGTCGCGATGACCGTCAGTTGAGGCGTGATGTCGGACTTGGCTTCCAGTTCCAGGCCACGGGAGCGCTGCTCGCCAATCTGCTGGGGATTGAGGCCAGCCAAGTCGCGCTTCACGACGTTTTCCTGTGTCAACTCATAGACGGCTGCACTGAGCAGTGTGTTGCTGCCAGGAGGCTGGTAGCGGATGCCGATTTCGTACTGCTTGCCTTCGGTCGGATCGAAGGTCCGGCCCGTTGCTTCAGCCACCGCGACCGGGAAGAACGATTCGCTGTAGCTGATGTAAGGGGCCAGGCCGTTATCTGCCTGATACACCAGGCCGGCGCGCCAGGTGGTGGATTCGTCGTCCTGGCTCAGTTTCTGGCCGGTGGCGAAGCCTTTTTGGTCCTGGTCGGCCCAGTCGTGGCGGCCGCCGAGCAACAGGAGCCAGTGATCGTCGAACTTGATCTGGTCTTGCAGGTAGATACCGGTCTGGAAGGTATCGATCTGCGAACCACGGTCGCGGCTCCGGCTCTTGTCCACTATCACCGGCTGTCCGTAGTTGTAGTCGCCAATATTAATAGGCGGGCTTCCCGGGAACGGGCGGCTGTCTCGGAAGTTATGCGAATCATATGAGGCATCGTAGGTGTCGGCACCCACCAAGAAGGTGTTCTCTACACCCCCAATGTTCCAACGCGTCTCGATGTTGGTGTCGCTGGCCAGAGCCCGGGAACGCTCATGTCGGTCACTGTATTGGCGACGAAGGATTCCGGTATTGGCCGCTCCGTTGATGGCCGTCGCGCTGGTCTGTGCCTGCATGTATTTCCACTTCACATCCGCTTCGTAGTAACGCAGCTTGTTGCTGATTCGGGTGTGTTCGTCAAACCGGTGCTCGAACTCATAACCGATGGCGGACATCTCGCCATTCATGTCGTCGTAGTCGGGTTCGCCGATGAAATCGTGGCGGCCAATGGTGAACGGCCCGTTGCCCACGCCCTTGACCAATTGATAGGGCAGCGGGGCGGAAAAGCGCGTGTCGCTCTTCTGATAGAACGAGAGCAGGGTCAGCGAGGTGTCTTCATCGGGGCGCCAGGTCAGGGCCGGGGCGATGTAGAGCTTGTCGTCGTTGATGTAGTCCTGCTGGGTGTCGCTGTCACGCTTGAGCATGGTCAGGCGGTAGCTGAGGACATCGCTGTCACCGAGCGGGCCGCTGAAATCGGCGGTCAGTTGCTTGCGATCGTGGTTGCCGTATTGCAGCCCCAATTCATGGAGCGGGGTTTCGGTCGGTCGTTTGCTGACACCGTTGACGAAGCCGCCAGGCGACAGTTGGCCGTAGAGTACCGAAGCCGCGCCACGGACGACTTCCACGCGTTCCAGGCCATAGGGTTCCTGGACGCCATCGTAGGAATTGTTCTGCAGGCGCATGCCGTCGCGCAGTGAGCCGCCAGTGGCGGACTCGACGTCGAAGCCGCGCATGCGGAACCGGTCGGAGGTACGGTTGAAGCTGCTTGGCTGGCTGGTGAAGCCCGGGGTGTAGCTGAGGGCGTCCGCCAGGGTGTCGGACTTGCGATCGCGCATTTCATCGGCGGTAACCACGGACACCGACTGCGGCGTTTCGGTAATGGCCGCGTTGGACTTGGTGGCGCTGCCGTTGCGCAGGGCGACCTTGCCGGCCAGCGGAGCCGTGGGGTTTTCCACCGCGGCGGCATTGATGTTGATTTCGCCCAGCTGAAGAGGGGCGTTGGCGGTGGCCTCTTCCTGTGCGGCGATCGCCTGGGCTGAAAAGATGCTCCCCAAGGCCAGGGCCAGAGTGCTCAGGTGAAAAGCTGGGTGACGCGAGACGTAATGTTTATCGGTGCCAACTGTTGTTTTTCTTTCGAGCATCGAGGAAGTCCTTGGGGTTGTTTTTCATCTTCGCGAGCCTGCTGTCCCGGTCCAGCGGCGTCAGGCAGGCAAGCGAGGTTAGTGTCTACTGGCCATAATCTGACTGTGAATGATAAGGGTTTGCATTAATATTGTCAGTCTTGTAGGGAAATTATTTTAGTTTCGACATATTCTGTGCCCCACTTTTTGGCCCTCGATGGGTTTCGCGGTGCTGTCACCGGGAAACGATTGCGAGGGTTCGGTACGATGGACGATTCGATCAGGCCCTCTAGGGCGGTGGAGGGACGGTCATGCTGAAAGCCAGCAACGTGCGGCTGAGCTATGGCGAGCAACAGATTCTCAACGGTGTCAGCCTGGATATTCCCGAAGGCTGCTTCACGGCGTTGATCGGGGCGAACGGCTGCGGCAAGACCACGCTGCTTAATGTGTTGGCGCACATGCTGCGGCCCAGCGCGGGCGAGGTGCAGCTGTCCGGCAAGGCCCTGGGCCAGTATTCGCGCCGGGCGCTGGCGCAACGCATGGCGTTGTTACCCCAGCGCACCACCTCGCCGGCCGGCATGAGCGTCCGGGAATTGGTGATGCAGGGGCGTTTTCCCTGGCAGAGCTGGTGGCGCCAGTGGTCCGAGCAGGATCAGCAGGCCATTGACCGTGCCATCGACCTGGCGGGCATCGCGCCTTTGCTCGATCGTTCGCTGGCCACGCTGTCGGGCGGCCAATTGCAGCGATGCTGGATTGCCATGACCTTGGCCCAGGACACCCCAGTGATCCTGTTGGACGAGCCCACGACGTTTCTCGATATCGCCCATCAGATCACCTTGCTCGAACTGCTGGTGGACCTGCGCGAGCAAGGCAAGACCGTCGTTGCGGTGCTCCATGACCTGAACCAGGCCGCGCGTTATGCCGATCACCTGGTGATGATGCGCGAAGGCCGTTTGCTGGCCCAGGGCACGCCCGCCGACGTCTTCACCCGCGAGAATCTCAAGGCAGTCTTCGACCTGGACGCGCACATCATCACCGACCCTTATTCGGGCGATCCGCTGTGTGTGCCGCAAACCACCCGTAGCCAGCCCTCGGCTGTGCGGGAGGCGATGTGAGTCACGGTTTGCGATTGCCGGTGTGGCTGGGCCTGCTGGTCGCCATCGGCTTGGCCGCGCTGCTGCACCTCGCGGTTGGCGCCAAGAGCATCCCTTGGAGCGAAGCCTGGCAGGCGCTGGTGGCTTATGCGCCGGACAACGCCGACCAGAGCGTCATTCGCGGCAGCCGCTTGCCGCGCCTGTTGGTGGCCATGCTGGTGGGTGCCAGCCTTGGCCTGGCCGGGGTGATCATGCAGGCCGTGGGCGACAACCCATTGGCCGATCCGGGCATCCTCGGCATCAACAGCGGCGCGGCATTGTTCGTGGTGTTCGGCTTGTTGGTGTTGCCGGGGCACGACCTGTCGATGATCCCGCTGTTCGCGTTCAGTGGCGCGCTGGTGGCAGCCGTCGGCGTCCTGCTGCTGGCGGGCCGCGGGCATAACCCGATCCGGCTGACCTTGTCCGGGGCGATGATTGCGGCATTGTTCAGCGCCATCACTTCGATCCTGCTGTTGCTCGACCAGCAGGGGCTCGACAGCCTGCGCCGTTGGCTCACCGGGTCGATTGGCGTGACCGGCGGCTCGATGCAGGCGTGGGTCTGGCCGTACGTGGTGTTGGGCATGCTTCTGTGCCTGGTCAATGTCCGAGCACTGAATGCCCATCGACTGGGTCCACAGGCTGCCGCCGGCATGGGCGTCAACCTGTTGAAAATGCGCCTGTTCGGCCTGGCCTCCGTGGTCCTGCTGTCGGGGTGCGCGGTCGCTCTGGCGGGGCCGATCGGCTTTGTCGGGCTGGTGGTGCCTCACGCTGCGCGCCTGTTGTTCGGCGACGATTATCGACGGCTGTTGCTGGCCGCGCCCTTGCTCGGCGCGCTGCTGCTGATCCTGGCGGACATCGCCGCACGAACGGTGGTGCGTCCCTTCGAGCTCAACACCGGGATTGTCACGGCACTGATTGGCGGGCCGATTTTCGTTGCGCTGGTGTTGAGGAAAGTCAAATGACGCGCCTGGGACTGACCTTGCCCAGGACGCTGCCCTTGTTGCCTTGGGTGGCCCGGCCGATCGATGTGATCTGGGTGCTGGTGTTGATGTTTACATTGGTGGCCGTGTCGTTGTACGCCTTGACCGTCGGTAGCTATTCGTTGGGTGTCGCCCAGGCCTGGCAAGCCTTGTGGTCCCCTGGGCGAGTCGACTCGGCGATGCGCAACCTGCTTTGGGAGTTGCGTTTGCCGCGTGTCGCGCTGGCGATCCTCGCCGGCATGGCCATGTCGCTGGCCGGCCTGTTGATGCAGTCGTTGACGCGCAATCCGCTGGCGGCGCCGGGCCTCGTGGGGGTGGAATCGGGCGCCAGTGTCACGATGCTGCTGATCATCGTGCTCTGGCCCACGCTGCTGCCGCTGGAACTCTATCCGTTGGCGGCACTGGCGGGCGGGTTGGCCGTGGCATTGTTCGTCGCATTGCTGTCGTGGCGCCAGGGCATTTCACCGCTGCGGTTGATTCTTGTCGGCGTCGGGCTGACTGCCATGCTCAGTGCGGTGGCCGACCTGTTGATCACCTACGGCAACATCGATCAGGTGGAATCGGCGCTGATGTGGCTGGGCGGCAGCTTGCACCGGGCCGGTTGGCCTCAGGTCCGCAGCCTCGGTATCTGGCTGCTGCTGGCGGGGGCTCCGTTGCTGTTTTTCCACCGTCAGTTGAACCTGTTGCAATTGGGCGAAAAAGTCGCGCTCAGCCGTGGCCTGAACGTCACCGGCGTGATGATTTTCCTGTTGCTGTGCAGCGTCATGCTGACGGCGGCCGCCGTGGCGAATGTCGGCACCATGACCTTCGTCGGGCTGGTGGCTCCGCACCTGGCGCGCCAACTGGCGGGTGATCGTCACGGTGCGCTGATGCCGTTGTCGGCGTTGGTGGGGGCGTTGCTGGTATTGGCGGGCGATACGCTGGGGCGGGGGCTTTTCCCGCCGTTGCAGTTGCCGGCGGGGCTGGTGGTCGCCATCATCGGCGCGCCTTATCTGATCCTATTGTTGGCGCGTCAACGCAGTCGCTGAAGACACAGCGATGCATATCTTGAAAACATTGGAGAAAAACGCGTGCGGGAAAGAGTGAAGGGAATGTTCCAGGGATTGCTCGGCATGCTGTGCGTGCCGTTGGCATTGATGTCGATGCACGCCGGCGCGGCTGAAACCAAGGTGTTCGAGAACAGTTTCGGGCGGGTCGAAGTACCTGTTTCACCTCACTGCATCGTCTCCCTGCACGATTTCAGCTTGACCGATCAGTTGCTGGAGCTGGGTATCAAGCCCTGCGGCTCGACCGGCCGCAAGAAGCTGTTCTCGGACGTGGTGTTCCGTGGTGCGCAGGAGCGCTTCGACGTGACGGGCATCCAGTACATCGGCTCGCACCAGGCCCCCGACCTGGAAGCCATCGCTGCGTTGAAGCCGGACCTGATCATCGGCCTGTCGTACCACGCGGACCTCAAGGAAAAGCTCAGCAAAATCGCACCGGTCGTGCTGTTGCCCTCGCGGGAAAGCGACATCAAGACCTACGCCAGGCAGCTCGCCGAACTGGTCGGTAAGCAGCAGCGCTACGAAGAAATGCTCCACGAATACGAATGGGTCGTCAGCGAGTTCAAGAAGCGCGTCAAGGACCCTTCGCGCATCACGGTCACGACGCTCGAAGTCTATACCGATGGTTTCCAGCTGATCGGTCGTGGCGGTATGGATGACGTTATCAAGGACTTCGGCCTGGGCCGTGTCGCCGCGTATCGCGAGGCGCGCCAGAACGTGCCTTACAGCCTGGAGCGAATCGGCGACTTCGACAGTGATTTCATTATCGATACCTATGAGGAACTGCTCGATTCGGAAGCCAGCACGGCTGCGTTTCGCCAGTCGCCTCAATGGCAGAACCTGTTTGCGGTGAAGAACCGCCAGTTTCTCTACCTGAACCGCAGCCGCTATGCCGATACGATGCAGGGCTTGCTGGGTTCCGCCTACCTGCTGATGTCCCATATTGCTGAGCGAGAACGCGTGCTTCAGGCCAAGTGACTTTGTATCGATTGTCATACAAAAGTCATTAATGACAATGATTCTCTATTGCGGTTGTTACTCGTTTGTATTAGTTTGTGCTCTCGAAAAAAACACGCTCATCGGAATGGCGAGGGATCACAGATGGAAACGGGTTTGGCGCGTGCACAGGTTCAATCCATGGAAGGCGTACCGGGTGACGAACTGACCTTGCCGTTCATTTTCCAGGCGCCAGGCGCGGGGGCTGTCTGGCAGGATAGCCGGGCGCAGATCCTGCACGCGGTTGAGGCCGAGTTGCCGCTTGCGGGCGGCATTCTGTTTCGTGGTTTTGCGTTCAAGGGCGAAGCGGATTTTGAAGAGTTCGCCCGCAGTTTCGGTCACGAACTGCTGACCTACGACTACGCCTCGACGCCGCGCACCAAACTCAACAACCGGGTCTACACCTCCACCGAATACCCCGCCCACCAGGTCATCCCGCTGCACAACGAGCAGTCCTACTCGCTCAACTGGCCAATGAAAATCTGGTTCCATTGCGTGCAGGCGTCTCCGGTGGGCGGCGAAACCCCTATCGCCGACAGCCGCAAGGTCTACCAGCAACTCGACCCCGTAGTCCGCCAGCGCTTTGCCGAGAAGCGCCTGATGTACGTGCGCAACTATGGCAATGGCCTCGACTTGCCCTGGCAACAGGCGTTCAGTACTGAAGATCGCGCCCAAGTCGAGCATTTCTGCCGCGCCAACCAGATCCAGTTCCAATGGAAGGATGACGGTGAGCTGTCCACACGCCAAGTCTGCCAGGCCGTGGCCCAGCACCCGGTGACCGGGGAGTGGGTGTGGTTCAACCAGGCGCATCTGTTCCATATCTCCAATCTCGCCGCGCCCGTGCGCGAGACGCTGATTTCCATTGTCGGCGAGGAGGGCGTGCCGCGTAACGTGTTCTACGGCGATGGCTCGCCTATCGAGCTCGAAGCCCTGGAGCATGTCCGTGCGGTATTGCAGCGCTGCCAGGTGAGCTTCCCCTGGCAGGCGGGTGACGTGCTGATGCTCGACAACATGCTGGTGGCCCACGGCCGCTCGACATTCCAGGGCGCGCGCAAGGTCGTGGTCGCCATGGCCGAGCCTGCTTCCGCGGGTTGAGCCCGACGCTCTTGCATTAAGCCGCCGCATTGGGCGGCTTATTCCAAACAAGCAAAATGAAGGACATCAAATGCTCGATCGCCTGATGCATCGCTGCTGGCTGCGTGGAATTCGCCTGTCGGAAGCCGAAGGCCAACTGGTTGTCACGCCCGGATCAACCAAGGCGCTGGATGATGAATTGGCTCGCGAACTGACGGCGCGCAGCGCCGAGGTGCTGCAATGGCTGGCCTTGCACCCCGATTATTTTGCGGCGCGCCCGTTGACGGATAACGAGCAGGCGCTCTGGTTTCTCCAGCGCCTGGAGCCGGACAGCTGCGCCTATAACATCGCCTACGCCGGACGCATCAAGGCGCAGTTCGTCACCGAAGATTTGCCCCAGCGCCTGCAAGACGCCTGGGAAACGGTGCAGCGGCGCTACCCGATGCTGTGCACCGCCTATGCCGAGCGCAATGGTGACCTGTTGCAGTGGAGCCATCGTGAGCACGTCCGGCCGCTGGAGCGCGTGGCGTTGCAGGCGGCCGATGCCCAGGCATTGCAGCAGCACATCACCGAGTGGGCCGATAAGCCGTTCAACCTGGAGGCCGGCGACGTCAGTCGGGTCGTCCTGTTGAGCAATGGCCAGGCCGGTCATGTCGAGCACAGTGTGCTGCTGGTGATTCATCACATCGCCGCCGACCTGGCCACGTTCTACATCGTGCTCAACGAATTGTTCGCATTGATCAATGAGCAAGCGCTGCCCGCTGTGAATCCGGGCGCGTATCGCGACTATTGCAGCGACCTGCATGTGCGCAGCGAAGCCGCCGAACCGGTGGAGTTGGCGTGGTGGCAAGCGCAATTGGCCGATGCCCCGGCACTGGAATTGCCGACCGATTTTCACTACGGCAGCAACCAGGCGTTCCAGGGCGGAGAGTTGTCGGTTCGTTTCGATCCGGCCACTGCGGCGCGGATTCGTGCCGTGGCCCGCCAATGGGGTGTGACGCCTTATATCTGCTGGTTCTCGTTATTCCAGCAGTTCCTCGGCGTGCTGTCCGGGCAGGATGATTTTGTCCTGGGCACGCCCAGCGGCTGGCGCTTGCGCCGCGAGCACGTCAACCTCCCGGGGTATCTGGTCAACCCGTTGCCGATCCGTTGCCGCTTGCAACGCGAGCTGTCCAGCGGCGATTGGGCCAGGCAGGTGGACGCCACCGTCAAGCAGGCCTTGCAGCACCGCCACTATCCGTTCTCGCGCCTGGTCAAACAGCTGGACCTGCCACGGCAGATGGGCAGGGCGCCGCTGTTCCAGCACATGTTCACCCTCAACAAGGAGCGCATCGCGCCGTTCGAGCAGTATGTCGACCGCCTGCTGTCGGAGCAGCGCGGCGCGGCCCATGAGCTGAACATGGTGGTGATCGACGAGGAGGAGGGCTTCCTTTGCCGGTGGCGCTATAGCAAGGCGCTGTATCGCCGTGAAACGGTCGCGCGCTATTGCGATCAATTCGTTGCCCTGGTCCACGCGGTCATCGAACAGCCGGGCGTACCGTTTGCCCAGCTCGACTGGTTGGCACCGGCGCAGCAGTCGCTCCTCAGCGGCGAGGACATGTCGGTCCCGGTCAGCAACGCCTGGCAGGCATTTACCCAGCAGTGCGCCCACAAGCCGGCGTCGATTGCCCTGCAAGACGAGCAAGGTACGCTCAGCTATGCCGAACTCGGCCAGGCGGTGGCGGCCCGTGGCGAGCGCTTGCAGGCAAGCGCGAACCTGGAGGGCGCGCGCATCGCCCTGTGCCTGCCCCGCAGCCGCGAACTGGTGATGCACATGCTCGCGGCCTGGCAGTGCGGCGCCACCTACCTGGCCCTCGATCCGCAATGGCCGCAGTCGCGTTTGCAGGACATCTGCCAGGACGCTGCGCCCAAGGTCTGGGTCGGCGAGGGCCTGCGACCGGAATGGCTGCCGGAAGCGGTGCGATGGCTGTCGTTGCCCAGTGCCGGGTTGTCGAATGGATCGCCGTTGCGCGCATCCCTGGCTGCGGACCTTCCAGCCTACGTCGTCTACACCTCCGGCTCCACCGGCAGGCCGAAAGGCGTGGCGGTCAGCCAGGGCAACCTGATCCATTACGTGACGGGCTGCCTCGAACGCCTCGCCCTGCCAGCCGATGCCAGCCTGGCGAGCCTGGCCAGTTGCGCCACCGACTTGGGGCACACGGCCTTGTTCGGTGCATTGCTCAGCGGCCGTCGCCTGCGACTGTTGGCCGAGGAACTGGCGTTCGACGCCGAGGAGCTGGCGGCCGTGCTTGAGCGCGAGCCCGTGGACCTGCTGAAAATCGTGCCTTCACACCTCAACGCCTTGCTGGTCGCCAACGATCCGCAACGCTTGCTGCCGCGCCAATGCCTGGTAACCGGTGGCGAAGCCTTGGGCCATGAACTGGTCTCGCGCTTGCGGGCATTGAAGCCGGACCTGCGTATCGTCAACCACTACGGACCCAGTGAAACCACCGTCGGGGTGTTGACCCATGAGGTCGATATCGATGGCGCGGCACCGCTGGGTCGACCGCTGCCCAATGTCCAGGTCAGCGTGCGTTCGCCCGACGGCCGTCTGTTGCCGATCGGTGTCAGCGGCGAGCTCTGCGTGCAGGGCAAGACCGTTGCGCTGGGTTATCTCAGCGCCAGCGACGCCGATCGCACCCGCTTCGGAGCCCATGGCTATCGCACCGGCGACCGGGTGCGGCTCAATCATCTGGGGCAGGTGGAGTTTCTCGGCCGGCTCGATGAGCAGGTCAAGATTCGTGGCTACCGGGTAGAGCCGGCGGAAGTCGCGGCACGGCTGAGGGCGATGCCGCACGTCAGCGATGTACAAGTGCTGAACAGCCCGTCGCCGTTGACGGGCAACCGCCTGGTGGCGTTCCTGGTCGCACCGTCGAGCGCGTTGCCGGATATTCAAGCCGCCCTGCAAGCGCAACTGCCGGACTACATGCAGCCGGCCCAGTGGCATTGCCTCGATGGGTTTGCCTTGTTGCCCAACGGCAAGGTGGATCGCAAGGCATTGCTGCAGTTGGCCGAGCAAGCGCCGGCCACCGCGCAGGAAGTGTCTCCAATCGTGGAGCCTCTGGACGCGGTCGAAAGCGCGTTGCTCGGCATCTGGCGCGGGCTGCTCGGCAATCCTGACCTGGGGCCCGATGACAACTTCTTTGCCTTGGGCGGCGACTCGATCCTCGGCCTGCAGATCATCGCGTTGGCGCGCCAGCAACATATCCTGATGACGCCCAAGCAACTGTTCGCCGAACAGACCGTACGCGCCTTGGCCCGAGTGGTGCAAACGCCACAGCGCAGCCTTGAACAGCGTCTGCTCGACATCGCTCGCGAGATCCTCAATAACCCCGACCTGCGGGTCGATGACAACTTCTTCAGTGTCGGTGGCGACTCGATCCTGAGTTTGCAGATCATCGCCCGGGCCAAGCAGCAGGGGCTGCAACTCAAGCCCAAGCAGATTTTCGAGTTCCCCACCGTGCGCGGTTGGGCCGAGCAGGTGGTTGATCTTGGCGCGGTGAAGGCGGGCGCTACGCCAGCCGTGCTTGAACCTGCCACCGCATTTGCCCTGACGCCGATCCAGCAATGGTTCTTCGCCCAGGAGCAAACCGAATCCGGGCACTGGAACCAATCCTTGCTGCTGGCGTTGAACGCGCCATTGGAAAAGCCGCGATTTATCCAGGCCGTGGGCGCGTTGCTGCAGCGTCACGCGAGCTTGCGCCTGGTCTTCGAAACCTCGCCGCAAGGCTGGCAGCAACGCTACCAGGCCTTTTCCCCGAGCCTGCTCGACGGGTTATTCCAGGTCGAGGACCAACCGCTGGACGACGCGCTGTTGCAGCGTTGGCAACAAGGCTTCGAGCTGGGCAAGGCGCCATTGATTCGCTGGGTGTATTTCTCCCAGAGCCATGCATTGTTGTGCACGGCGCATCACCTGCTTGTCGATGCCGTGTCCTGGCAGGTGCTGCTGGAAGAACTGGAAAGTCTCTACCTGCAACCAAGCGTGGCGTTGCCTGGTGTTTCGGCGGGTTTCCATGTGTGGAGCGAGGCCTTGCAGCAACATCGCCTGGAGCCCGCCGTCCTGGCCCAGGTCAGCTATTGGCATGAGCAGTTGGCCGCCGAACATAACGTTTCTCAACAGCTCAATGCATACGGCGAAAGCCGGACACTGGACATGCAACTGTCGGTGGAGCAAACGCAATTACTGCTCGGCGATTGCCACGCGGCCTACGGCACCCAGGTGCAGGATCTGCTGGTGGCCGCATTGGCCGGTGTCATCGGCCAATGGCAGGGCCGCGAGCGCGTCACCCTTGAGCTGGAAAGCCACGGCCGCAGCGGCTGGGAGCAAGGCCCCGAGCTGTCGCGCTCGATCGGTTGGCACACCAGCCGCTACCCGCTGGCGGTCGAAACTTCGTGGGACCTGGAGTCGTCGATCATCGCGGCCAAGGAAGCCCTGCGCCGCGTCCCCGAACAAGGCATCGGCTACGGCCTGTTGCGCCAGGATCCGGCCCACGGCCTGGGTGCCGCCTCGCTGCTGACCTTCAACTACCTGGGGCGGGTCGACCAATGGATCGGCGCATCGAGCCTCTGGCGTCTCGCGCGGCCGATGTGCCCCGGCATGCGCGCCGAGAGCACCCACCGCATGCACTGGCTGGATGTGACGGCGCTGGTCAACGAAGGCCAGCTACATGTCGAGTGGCGCTACGCACCGCAGGTCCACGACCCGGTGTTGGTGAACGAACTGGCGCGTCAGTTCCAGCAGCGGATCAGCGCCTTGCTGGAGCACTGCCAGGCCCCCTCGGTGGGCCGCGCCACGGCTTCGGATTTCGCCGACTCAGGCCTGTCCGACGATGAATTCCTGGGGCTGCTCGAACAACTCGAGCAATGAGCCCCCGCGTCCCAAACATTACAGGTTCGGATACCGTCAGCATGAACGACAAGGTCAAGGCTCTTTCGCGCAACATCGAAGCGATCTACCCGCTGGCTCCCATGCAGCAAGGATTGCTGTTCCACAGCTTGATGCACCCTGGCAAGGGCATGTATCTGCTGCAATATCGCCATGTCATGGTCATGCCGGACCTCGATCTCGCGGCCTTCCGCCAGGCCTGGGCGCAGGTGGTGGAGCGCCATGAACTGCTGCGCACCTCCTTCGTCTGGAAGCAGCAGAAGCGCCCGATGCAGGTGGTGCATAAGCAGGTCGAACTGCCGATCACCTACGAGGATTGGTCGCTCCTGAGCGAAGGCGAGCAGCAGGACCGCCTCGAGCAATTGCTCGGCGAAGAACGCGCCGAAGGGCTGGATTTCACCAAGGCGCCACTGATGCGCGTCCGGTTGTACAAGCTGGCGCCCGACACCTACCAGTTCGTGCGCAGCTACCACCACATCCTCATGGATGCGTGGTGCTTCTCGATCATCATGATGGACTTCCTCAACGGCTATCGCGCCGCCCGGGAAGGACGTCGACTGAACTTGCCGACACCGCGCCCGTATCGCGACTTCATTCGCTGGCTGGAAACCCAGAAACCGGAAGATCACCAAGCTTTCTGGCAACAGCGCTTGGCGGGCTTCGACACGCCCAACGAGTTTGGCTTCGGTCACGTCGGCCGTGTCCAAGGCGCTGCCGAACCGGTCGAGGACTGTGTCGAATTCCTGGAGCCCGGGCAGACCCAGGCATTGCAGAACGTCGCGGCCCGGCATGGCCTGACCCTCAACACCCTGGTGCAAGGCGCCTGGGCTTTGTTGCTGGCGCGCTACAGCGGCGATCGCGACTTGGTGTTCGGCATTACGGTTGCCGGCCGTCCGGTGCACCTGCAAGGCATGGAAAGCATCGTCGGCCTGTTCATCAACAGCTTGCCGCTGCGCTGGAGTTGTGGCCCGGAGGATGGGCTTGGCCCGTGGCTGAAAGCCTTGCAGACCGAGAACCTGAGCCTGCGCGAGCACGAGAGTGTTTCCCTGGCGGACATCCAGCGCTGGAGCGACGTGCAGCGCCAGGACCTGTTCCAGAGCCTGTTCGTGTTCGAGAATGCGCCCATTGCCGCCGACCTGCGCCAGGGGCAGTTGGACTACCTGATCAGTGACATGGCCAACCGCACCCACACCAACTACCCGATCACGGTGGTGATCGTGCCGGGCGAGCGCCTGCACCTGCAGTTGACCTATCAAACCGACTGGTTCCTGCGCGAAGAAGTCCAGCAGATGCTGCGGCATTTCCGCACCTTGTTGTTGAACATGGGCGAAGCCCTCGACGCAAACGCCGGCACGCCGTTGCATCAACTGGCGATGCTCGATGCAAGTGAAATCACCCACCAGCACAAGGTTTGGGCCGGTGGCGGGCTGGAACCCGACGAGCAACTGCTGCAACCGCTGTACGTCGAGCGTTTCCAGGAACAGGTTCGCCAGACCCCAGAGCGCGTCGCCATGGTCCATGGTGAGCAAAGCCTGACGTTCGATCAGTTGAACCGCGCCGCCAACCGATTGGCCCGGCACTTGCGCGCCCAAGGTGTGGGCAGTGACGACTTGATCGCGGTGTTCGACGAGCGGGGCCTGGACCTGGTGGTGATGATTGTCGCCACGCTCAAGGCCGGTGCCGGTTGGCTGCCGCTCGATCCGCGCAACCCGGCCCAGCGCCTGGCCCAGGTGCTGCGCCAGAGCCGCACACCGTTGCTGATTCATAGCGCAGGGCAGGGCGAGCTGGCGATGCAGGCCCTCGACCTGCTCGACCAGCGCCCCAAGGCCGTACGCTACGACCCTTCGGTACTGGGCAGCTACAGCGACGATGACCTGAACATCGCCGTGCACGACACATCGTTGGCCTATTGCATCTTCACCTCCGGCTCCACCGGCACGCCGAAGGGCGCGATGGTGGCGCAGGCGGGCATGCTCAATAACATTCTCGGCAAGTTGCCGGGGCTGGGGCTCGATGCGAACGACGTGATCGCCCAGACTGCGCCGCAGTGCTTCGACATTTCAGTCTGGCAGACCCTCGCCGGGCTGGTGCTCGGGGCCCGCACCGTGATCCTTGGCGATTGCGTCGTGCAGGATCCCGAGGCACTGGCCTCGGCCATCGGACGCCACGGCATCAGCATCCTCGAAGCGGTGCCGTCCCTGATGCAAAGTCTGTTGGACGCCGGCTTGGAAACGTCCCCCCTGCGCTGGGTGCTCGCCACGGGCGAGGCCTTGCCGCCAGCCTTGGCGCGTCGTTGGTTCGAGCGCTACCCGGCGATCCCGCTGATGAACGCCTACGGGCCGGCGGAATGCTCCGATGACGTAGCGTTTCATCCGCTGCTCGAGCGCTTGCCGGAACAACGCATCAACGTGCCGATCGGCCGTGCCACGCTGAACAATCGCTTGTACCTGCTCAATGCTGATTTGCAGCCGATACCGGTGGGCGCGGTCGGGGAGATCTTCGTCGCCGGCGTCGGCGTCGGGCGCGGCTACATGGCCGACCCGGCGCGTACGGCGGCAGTCTTCCTGCCGGATCCGATCGCCAACGACGGTTCGCGCCTGTACCGCACCGGTGACCTGGCGCGCTTCCTGCCCAACGGCGACCTGGAATACGTCGGACGCACCGACCACCAAGTCAAGATTCGCGGCCATCGCATCGAGCTGGACGAGATCGAGGCTTGCCTGACCCGTTACCCCGGCGTGCGCGAAGCCGTGGTCGTGGCCCGTGACGACCAGCAGCGCGCCAAGGTGCTGGTGGCTTACGTCGTGGCCGATGACGCCAGCAGTATCGAGGCGTTGCGCGAGCATGTGCTGGGCAATCTCCCGGCCTACATGATCCCGAGCGCATTCGTGTTCCTGGAGCGTTTCCCGCTCAACGGCAACGGCAAGATCGACCGCAAGTCGTTGCCCGCGCCGGATTTTGCCGCGCAAAGCCAGGCCCGCTATGTGGCGCCGAGCAGCGAGCTGCAAGGCCAGTTGGTCGAAGCCTGGCAAAGCGTGCTCGGCCTGGGACAGGTGGGTGTCGAGGACAACTTCTTCGAGCTGGGCGGCCATTCGCTGCTGGCGACCCAGTTGATCGGCCTGATCGGCAAGCTCAGCGGCAAGGACCTGCCGTTGCGCGTGGTCTTCGAGCGTCCGACCATCACCGCCATGGCCGATTGGCTGGAGAACCAGGCCGGCGCGGTAAAGCCGTCGCCGACGTTGCTGCCGCGTCCGGAAACGCTGCCGCTCTCGTTTGCCCAGCAACGGTTGTGGTTCTTGCAACAACTCGACCCCGACAGCCCGGCGTACAACCTGGCCGGCGCCGTGCGCCTGACCGGCGAGCTGCACGTCGCTGACCTGCACGCGGCCTTGCAAGCGATCCTCGACCAGCACGAGGTGCTGCGCACCGGGTTCATCGGCGCGGCTCAAGGGCCGAGCCAGGTTGTCCTGGCGCACAGCGAGATTGAGTTGCCGGTCATCGATGTGGCGAGCGAAGACGCGCTGCACGAACGACTGCGCCGCGACGCCATGACGCCGTTCGCCCTCGACGCGGCGCCGCTGCTGCGCGCCAGGCTGTATCGCCTGGCGCCGGAGACGTTCGTCTTGTCGTTGAATTGCCACCACATCGTTGCCGATGGCTGGTCCCTGCAACTGATCATCGACGGGCTCTGCGAGCAGTACCGCAATCGTCGCAAGGGCGTCGCGATCCCACGGCCCGCCCCGGCAATGCAATACGCCGACTACGCCGTGTGGCAGCGCCAATGGATGGGCAGCAAGGCGTGTGAGCAAGAGCTGGCCTACTGGCGCGAGCAACTGGCCGGCGAGCTGCCGGTGCTCGACCTGGCCGCCGATTTTCCTCGTCCCGCCCAGGCCAGCCAGGCTGGTGGACGCGTCGAGTGTCGCTTGTCCGAGGACTTGGCGGCACGGCTCAGGACCTTCAGCGCGTGTCATGGCTGGAGCAACTTCATTCCGATGATGACCGCTTTCCAATTGTTATTGCGCAGTCGCAGCGGCGAAGACGACATCCTCGTCGGTGTACCGGCGGCCAACCGGCACCATGCGGCGCTGCAACCGCTGGTGGGTTGCTTCGTCAACACCTTGGTGTACCGCAAGAGAATCTCTGGCGAGCGCAGCCCGCTGCAACTGATGAACGAGTTGCAGGCCTTGTCGGTGTCGGTCCAGTCCCACCAGGACTTGCCGTTCGACTACTTGATCGAACAACTGGGCGTGGTCCGGCAGGTGAGCTACAACCCGCTGTTCCAAGTGATGTTCAACTACTTCCCGGGCAACGCCCTGGAGCGTTTCGAACTCACCGACGTCATCGCCGAACCGCTGGACAACCGCCCCGACAGCGCCTTGTGCGACCTGCACCTGGACGTGCGCGACAGCGAGCATGGCATCAGCCTCAGCTTGCAATACAGCAGCGATCTGTTCCGCGAGCAGACCGTGCAAGGCATGGCCGAGCAATACCTGGCCTTGCTCGATGCGCTGATCGAGCAAGCTGCCGAGCCGCTGGGTGAACTGGCATGGCAGCCCGCCGAACGGGCGCTGGCGCGGATCGATGGCCGCGCGGTGGCCGGTCAACGGGACATCCTCGAAGCGTTCGCGCTTCAGGTTGCCCACCAGCCGGAGGCGATTGCCGTCGTGGCCGGCAATCAACAACTGACTTACGCCGAGCTGGACCAGGCCGCCGAGGCGCTCGCGGCGACGTTGCAAGCCCATGGCGTCGGTGTCGAAGACCGCGTGGCGTTGAGCCTGCCCCGCGACGCACGCCTGCCTATGGCCATGCTGGCGGTGCTCAAGGCCGGTGCGGCGTATGTGCCGCTGGCCGAAGACACGCCGCCGGAGCGTGGCCGTCACATTCTCGAAGCGGCGCAGCCCACGTTATGCCTGGGCACCACCGCGAGCCTCGGCGTGTTGGCGCAGTGGAACACCGGGCTGCCGTTGCTGGACATCGACGCCAGCGGCTCGGCCCTCCCGTGCAAGCCTGTGGCCTGCATCGCCGGTCAACTCGCCTACGTGCTGTACACCTCGGGTTCCACCGGCCGGCCCAAAGGCGTGGCGATCAGCCGTGGCAACCTGATGAACCTGATGCTGGCCGTCGATCAGGTCTTGCCGATGACGCCCCGCGACCGGGTCCTGGCCCTGACCACCGCGACGTTCGACATTGCCATCGTCGAGTTGCTCCTGCCCTTGGCCCATGGCGCCAGCATCCTCCTGGCCGATCGGGAGCAGGCGCGGGATCCGCAAGCGATCGATCAATTGTTGCTGACCGGACAACCCACCGTCATGCAGGCCACGCCGGCCACTTGGCGGATGTTGGTGGCGCACACCTCGCGCAGTTGGCAGGGCGTGCGAGCCGTCTCCGGTGGCGAAGCCCTGCCGTGCGCGCTGGCCGAAGCCATCGAGGGCAGGGGCGCCAAGGTCATCAACGGCTACGGGCCGACGGAAGCGACCGTCTACAGCACCTTCGAAGTGCGCAGTGGCAACGAAAGCGCGGTCGAGGTGCCGATCGGGCAACCGGTGGCCAATACCTCCGCCTACGTGCTCGACGCCGACCTGCAACCGGTCGCCGCCGGCGTGCCCGGTGAGCTGTACCTGGCCGGGGCCAACCTGGGTCGCGGCTATTTCGCTGCCGCGCGCCTGACCGCCGCGGCGTTCCTGCCGGATCCGTTCGTGGCCGGCGCGCGCATGTACCGTACCGGTGACCGGGTGCGCCGCAATAGCGATGGCAGCCTGGATTACCTCGGGCGCCTGGACTTCCAGGTCAAGCTGCGGGGTTTCCGTATCGAGCTGGGTGAGATCGAAGCGCTGTTGTCCCGCGTCCCCGGGGTTCGCGAGGCGGCCGTGGTGCTGCTCGGCAGCGGGGAATCGGCGCGGTTGGTGGGTTACTACGCTGGCGATGCGCTGGACGAAACGACGCTGCGCGCCAGCCTCGGCGCACAGTTGCCGGACTACATGCTGCCCAGCCAATTCGTTCGCCTCGACACCCTGCCGTTGAGCCCCAGCGGCAAGGTCGACCGCAAGGCTCTGCCAGCACCGCAGCAGCGTGACGGCCAGCAGGGCGCATTGTCGAGCGAGTGGGAGCAGACCTTGGCTGGCCTCTGGCAAGAGCTGCTGGGATGCACCGACGTTGGCGCGGACGATAATTTCTTTGCCCTGGGCGGGCACTCGCTGTTGGCGGCGCGGCTGGTGGCACGAATCGCCGAACAGCATGGTCGGCGCCTGCCGTTGCGCAGCGTGTTCGAACAACCGGTGCTGCGCGACCTCGCCGCGACATTGGCCGAGGCCAGCACCGAGGCCGACGGCATTCTGCGTCCGTTCGAAGCCCCCCTCGCACCGTTGCATTTCACTCAGCAACGCTTGTGGTTCCTCGACCGTTTGCAGGGCGATACCCAGGCCTATCACCTGTCCCTGGCCTTGCGCCTGGACGGCCTCCTGCAACCCGCATTGCTGGAACAGGCGCTGGCGCACCTGGTGATTCGCCAACACAGCCTGCGGACGGTGTTCAGCGACACCGCCGAGGGCGCACGCCAGCATGTCGAAGACCTCGGCGCGATGCCGCTGAGCTTCGAACCGCTGGAAAACGACGAATATTCCAGCGGCTTCGCCCAGAAGCTCAGCCAGGAGGCGCAGCGTCCGTTCGACCTCACCGCGCCGCCGCTGTGGCGGGTGCGGGTGTACCAAGGCCCGGGCCGAAGCGTGCTGCAAGTGACCTTGCACCACATCATTGCCGATGCGCGCTCATTGGAAATCCTCTTCGCCGAACTGCAACACATCTACCAAGCCTTGCTGGAAGGACGCGACGCTTGCCTGCCAGCCTTGCCGCTGCAGTTTTTCGACATCGCGGCCAGTTGGCAAAGCCCCGCGGGGCAGGCGCGGATCGAATCGCAGCTTGACTACTGGCGCCGTACCTTGGCGGGCGAGCCGCCGGTGCTGAACCTGCCGACCGACATGCCGCGGCCCGCCGAGCAGGGCTACAAGGGCCAGCGCCTGCGCTTCAACCTGCCGGCGAGCCTGGTCAAGCGCCTGCGCGAGACGGCGCAGCGCCACGGCCTGACCGCTTTCGCACCGTTGCTGGCCGCCTGGAAAACCTTGTTGGCCAGACACTCGGGCCAACGGGACATCTGGATCGGCCTGCCGGTCGCCCATCGACATCAGGCCCACACCGACAACCTGATCGGCTATTTCGCCACCACCCAGGTCCTGCGCAGCCACCTCGATCCCCGGCAATCGGTCGAGCAGTTCTGGCAGCAATTGCAAGCCACGCACCTGGCGGCGCAACAGCATGCCGACGTGCCGTTCGAACGCTTGGTGGAAGCTCTGCAAGTGCGCCGCGATCTCAGCCACACGCCGCTGTTCCAGGCGTTGTTCAACCTGATCCAGCGCGACGCCAACGCAACGCTCGAGCAGCATTTCGCCGGCTTGCCGGCACAGCGGCTCAACGTTGAAAGCGACAGTGCCCTGGTGGACATCGGCCTGCACATCGAGCAGCAGGGCGAGGACTGGCAATGCGTGCTGGAATACAACACCGACCTGTTCCTGGCACACACCGCACAACGTTATGCCGATGAGTTCCGCTGCCTGCTCGAAGGCATGTTGCAACAACCGGATGCGCGTCTCTGGGACATCGACCTGGCCAACGCCGATCATGCCTTGGCCCAGCGCCCATGGAATCGACCTGCGCAATCCTTGGCGCCGGTGATGGACGTCATCGCCCGTTTTGAACAGCAGGTCGTCCTGTCGCCCGAGGCGCTGGCGGTGGATTGCCAGGACCAGCAACTGAGCTACGCGCAACTCAACGCCATCAGCAATCGCCTGGCCCATTGGCTGCGTGCGCAAGGTGTCGGCACCGATGACCTGGTTGCCGTCTGCCTGAGTCGTGGCCCATGGCTGCTGCCAACCCTGCTGGCGATCCACAAGGCCGGCGCGGCGTACCTGCCACTGGATCCGCAGCACCCGAGCGAGCGGCTGGGCTTCATCATCGGGCATGCGCGTCCGGCCCTGGTGCTCAGCGAAAGCCTGTGCGCCGAGGCTTTAGGCGACGTCGATCACGTCCTGCTCGACCGGTTGCCGCTGGACACCCGCAGCGACGCCAACCTCGCGTTGCCGATCGATGCGCAGCAGCGCGCCTATGTGATCTACACCTCGGGCTCGACCGGCACACCGAAAGGCGTGCAGGTCAGCCGGGGCAACCTGAGCAACTTGCTGGCCGGCCTCGATCGCTTGCTGCCGCTCGGCGCCGAGGATGTCTGGCTCGCCAGCACCACGTACGCTTTCGATATGTGCAAGCCGGAGCTGTTCCTGCCGCTGGTCAACGGCGCGGCTATCCTGCTGGCGCGCCGCGAGCAGGTGGTTGATGGACATCAATTGTTCGGGCTGCTGCGCCGGGCCACGGTATTCCAGGCCACACCCGCGGGTTGGCAGATACTGCTGGAAACCGGCCAGGTCGATTGGCCGCCGCTGCGTGGCCTGATCGGTGGCGAGGCGGTGCCCGGTGAGCTGGTGAATGAACTGCGCAGCCGTGGCGTGGCGCTGATCAACGCCTACGGCCCGACGGAAACCACCGTCTGGTCGACCACCCAGGCATTGCAGGACGTGCCGTCCGGCGTCGCCGACATCGGCATGCCTCTGCTCAATACCCTCTGCTACGTGCTCGACGACATGCTCCGCCCGGTGCCGCTGGGGGCGACGGGCGAGCTGTATATCGCCGGCTCCGGCGTCACCCGGGGTTACCAGCACGCGCCGGCCACCACGGCGGCGGCGTATTTGCCCGACCCCTATGCCGGCGAAGCGGGTAGCCGCATGTACCGCACCGGCGACTTGGTACGCCGCCGCAACGACGGGCGGCTGGCTTATGTCGGTCGCGGTGATTTCCAGGTCAAGGTGCGCGGTTTCCGCATCGAGCCCGGTGAAATCGAATCGCTGCTGCGCCGTTACCCCGGCGTGGAGGAGGCGGTGGTGATGATCGACTCGCGCAGTCAGAGTCTGTTTGCCTGGTTGCAGGCACCGAACCCGGTCGATCAGGCGGCGCTGCGTCGGTATCTGGAAGGCGTGTTGCCGGGCTACATGATTCCGGCTGGCTTCATCGAACAGCCGCGCCTGGCCCTTAACGCCAACGGCAAGATCGATCGCAAGGCCTTGCCGGCACCGCAGCCGGTGGCGATCCAGGGTGTAGCGCCGCGCAGCGAGCTGGAGCAGCAATTGGCGGACATCTGGCAGGAGCTGCTGGCGTTGCCGCAGGTCGGGGTGTTCAACAGCTTCTTCGAGCTGGGCGGTCATTCGTTGTTGGCCATGCGCTTGATGACGCAAGTCGAGAGCCGTTTCGGCGTCAAGCTCGAACTGCGCAGCCTGTTCCAGAACCCGACGATCGCCGCGCTCGCCGAACAGATAGAAAAACCCCAGGGGCCGTCGACCGACGAAGCCCTGGACGAAATGCAGCGCCTGTTGGCCGAGATGGAAATGTGAGGATGAGTACGATGACGCAACAAGCTTTCCTGGAGATTGCGCAGCGGCTGGCATCCTTGCCCGCGGACAAGAAGAAGGTCTTTCGCCAGCGCCTGGCCGAGAAGGGCATCGACAGCTGGCGCCTGCCGATTGTCCCCGCCGTGCTCGACGACGGCGAGCACAGGCCGTTGGCGCAGGCGCAAAGGCGTTTCCTGTCGGCTGAAGCGCTGAGCAGTCGCGCGCTCTACAACCTGTGCTCGGTGCTGCGCTTCGATGGACGCCTGGACGGCGCGCGTTTGCAGCAGGCAATGCAGCAGGTGGTCGATCGCCACCAGATCCTGCGCACGCGCTACAGCCCTGATGCCAGCGGACAGTTGCAGCCCCATTGCGCGCCACAACAGGTGCAGCTGCCGGGCGTCGAGCGCTTGACCGTCGCCGCATCCGAACACGAGCAATGGTGCGCCGATGAATACGCCCGCCAACTCGCCGAACCCTTCGACCTGGCGCAGTCGATGCCTTGGCGCTGGCAAGCATTCAGCGACGCCCAGGAGCATTCCACCTGGCTGTTTTTCACCATTCACCACGTTGCCTATGACGCCTGGTCGGCCCAGCAACTCACCCTCGAATTGGCGGGGGCTTACCGGGCGCTCGCCTCGAACCAGGCTGTCGCGCTACCCGAGTTGGCCATCCAATACGCCGATTACGCCGCGTGGGAGCGTGAATGGCTGGACAGCGACAGTTGCCAACAGCACATCGATTTTTGGCGCGACCAACTGGCCGATGCACCGGCGCCAATGGCGTTGCCGCTGGACCGCCCGCGCCCCTTGACCACACAACGCCGCCACAGTGGCGCGGTCCTGGCCCGGGAACTCCCGCCGCACCTCACAACGGCGATCGAGGCGGCCGTCCGTAATCACGGGGTGACGCTGTACATCTACGGCCTGACAGCGTTCAGCTGCCTGCTGTCGCGCTACAGCGGCGAGACGGACCTGTGCCTGGGCACCTCGGCGGCGCAACGTGACCGTCCGGAACTCGCACCGTTGATCGGCCCATTGCTCAATACCCTGGTGATTCGCCAGCGCCTGCAAGACAACCCGGACTTCGGCAGTGCATTGGTGCGCACTCGCGACACCGTTGCGGCGGCGTTCGACCATCAGCAGTTGCCCTTCGAAAACATCCTCGAAAGCCTTGAGCGCCCGCGTTCGAACCCGCTGTTCCAGGTCATGTTCGTCCAGGTCGATCTGCCGGAAAGCCGCACCCTGGCCTTGCCCGGCGTGGCGGTCGAAGTGCTCGACCCGCCGCAACGCCACGCGCGTTTCGACCTGACGTTGCGCATGGTCCGTACCGCTGACGCACAGCTGCGCTGCGAACTGGAATACAGCGACGAATTGTTCGACGCGGCCACGGTCGAGCAAATGCTCGACGACTTGCTGGCGATTCTCCACGAGGGCTCGGCTCATCCGCAGCGGCGCCTGTCGGAGCTGCAACTGGTGTCCACGCCGAGCGAACTGCGCGGTCCTGCCCTGGAAGCGACTGCGTTGCCCTTGGACCAGCAAGTGCTGCACTGGGCCACGCACACGCCGAACGCGGTGGCGTTGTGCAGCGCGGAGCAGAGCATCGATTACGCCACGCTTGGCGCGGCCAGTCGTCAGATGGCCGCACGGCTGGCCGGGCAGGGTGTTGGGCCGGGGCAGGTGGTCGCGCTGTGCATGCCGCGCTGTGCCGAACAACTGCTGGCGACCCTGGGGTGCTGGCAGCGTGGTGCGACTTGCCTGTTTCTCGATCCGGCGCAACCGGCCCGGCGACTCGCGCAACTGCTGCAAGACAGCGGCGCGAGCCTGTGGCTGACATTGGCGCAAGCGCCCGAGACCGGCGTGGACCTCCCGCGCCTGGTGCTGAGCGCCGCCGACTGGTCTGTCAATGCGAACATCGGCCAGAACCAAAGCCTCAGCCAGCTGCAATTGCCTGCGTACCTGATCTACACCTCGGGCTCGACCGGCCAGCCGAAAGGCGTGCAGGTCACTCATGCCAACCTCGCGCATTATGCCAATGCCGTCGGCCAACGCTTGCAAGCCAAACCGCGCAGTCGTTGGGCGACCTTGGCAACCGTCGCCGCCGACCTTGGCTTGACCTCGGTTTTCGCCGCGCTCAACGCAGGGGACACGCTGGTCTTGCCACCGGCACCGTTGGCCTTCGATCCGCCCGGCTGGGCGGATTTTCTCGACCAGCATCCGGTGGACTGCCTGAAGATCGCCCCTTCGCATCTGCGTGGCTTGCTGGCACTGGACGACGCCCGTCGTGTCTTGCCCAAGGACCTGTTGATCCTCGGTGGCGAAGGTTTCGACCAGGCGCTGTTCGCCAAGGTGCGTGAACTGGCGCCGCAACTGCGCGTTTTCAACCACTATGGCCCGTCGGAAACCACGGTCGGTGTGGTCTGCGGAGAAATCTTCGACGCCGACGTGTTCGAAGCGGGGCAGTATCTGCCGTTGGGCCAGCCGCTGTCCGGCTGTGAATTGCGTATCGTCGATGGCCACGACCGGTCGGTGCCGCTCGGTGTCGCCGGTGAGCTGCTGATCGGTGGTCCCCAGGTTGCCCAAGGCTACCTCGGTCAGCCTGAATTGACGGCGCGTGCGTTCGGCTCCAATGCCCACGGCCAGCGTTTTTATCGCAGCGGTGACCGGGTTCGCCTGGATCGCCATGGGGGTCTGGTGTTCCTCGGGCGCCAGGACGACCAAGTGAAGATCCGCGGTTTCCGTGTCGAACCGGGCGAGATCAGTGCCTGGCTCAATGGCCAGCCTCAGGTTCGCGAAGGCGCGGTGCTGGCGTGTGAGATAAAAGGGCGGACGCAACTGGTGGCCTATCTCAGCCCTACGATGACCACCGAAACCTTGGCCACACTGCAAGCCGAAGCCAAGCGTCAACTGCCGGAGCACATGGTGCCGGCCCATTGGTTGGCACTGGACACGCTGCCATTGACGGCCAACGGCAAGTTGGATCGGCGTGCATTGCCTGATCCGGCCACCGATGAACCAGCCGCCGAAGCCGCCGAGCAACCGAGCGGCGCCACCGAACAGCGCCTGGCGCAACTGTGGTGCCAGGTCCTCGGGTGTGCGCAGGTCGGCCGCACGGACGATTTCTTCGCCCTCGGCGGGGACTCGATCCTCAGTCTGCAATTGATCGGCCTGGCGTCCCGGGAAGGCCTCAAGCTGCAACCGCGGGATGTCTTGCAGCATCCGACCCTGGCAGCCATGGCCCTGTGCATCGACTGCCGCGCCGAGCCGGCATTGCTTGCCGTGCTGACGGCTTTTCGCGAGATGCTCGGACAACCTGGCCTGGGGCCGGACGCCGATTTCTTTGCCATGGGCGGCGACTCGATTCTCAGCTTGCAGTTGATCGCGCGTTTGCGTCAGGCCGACCTGCGCCTGATGCCGCGGCAATTGCTGGAAAACCCGACCCCTCGGCAACTGGCCAAAGTGCTCGCGCCGGTCGTCGCGCCGGTCGTTGAAGCCGTTGAGTCGAACGGCGATGGGGAGCAACCGCAGCCGCTGTCCCATGCCCAGCAACGGGTGTGGTTCATGCAGCAGTTCGAGCCGGCTGAAACCGCCTACAACGTCACCCAGTTGCTGGCCTTGCGCGGCGAGCTGGATGTGCCTCGCCTGCAACGCGCCTGCCAGGCGCTGGTGGCCCGTCATGACGCGTTGCGCTGCCGTTTCTTCGAAGAACGAGGGCAAGTCTGGCAGCGCCTGGACGATATGGCCGCGCCGATCTTCAGCGTCCATGACATCGGCGCCCTGAGTGACTCGGAACAGCAAGCGAGCATTGCCAGCGCGGCCAAGCGCGTGTTCGACCTCACGCAGGGGCCGCTACTGGCCATCGATGTGTTTTGTATTGCACCCGCTGAGTACCGCCTGCTGTTCAACGTGCACCACATCGCCGTGGACGGCTGGTCCATGGGCTTGCTGGTCCAGGACCTGGCAGCGCTTTATCAAGAGAGGAGCCTGCCGGCGGCAAGCGCTTTGCTGCCGCTGATCAAGACGCAGCGGCAACGCTTGGAGGGCACGCATGGCAAGGACTTGTTGGCCTATTGGCAACAGCGCCTGGAAGGCCTGGGCAACGAGCCGCTGGAACTGCCCGAGCAACCCACCCGTCCCGCGGTGCAGGCGTACGCTGGCGCGCGAGACGAATATGTCCTGCCCGGCTCGCTGAGCATTGCGGTCGAAGCCCGGGCGAGGGCGCTTGGCGTCACGCCGTTCGTGCTGTATTTCGCGGCTTATCAGCTGCTGCTCTGGCGCCACGGCGGGCGCAATGATTTTGCCGTGGGCTTGCCGGTGGCGGGGCGTGAATCAGTCGAGAGCCAGGCGTTGGTCGGGCTGTTCGTCAACACCCTGGCCCACCGTGTGCAGATCGATGGCCGCCAGAGCCTGCAAGCGTTCGTCCAAGCCCTGAACAGCAAGCTGAGCGAGGACCTGGCCCATCAATCGCTGCCGTTCGAGCAGTTGTTGGACGTGCTGGATGTCGAGCGCAGCCTGGATCGCACACCGCTGTTCCAGACGATGTTCAACTATCAGGTCGATCATCAGGATTCCCGCAGCCTGGACCTGCCCGGCATCAGTGCCCAGGCGTTGGCGCTGCCGGGTGGCGTGGTGAGCGCGAAGTTCGACCTGACGTTCAACCTGTTCACCCAAGGGCGCGGTGCCGAGGCGAGCACCGGTTTGATCGTCGAATACGCGACGGCATTGTTGCGACCCGACATCACTCGGCGTCTGGTGGAGGATTACCAGGCGTTGCTCGCCAGCCTGGCGAGCCTGGATCTTGATGCGCGCTTGCTGGAGATCCCGCTGTGCTCGGTTGCGGCCTTGGCGACTGAAGGGCAGTCGTTGCCATTGCATGGCGAAGCGGATTGGGTGACGCGCTTCGAAGTGCAAGCCGCCGTGCATCCCGAGCGCATCGCCGTGTACTGCGCCGACCGTCAACTGAGCTACGCCGCGCTGGAGGCCCAAGCCAACCGCTTGGCCCATTGGTTGCTGGCCCAGGGCGTCGGGCGCGAATCGTTGGTTGCCTTCTGCCTGCCTCGGGATGAACGCTTGCTGGTGTGTATGTTGGGCATCCAGAAGGCCGGTGCCGCCTATTTGCCGCTTGATCGAGCCCATCCCCCGGCCCGCCAGGCGCAGGTGCTCAACCGGGCGCAGCCGCATTTGCTGCTTTGCGATTCGGCGACGGCCGATTGGCCTGCCGAGCTGCGCGTTTGCCCGTGGACGGACCTGCCGTTGGCGCAATTCGCCGCGCAGGCGCCGGGACTGCCGACGCACCTCGGGCAATTGGCCTACACCCTCTACACCTCGGGATCCACCGGACAGCCCAAGGGCGTGCAGATCAGTCGTGGCAACTTCGCCAACTTCCTGTTGGCCATGGAGCAGGCCTTGCCGTTGGACAATGTGCAGCGTTACCTGGCCTTGACCACCGTCACCTTCGACATTTGCGGCCTGGAGCTATGCCTGCCGCTGGTGCGTGGTGGCGCCGTGGTACTGGCGGACGAGGAACAGCGCCAGGATCCGCAGTTGCTGGCACGCTTGATCAAGGAACAATCGGTCGATCTGATCCAGGCCACGCCCGCCACCTGGGCGATGTTGTTGCAAGGTGATCGCCAGGTGCTGGAAGGGCGATTGGCCCTGGCCGGCGGCGAGGCGGTGTCGGCGGAACTGGCCAGCGAACTGAAGCAGCATGTCGCTCGATTGATCAACGTCTACGGCCCGACCGAGACCACGGTATGGTCGACCCAGACGCCCATCGACGCGCTGCAATTGCCAGTGGCGCCGATAGGCCGGCCGCTCCTCAACACCCGCTGCCATGTCCTCGATGAACACCTGTGCGAAGTGCCTCCAGGCTGCGTCGGTGAACTCTATATCGCCGGGGACGGCTTGGCCCGGGGTTACTCCGGGCAGCCGGGGCTGACCGCCGAGCGTTTCATTGCCGACCCGTTCGGTCACGGCGGTCGCTTGTACCGCACTGGCGATCTGGCGCGCTGGCAGCCTGACGGCCAGCTGTACTACCTGGGACGGACCGACGACCAGATCAAGTTGCGTGGCTATCGCATCGAGCTGGGGGAAATCGAGGCCGTCCTGCTCAGCCATCCCCAGTTGCTGCAAGCTGTCGTGGCGGTGCAAGGCGAGCACCTGGTCGCGTTTTGGGTCGCGGATCCGGACGCTGCACCTGATGAAGCGGCTGTACGCGAGTATTTGCAGGCGCGCTTGCCGGTCTACATGGTGCCGACGCACCTGCAAGCACTGGACCGACTGCCGCTCAACAGCAATGGCAAGGTCGATCGCAAACAACTGCCGCGCTTGCAATCGGTTGTCGGCAGCG
Organism: Pseudomonas sp. BP11-1-1; assembly: GCF_052112105.1. NCBI lineage: Bacteria > Pseudomonadati > Pseudomonadota > Gammaproteobacteria > Pseudomonadales > Pseudomonadaceae > Pseudomonas > Pseudomonas sp. BP11-1-1. The sequence goes on from NZ_JAUTYU010000003.1 coordinate 420,294, forward strand.
TGCCAGCGACCGGGCGCGCACTGTCGGCCAGCGAGGCCTTGCTGGCGCAGATCTGGGCTTCGATATTGAACGTGCGGGATGTGCCAGCCGACGGGCATTTCTTCCGATTGGGCGGGCATTCGCTGATGGCCGCCCAGGTCCGTGGTCGCCTGCGCGAGCAGGGCTTCGAGGTGCCCTTGCGCTGGTTGTTCGAAACACCCGTGTTGGCGCAACTGGCCGAGCGAATCGAGGGCCTCGCCGCCGAGCAGGATCTGGCTTCCCTGACGATTCCGGCGGTTGACCAAGGCATCGAACAGCCACTGTCCTCGGCGCAACAACGGGTCTGGTTGATGCAACAACTGGATCTGGCCGACAGCAGCTTCAACATGAGCAGCAACGTCCGTTTGCGTGGGCAACTGGATGCCCAGGCTTTGGAGCGTTCGTTGCAGCGGTTGGTGAATCGCCATGCCATCCTGCGCACCACCTATCACTCCCGTGGCGGCGAGTTGCGCCAGCGCATCCACCCGCAGTCGACGGTGGTCCTGGAAGCCGTTGCGTCGACTGAAGACCAGTGGACAGTCGACGCCCGGGACATGGCGTTGCGACCATTCGACCTCGGCAACGACGCGCCGCTGCGGGTGGTCCTGTATCGCCTTGGCGAAGAGGATCATGTGTTGCAGATGGTCATGCACCACATCGCCTCCGACGGTTGGTCCGGCGCGGTGCTGGTCGATGAGCTGATCGAAGGTTACGAGGCCTACAGCTCCGGCGTGCTGCCGGCCCAGCAAGCATTGCCGATCCAGTACGTCGACTACGCCGTTTGGCAAGGTTCGGCTGCGGTCCAGTTGCGTCAGCGCGAAGGCCTGGATTTCTGGCGACGGACCCTGGCGGGCATCCCCGCGCAGGTGCCACTGCCGTTCGATTTTCCACGTCCGGAGCGTGACAGCGGCGCCGGGGCGGCGGTGGATTTCCAATTGTCGCCCGCCACGGTGGGCCGCTTGAAAACCTTCGCCCAGGACAGCGGCACTTCGCCGTTCATGGTCCTGCTGACGTGCTACGCCGCTGTGCTGCAACGCGAGACGCAGGGCCGCGACCTGGTGATCGGAACGGACGTGGCGAACCGTGACCATCCGGCCACCGAATCGCTGATCGGCTTCTTCGTCAACCTGCTGGCCTTGCGTATCCGTGTGCAACCGGAATTGAGCTTCCGTGAGCAAGCCTTGCAAGTCCGCGAGCTGTGCCTGCAAGCGTTCGCCTGGCAGGACACGCCGTTCGAACGGGTCGTCGAATGCCTGGAGCTGCCGCGCGTGGCCAATGTGCACCCGCTCTTGCAGACCCTGTTCGTGCTCGACAACACGCCGCGCCAGCAGCGCCAACTGGGCAATCTGCAGGTCGAGCCGCTGACGGGCGAGCAACACCATTCCAAGTTCGACATGGCGCTGTTCGCCAGCGAAGACGCTGATGCGATCAGCCTGCGCTGGGTGTACCGCACCAGCCTGTTCCGCCCGGCCACCGTCGAACGCTTGCGCGGCGCTTTCGAGTCGCTGCTGGAACTGGCCCTTGGCGCGCCGGACACCCCCATCGATACCATGATTGCGACTGTAAAAGGAGCTGCTGCCATGTCCACGGACAATCCGCTGCAACGCAAAATGAGCAAATTGGGCAAGATGCGCCAGAGCGGATCGGCGGCGACCCGGGAGCCCATCGAAGCCCGACCTCTGCGAGAGGACTCGAAGTTTCCGTTGCTGGTTTCCCTGCGCGACCGCGAGCTGGCCCCGGCCATCTGGGCCGAAGCCAACCGCGACAAGGTCGAGAACTGGTTGCGTGAGCATGGCGGCATCCTGTTCCGTGGCTTCGACCTGCCGACCCCGGCGGACTTCGAGGCGTTCTGCCAGGCGCTGTGTCCGCAGTTGTACGGACAGTACGGTGACTTGCCGAAGAAAGAGGGCGGCAAGAACATCTACAAGTCGACGCCATACCCCAAGGATCGGATGATCCTGTTCCATAACGAGAGTGCGCACCAACACCGCTGGCCACGTCGGCAGTGGTTCTACTGCGAGACGCCGGCGACGTCCGGTGGCGCGACGCCGATCGTCGACAGCCGCCAGGTCTATCGTGACCTGCCGGCCTGGCTGCAGGCCAACCTGCGCCGCAAGCAACTGATGTATGTACGCAATTTCAGCACCAGCCTGGACGTCAGTTGGCAGCACTTCTTCCAGACCGAAGATCGGGCCGAGGTCGAGCGGATCTGCCGTGAGAGCAACATAGAGTTCCAATGGCGCGGCGCCAACGACCTGCACACCCGCCAGGTGTGCCCGGCGGTGATCTTGCACCCGTTGACGGGCGAAGAGAGCTTCTTCAACCAGATCCAGTTGTACCATCCGGCATTTCTCGATGCGGATATCCGCGAACAGTTCCTGCGCGACGGCGAGTCCGCCATGCCGAGGCAAGTGTTCTACGGTGACGGCTCGGAGCTCGAACCGGCGGCGATCGACGCCATCAATGCCGCCTACGACCGTTGCGCGGTGCGCTTCGACTGGCAACAGGGCGACGTGGTGATGCTCGATAACATGCTGGCGGCGCACGCCCGGGATCCGTTCGAGGGCGAGCGCAAAATCGTCGTGGCGATGGGTGAAATCTATGCCCGCCACCAAGTCATGGCCGCCCCGGCGCAGATCGAAGAAACACTTGAAGAGTTGACCCCATGATGGACCTTGGACTCACGCTTTCACCCCAGCAGAAACAACTGGCCCAGGCCAATCCGCACGCCTGGCGCTGGGTGCGCATGTCATTGACAGGCGTTGCCGAAGGCACCGTCGAGCAATGCTTGCGCGACAGCCTGGCGCAGCACCAGGCGCTGTGCCTGCGCTACGAGCGTCCGCTGGGCGCCACCGGGTTGCGCCAACGTGTGATCGAGCCCCAGGCATTGCGCCTGGACTGGCGCCAGGGGCGCACGGTCGACGGCCACGATGGGCAAAAATGGTTGGACGAGGCCCAGCGTCGTTGCCAGGCCGAACAGCCCGACATGCTCGCCTGGCTGCTCGATGATCAGCTGTTGCTGGCGGTCCCGGTGTACTCGCTGGACGCGCGCAGCCTGGTCCAGTTGCGCGAGCACTTGCTCGGTCGCGCCGCGTTGCTCGATGACGAACCTATGCAGTACGCGGACTACGTCGAGTGGATCAATGGCCTGCAACTGGATGAAGACGCCGAGCAGGGCGCGCAGTTCTGGCGCAACCTGGCCTTGCAGGACATCCCGGGCATGCGCCTCGTCGAGCGCTACGGTATTGCCAGCGGACGTCACGCGGTGGTCCGCCAGCCACTGGCGCCGACTCTTGCGCCGCTGCTTACGGCATTGGCCGATCGTGAAGGCGTGGCCATCGAACAGCTGGTGCTAGCCGCTTGGGGATCGCTGCTAGGCAGGCTCAACGGCCAACGCCAAGGCCAACTCGGTGTGCAGCACGACCCCCGTGACAACTACGAGGAATTGACCGGCGCGCTTGGGGTGTTCGAACAGACGTTGCCGATGGTGGTGCAACTGTCCGAGCACAGCACCCTGGTGAACCTGGCCCGGCAACTGGCCCGGCAATTGGAGAGTGCCGTCGACTGGCAGGAATACGTCGGCCAGGCGCAGTTGTTGCCGGAGTGGCGGGCCAGTTTCCAGGCCGGGTTGCAGGTAGTGCACGTGCCGCAACTGGGCGCGTTGCAGTGGCTGTCGTTCGACACGCCGGTCGAGCTGCAACTGCAATTGAGCCTTGACGCCCAGGGCAATGGCGAGCTGGCGCTGGCCTATGATTGCGGGGTGTATCGCGACGAGCAAATGCAGGCGTTGCTCAAGCGTCTCGAACATTGGCTCGGCCAATTGGTGCAATCACCCAATGGACTTGTCGACGGCTTCGATGCGCGTCTGCCCGAGGAGTCCCTGGCGTCGTCGACGCGTCCTGACTTCGGAGCGGACCTGGACATCGTCGCGGCCCTGCGCCGGCACGCCCAGTCACACCCCAATCGGCCGGCGCTGCGTTATGCCGACCAGTTGTTTTCCTACGCTGAACTCGATGCCCTGAGTGACCGCGTCGCCGGCAGCCTGGATCAGGCGGGCGTGGGCCGTGAAGCGGTGGTGGGGCTGTATCTGCCACGCGGCGCGCAAATGCTGGTGGCGATGCTCGCCTGTTTCAAGGTCGGCGCCGCCTATCTGCCGCTGGATCCCCAGCAGCCGCCGCTGCGCCTGGCCGGGATACTCGAAGATGCTCAACCGGCATTGCTGCTGCACTTGGAGGGCCTGGCGCCGGAAACGTCGGCGCGCACGCTGTGCTGGTCCCAGGCGAGCAACGGGCCGCTGTTCGATACGCCGCACTCCGGCACTGCGCAAGACCTGGCCTACGTGCTCTACACCTCGGGTACCAGCGGCAAGCCCAAAGGGGTGCAGATCGAACAAGGGCAATTGCGTCATTACGTCACCCAAGTGACCGGTGCGCTGCAACTGCCCGAGGGCGGGCATTACGGGCTGGTGTCCTCGCTGCTCGCGGACCTGGGCAACACCGTGTTGTTCCCGGCGTGGCTGCAGGGCGGCTGCGTGCACGTGCTGGCGCAATCGACCGTGACCGACGCCCAGGCCTTTGCCGAAGAGCTTCGGCGTTATCCCCTCGACGTGCTGAAAATCGTCCCGTCGCACCTCGCAGCCTTGATGGGCGAGCAGGCCGCCGACGTCCTTCCGCGCCAAGTGCTGGTGCTGGGCGGAGAACCGATCGGCGAGGCGTTGCTGACACGTTTGGCCCAAGCCGGACCGACTTGCCGGCTGTATAACCACTACGGTCCGACCGAGACCACCGTCGGCGTGCTGTGGCGGGCCATTGATCTGGCGCAGGGCGTGGATGGCTGCGCCTTGAGCGAGGTGCTGGGGGACAACCGCGTTCATTTGCTCGACGAGCAGCAACGGCCAGTGCCATCCGGCCAGGCCGGCGAGTTGTGCATCAGTGGCGCCAGTGTCGGCAGGGGTTACGTCGGCAGTGTCGGTGGCGCTGCCTTCGGTGTCGATCCCGCCAGCGGTCAACGCCTGTACCGCACCGGTGACTTGGCCTTGCGCCAGGCCGACGGAGCCCTGCGCATTCTGGGTCGCAACGACCAGCAAGTGAAAATCCGCGGGTTTCGCCTTGAACTGGCGGAGGTCGAGCAAGCGATGCTGGCCCAGCCGGGCGTATCGCAGGCGGCTGTGCTGTTGGATGGCGAAGGCGATCACGCTCGGTTGCTGGCCTTCGTGGTCACGGACGATGTTCAGTTCCAGGGGACGGACCCGTTGCGCGCCAGCCTGGCTCGCCAACTGCCGGACTACATGCTGCCCAGCGGTATCTTTGCGCTGAAGGCCTTGCCGCTGAACAGCAACGGCAAGCTCGATCGCAAGCACCTGCTCGAACGCGCCCGGCAGCGCCTGCAGAACACCCGCGTGGCGCCGGTGGGCGAACTGGAAACCGCCGTGCTCGCGATCTGGTGCGACGTGCTGGGTGTCGATGACCTGGGCGTCACCGACAATTTCTTCACCGTCGGCGGGCATTCGTTGGCGGCGATCAAAGTGGTGTCGCTGATCCGCGAACGGCTGGGCCTCAGCCTGCCGACCAACCTCTTGTTCGAACGGCACACAGTGCGTGATCTCGTGCAGGGCCTGGGCGAGAAGAGCAGCGGTCCATGGAAAAACCTGGGCGATGCCGACCCGCAGGCACCGGCCTTGCTGGTGGTGCATGGCGCGCAAGGGCACTTGCAGGCGTATCAGCCGCTGGTGGACAACCTGCGCGGCGAAGTTTCAGTCTTTGGTCTTGCCGCCCTGGAAAATGGCTGGGCCGACGACGATATGGACGCGCTGTTGCGGCAATACGTGGCGAGTATCCCGGTCCAGCTCAAGGAGCGTCCGCTGGTGCTGTTGGGCTGGAGCCTGGCGGCGCGCCTTGCCTTGTTGCTGGTGCCGCATCTGCAAGCCAGCGGCTTCAGCGTCGAAGGCCTGGTGGTGCTCGATCATGATGCTCAGCGCAGCCTGGCCGGCGAGGGCGACGAAGCCGGTCAGTTGATTGCCGATTTCGCGTTTTATTGCCGCAGCCACGGCCAGCCGATCGGAGAATCGCTACGGGAGCGATTGACTGGCCTGTTGGCCGGCCTTGACTATGCCGAGGGTGTCGCTCGGTTGTTGGACGATGAGCAGGTGCGCGGGCATCTGCAATGGGCAGCGGCGGATGCTGGGCTGCTGGCGCTGATGACGCAATATCGCGCGATCAAGACCCGTTTGTATGAGCAGGCCTTGCCCATCGTCGACGTGCCGGTCTGGCTATGGCGCGGCAATGCCCACGGCGACTTGCGCTCGCAGTGGCAAGCCCTCGCACGACAACCCGTCAGCCAGTGGACGCTGGATGTGGGGCATCATGAGATGCTCGGCGATCCGCGACTGGCGGAAAACCTGCTGCCTTTACTGTTGCAAACCTCTGCCAAGGTGGTGTCGGTCCCATGATGTTATTGAAAGAACTGCTGCATGACGCGCGGTGGCGCATTTTCCTCGCGGTGCTGAGCAGTGCCTTGAGCGCGGCCACCAGTATCGGCCTGATCGGCTACATCAACCGTTGCCTGGAACAAGGGCTGGATAATCTCGGCCAGGGCTTGCTGCTGTTCGGTGGCTTGTTGGTGTTGTTGTTCATCAGCGGGGTCACCTCGCAATGGTTGCTGGTGCAGATCGGCCATCGGCTGGTGTACCAGCTGCGCCTGCGGCTGGTGGGCAAGGTGCTGGGCACTGCGCTGGAACGCATCGAGCGGTTGGGCAGCCCACGCATCTACAACGCCTTGACCAAGGACGTGACCACCGTCGCCACGGCCTTCAAGCAACTGCCGATTTCCTTGTACAACGGCTTGCTGTTGTTGGCGGGGCTGGCGTACATGGCCTGGTTGAGCCTGCCGTTTTTCGCCTTGACGCTAGCGGTGATCGCCGCCGGCGTCGGCCTTGACGTGCTGCTCGGACGTAAGGTCAAGACCTTGATGCAGGCCGTCCGGCAACAGGACGACCAACTCACCGAGCAGTTCGAAGCCGCGATCCAGGGGCGTTGCGAACTGGGCCTGAGCCGGGAGCGCCGGCACCTGCTTTATCAACGCAAGCTCGAACCCATCGCCCGGGCCTCGCTGGACGCATCGGTACGCGCCGACACCTTGTGGGCGATTAACCTGAACTGGACGACGTTGCTGGTCTTCGTGCTGATCGGCACGCTGTTTTTCCTCGGCCAGGGGCTGGGGTTGCTGAGCCAGCAGGTGGTGGTCGGCTACGTCCTGGCGATCATGTTCCTGCGCACGCCGATCTCGATGATCCTCGACGCCATTCCCGCGGTCATTCGCGGCCATGTTGCGTTGCAGGCCATCGACGCCCTGGCGCTGGGCGAGACGGTGGAGTTCAAGACGCCAGCGCAGGCGGCGCAGCCGTTTCGCGAGCTGCGCCTGTCGGACGTGCATTACCGTTACGCCGGCAAGAACGAGGAGTTTGCTTTTGAGTTGGGGCCGATCGACCTGACGATCCGGCGCGGCGAGTTGATTTTCATCGTCGGTGGCAACGGCAGCGGCAAATCGACCCTGGCCAAGCTGTTGACCGGGCTCTATGTGCCCGCTGCTGGCGAGGTATCACTCAATGGCGTGGTGCTTGATGCCAGCACCAGCGAATGGCACCGCGAGCACTTCGCCGCGATCTTCGCCGACTTCTATCTGTTCGCCGATGTGCTGGGTGAGGCGGGCGACCATGAAGGACTGGAGGCTCGGGTGGATCATTATCTCGACCGCCTGGGGCTGGCCCACAAGGTCGAATTCGCCGCCGGACGCCTGTCCACCACCGCGTTGTCCCAAGGCCAGCGCAAACGCCTGGCGTTGCTGCTGCTGATGATGGAAGGCCGTGAAGTGTTCCTGCTGGACGAATGGGCGGCCGACCAGGATCCGGTGTTCCGCCATGTGTTCTACAACGAGTTGCTGCCCGAACTGAAGGCGGCCGGCAAGACAGTGATCGCGATTACCCATGACGACCGTTATTTCGACGTCGCGGACCGGATCTATCGTCTCGACTACGGTCACCTCGTTGATTACGACCGAGCGACGGAGAGCCCCTTTCAGTTGGCGAAATGATCGGCGCGCTCAGGCGTCCTGATCCTGCCGTTTGCATTCATCGAGGGGACAACTGCTGCAATAGCCGACGCCGGGAAGGCGGTAGCGAATGCAGCAGATCCGCCGCAGGCGCTGGGGCTCGTCTTCGCCGACGTCGTGATAGCGCACGGGGGCGAACAGCGGGTTGCGCCGGCCATCGGGACGCAGGCGGGCGCTGAGGATTTCCCGGGCGGGCAGGGTGCTGTCGGAGTTGGCCAGGGGGTGCAGGTCGATCCGCGTGGTGACGAACTCGAAGGTGTTGCCGGCGTTGCTCCAGAACAAGCGGGGCGATGCGCGGCTGACGCTCGCCAGCGTTTCGATGACCGGTTCCAGGTGCTGCTCGATCAGCGTATGGAACCGTTCGAAGGCCATGCATTCCAGCAGGGGTTGCCCGGCATCGCGCAGGTGCAAGGCCTGTGGCCTGGCGTCGTCGCCAAGTTTCAGCCCGACGTCGTTCAGGGCGAGCGGCAGCTCCCGTTGCAGCAGCAGATTGGCCGCCATCACCGGCGCGAGGAAGGTGCTGAAATACCACTTGGACCACAGCGACACCAGGGCCAGGCGCTCATCGGTCTTGTAGCGCGCCAGCAGTTCGTCGACGAACGCGCTGAACGTCTCGGGCTGGAAGAACAGGTCCGCCGACAGGTCGGTTTGCGGATGGCTGCGCAATTGCAGCTTCTCTTCGAAGGCTGCGAGCGGCCCGGTGAACAGCGGAGCAAGGCTGGGAATCATTGACTCATCCGTGACCGCGAATTGAGAGGGGTTATCGTTCAGAGGGGGCGAAGTATAAACAGCACACCAGCGTCTTGCGACTGTTCGCCGACCTTGAAATAGGCGAGCCATGTAAGTTTTTTAAAATATTAATGAGAATCGCTACCATTAGTATTGTATCGTAGCGATCTTTCCCGTCATGCCAGTCAAGGAGCAAGCAATGAGTTTGGATAGCCCGGATACGCGGTTTCTGGTTGTCGTCAACGAAGAGGAGCAGTACTCGATCTGGCCGGACTACCGCAGCGTGCCCGAGGGCTGGCGCACCGTGGACATGCAGGGCAGCAAGGAAGAGTGCCTGGCCTACATCGAAAAGGTCTGGACCGACATGCGCCCGCTGAGCCTGCGCCAAGCCATGCAGGCACAAGGACAGGGTTGATCGCCCACGACCGCGTTCTCATTTTCAGGGAGTCAAAATGGAAAGTGTCCAGCCCCGTTCATCCTCCAGCGCCACCTTCACGCTGGAGCAGTTCCGCCACCAGGCGCCGCGTGAACTGAATACCAATCCGTACCTGCAACGCCAGGCGGCCCGGGAATCGAATGCGCGTTCCTATCCGCGACGTATCCCATTGGCCCTGCAGGAAGCCCATGGTCTTTATGTGCGCGACACCCAGGGTCAATTGTTCATGGATTGTCTCGCCGGCGCGGGCACCTTGGCGCTGGGCCATAACCACCCGGTGGCCATTGCGGCCATGCGCCAGACGCTCGATTCCGGCTTGCCCTTGCACACCCTGGACCTGACGACGCCGGTCAAGGATCGCTTCGTCGAGGACCTGTTCAACGCCTTGCCGGAGAACTTCGCCCGTCACGCGCGCATCCAGTTCTGCGGCCCGACCGGTGCCGATGGCATCGAGGCGGCGCTGAAGCTGGCGCGGATCGCCACCGGGCGCAAGCCGATCCTGACGTTCTCCGGCGGCTACCATGGCATGACCCTGGGCACGTTGAGCCTGATGGGCAACCTGGGGCCGAAACAGGCGCTGGGCTCGCTGATGGCCGACGTGCAGTTCCTGCCATACCCGTATGACTACCGTTGCCCGTTCGGCATCGGCGGTGAAGCCGGCATCGATGCCGGGCTGCACTTCATCGAACAGCTGTTGAGCGACCCGGAGTCGGGCGTGTTGCCCCCGGCGGCGGTGGTCGTGGAAGTGGTGCAGGGCGAGGGCGGGGTGATCCCGGCGCCGGTACGCTGGCTGCAAGGCTTGCGTCAGTTGACGCGCAAATATGGCGTGGCGCTGATCATCGACGAAGTGCAGACCGGCCTGGGTCGTACCGGCAAGCTGTTCGCTTTCCAGCATGCCGACATCGAGCCGGACATCCTGGTGCTTTCCAAAGCCATCGGCGGCGGCCTGCCGCTGGCCGTGATGGTCTACCGCGAAGAGCTGGACACTTGGAAACCCGGTTCCCATGCCGGCACGTTCCGTGGCAACCAGATGGCGATGGCCGCGGGTGCCGCGACGTTGCGCCATATCATCAGCGAGAACCTGCCAGGGCACGCCGAGGTCATGGGGCAGCGCCTGATGGAGCAACTGCGCCAGTTGCAGGGCGAATACCCTTGCCTGGGCCAGGTGCGCGGCCGCGGGTTGATGGTGGGCGTGGAAGTGGTCAGCGACACGCCGAGCGACAGCCGCGTTCCCGCTGCGGACACCGCATTGGCCCAGGCCATCCAGCGTCAATGCCTACGTCTGGGTGTCATCCTGGAACTGGGCGGGCGTCATGGCGCCGTGGTGCGATTCCTGCCGCCGCTGATCATCCAGGCCGAAGAAATCGATGTGCTGGTCGAACTGTTCCGCGTGGCATTGAACAATGCCCTCGCCGAGACCAAGGGCAGGGCGTTGCACATCGCTTGATCACCGCTGTTCATCAAGGCAGTCGACCAACCCGTGGCGAGGGAGCTTGCTCCCGCTCGGTTGCGTAGCAACCGTAGGATTTTTAGGGCTGCTGCGCAGCCCAGCGGGAGCAAGCTCCCTCGCCACCCATCGTCTTGCCATCTGAACAACGTCACCGTATCGAGGTTGCTACTTGTAACGCTGCTCGAACACCGCCAGTTGTTCAGGCTTGATCAACTGGAAGGGCACCCACACCTCGGATTCCACCGGCTCGCCCTTGATCATCTTGAGGGCGGCCTGTACTGCGCTGGTCGCCTGGGCCTTGGGGTCCTGGAACACCGAGGCGACCAACATTCCGCGCTTGATCGCCGCGAGGCCGTCCGGCAAACCGTCGATGCCGACAATCGCAACCTCACCCTTGGCCTTGCCGGACTGTTGCAACGCCATGGCCGCACCGATGGCCATCTCGTCATTGTTGGCGACGATGGCATCGAAACGGCTGCCGGCGAGCAGCCAGTTGCTGGTCAGGTCCATGCCTTTGTTGCGCTGCCACTCGGCACTCTGTTGCTCGACCACCTTGATGTCGGGAAAGTCCTTGAGCACTTGCTTGACCCCTTCGGTGCGGTCATGGGTGGCGTTTTGCGCGAGGTCGCCCATGATGATCGCGAGGTTGCCCTTGCCCCCCAGTTTTTCGGCGAGGTAACGCATCTGCAGTTGGCCGGCCTCGATGTCATTGGACGCCACCGTGACCACGCCTTTGGGCAGCGTACGTTCGTCGGGGTGACGGTTGACGTAGACCAGCGGCGTCTTCGCCTCGACCGCGGCGCGGGTGATATTGGCGGTGGCGGAGGTGTCCACCGGCAGGACGATGACCGCGTCCACTTTCTGGTTGATGAAGCCCTGGACCTGGTTGAGCTGGCGAACCACATCGCCCTGGGCGTCCTCGAACTGGATCTGGACGCCGTCCTTCTTGGCGGCCTCGTCGAGGCCGTTACGCACGTAGGTCATGAAGTTATCGTCGACCCTGGCGATGCTGACGCCGATGCGATAGTCGGCGGCGGCCCATTGGCTGAAGATCAGGAGCAGCGTGGCGAACAGCAGTGTGCAACGACGCATGATGGTTTTCCTTTTGTTGTTATGAAGTGAACGACATCAAGAATTTTTCTGCACGGACCTCACCCATCCAGCGTAAAGGCCTGCCTGAAGCGCTCAAGCGCGACTTCGCTGTCCCCACTGGCCCAGCCTTCGAGGCCGACCACACCGCTGTATCCCATGCCGGACAACGCCCTGGCAATCGCCGGATAGTTGATTTCACCGGTGCCCGGTTCCATCCGGCCAGGCACATCGGCGACCTGGATTTCACCGATGGCGTCGCCGGCGCGCTGGATCAGCTCGATCAGGTTTCCTTCGCCGATCTGCGCGTGATAGAGGTCCAGGTTCATCTTCAAGTGCGGGCTGCCCACGGCCTCGATCAGCGCCAACGTGTCGTCGGCGCGGGCGAACGGTGTGCCGGGATGATCGACTTCGGTGTTGAGGTTTTCCAGCAGGAACATCCGGCCGGCGTCTTCCCCCAGGCGGGCGATTTTTTCCAGCGTCTTGCAGGCGCTCAGCCACATGCGGCCGGTGGCTTGGGCGACGGGTTTTACCGGCAAACCCTGGTCTCCCAGGCCGGTGCCGTGCAGGTTCAGGCTCGGGCACCCCAATTGCGCCGCGACGGCCAAGGATTCCCGGGCGCTTTCGAGCAATTGCCGGATGTCCTCGGGGTCGGTCAGGTTGCCTGCGATGTAGCCGGTCATCGACGTGAAGTCAGCGCCAGTGGCAGCGAGGGCCTGGATGTCCTTGGTCGTCCAGTTCCAGATCTCGACGCTGAAGCCCAGCGCGTGGATGCGTTTGACGCGTTCGACAAAGGGCAGGTCGAGGAACACCATCTCGGCGCTGACCGCCAGTTTGAACGGTATGACACTCATGAAAGCGCTCCTTGAACACGCACCGCTTTGCCTTGCTGGAAAGACTCGATGCAGGCGCGGGCAATCGCCAGCGCGGCCCGGGCGTCTTCACCGCTGGCGCGGGGTTTTTCGCCGCTGCGCACGCAATCGACGAAGTGATTGAGCTCGGCCACATAGGCGTCACGCAGCAAGTCGGTGTCCATGCGCTGGGTATCGGCCTGCACGCCACTGGCCAGGTAGCGCAGCAAGTCGCCGTCGTTGACGCTGCCCATGGTCAGCATGCCGGCGCTGCCGAACACTTCCCCGCGAACATCGTAGCCGTATACGGCCTGGAAGTTCGCCTCGGCCGTGGCGATGGCGCCGTTGTCGAATCGAATCGTGACCACTGCCGTGTCGAGGAACCCTTTGTGTTTGAAATCCGGCGCAATCAGCGCGTCGGCCATGACAAACACCTCGACCGCTTCGGCACCCGGATTGAGATAACGCAACGTGTCGAAATCGTGGATCAACGTTTCCAGGAAAATCACCCATTGCGGCGAGGCAGCGGGATTGTTCAGCGCCGGATCGCGGGTCAGCGAGCGTAGCAATTGTGGCGTGCCGATCCGGCCAGCGATCACGTCCAGGTGGGCCGTGCGGAAGCTCTTGGCGAAGCGCCGGTTGAAACCCACTTGCAGCGTCACCCTCGCATCGGCAGCGGCGGCAATGGCACGATCGGCTTCCTCAAGGGTGATGGCCATGGGTTTTTCGCAGAACACGCTTTTGCCGGCCTGCGCCGCGCTGATCACCAGTTCGGCGTGGCTGCGGGCGGGCGCGGCGATCAGCACGGCGTCGATGTCCGGGTCGTCCAGCAACTGCTTCGGATCGGTATAGACCTTCTGCACACCCAGTTCCGCTGCCAGGCGTGCGGCCTGGCCCGGCGTAGGATCGGCAATGGCGGCAAGGCATGCGCCTGGGATGTGCCGAGCGGCGGTCAGGCCGTGAAAACTGCCCATGCGACCCGCACCGATAAGGCCCAGGCGGAGGGTGTTCGACGTACTCATGAATGACTCCCTTTTTTTGTTGTTCGCGACTCGTTGTCGGTACAAGGTAGGGAGCAAGCGCTGTGCCAGTTTCTAACTGACTGAAACCTATAGGTTTTATTGATGGTTGATGCGCAAGGGTGTTCATTTGAATGACATGTCTATACTGACATGTCGAAAATATGAACATAGAGCCCGCCATGAACACACAGCCGATGGCCTTGAACCTCGAAGACCGTGACTACCTGACCGCCCTTGGCCCCGCGTCGTTGAATGGCGGATCAAGCCCGGCGCTGGATAAGGCCTGGCGCGCCTGCTTGAAGGGCATCACCGAGCGTCCCGCGGGTGTCAGGCAGGTGATCTGGAACTCCTGGCGGCGCAGCGTCGATGCCGGCCTCGATCCGGAGGACGGCGAGTACCGTTTCGTCGCGCCCGCTGAGTTGACCGAGACGCTGGCGGCGAATCGACTGTTGATTGCCGCGGCGGCGCAGGTCATGCGCGGCTTGCTTGCCTACAACCCCAACGGGCATATCAACCTGACGGATGCCGAAGGCACCACCTTGTACTTCTGCGGCCTGGACCTCACGCCCATCGGCAGTCGGTTGCTGGAGACGGTACAAGGCACCAACTGCACCGGACTGGCGCTGGTTGAAGACCGTCTGGTGTATGTGCTGGCTGGCGAGAACTTCGGTGTAGGCCTGCGCCAGCGGCATATGCATTGCGCCGCCGCGCCGATCCGCGACGCCCACGGTCGGACGCTGGCGATGTTGACCTTGACCGCCGAACCCGGCTGGTTTCACTTCCACACCTTGGGCACCGTCCAGGCCGCGGCCGAAGCCGTCGCCCGGCAAATGACGCTGCATGCGTTGCTGGAAGAACAGCAAACGGTCCTGGAAGTGCTCAACGAAGGCTTGGTGGTGTTGGACGAAAACGGCGACATCAAGGCCCTCAACCATTACGCCCGGCAGTTGTTTCGTGTCGACCCTGCCTGGCTGGGCAAGCCGTTCCAGAGCCTGGGGCAGACCGAACTGAGCGGTGAAATCCTGCGCAGCACCGGGGAAGGGGTGCGGGACCTGGACTGCACGTTCGAGCTGCACGATCGAAGCCACCTCGCCTGCCTGGTGTCGGTCTGTCCGCTGGAGCAGGGCGGTCGCGTTGTTTCGTTGCGCGAGAACCGGCGCATCCGCGAAATCACCCGCCGCATCATCGGCACCCAGGCCAGCTACACCTTCGAAACCATCCAGGGCCATTCACGCGCTATCCAGGACGCGTTGCACCTGGGCCGAATCGCCAGCCGCAGCGACTCGACCACGCTGATTCTCGGTGAGAGCGGCACTGGCAAGGAGCTGTTCGCCCAAGCCATCCACAATGCCAGCGAGCGTCGCGGCGGGCCTTTCGTCGCAGTGAATTGCGGCGCCATTCCCCGCGACCTGGTGCAGAGCGAACTGTTCGGCCACGTCGAAGGCGCGTTCACCGGATCGGCGCGCGGCGGCTCGGCGGGCAAGTTCGAACTGGCGGACGGCGGGACGATTTTCCTCGACGAGATCGGTGACATGTCCTTCGATGCGCAAGTCAGCTTGCTACGCGTCCTGCAGGAAGGCGAAATCACCCGCGTGGGGGCGAAGAAATCGTTGCGGGTCAACGTCCGCATCATCGCCGCCACCCACCGCAACCTGAGCCAGGCCGTGGCCGAAGGCGCCTTTCGCGAGGACCTTTACTACCGACTCAACGTGCTGGGCCTGACGGTGCCGCCCCTGCGGATGCGCCTTGAAGATGTGCCGATGCTGGCACGGCATTTTCTCGCGCGTTGCGCCCGGTCGCTGAGGAAACCCATGCGCGACCTGTCAGCCGAGGCGCTGGAACGCTTGGGCGCGTACCACTGGCCGGGCAATGTCCGCGAACTGGAAAACGTCATCGAGCGCGCGACCAACCTGGCCGCCACCGAGCTGATCCAGGCGACCGATCTTGCACTGGACATCAGGCAGGGAGGCCAGCCGTTGGCGCGGCATTCCGCTCCCGCGCCACGAGCGGCCGTGGATCTTGGCACCCATGAAATGAACGCGATTATCGCCGCCCTCAGGGACACGCGAGGCAATATCCGCCTGGCCGCCCGACAGTTGAACGTGTCCCGTGGCGGTTTGTACAACAAGATGAGCCGATTCGGGCTCAAGGTCGAAGCGTTCCGTTCGGGATTGGACTGATCCGAAATAGGCTGATTCAGCCTCGACCTCGTTCGCGACCCAACGCCACCAGGCAACCGCCCAGCAACAACGCGGCACCCGCCACCAGCAAGGGCGTGGGTCGCCGCGCCGGCTTGCGCCAACCGCCTTCGACACGTCGCTGGCCGCTGGGTGGGGCGAACAGGTTGCCCGAGGACGTGTCCGATGCCGGGCTGCGGTTCAGTCCCCAGCGCGTCAGCCAGCCCGAGAGTTGCGGGAAACCCGGCAGCAGAAAGTGTGCGGCTCTCGCCAGTACCGCCGCACTGCCGACGGTGGTGGTGGGCTTGGGGTTGAGGGCACAACTGACCATTGCCTCGGCGACGCGATGCGGGTCGTACACCGGTGGTGGTGGCTTGAGCGCATGGCCGGTGAAATTGGCGCCATCGCGAAAGCCCGGCGTATCCATGACGGCGGGATAGATGTCACAAACGTGAATGTCCCGGTATTCCCCCAGCTCACCGCGCAAGGCTTCGGACAAACCGCGCAGTCCGTACTTGCTCGCCGAATACGCAGCGGCATAAGGCTGGGCGACCCAACTGCCCAACGACAGCGTGTTGATCAGGATGCCGCGTTTTTGCTTCTTGAAATACGGCCAGGCCACGTAGGCGCCACGCAGGTAACCGAGCAAATCGGTTTGCAAGACCTGCTCATGGGCTTCCAGCGGCGTTTGCTCGAAATCGCCCACCGCGCCCACGCCGGCATTGTTGATCCAGATGTCGATGCGACCGTCACCGAACGTCGCGGCTTCGGCGGCCAGCGCCTGCATCTGCTCGCTGCTGGTGACATCGGTGCACACCGCAAGCGCGCGGGCTCCCTCTGCCTGACATTCCGCGACGACCTCATCGAGCGCCGCACGGTCGCGCGCCGCCAGGACCAGGCGCGCCCGCTGCCGGGCGAACGCTTGCGCGGTGGCGCGGCCGATGCCGCTGGAGGCGCCGGTGATGACCACGAGTTTTTCGGCCAAGGGAGACGACTTGGATTGTCCGGAGGGGCCTGCGCCGACCGCAGGCCGGTCGATTTCGGGCTGCAACGGCGTCAGCTTCAGGCGCACACCGTCAGCCATGACCAGCGTCAGGTCCTCGATGGTGCCGGCGACCCTGTTGGGGTACACCGGTTCGCCCTCGGGATCGAGTTGGTCGTAGATAAATGTCTGGCCTTCCAGCCAACCCACCGCCGTGTTCAGTTCAGGGCCCAGGTAATACTTTCCATCGAGGAAGAAGCCGGGAAAATGCGGCGCTCGCTCGACGCTTTCGACGGCGTAGCGCTCGCCCGTCCTCATGCCGGTTGCCGGGGAAATCATGATCAATACCTCCGCTCTGTTGGTTCTGCGATAGAGAGCGGGGGTGAAACCGGGGTTCCATCGAAGTGAGGAAAGGAAATCCGAGTGAACCGAGGTTCGTTCCCGTCAGTCACTTTTTCAGGAAGTCACCCCATCAAGGAGCCTGAGATGCGTTCTGTTTATCTCGCCAGCCTGTCCTTCACCGCGCTGCTCTGCGTCGCGTGTTCAAGCCAACCGCCTGCGACCTGGAGTTACGAGGACGCGCGAAGTCGCACCCCGGTGCCGCCCGACCAGGCATACCCCGAGCTGTTTGAAGCGGTACAAGGGCAACAGCTTTTTACCGACCAGAAGCATTTCGTCGACGCGCTGCCCAAGCGCGACCCCTCGCAGATCCGCGCGGATTACCTGGCCCGCCGGGGCAGCGCTGACTTCGATCTCGACGCCTTCGTAAAGGACAACTTCATCGAATCCGGCCAGGCGGAGAGTCCGACGCCGAAGCCCGGCGCGCCGATCGACGAGCACATCGATAACCTCTGGCCGGTGCTCAGCCGAACCTACACGCAAGTCCCGCAGTACAGCAGCCTGCTGCCCTTGCCGCAGCCGTACGTGGTGCCCGGCGGACGTTTTCGCGAGATGTATTACTGGGACTCGTATTTCACCATGCTGGGGCTGGAGCAAAGCGGTGACAGGGCGCAGGTCCGCCAGATGACGGAGAATTTCGCCTATATGATCGACACCTACGGGCACATTCCCAACGGCAATCGCAGCTATTACCTGAGTCGATCGCAGCCGCCATTCTTCGCCTACATGGTGGAGTTGCAGGCGCACATCGAAGGCGAGCAGGCCTACGGGCGCTACCTTGGGCTACTGCAAAAGGAATACGCCTACTGGATGGAAGGGGCGCAGACCCTCAAGCCGGGCGAGGCTGGGCGCCATGTCGTCAAGCTTGCCGACGGCAGCGTGCTCAACCGTTATTGGGACGCCAGCCCGACGCCTCGCCAGGAGTCGTGGTTGCAGGACGTCAAGACCGCTGAACAGGCAGCCGACCGACCCAAGGACGAAGTCTGGCGCAACTTGCGTGCCGGTGCCGAAAGCGGCTGGGATTTCAGTTCCCGTTGGTTGGGGAATGGCAAGGACCTGGCGACCATCCGCACGACGTCCATCGCGCCGGTGGACCTGAACAGCCTGATGTATCACCTGGAGCGCACCATCGCCAAGGCCTGTGAAACCGTAGAGAACGTCGCGTGCGTCAACGCCTATGGGCAGCGCGCCGAGCAGCGTCAACGCGCTATCGAGACGCACCTGTGGAACGCCGACGGTGGTTACTACGTGGACTACGATTGGCAGCAGAACCGCCAGCGCCCGGCGCTCACCGCAGCGACGCTGTTCCCGCTCTATACCGGCCTGGCTTCCAGCGAACGGGCCAACCGTACCGCCGACGCCGTGCGCAAGGGCTTGCTGCGTCCGGGCGGCATCGCCACCAGCCAAGTCAACAACGGCCAGCAGTGGGACGAACCCAATGGCTGGGCGCCTCTGCAATGGGTCGCCGTCGAGGGACTGGAGCGCTACGGCCAAACGGATCTGGCCCGGGAGATTGGCCGCCGCTTCCTGCAACAGGTCCAGGCGCTTTATCGCAAGGAAGACAAGCTGGTGGAGAAATACGACGTGTCCGGACAAGGCAGCGGCGGAGGCGGCGGTGAATATGAATTGCAGGACGGCTTCGGCTGGACGAACGGGGTAACGCTGAAACTGCTCGGTAAATACGGCGGTTGAGTCGGGCCGGTTCGGTGCTATTCTTCGCGAAATCCGTGAGGAATAGCACCGAGATTGGATCAATGAACACGAATCGTCACCAGTTCCCCTCGCCGGAAGACTTGAAGGTCTTTGTGACCGTCATTCGGAAAAACGGCTTTGCCAACGCCGCAGAGGCGCTGGGGTATTCCCCGGCCTATGTCAGCAAGCGCATTGCTGTCCTGGAGTCGACGTTGTCCACGCGGTTACTGCATCGCACGACCCGGCGCATTGCCTTGACCGGCGACGGCGAGCGTGTGTGGATCTGGGCCGAAAGGCTGCTGGGGGATTTCGAAGAGTTCGTCGGCGAAATCGCCAACGCACGTCATCAACCCACCGGCTCGCTGAACATCTGCAGCAGTTTCGGTTTCGGCCGCAATCATGTCGCGCCGGCCATCGGCAAGCTGTCACAGACGTACCCTGGCCTCGACATCCGCCTGGATGTGTTTGACCGCGTCGTTGATATCGTTGGCGAGGGCTTCGACCTGGAAATCCGCGTGGGCGATGACCTGCCGGGCCAGCACCTGGGCCGCAAGCTGGTGAGCAATCGGCGCGTGCTCTGCGCGGCTCCCGAATATTTGCAACGACGCGGCACGCCGCAGTCGCTGGAAGACCTCAAGGGCCATGATTGCCTGGTGCTCAAGGAGCGCGACAACGCCTTCGGTATCTGGACGTTGAGCAAGAACGGGCGGGAGGAGACGGTGCGCGTCGGTGGCCCGTTGTCTTCCAACAATGGTGAGATTGTCCTTGAATGGGCGTTGAGCGGCGGCGGCATCATGCTGCGCTCGATGTGGGACGCCGGGCCCCTGCTTGAACAGGGGCGATTGGTTCAGGTGCTGCCGGCGTATTCGCAAAGTGCCAATGTCTGGGCGGTGTATCCGACCCGGCTCAGCCAGTCGGCGAAGCTGCGGGTGTGTGTCGAGTTTCTTGAGACGTATTTTCGGGATCTGTCGGCTGGGTAGGGGTAGAGGCGACAGCGAAACCGCCATCGCGAGCAAGCTCGCTCCCACATTGAATTTATGGCAGACCACGCGTTGCATGGGCACCGCAACCCCTGTGGGAGCGAGCTTGCTCGCGAAAGCGGTATCACAGTCGACGATAATGTTGAATGTGCCGGCCTCTTCGCGAGCAAGCTCGCTCCCACATTGAATTTCTGGAAGACACGAATTGTGTGGCCACCTCAGATCCCTGTGGGAGTGAGCTTGCTCGCGAAAGCGGTATCACAGTCGACGATAATGTTGAATGTGCCGGCCTCTTCGCGAGCAGGCTCGCTCCCACATTGAATTTCTGGAAGACACGAATTGTGTGGCCACCTCAGATCCCTGTGGGAGCGAGCTTGCTCGCGAAAGCGGAATCACAGTCGACGATAATGTTGAATGTGCCGGCCTCTTCGCGAGCAGGCTCGCTCCCACATTGAATTTATGGCAGACCACGCGTTGCAGGGGCACCGCAACCCCTGTGGGAGCGAGCTTGCTCGCGAAAGCGGTCTGTCAGCCAACTTCAATGTTGGATATGCCGGCCTCTTCCCGAGCAGGCTCGCTCCCACAGTCTTCCTTGCGCTACAGCCAGGGATTCTCCGCCAGGTGCCTGCTTTCGAAGCGGCGTATCTGCTCCGCTCGTTGAAGCGTCGTGCCAATGGCATCCAGCCCGAGCAGCAAGGATTGCTTGCGCAGTTCATCGATCTCGAAGGCAATCACCTCGCCACCGGACAACCTGATCTGTTGCGCTGGCAGATCGACGCTGATGCTGGCGGTTTCGGCGCGGCTGACCGTTTGGGCGATTTTCCTGAGCTGCGCTTCAGGCAGTTGAATCAGCAACACCCCGTTGCGCTGGCAATTGTCGTAGAAGATCCCCGCAAAGCTGCTGCCGATGAGCGCCCGAATGCCGATTTGCTTCAGGCCCCACACCGCGTGTTCCCGGCTTGAGCCGCAGCCGAAATTCTCACCCACCACCAGGAACGTTGCACCGCGCCAGCCAGGTTTGTTGAGGACGAATTCAGGGTTGGGAACGCCAGGCTCCAGCCACATCAAGTCAAAGAACACGCCACGGTCCAGCCCGTTGCGGTCGATGCCCTTGAGGAACTGCTTGGGCATGATCACGTCGGTGTCGATGTTGGCGGCCAGCAGCGGCGCGGCGGTGCCGCGTACGATGGTGAAAGGTTGCATGCTTCAGGCCTCCGGCAACAGTGGACGAACGTCGGTCAAGTGACCGGCAATCGCGGCGGCGGCCACCATGGCCGGGCTCATCAAGTGGGTGCGCGCGCCTGCGCCCTGGCGTCCTTCGAAGTTGCGATTGGTACTGGAGGCACAGCGATCTCCAGGCGCGAGAACGTCATCGTTCATCGCCAGGCACATCGAACAGCCGGATTGGCGCCATTCGAAACCGGCGTCGCGGAATATCGCCGCCAGGCCTTCCTCTTCGGCCTGCTCACGGACCAAGGTCGAGCCGGGCACGATCATCGCCCGCACATGGGCGGCAACGTGCTTGCCCTGTACGACCCGTGCCGCATCGCGCAAATCTTCGATCCGCGCATTGGTGCACGAGCCGATGAAGGCATGGTTGATCACCACGTCGGCGAGCGGCATGCCTGGCTCAAGGCCCATATAATCGAGCGCGCGCTGCAGGCCTTGGCGCAGGATCAGGTCGGGTTCTGTCGAAGGGTCAGGTACACGACTGCCAATCGCTGCAGCCTGATCAGGGCTGGTGCCCCAGGTGACCATGGGCTCCAGCGCATCAACATCGAGCGTCACTTCCCGGTCGAAGACTGCACCTGCATCGCTGTGCAGCGCTCGCCATTTGGTCACGGCCCGCTCCCACAACTCGCCACGGGGCGCGCGCGGTTTGCTTTGCAGATAGTCAAACACCTTGTCATCCGGCGCCATGAACGCGCCCCTAGCGCCGGCTTCAACGGCCATGTTGCAAATGGTCATGCGGGCTTCGACACTCAGGGCGGTGATCGCCGGGCCGGTGAACTCGATCGCATAACCGGTGGCGCCCGAGGCACCGATTCTTTCAATCAGCACCATGATGATGTCCTTGGCGGTGACGCCTGCCCCGAGCGTGCCGTTGACCGTGACGCGCAAGGTTTTCAGGCGCTTGTAGACCAGCGTCTGCGTCGCCAGTAAATGCTCGATTTCAGACGTGCCGATCCCGAAGCCAAAAGCCCCCAGCGCACCGTAGGTGGTGGTGTGGCTGTCGCCCGCGGCCACCACCATGCCCGGCAGGATGAAACCCTGCTCAGGGGCGACGACATGCTCGATGCCCTGCCGTTTGTCCAGCACATCGAACAGCTCGATGCCGAAGTCGCGGCAGTTCTCCGCAAAATACGACACCTGCCGGGCGCCGCCGGCATCCGGCATGGCTGCGATGCGCTGGGGCGCCGTCGGGTTGACGTGATCGACCACCGCCAGCGTCGCGCTCGGCCGCCACACGCTGCGGCCGGTTTCACGCAGGCCGCTGAAGGCTTGAGGGCTGGTGTATTCGTTGGCGACCTGGCGGTCGATGTACAGCAGCACGTGGCCCTGGTCATCCAGCGAGCATACGGTATGGCTGTCGATGTGCTTCTGATAAAGCGTTCGGGGGCTGTTCATGCAGGCTCTTCTTCATTCCTGGCGGGTCTGCACACAGCATATTGACTGCCGGCGTCGCATCAAGCGCACGGGAGTGAAGGCGTTGCACACGGATTGTGATCAATCATGACGGGCGAGCGGGGCGGCCCTTCCATGGCCGCCCGAACCGGCGTGGATCAGCGTCGGGCGGTGCGGGTGCTGACGTCCACCCACACCGCCAGGACCAGGATGCTGCCCTTGACGATCATCTGCCAGTAGCTGTCGACATCGAGCATCGACATGCCGTTGTCCAGGCTGGTGATGACCAGCGCCCCCAGCAGCGCGCCATAGACCGTGCCCGAGCCACCGCGCATGGACGTGCCGCCGATGAAGCAGGCGGCGATGGCGTCCAGTTCGCCCATATTGCCGGCCGAGGGCGAACCGGCTGCCAGGCGCGCGGTGTTGACCATGCCGGCGAGGGCGCACATCACGCCCATGATGCCGAAGATCCACAGTTTCACCGCCTGCACGTTGATCCCGGACAGGCGCGTGGCCTCCATGTTGCTGCCCACGGAGTAGACGCGTCGGCCGAACACGGTCTGGCTGGTCACGTAGCTGAACACCCCCAGCAGGACCAGCAGGAGCAGCACCGGAACCGGAATTCCGTCGTAGCTGTTGAGCGTGTAGACGAACCCGGCCAACACCGCGCCGATCAACACCACCCGCACCACGTCACGCACCAGCGAATGAGCTGCCAGGCCGTGGAGGGCGCGATTGCGGCGCTGTTTCCAGGTCAGGAACAGCGTCAGCGCGAACAGCAACACGCCCAGGCCGGTGCCGACCGCGTGGGGTAGATAACCCTGGCCCACATACACCAGCTCCGGCGACACCGGGGCGATGGTGGTGCCGCCGGTGATGCCCAGCAGGATCCCGCGAAACGCCAGCATGCCGCCCAAGCCGACGATGAAGGAAGGGATGCGCAGGTAGGCGGTCATATAGCCGTTGGCCAGGCCGATCATCAGTCCACACAGGACGACCAGGCTCAGGTTTGCCAGCAGCGGAATGTGATAGACCACATCCAGTATCGCCGCCAGCCCCCCCAGCAAACCGAGCAATGAACCCACCGACAAATCGATCTCGCCGCTGATGATCACCAGCACCATGCCGCACGCCAGGATGCCGGTGATGGACATCTGCCGCAGCAGGTTGGAGAGGTTGCGCGGGGTCAGGAAGCCGCCCTCGGTCTGCCAACTGAAGAACAGCCAGATAACCGCCACGGCGATCACCAGCGCGAGCATTTTGTAGCGGGTGAAGACTTGTTTGACCTGATTCATCTACGCGGACTTCCGATCATTGTTGTTATTGCTTTCGGGATGGCTGAGCGCGGCGGCAAGCACCTGTTCCTGGGTCAGTTCCTGATTGATGAAATCGCCGCGCAGTTGGCCCTCGCCGATCACCAGCACACGGTCGGATACACCCAGTACTTCGGCCAGTTCCGAGGACACCATGATGATCGACACGCCTTCGGCCGCCAGCGCGCCCATCAGCTTGTAGATCTCGTACTTGGCGCCGACATCCACACCTCGGGTGGGCTCGTCGAGAATCAATACCCGGGGCTTGGTCAGGAGCATCTTCGCCAACACGGCTTTCTGCTGGTTGCCACCGGAAAGGCTGGTGATGGGCAGGAACGGGCTCGCGGTCTTGAGGTGCATGCGCGAGATTTCCCGGTCGATGCTACCCAGCTCGGCTTCTGCGTCGATGCGGGTCATCCTCGAGAAATTTTCCAGCACCGCCAGGGTGATGTTCTGGCCCACGCCGAGGTCCGGGATGATGCCTTGGCGCTTGCGATCTTCGGGGACCATGCACAGGCCGGCGCGGATCGACTTGAGCGGCGTGCTGCTGTCGATAAGCTGCCCGTCCAGCCAGACTTCGCCCTCATGGCGGCCGGGGTAGGCGCCGAACAGCGCTGACACCAGCTCAGTGCGGCCGGCGCCGACCAACCCGGCGATGCCGAGGATTTCGCCGCGCTTGAGCACGAACGAAATGTCATCGACCCGTTTGCGCCTGGGGTTGTCGACGTCGTAGCAGGTGACGTGGCGCGCCTCGAAGATCACCTCGCCGATTTCATGGGGTTCGGTGGGGTAGAGGTTGCTCATTTCCCGTCCGACCATTTGCGTGATGATCTTCGGAATGTCCATGTCGGCCATGGCCGTGGTCGCGATGTGTTTGCCGTCGCGGATCACTGAAATGGTGTCGCACACGGCAGCCACTTCATCGAGCTTGTGGGAGATGTAGACACACGCCACGCCCTTGGCCTTGAGGTCGCGGATGATGTCCAGCAGCACGTCGATTTCCGAGCGGGTCAGGGCCGAGGAGGGTTCGTCGAGGATCAGCAGGCGCGCCTGCTTGTTCAAGGCCTTGGCGATCTCCACCAGTTGCTGGTAGCCGCCGCCGTACTGCGAGACCGGCAGCGAGACGTTCATGTCCGGCACCTTGAGTTCGCGCATCAGGGCTTCGGCGCGGTGGATCATCGCCGGGTAGTTCATGCGGCCGCCGGGCAATGTCAGTTCGTGGCCCATGAAGATGTTCTCGGCCACGGACAGGTCGGGAACCAGGGTCAGTTCCTGGTGGATGATGACGATGCCGGCGGCTTCGGTTTCGCTGATCGATTGCGCCTTCAGCGGCTGGCCGTCCCAGAGGATTTCGCCCTCCCAGGTGCCATAGGGATAGACCGCCGAGAGGACTTTCATCAAGGTGGATTTGCCGGCACCGTTCTCGCCGCACAGGCCGACGCACTCACCCGGCCTGACCTTGATGTCGATGCCGTTGAGGGCCTTGACACCGCCGAAGGTCTTGACGATGCCGTTCATTTGCAGCAGGTATTCGGACATGGCGAGGGCTCGTAAAAAAGGGGCTCCGGGCGTCACTGAACCTGTGGGAGCGAGCTTGCTCGCGATAGCGGCAGTACATCCAGCATTGATGCAAGCTGAACCACCGTCATCGCGAGCAAGCTCGCTCCCACAGTTTTTCACTTGATTGCCTGGTCAGGTCACTGCCCGGCGATCTGCGCCTTGGTGTAGAACCCGTCCTTTTCCAGCAGGTCGATGTTGTCCTTGGTCAGCGCAGTAGGCGTGAGCAGGATGGTGTCGACCTTTTTGTTGCCGTTGTCGTATTGGGAGCTGTAGGTGGGTTTCTCATTGCGCGCCAGTTGCACCGAGAGTTTGGCGGCCTCGGAGGCGATCAGTTTCAGCGGCTTGTAGACGGTCATGGTCTGGGTGCCGTCGATCACCCGCTTGACCGCCGCCAGGTCGGCGTCCTGCCCGGAGATCGGCACCTTGCCGGCCATCTTTTGCGCGGCCAGGGCCTGGATCGCGCCGCCGGCGGTGGCGTCGTTGGAGGCGACGATGCCATCGATCTTGTTGTTGTTCCGGGTCAGGGCGTTCTCCACGATGCTCAGGGCTTCGGTGGGGTTCCATTCCTTCACCCATTGCTGGCCGACAATCTTGATGTCGCCCTTGTCGATGGCCGGTTGCAGCACCTTCATCTGGCCTTCGCGCAGGATCTTCGCGTTGTTGTCGGTCGGTGCGCCGCCTAGCAGGAAATAGTTGCCCTTGGGCGCTGCCTTCAATACACCGCCGGCCTGCATCTCGCCGACTTTTTCGTTATCGAAGGAAATGTAGGCATCGATGTCGGCGTTGAGGATCAGCCGGTCATAGGAGACGACCTTGATCCCGGCTTTCTTGGCTTCGGCGACGGCGTTGGTCAGCACGGTGGCGTTGAACGGCACGATGACGATCACGTCGACGCCACGGGAAATCAGGTTTTCGATCTGGGAGATCTGCTTCTGCTCGTTGGCATCGGCGGATTGGACATAGACCTTGGCGTCGAGTTTTTCCGCCGCCGCGACAAAGTAGTCACGGTCCCGCGACCAGCGTTCCAGGCGCAGGTCATCGATGGAGAAACCGATTTTCGGGTGGGCGGCGTCGGCCATGACGGGAAGCGATAGCAGGGCGAGCGCGCCGGCGAGCAGGGTACGTTTGAATGTTTTCATGGTGGTGCGTCCTTTTATTGTTTTTTGAAAGACACTGCCTGACGATGAACGTGATGCCGGTAGAACTGTAGAGCGTTGCTTGGCGTTGCGGGCACAGATTTGTCGCGCGAATGTAACAGCCTTGCCGCGCCCGCAACGTTGTCCGCTGTCAGGAGTAAATGAAGCGGTTGACGACGTTTTCGAGCATCTCCTGGCGACCGCTGACGGCTTGCGGATTCAGGTCGTTGGTAAATGCGTGCTCGGCCAGGGTTTCGAGGCTGTAGTCACCTGCGAGCAGCGCCTTGCCAAACGGCTGCTGCCAGCCGGCGTAGCGCTGGTCCTTGAATTTCTGCAACTGATCGTCCTGCACCATGGCCGCCGCGCGTTCCAGGGAGAGCGCGAGCACGTCCATGGCGGCAACGTGGCCGTGGAACAGATCGACGCCATCGACGCTTTGGCGACGGACCTTGGAATCGAAGTTGAAACCGCCGTTGCCGAAGCCCCCGGCCTTGAGGATTTCATAAGTGGCCAGGGTCATTTCCTCGACACTGTTGGGGAACTGATCGGTGTCCCAGCCGTTCTGCGGATCGCCTCGGTTGGCATCGATGCTGCCGAAGATTCCCAGGGAGACCGCGGTGGCGATTTCATGGTGGAAGCTGTGCCCGGCGAGCGTCGCGTGGTTGGCCTCGATGTTGACCTTGATCTCCTTCTCCAGGCCGAACTGCTGCAGGAAGCCGAACACCGTGGCGGTGTCGTAATCGTACTGATGCTTGGTCGGCTCCTGGGGCTTGGGCTCGATCAGCAGGTCGCCCTTGAAGCCGATCTTGTATTTGTGCTCGACCACCATGCGCATGAACCGGCCCAACTGTTCCCGCTCACGCTTGAGATCGGTATTGAGCAGGGTTTCATAACCTTCGCGACCGCCCCACAGCACATAATTCGAGCCCTTGAGACGCTGGGTGGCGTTCATGGCGCTGAACACCTGGGCGGCGGCGCAGGCGAAGACTTGCGGGTCCGGGTTGCTGGCGGCGCCGGCGGCGAAACGCGGGTTGCTGAAACAGTTGGCGGTGCCCCAGAGCAATTTGATCCCGGTCTGTTCCTGGTGGCGCTCAAGGTGGTCGACCATCTGCGCGAAGTGGTTGCGATATTCCTTCAGCGACTGGCCTTCCGGCGCGACATCGGTGTCGTGGAAGCAGTAGTAATCAATGCCCAGCTTGGAGAAAAACTCGAACGCCGCCTCGGCCTTGCCGATCGCCAACTCCAGCGGATCGCCGGCGTGCTGCCAGGGGCGCTTGAAGGTCCCGGCACCAAACACATCGGACCCTGGCCAGACAAAGGTGTGCCAGTAGCAGACAGCCATGCGCAGATGTTCGCGCATGGGTTTGCCGAGCACGATCTTGTCGGCATCGTAATGGCGGAAGGCGAGCGGCGAGTCGCTGCCTGTGCCCTCGAAGCGAATCGGCTGGACATCGGGAAAGTACGACATGGACGGATTCCTTTTTATTCTTGGCGGTGTCCCGATACTAACGCCGGCCCTGGGCCTGCTGATTATGAAAATCACCAAAGGACAGTTCGATTTTGAGTATTGAGATTCGCCGCTGGCGCGCCTAGGCTCTGTCCATCGGTCCAGGGTTCAAATAATGAAAATCGTCCCGCCCGTCCACCGCATCGCCCTGTTGTTCAACGGCAGCAAGATCTACGACCGCGGCATCATCAGCGGCATCGGCAACTACCTGAGCAGCACCCGCGCGTCCTGGGACTTGTTCCTCGAGGAAGATTTCCTCTGTCGGTTGAAGGGGATCGAGCGCTGGCAGGGCGACGGGATCATTGCCGATTTCGACGACCCGCTGATCGGCGAGGCGCTGGCCGGGATCAAGATGCCGGTGGTAGCCGTGGGCGGCTCGTACCAGGACGAGCGCGCCTATCCCAAGGGCATTCCCTATGTCGCCACGGACAACCATGCGCTGATCAAGTTGGCCTACGAGCACCTGATCGAAGCCGGGTTGACGCGCTTCGCCTGCTTCAGCCTGCCGGAATCCCAAGCCAATCGCTGGGCCCAGGAACGGGAGAAGGCCTTTCGCCGATTGATGCAACGCGACGGCCTGCAAGCCGAGGTCTATCGCGGCATGGGCACTAGCGCGCCGCTGTGGGACAGCGCTGTCGAGCAGCAGATCGCCTGGCTGCAAAGCCTGCCCAAACCCATCGGCATCATCGCCGTCAGCGACGCGCGGGCCCGGCAGCTGCTGCAGGCCTGCCTGACCGCAGGCATTGCCGTGCCGGAGCAGGTGGCGTTGATCGGCATCGATAACGATCCACTGACCCGCAGCCTGACGCGGGTGCCGCTGAGCTCGGTGGTGCAGGGCACCGAAACCATGGGCCGGACCGCTGCGCGACTGCTCCACCAGATGCTGCATGGCATGCCGTCCACGGGCACGCAGGTGCTGATCCCGCCGGAGGCGATCAACGTCCAGGCGTCGAGCTTGCACCAGCCGCTGGGCAATCCTTATGTCATGCAGGCCCTGTTGTTCATTCGCCAATACGCCTGCCAGGGCATCAAGACCGCCCAGGTGGCGGCGTATGTCGGCGTGTCGCGTTCATCCCTGGAAGCGCATTTTCGCAAGGTGCGCGGGTGCAGCGTTCACGACGAAATCCTGCGCTTCAAATTGGCTGCGGCGGCCAGTGGTCTGGAGAATACCGACTCAGCGATCGCCGACATCGCCCGCAATTGTGGCTTCAAGTCGGCGCAGTACCTGCACACGGTGTTTCGTCGGGAGTTCGGTTGTACGCCACGAGAATATCAGCAAGGCACGAATATGGCGGGCGAGTAGTACGAGGGGTTCTTGTGGCGAGGGAGCTTGCTCCCGCTGGGCCGCGAAGCGGCCCCTGAGCCAATCACTGCGGTGAGCCAGGCTGATCCCGACTGGCCTTTTTGGGGCTGCTGCACAGCCCAGCGGGAGCAAGCTTCCTCGCCACAGGATTTTCGTGAGGCATCAATCCGCTGCCTTGAGGGTTTTCTCTTGGACAAGCAGCATGGAGCGATCGGCGGTTTCCACGAACAGGTCATAAGCCTCCAGATAGAGGTACGAACTGCTGGTTTTGAGTCCATTGTCCGCGTTGCAATTCACGTTGAGCGCCGACCCTTGCAATGAGGCAACTTTCTGCGCGGCGGGAAAGGACTCACCGACTGAACATTCAAAGGTCTGCTCGAAAGGCTTGCCCTCACTGCTCACAAAGCTCTTGCTGTAGCCGATGGCGCTACCTGGCTTGAGGTTTTGCCAATCCCCCTTCAAATCGATCCGCATGAGACGGCTTGTTCGCTCGGCTGGAACCTTTGGCTCAGCGCTACTCGCCGAGGCAAGCTCGATCAGGCCGCGCCAGCGAACGCTGAGCTTTTCGCTGCCCAATGCGCCCATGGCCTGCTCGCGCCAGATGCCGCGAGCCGGGCCTGGCTGCAAATAGAGATCCATAGGGGTGTTCTTGACCACGGCGCCTGGCGCCATGGGCGAAGTGGCGTCATAGGTAAATTGCAGGTGACTGAGCGTGCGGGTCGGGTGTCCTTGGGGCAATGCGCTGACTTGTGCCAGCAACGCTGACGGTATTTCTGGCGTAGGCATGTCCGGCGGTAGTTTCTTGCGCAGTGCGCCCACTGTGTCGAGTTTTGCCAGCTTGGCGGGTTCGGCGCAAACAGCGCCAACCAAGCGCGTACGTTGCTTCGCATTCAAAGCGCTGTCGAGCGGCTGCAGAGGCGGCGGCAACAGGCCTTGGTTGCTCATGCGATAGACCTGGCGGGTGTTGGCCTGCTGTGTAGAACAATTGATCTCGACGCGCTCAAGCTGACGGTCGTAGGTCTTGCTTGCCTCCAGGCGCAGGCGAGCAAAGTCGATGCCTGCCCATATCGAGCGTCGAGCATTGTCCAGGTCCAGGCTGCCGGAGTCGACCATTAAGATGTCTTCACCATCGCCAGGAAGCTGCCTCCATCCGCCGTCCTCCACTGCTTGGCACATTTGCTGAGCCGTGGTGCGTGCTGGTTGCTGCGGGTCCGCCGGCAACACGAAAGGCTTGTACCAGCCTTCTGCCTGGCGATAGTCCATCGCTAACATCAGGGCCTCGCAATTGGCGAAGAGTCGCGCCTGGGTGGCCGGCTGGGTGCCCGCGGCGGGCACGTCGACCATCAGCACTGCGGTGGGCCCCATTCGCAAGGTGTTATCCAAAGGCAGGGGCTGGGCCAGTACACGGGCCGTCATGGCCAGGTTCTGCGCGTCGCGTTCGGCAGCGACGCGTTTGTTGTGCTCGGCGATTTTATCGGATCGAGACGCACAGCCCACCAGGGCCGAGGCGCAGAGGGCAGCCAGCAGCGTGGCGGTCGATATTCTGGATAGATGAAGCATGAACGTCCTTGATCAGTGTGGAGTCAGTCAACTGCGTCGGGGGAGGTCCATCAGTGCCATCCTGGCCGAGCGCTTTCAGGGGGGCGCAGATTAAGAGGTTTACCTGCGTTTGGCCAGTGACGGATTCTCTCCACCGAGGGCCAGCCATTCAGCTGGATAGCCAGGTATTAACGACCCGCCGGTCCAGCTCCTCCCAGTCCGCCATGCCCAACACTCGCGTGGTATTCAGGCCGCGTAGATAACCGCGCAGTTGATTCGCCGTGTCCCGGTTGAGTTGCGGGTCGGCTTCGGTGTCGCCCAGCAGCACGGTTTCGTACGGGACCAGATACTCCGCCACCCGTTCCCGGAAGTCGGGCAAAACCGCACCGCGAATCAGATCAAATGTTCTCATCAGATACCTCATAGGTTTTTTCAGGGCTTGCAACTATTGCCATCAGTAATAGTGACCATTACGAAATGCAAGTTCTGCTTTGCCGGCGTTCATTGGAGAATCAGCCCCATCGAAACGCAGCCCAACACCGCAGGACCTGAAACATGCGCCCCTTATTTTTCCTTGCCCTGGCTTTGCCCCCGTTGTTGCTGGCCGGATGTGCCTCGGCTCCGAACGATCCGACCCTGACCTTGCAGACCAGCAAGACGCCGGCCGAATACGCCGAATGCGTCGTACCGAAATTGCAGGACCGCGCGCTGAATCCGACGGTCTCGCAGACCCAGCGCAGCTACCGCATCGTCGTGCCGAGCAAAGTGGCGGCGGACAACGTGCTGGAAGCCTACAAGGCGGGTAGCGGCGGCAAGGTGTTCGTCTATGAGCGGCATTTGCTGGCTTCCAACTTCCTGCCTTCGAATTTTGAGCGCGCCGCCCAGGATTGCATCTGACCGGTCCGTAAACGCTTTTCTCCGTGCTCCTTTGGTTGGCCGCAACCAACCAATTCCCTTGCCCCGCACCGTATTCGGTCGCGGGGCTTTTTTTGTCCGGCGCGCCTTGCGTATCGTGGTGTGAGAGGATGGCGCATTCGACGCCACCCTCGACAAAAAGGACTGAGATGAACCTGTTCCCAGCGCACTCCGTGCCATTCTTCCTGACGTTCGCTGCCCTCTGCGCCCCGGTGCACGCCGCGACGTGGCAAATCTGCGACATGCAATTGCGGGTCACTGAGGTGGTGAAACAGCCGTTCCCCGGTCTCCGCGCCCAGGTTCTGAAAACCAGCCCTGCCTCGCCCGACGTGGAATGTCCGGAAGAGGGTGCGGTGATCAGTTTCATCCCGGAAACCGCTGACTACCAGGCCACGCTTGCCCGGCGCAAATGGCCTGTAAAAGACCAGGCGATCCGGATCAAATACCGCTACCTGGACGGCATCTGCAAAGGCGACGGCAACGAACATCCTTGTCGTATCGAGCATTATCCTTTCGTGGCCCAATGATCAGCCTTGGCCGGCGTTCGCCTCGGCTTCGATCGCAGCCCTGACGCTGGGGCGCGTCTCGATCCGAGCCATATACAACGCCAGCGCCGGCCAATGCTCGATGTCGATGGCGAAAAACGGCAGCCATTTGAGCACCGTGAACAAATACGCGTCGGCAAGGCCGAAATCCCCCTGCAAATAGCTGTGTTGTTCGAGAGCGCCGGCCAGGTAATCAAGCCGCTTGAACAGCTTCTGCTTGAAGATGGCCTTGGTCGTTTCCGGGATCTCGGCGTTGAACAGCGGGGCACAGCCGCCATGGATTTCCGAGCTGATGAAGTTCAGCCATTCCTGCAACCGAACCCGCTCCCAGGTGCCATTGGCTGGTGCCAAGTGATTGCCCGGAACCTGATCGGCCAGGTACTGGACGATGGCGGGACCTTCGGTCAGCACTTCACCGTTATCCAGCATCAGCGCCGCGACGTAGCCCTTGGGATTGATGGCGAGAAAGTCCTGCCCGCCGACGGTTCGCTTGGTCTTGTTGTCGACGCGGATCAGCTCGAAGGCAATGCCCAGTTCCCGCAGCACGATGTGCGGGGACAATGAACAGGTCATGGGCGCGAAATACAATTTCATGGGATTTTCCTGATGGCGTTGAGTGCCGCTGAGGATCGGCGCCAACCGGAAGATTTTCAAAGGACATTTCGAGTGCTAGCGTATGACAAAATCTCATGAGCAACGTTGACCTCCATGGCCGTCAAAATCCCCTCACTCAACGGCCTGAAGGCGTTCGAATCAGCCGCGCGCCACATGAGCTTCACCCAGGCTGCCCTCGAATTGAATGTCACCCAGACAGCGATCAGTCATCAGATCCGGCGGCTGGAGGACGAACTGGGCGTGCGCCTGTTCCTGCGGCTCAAGGACGGCCTCGCATTGACCGATGAAGGTCGCGCCTATTTTCCAGGCGTTCGTTCGGCATTCCATGAGTTGCGTCATTGCACCGAAACCTTGTTGGATTCGGTCCATGACAGTGCGCTGACGGTGAGTACCCTGGTGTCCTTCGCATCAAAATGGCTGCTGCCTAGATTGGCCTCGTTCCAGGAGGCCTATCCCAACATCGATGTACGTGTCTCGGCTTCCACCGACCTGGTGGATTTTCGCAAGGTTGGAATCGACGCGGCCATTCGTTACGGCTCCGGAGATTGGAAGGGCCTGCGCGCTGACTGGCTGATGTCCGATGAGGTTTTTCCAGTGTGCAGTCCGAATCTGCTGGTGGGACCCAATGCGCTGAAGGCGCCCGGCGATCTGACCCATCACACCTTGTTGCAGGTCAGTGGCATGACGCGGGACGATTGGAGCCTCTGGCTGGGGGCCGCCGGCCAACCGAGCGCCCTGGCCGAAGGCTCACGGTTGACCTTCGACCTGGCGATGATGGCCGTGCAGGCGGCCATCGACGGCTTGGGCGTTTGCATCGGCCGCTCGACCTACGTCGACGACGATCTGAAGGCGGGTCGACTGGTCGCGCCGTTTGCCCTGAGGTTGAAGTCCGATCTCGGTTTCTATCTGGTGACACCCATCGAAGCAGCCCACTCGAAAAAGGTCGAGGCGTTCAGGGCCTGGTTGATCGATTCGATCAGGGGGGCAAACACACCGGGTACTCTGTCGCTGGATTAAACGTCCATCCTACTGCGGCGGACGTTGCGGCAACGCCGAGTGGCCGAACGTATTGCCCATGCGAATCCGCGTGGCCGACTGGTTGTACAGACCCAGCTTGTTCGGCGCTCGCTGCTCTATCGGCACGTTCAACGCTTCCTGGTTCTTGCGCGCTGCCGCCGTACCCTTCGGGTTGGCCATCTGTTCGCTCAGGCATTCGTAGGACAGCGCCTTGTAGCCGTTCACCTCGACATTGATGCATCCCTCATTCGCCGGCTCGGCGGCTTGGGCCCACAAGGGAAGGGCAGCAAGCAGCAGCGCGTATACACGACAGTCCATGGCGAAGCTCCTTTTCCAACGGTAGAAGCCTGAATCTACCTCGTATTGGAGCAAGGTATGACGATGTTTTTTTTGCAGCGCCAGTCACACAAACGACATGTACACGTCTCATGATGCGCCAACGCAGGGCGTCGACACGCCGTTCGGGCCGGAAGATGTCTATGTCAAGAGAAGCGCTGAGCAGGTGCTGCCTCGCGCCCACGGTACTGTTCCTGTTGCTCCATGCATTGATGCCGCAACGCGACGCGTGGTCTGCCACGCCTGCGCCCCACGAGGCGGGCGACAGGCTGGCGCGTTCTGTCGAGTTTGCGATACCCGCCCAGGAAATGACCGTCGCCCTTGACCTGTACAGCAGGGCCAGCGGGATGGCGATCCTGGTGGACCGTCAACTGGCGCACGGGCGACGTTCGACCGCTGTGCACGGGCGTCTGAATGCCCGCCAGGCGTTGGAACAGTTGCTGGCCGGTAGCGGCTTGGCGGCGCTCTATACCGGTGCGGATGCTTTTACCGTGAAAAAGGCAGAGCTACCCAGCCGCGCCGATGCGTCTTCGCGCAACGGTGGTTCCACGGTGCGCGAGGACAATTTTGCCCGTGCATTGCAGGTCGCGTTGGAGCAGGCGCTTTGCCGTTCTGCGGTGACGCGTCCGGGCCATTATCGAGTGGCGCTACAGCTGTGGGTCGGAGGATCGGGCGAGGTGCGCAAGAGTCGCTTGCTGGCGTCCACCGGTGACGCCCGGCGCGATGCGGCGATTATCGAGGGCCTGAGCACATTGGACATCGGCCGTGTCCCGCCGTCTTCGTTGCCGCAGCCGGTGACGGTGCTGGTGGTGCCGGGCGCCGCTTCGGCAGGCACGGAATGCAACCCATGGGAAGGAGCGGTAAAGCCATGACGGAAAAGGAGCAGAGCGCCATGCTCAAGGTGTTCCTGGCTTCCTATGATGTGTTTCGCGCACGCTTGCGCCGACGTCTGGGCTCCGATGACCTGGCCAACGACGTATTGCACGAAACCTATCTTCGGGTAGACCGCATGGAACCTCCGGCAGATGTGCAGAAGCCGGGCGCCTACCTGTTCCGCATGGCCCTGAACATCGCGGCTGACCGTCGTGCGCAGGATGCACGCTTGCTCACCGGCACTGAAATCGAAGAACTGATGCAAACCGCCGACGAACATCAGGACCCGGCGGTGATCGTCGGTGGCCAGATTGAAATTCGCGCGCTGATGCAGGCGCTGACCGAGCTTGCGCCCCGGCGCCGGCAAATATTGATGGCATCACGCATGGAGCAGACACCGCATCAGGAGATCGCCCAGCGATTCGGCATCTCCACCCGGATGGTCGAGAAGGAACTCAAGGCTGCGCTGCAATACTGTGCCGATCGCCTGGAAAGAAAAGTGATTCAGCGGTTCGGTCCCGGCGCGGGAAAACAGTCTTAGGTAATAAGGCGCTCGTCGCGCATTCCTTCTTGAGTCATTTCACGTTTGAAAAACATGTCTATAAGCGCATCTGAATCGGCCAGTGCCACGGCTAACCAGCTCCGGGAAGAAGCGTTCCATTGGCTGGTGCGCTTGACTTCAGGGCACGCCACCCACGCCGACGCCGAGGCGTTCCGGCGCTGGAGTGCGCAAAGTTCCGAGCACGCCCGTGCCTTTTTCCTGGCCCGCCAGTTGTGGCAGGCCATGGCGCCCGCCGAGCAAATGCTCCAGCAGGAGCAGGCGGCAAAGGTCGTCAACCACCCGCGGCGTTTCGGGCGCCGAGCGTTTCTCGGCGGCGCGATTGCCGCGTCGGTTGCGGTGCTGGTCATGCGTCCGTCACTGCTGGATGGCTGGCCCATGGGCGCGGATTTTCATACCGGTGTCGGCGAGCAACGCCACGTCGACCTGACGCAGGGCGTGGTGCTTGAACTCAATACCCAGACGCGCATCAGCCAGCGCAGCGAGGCCCTTGGTGACGCCGCCATCGAAGTACTGAGCGGTGAAGTGGAAATCCAGGCCAGCACGGCGTTGCGTGTGCTTGCCGGCAATGGCGAGTTGTTCGCCGATGGCGCGCGGTTCAATGTGCGGGCCACCGAGGGTAGCGTGTGCGTGACGTGCCTGGAGGGCCGCTTGCAACTGAAGCATCAGGGGCGGCGCGTGAACCTGGAGCAGGGCCGACAATTGACCTATACCGCGCAGCGACAAGGCCAACCCACCTCTTTCGATACCCAGCAAGTCATGGCTTGGCGTCAGCAAATGCTGGTGTTCAACGATGCCCCCCTGGCGAGCGTGATCGATGAGATCAATCGCTACCGTCCCGGCATGATCGTGCTGATGAACGCTGAGCTCGGGCGGCGCAAGGTTCAGGCGCGCTTCAGCCTGGCGCAACTGGCGAATGTCGCCGTACTGATTCGCGATGCCTACGGCGCCACCATCACCGAGCTACCGGGCGGCGTGGTGCTGGTCAGCTAGGCGTTTTCATTCCAGTGGGCTGCTATTGAAGCGGTGCCAGCACCTGGCGGTAGCGCTCGGTGCCGTGTGCCGTGCGACGGCTGAAGCTGATTTCCAGACCCGCCGGATTTTCCTCCTTGCTGCCAGTCAGATGGCGCCAGCCCCGGTCGGCGCGCCATACACGCACATCAACGCGCTCAAGCTCACTCAACACCGCGACACGCTCCTTGGGCGCGGGGAGGGGATAGCGTGACCGGGCGACGCCCGAGGCACGGAAAAGCGTGCCGTCTTCAATCCACCACCTCACCCGTTGCATCCTGCCGTCCTGGTCCGCCGCGGCGCGTATCAATTCCAACTGCAAAGGGTCGCTGTCGCTGCTGCGAATGCTGATCGCGGCAGGCGCCGAGGGGCGGGTGGCGGTGGGTTCATCGGGCGGTGGCGGCTCGGCCAGTTCAGTGGTGGCGCGCAGGGCGAAGTCACGCTGCAGCTGGTTGAATGCGCGCATCAGTTGCGCGTGCTGTTCGGCGCTGTCCTGCAGGTGGGCGTCGGCGCGGGTCACACCGTCGAGCCCGCGCCAGGCGATCAGGCTGACGATGGTCATCAGCAGGATGGCGACCATCACTTCAATCAGCGTGAAGCCGTTCTGCCGGACCATCAATGCACCTCGATGCGGCCAGCCGCCGTGCGCGTCACCGATACGCTGGCCTGGTTGCTGGACAGAATGACGTGCAGGGGCGGGGCAATCCATTCGGCATCGAGCACCAGCGTTTTCCCTGGGTGGATGCGCACCTGCACCGGTCCCGCGCTCCAGTGCCTGGGGCGCAGTTGCGGGTCGTTGATGAACTCCCGATCCTGTGCGCCGACAGCGTCCAGCCGCACGAAACGGTAACCCTGGCTGTCGGCGACCCAGGCGATGCGACGACCATCGCTGCGCGCTTCGGCCTGGGCGGTTTCCAGCAGCAAGGCCAGGCGCTTGGCATCTTCGCGCAGGCCGCTGGCAGCGTCGGCGTGGATATTCAAGCTGATGGCGGCGCTGGCGATGCCGATGATCACCAGCACGACCATCAATTCGATCAGCGTGAAGCCGCGTTGTCGGTGTCGCCATTCATTCATGGTCGCTACGCCTTTCGCTGGGGTGAATTTGCAATAAAACCGTGAGAAAGCGCTGGTAGCCTGAAGCACTGGACGTCACGGAGGATCCGCTCATGCGCCATTTCCATCGCCTCGATCCGGCCACGCTGGTCCAGGCTGTCGCCGTATTGGCCAGCGTGGCGGGGCTTGTCACCTGGGGCTTCTTGCTCAACGATTCGGCGCCCGTGCAAGCCCAGGCCAATAGCGAACCCTTGCCGCCCTTGGCAGCGACTGGCCAAGCCGCGGCGCAATGGTTCGCCAGTTCCCCGCAGAACCTGGAGATCAAGCTCAGTGGCCTGCTGGCCGGACCCCATGGCGCGGTGGCGATTCTCAGCATCGAGGACTCGCCGCCGCGGGCTTTTCGTGCGGGTGAGCCATTGGGCGAAGGTGTGCGACTGCGCGGAATCGAGGCTGATGCCGTGGTCATCGAGCGGGCCGGCGTGGAGTCTCGCCTGTCGATGGCTCGTCTGCCGGCGCCGGTGGCGCTGCCGTCGTTGCGCTGATTCATGGCGGGGTGACAGGGCGGCTGAGCAGCGTTTCCAGGCGCGCCAGCGGCGGTCCGTCATGTTCACGTTCATGCACCAGCACTTTCACGCTCAGCAGGTCGCCACTGCGGGTTACCTGCTGCTCGCAGCTGAGTTTCAAGCGTCCTTGATCACAGCGTTGCATGGCGCTGCCCTTATCTGTGGCCCCGCGCAGACGCAATTCGGCCAGGCTGTTCTGGGCCGCCAACAGCGCCATCGAGCGATCCCGCAACAGCGCGTTGCTCTGGCTCATTTGTGCACTGGCGCGAACAGCCGCTGACATCGCCACCGCCACGATCAGCAGCGCCACCAATACTTCGATCAGGGTAAAGCCGCGTTGCCGGGGTACCTGTCGGGTCATGGCAATGAGCATCGTCGGGGAAATGTGCTTCAGCCTAATGCCCGCGTTTGACGGATTGCTGACCAAAGCTCCTGAGGATTTTTTATACCAGTGACATATGCCGCTGGAACAATCCGCAGCGAATGGAAACCTCAACCAGCGCCAGAATGCGGCGCCAGCCAAGGAGTGTCGAGATGGGTGTCGCATCGTCTGGCCGTCCCACACGTGGCCCTCGCCGGCAGCAAGGTTTTACCCTGATCGAGATCATGGTCGTGGTGGTCATCCTCGGCATCCTTGCCGCCATGGTCGTGCCGAAGGTGCTTGACCGCCCGGACCAGGCCAGGGCCACGGCGGCCCGCCAGGATGTTGCGGGGCTGATGCAGGCACTCAAGCTGTTCCGTCTCGACCAAGGGCGCTACCCGACCATGAACGAAGGGCTCAAGGCCCTGGCGGAAAAACCCGCGAACGCCACCAGCGGCAATTGGCGCGCGTACCTGGAACGGCTGCCCAAGGACCCGTGGGGCCGCGCCTACAACTACCTCAATCCGGGCACTAACGGTGAGGTCGATGTGTTTTCCCTCGGCGCCGATGGGCAGCCCGACGGCGAAGGTGTCAACGCTGATATCGGCTCCTGGCAGCTCTAGTCGTGAATCGCTCAGCCCAGCGTGGCATGGCGGTGATCAGCGCCTTGCTGGTGGCGACCGTGGTCGCGGTGATCGCCGCTGGCATGATCGCCCGACAGGTCCAGGTGACTCGTAGCGTGGAAAGCGAAAGCCAGCGGGTGCGGGGCGCCTGGCTGTCCAATGGCGTATTGGAATGGACCCGCCAGGCGCTCTGGCAGCAACGCTTGCGCGAGCCCATGACGCGTTTGGACCAGGCGTGGGCGCAGCCCTTGCGTGGGGTGCGCCTGGACGCTGAAAGCGGGGTGTTCGACGGCCATATCAGCGATGAGCAAAGCAAGTTCAACCTGCGCAACCTGATCCTCGACGGCCAACTCGACACACTGGAAGTCGCCGTATTCGAACGCCTGTGCGCCGAGCTGGGCGTGCCCGTGGCCCAGGGCAACCGTATCGTCCAACGCGTGGTGGAGGCCTACCCCAAGCGCTTGCGTCCACCGCCGCCAGCCTCCAGCGCGGCACCCGGGTTCGACAGCGGTCGCCTGACATCGCCGGACGCCGAAAGCCAGCCGCTGCCCGCCACCCGGCCGATGTTGCGCGGTCTCGATGACCTGGCCGGCCTACCTGGGATCGACCTCGCGGCCCTTGAGCGCCTGCGCCCCTATGTCACGGTGCTGCCGGCGCCCACTTGGGTGAATGGCAATACCACCACGGCCCAGGTCTTGGCCGCGCGAGTGCCCGGCATGAGCGTGGCGCAGGCGCAGGCGCTGATTACCGAGCGTGACCGCGGCCAGTGGTTCATCAACAGCGGGGATTTCCTCAACCGCTTGCGCGTGCCGGAGATGAGCACCGAGCAGCTGCGCCTGGGCATTACCAGCGAGTGGTTTCTATTGCGGGGGCAGGCCACGGTCGAACAACGCCGCTTCGGTGTCGAAGCGTTGTTTTATCGCAGCGAGCAGCGCAGGCCGCAAGTGGTCTGGTCGCGGGTGGGCGCATGAGCACCTTGCTACGGATAGCGCTGGCGCCGCTGGCCCAGTTGACGGCCGACAGCCCGTTGGACTTCGCCTGGCTCGATCGCAAGGGCGCGCTGGTCGAACAAGGGCGGCAATCCCTGCGCGAGCTGAGCGGCGCGGCCCAAGGCAAAGCCCTGGAGCTCTGCTTGCATCCTCAAGACACGTTGCTTGCCTGCATCGAATTGCCGCCACTTCCACCGGCGCGCCTTGGCGATGCCGTGCGCTGTGCGGCAGACAACCTCCTGCTGGGCTGCGACGATACCGTGCACCTGGTGCACGGGCCTCGTGATGCGGGCGGCCAGGTTCAACTGGCTTGGTTCGAGCGTGCGGCCCTGTTGCGTCTTTTGCAATTATTGCAGGGGCTCAAGTTGCAGCCGCGTGGTGTGTACGCGGCGCCTTGTTTTCTGCCGCTGGCTGAGCCGGGCACATGCACGGCGGCAAGCGTGGA
Source organism: Pseudomonas sp. BP11-1-1 (assembly GCF_052112105.1). NCBI lineage: Bacteria > Pseudomonadati > Pseudomonadota > Gammaproteobacteria > Pseudomonadales > Pseudomonadaceae > Pseudomonas > Pseudomonas sp. BP11-1-1. The sequence continues at coordinate 461,113 of NZ_JAUTYU010000003.1, forward strand.
AGGTCATTTGCTGGTCCGTGAGGATATCCAGCGCGCCTGGGTGCATCCCATGATGCAGGAAGGCGCCGAACAGTTGCGCGAACGGACGGTGCGTTGGGTCGGCGAGGGGCCGGAATCCGTCGATTCATGGCCGGACGAGCAGCGCTGGCTCGGTCCGGTTCCCGCCTGGAATCTACTGAACGGGATCGAACAAAACGTGCGGGGGAATCAGCGCTGGGGCCGCGCGGTCGGCTGTTGCGCGGTGGCGGCGTTGATCTGGACCCTGGGCCTCAACCTGTACGCGGTGCGGTTGGCCGGCGAGGGCCAGGCAATCAAGGGACAGATGACCAGCCGGGTCCAGCAGGCTTTTCCTGAACTGCCGGTGATCCTCAATCCCTTGCAGCAGGCTCGCCAGCAACGCGATGCCCGGCGCAATGGGGCGCTGGCCGAAGGTCCGGTCAGCTTCGCCGCCTTGGTGCAGCAGGCGGCTGGGCAGTTGCCGTTCATGGCGGGCGCGGTCGACAAACTCGACTTCGACGGCAGCGAATTGCACCTGACCCCGCGCACGCCTGCCCGCAAGCCACCCGCCGATAGCAACTGGCAAACCAGCCTGGCGCAAGCGGGCATCGTGGCCGATCTCGCCAATGGGCAATGGACGCTGAAGCGTTTGCCCGCGGACGCCAGGGCAGCGCCCGTTGCGGGAGGCACGGATGAATAGCCTGGCACGTTACCGCGCCCGCTGGCAGGCGCAGCGAGCCAGCGCTCAGCAGTTCTGGCAACGCAGTAGCGCCCGGGATAAACGCATCCTGCGGATTGCCGCGCTGGTGTTGCCCGTGGTGGTGCTGTGGTACGGCCTGATCCAGCCGCCACTGCAACGCATCGACCATTGGCAAGCCGAACTGCCGCGCCTGCGTTCCCAGGCGGCAGCGCTGGATGGGGTGCTGGCCGAGGTGCAGGGCGCCGGTGTGGTGCCCGGCGCGATCACGCCACAGCTTGTGAAAGAGCGTTTGGATGGCATCGGCCTGGCCGGCGCCTACGACTTGGAACACCGGGTCGAGGCCGACGCCACAACCTGGCGGCTGACCCTCGACAACGCGCCCGCCGATGCCTTGTTGAACTGGTTATTGGACGACGCACCGAGGCTCGGCCTGCAGGTGCGCGACGCTCATTTGCAACGGGCAACCTCGCAAAGCACTGAGACGGCCGCGCGGATTTCCGGGGTCGTTGGCATGGAACAGGCGCCCGGCGCTAAGGAATCCTCATGAAGCGGTTTGGTACGTATGCGTCAACAATTCCCTTGGCGCTGTTGCTCAGTGCCTGTAGCCAATTGGGCAGCGAGCAGGCGCAGCCCATTCCCGCTCAAAGTGAGCTGGGCCAGCCGCTCGCACAGACCGGCAGCGGTGACGCGCTGGTCGAGCGCCAGCGCGTGCAGGCACAGGCAGAGCAACGACGCCAGGTCACGCGCAAGGCATCGTCGCGCCCGAACCTCCGTCCGCTCGATGCCGGCCCGACTGGCAACGGACTGGGCAATCAACCGGTGCAGTTGAATTTCGTCGAGGCCGATATTCCCGCCGTGGTGCGTGCGCTGTCCCGCGCCACCGGTCGCCAGTTCCTGGTGGACCCACGTGTCAAAGGCCAATTGACCCTGGTGTCCGAAGGCGAGGTGCCGGCCCGCACGGCCTATGACATGTTGCTCGCGGCCCTGCGCATGCAGGGTTTTGCCGTGGTCGAAGTGGAAGGCGTCAGCCAGGTGGTCCCGGAAGCCGACGCCAAGTTGCTGGGCGGGCCGGTGGGGGACGCCGATCGCGCGGCGGGCAACGGCATGATCACCCGGACCTTTCGCTTGCAATACGAAAACGCCGTCAACCTGATCCCGGCACTGCGGCCCATCGTATCGGCCAACAACCCCATCAATGCCTACCCCGGCAATAACACGGTGGTGGTCACCGACTATGCGGAAAACCTCAACCGGGTGGCGCAGATCATCGCCAACATCGATATACCCGGCGCCATCGACACCGATGTCGTCCCCGTGCAGAACGGCATTGCCGTCGACATTGCGACGATGGTGTCCGAGTTGCTCGACGTGCAGGGCGCCGATGCGACGCAAAAGGTGTCGGTGATCGGCGACCCTCGATCCAACAGCATCATCCTGCGCACCGGCAGCCCCGAACGCACCGAGCTGGCCCGGCAGCTGATCTACAAACTCGACAATGCCCAGAACAACCCGAGCAATCTCCACGTGGTGTACCTGCGCAACGCCCAGGCCAACAAGCTGGCGCAAGCCTTGCGCGGCTTGCTCACCGGTGAAGGAGAAATGGCCGGTGCGTCCACCGACAGCGCACGGAACCTGTTGAACGGCGGTGGCCTGGGTGGCCCAGCGGGCAGCAGTACGAGCGGAAACGGCAATAATTCGTCGAGCGCTACCGGCAGCAGTTCGCAAACCAACAATGGGCAGAGTGCAGGGCTGCAGATGTCGAGCGGCCAGGGCAGCCATCAGGCAGGCGAAGGCGCAGTGGCGTTTTCCGCCAACGGCGTCACCGTGCAGGCCGATACCACCACCAACACCTTGTTGATTTCCGCGCCCGACCCGCTGTATCGCAACCTGCGCGAAGTCATCGATCTGCTCGACCAGCGCCGCGCCCAGGTGGTGATCGAAAGCCTGATCGTCGAGGTCAGCGAAGACGATGCGAGTGCGTTCGGCATCCAGTGGCAAGCTGGCGATCTGGCGGGCAACGGCTGGATCGGTGGCGCCAACCTGGGCGGTGCTGGCATCAATACCTCGGCCAGGAACAGCATTGATGCACTGCCCGGAGGCCTGAGCATCGGCAAGGTGTCGGGCACGGTGAATATTCCCGGCATCGGCCAGGTGCTCGATTTGAAGGTGCTGGCCCGCGCCCTGAAAAGCAAGGGCGGAACCAACGTGTTGTCCACGCCCAACCTGCTGACGCTGGACAACGAAGCGGCGAGCATTTTCGTAGGACAGACCATCCCCTTCGTCACCGGCAACTACGTGACCAACGGCGGCGGCAACAGCAACAACCCGTTCCAGACCATCGAGCGGGAGGAAGTCGGGCTGCGCCTGAACGTGCGCCCGCAGATTTCCGAGGGTGGCACGGTCAAGCTGGACATCTACCAGGAAGTCAGCAGCGTGGACCCGCGCGCCTCCAGCGACGCCGGCACGGTGACCAACAAGCGCGCCATCGACACCAGCATCCTGCTCGACGACGGACAAATCATGGTGTTGGGTGGCTTGTTGCAAGATGGCTTTACCGAAAGCTCCGACGCGATTCCGGGGCTGGGCAGCATCCCGGGCATTGGCGCGCTGTTTCGCAGCGACAGCCGCTCGCGGACCAAGACCAACCTGATGGTATTCCTGAGGCCCTACATCATTCGCGACAGTAACGTCGGCCGCAGCATTACCCTCAATCGCTACGATTTTATCCGCCGTGCCCAGGGCAATCTGCAGCCAGCGCACAAATGGCCGCTCACTGATATGCAAGCACCGCAGTTGCCGCCGGCCGCCCAGGCGATGCCGTTCAATCCGTCACCCCGTCAGCCGATACCGCTCAATCAGCCACCCCGAGCGATGCGCGCCGTGCCGCTGGAACCAGGTGGGCAGCCATGAGCCCCTCCCTGCAAACCGGTGCGGGCGCGTTGCCCTATGCGTGGGCCAAGGCGCAGCGGCTCCTCCTCAAGGCCCGCGAGGAGGGCAACGTATTGCTGGTCAGTGCCGCGACGCCGGGCTGGGCCATCAACGAGGTACGCCGGCGTTATGGTCCCACTGCGTTGCAACGGATACGCGACGAAGAGCTCGAAGCGCTGTTGACCAGCGCTTATGCCGACACCGGCAGCGCCGCGGCGATCGTCGGCGCGGCGGAAAACGAAGTCGACCTTGATCGCCTGATGCAGGACATCCCGGAAGTCACCGATTTGCTGGACAGCGAAGGTGGCGCCCCGGTCATCCGCATGATCAACGCATTGCTGACCCAGGCCGCACGGGATGAGGCCAGCGATATTCATATCGAACCGTTCGAAAGCCATTCCGTGGTGCGTTATCGCGTCGACGGAGCCCTGCGGGACGTGGTCGCGCCGCGCAAGGCCCTGCACGCGGCGCTGGTGTCGCGGATCAAGATCATGGCGCAATTGGACATCGCCGAAAAACGCTTGCCCCAGGACGGCCGCATCGCCCTGCGTGTTGCCGGACGGCCCATCGATGTGCGGGTGTCCACCGTGCCCACCGGCCACGGCGAGCGGGTGGTGATGCGCCTGCTGGACAAACAGGCCGGGCGCCTGCAATTGGAAACCCTGGGCATGGCGCCCGCGGTGCTGAGCCAACTGGATCAACTGATCCGCCAACCCCACGGCATCGTGCTGGTCACCGGCCCCACCGGCAGCGGCAAGACCACCACGCTGTATGCCGCTCTGGCCCGCCTGGATGCCAGCACCAGCAATATCCTGACGGTGGAAGACCCGGTGGAATACGACTTGCCGGGCATCAGCCAGATCCAGGTCAACACGCGGATCGACATGAGCTTCGGCCTGGCGCTGCGGGCAATCCTGCGCCAGGACCCGGACGTGATCATGATCGGTGAAATCCGCGACCAGGAGACCGCGCAGATCGCGGTCCAGGCCTCGCTGACCGGACATCTGGTGTTGGCGACCTTGCATACCAACGATGCGGTGTCGGCGGTGACGCGGCTGACCGACATCGGCGTCGAGCCGTTCCTGTTGGCGTCGTCATTGCTCGGCGTCCTGGCGCAACGCCTGGTGCGTCGCCTGTGTCCGGCGTGCAAACAGCCTGACGAAGCCGCGCCGGGCCAATGGCGTCCTCATGGTTGCCCGCGCTGCAACCATACCGGTTACAGCGGCCGTACCGGTATCCACGAACTCTTCGTGGTGGACGATGAAGTGCGGCGGTTGATCCATCAGGGTGAAGGCGAGCAGGCCTTGCGCACCTGTGCGCGACAGGCCGGCATGTTGAGCATGCGCGAGGACGGCGAGCGATGGGTGAGCAGTGGCTCCACCGCCCGCGAAGAGATCCTGCGCGTGACCCGGGACGCCTGATGAACCGCTACCGTTTCGAGGCCGCCGATGCCTCGGGGAACATCGAGCAAGGCGTGCTTGAGGCCGATAGCCAGCGCAGTGCGATGGGCGAACTGCGCGGCCGTGGGCTGACGCCGTTGCGCATCGACGAGCAGTTGCACGTCGGCAGCGCCGGTGCCTCGGGCCTGTTCAGCGCAAAATTGTCGGACAGCGACCTGGCCTGGGCTACCCGTCAATTGGCGAGCCTGTTGGGCGCCAGTCTGCCGCTGGAAGCGGCCCTGTCGGCTACCGTCGACCAGGCCGAGAAACGCCACATCGCCGAAACCCTCGGCGCGGTGCGCGGCGATGTGCGCAACGGCATGCGCCTGGCCGATGCGTTGGCCGCGCGACCACGGGATTTTCCCGAGATCTACCGGGCGATGATTGCCGCTGGCGAGGAGTCTGGCGATCTCGCCCAGGTGATGGAGCGCCTGGCCGACTACATCGAAGAGCGCAACAACCTGCGGGGCAAGATCCTCACGGCGTTCATCTACCCAGCGGTGGTGGGCGTGGTGTCGATTGTCATCGTCATCTTCCTGCTGGGTTTCGTGGTGCCACAGGTGGTCAGCGCTTTTTCCCAGGCGCGCCAGGACTTGCCCACCCTGACCCGGGTGATGTTGCAGGCCAGCGACTTCCTGCGCGCCTGGGGTTGGGCCTGCTTTGCCGGGCTTGCCGGATGCTGGTGGGGATGGCGGCGCTATTTGCGTAACGCCGACGCACGCCTGGCCTGGCATAGCCGGGTGCTGCGGCTGCCGCTGATCGGCCGCTTCGTGCTGGGGGTCAATACCGCGCGTTTCGCCTCGACCCTGGCGATTCTTGGCAGCGCTGGCGTGCCGCTGTTGCGCGCCCTGGATGCCGCCGGGCAGACCCTGGCCAATGATCGCCTGGCCCATTGCGTGGCCGACGCCACCTTGCGGGTGCGCGAAGGCGTGGGCCTCGCCAATGCACTGCGGGTCGGCAAGGTGTTCCCGCCCATCCTGATTCACCTGATCGCCAGCGGTGAAAAAACCGGGGCCTTGCCGCCCATGCTCGAACGCGCCGCGCAAACCTTGTCGCGCGACATCGAGCGCCGGGCCATGGGCATGACGGCACTCCTGGAGCCGCTGATGATCGTGATCATGGGCGGGGTGGTGTTGACCATCGTCATGGCCGTGTTGCTACCGATCATCGAGATCAATCAGCTGGTGCAATGACACCTGCGCGATCCCACTCCTGAGCGCCACTCGGGTTCATCCGTTCGACATCTACGCTGCGCCAGGCTACGGCGCACGGGGGAGGGCATGCGACGGACTTACGCTCACGCTGGGAAAACTGAGCAAAATGTCAGGAAGGTGTCGGTAACTCCCGAGAATATTTAGGAAAAACAAGGTCGAACACCCGAGATTTTTTCCTTTCTCTGTCACTGGAAATTGAGAGTTTCTACGCCGTGGCCACCCCTTCGAACGAGCGCCGGAAGTCCGCTCGGGGCAGCGGTCGCGATGAGAAGCACAAGCGAACTACCAACGTCCAGACACGATGAAAGGAGATTCTTCATGTTCAAGCGCAACGTTCTCGCCGTTTCCATGGCCGTCGCCGGCCTTTGCTCTGCCCAGGCCATGGCCGCTGTGGTCGGTGGCGGTGCCACCCTGCCGCAAAACCTGTACGGCGTGCCTCCGACCGGTGGTGTCGCGGCCCCCGTCGGCATCCTCAACGGTCCAGCGCCACAACCGGCCTTCGACAACTACGTGGGTGTGGGCAGCGGTGGCGGCAAGACTGCTTTCCTGACCAACAACTCGGACGTGCTGGTCTGGAACCTCGACGGCAACTCCGCAACTGCCCTGGAAAAGGTCTACGTTCCGGCCGTGACCGTTGACTATGCCGGCAGTGATTCGATTCTGTCCACTGCCGAACTGACCACCTATCGCGCCGCTCACCAGTCGCCAGCCGTGCCAACCGGCAACGCTGCCAACTGGGGTCCGATCATCCAGATTCCTGCCGAAGCCACTTCGGTGACCGTTCCGTACAAGTTGACGCTGGCCAACGGTACCGCGGTCAACAACCTGAACCTGACCAGCGCCCAGCTGTGCGACATTTTCTCGGGCACCGTCACCACTTGGAACCAGGTCAACAGCACCTACCCGACCACCCCGATCAAGGTCTACTACCGTGCTGGCAGCAGCGGCACCAGCGAGATCTTCACCCGTCACCTGAACAGTCAGTGCCCGACCAAGTTCACCACCAACGGTACCTTCACCACGGCGGTCGGCACCGTTCCGGCGAACGCCACTGCCGTGACTGGCAGCGCCGCGATGGCCAGCACCGTGTTGTCCACCGAAGGCGCCATCGGCTACGTCGGGCCGGAAGATGTCAACGCCACCAGCAACGCCGTGGTCGCTCGCGTCAACGGCAACCTGCCTACCGTCGGCAACGTGACGACCGCGCTGAGCACCATTGCGCCGCCCGCCACCGCTGATCGTGGCCTGCCGGAAAACTGGGCCAAGGTTCTGCCTAACCCGGCGACGGGCTACAGCATCGTGGGCTACACCTTCCTGGTGTTCAACCAATGCTACAAGGACAGCACCGATACCGCGGCCGTACGTGACTTCATCAGCCGCCACTACACCCTGTCCGATGCCAACAACAACGACGATGAAATCATCGCCGCCAAGCTGATTCCTATCACCGACACTTGGAAAACGGCCATTCGCAGCACTTTCTGGACCGCTACCAACTCGCTGTCGGTGGGTAACACCACCGCCTGCAACGGCATTGGTCGTCCGCAATAAGCGTTGATCAGGGTCTGCTTCATGAACCGGCAACAGCCTCGCGCTGTTGCCGGTTTTTCATTTCAGCCAACCGCCCGACAGATGAACATTGCGTGACAAAAGTTCGGTCGCGACGGCTTCAACCTGCCTTGGGATTAGTCATTTGCGCGCCTCGTCCAGAGGGCGCTATCGAATTCGCCCTGCGTAAAAAGGATCCGTAGTGATGCGTTGCCGCCCCCAGAAAGTCACTCGCCATAATGCTGATTCCACTGCTGTGCTGTGCCTCAAACCCTTGGCCCAGGCCATCGCCTTGCTGCTGCTGGCCAACCCCGCCTACGCAGCGACCAGTTTCAGTTCGGCCTGGTTCGCGGCCAAGGGCGCGGCTCCGGCGGCAGGCCCGGCCAGCCCCAGCGCGCCTCGCCCTGGAACGCCTCCACCGCTGGCGCAGCAGCAACGGGTGCAGCAGCAGTTGGGCCGTTCGCTGGCGAACATGAACAGCACGGTGGCGGCGATTGCGGCCAGCCAGGCTGCCCAGGCGGCAGGGCGTGCGGCCAGTTTCGGCGCGCCGCAAACCATTCATAACGGTTTGGGCGGCAATGGCTTGAACGCAGTGATCGGGCCGGATGGCAAGCCGTTGTTTCTCAACGCCAACGGTCCGGTACAGACAGATGCCAACGGCAAGGTCGTGGTGACAGTCAAGCAGACCGCCGACAAGGCCATTCTCAACTGGGACACGTTCAACATCGGCCGTGACACCACCCTGGCGTTTCAACAGGACGCCAGTTGGGCCGCGCTGAACAAGGTCAACAACAGCACCGCGCCGAGCCAGATCCAGGGCCAGATCAAGGCCGACGGCACGGTGATGATCCTCAACAGCAACGGCGTGGTGTTCAGCGGTAGCAGCCAGGTCAACGTGCGTAACCTGGTGGCGGCCGCCACGGATTTCAGCGACGAACAGTTCAAGAACGGTGGCCTCTACAATACCAACGCCCCGAGCTTCACCAACGCCCAGGGTGCGATTCGGGTGGAGAGGGGCGCGCAGATTTCGACGACAGCCCCGAGCAAATCGACTGCCGGGGGCGGCTATGTCTTGTTGCTGGGCAAAAGTGTCGACAACGCCGGCACCATCAGTACCGAGCGTGGACAAACCGTGTTGGCGGCCGGTGACCGTTTCACCATCAAGAAAGGCTTCGCCAGCGACGGCAACTCGACGTCAACCACCCGCGGCAATGAAGTCACCGCCCATCAGGATGGCACCAGCGGCGCCGGGACTGTAAGCAACACCGGGCTGTTGATGGCGGCCAGCGGTGATGTGACGCTGACCGGCAATCAAGTGCGGCAGGACGGTGTGGCCGTGGCCAGCACTTCGGCGGACACCCGTGGCACGCTGCACCTCACGGCGCGAGGCAGCGATGCCAACGTGACCCTGGGCGAGGGCAGTACCACGGCGATTCTGGTGGATGCCAGCGCGACGGCCCTGGACAGCCAACGCGACAGTGCCTTGAAACCGATCGTCAGCCAGGACGGCAAAGTCATTCCAGCGGACACCTATCGCCGAGACCTGTCCCTGGTGCAGATCGACAGCGCTGGCAGCGTCGATTTCCAGAAGGGATCGATCACCCTCGCCACGGGCGGTCAGGTGGCGGTGAACGCCGGCACCCGCAGCCTGGTGCGCGACGGTGCGGTGATCGACGTCTCCGGCGCCACCGGCGTCAAGGTGGCGATGGAAGCCAACAGCATCAAGGTCAACATCCAGGGCAACGAGCAGCGCGATGCCGCCGGCAACCGGGATGAAGGTACGTTGAACAACAACGACGTGTGGGTGGATGCGCGTGAGCTGGTGTTCGTACCCGCCGGCACCAACGGCTACGCCACTGATCGCTGGTACACCGCCGGTGGTCTGCTGGAAGTCAGCGGCTACCTCGGTACCCAGGGCCACAGCGCTGGCGAATGGATGGCCCAGGGCGGCACCGTGAGTTTTACCGGTAATGATGTGGTGACCCAGGCCGGCTCGCAGATCAATCTGTCCGGCGGCACGCTGGATGTGCAGAGCGGCACCGTCAAGCAGACCTGGCTCAAGGGCGCCGATGGCCGCTTGTATGAACTCAACAGTGCGCCTGGGGACATGCTCTACACCGGGATCTACAAGGGATACGAAGACCACACCCAGCGCTGGGGGCAAACGAAGTATTACTACAATCCCTTGATTGCCCCGCGTTCGCGCCAGGAGGCCGGCTACACGGTCGGCCGCGATGCCGGCACCCTGGTGATCGGGACTAAAAACGCGGTGCTCGAAGGCACGCTCGCCAGCGATACCTTCCAGGGTGACCGCCAGACCCGCGCCGCCCAGGCCGGCCTGGATGGCTACCAGCAGTCGCAGAAAACCGTGGCCCGTGGCGGGCAGTTGGTGGTCGGCTCGTACGTGCCGTTCTACGTGAAGGAAAGCGGCACTGTGGAATATGCCCTTGGCGCCACGGCCAATACTTTGAAGAACGTGATTTTCGGCCAAGGCGCGGCGGGCGTTGCCGGTAGCGTCGGCCTGGACGGAGCCTTGCCGACGGATCGCCAGGGCACGTTGTACCTGGACAGCAACCAGCTCAACGGCTTCAAGCTCGGTGCCGTCAAGGTCGCTGCGAGCGAAGGCATCACAGTCAACGGTGCGTTGCAGGTGGCTCCGGCCGGTTCCATCAGCCTGTTTGGCCCGACGGTGGCCGTGAATGCCAATCTTACTGCCCACGCTGGTGCCATTCAGGTAGGCAGGGATTTCGTCCAGGTCGACGGCACGATGCCGGTTGTCGGCGCGTCCTCGGTCAGGGTGGCTGACGGGGTGCGTCTGGATGCCAGCGGGCTGTGGAGCAATCTACAACTGGACCCTGGCGATATCAGCGCCTTGCCTTACCAGAACGGCGGCAGCATCGCCCTGAAAACCGGCGGCGCCATCGCGCTGGGCGCCGGCAGCGTGCTGGATGTTTCTTCTGGAGCGGCACTGCTCAACTCAGGCAAGTTCCAGGGCGGCAAAGGGGGCGATGTAACCCTGAGTAGCCTGAACGGCGGATTGAGCCTGGGGGGCGAATTGCGGGGCCAGGGTGTGAAGGGCGGCGGCACCTTGCAATTGCAGGCCGGTAAAGTCCTGATCAGCGACACCGCGACCTCTGCGGCGGCCGGTACCTTGCTGCTCGATGGCGGCTTCTTCAAAAAAGGCTTTTCCGCCTACGACATCATCGGCAACGACGGCCTTGAGGTTGCCGAGGGCACCCGGGTCGATGTCACCATGCCGGTTTATCGCCAAGGCGCTGGCGCGCCTGGGGTCGCCACCGGTGGTGCATTGGGCAGCGCGCTGGAAACCTGGACGCCACCGCTGTACCTCGAAGACGCCAGCAAGGGCGTGCTGACCCAACGCCAGGGTGCCAGCCTGTCCTTGCAAGCCGGCAGCCAGCAAACCGGCGCGGCGAATGTCGCCACGGCTGACCTGCTGGTGGGCAAGTCGGCAGTGTTGAATGTCGACCCCGGACAAGCGATCCGCTTGACGGGCATCGGCCAGATCACCGTGGACGGCACCTTGAATGCCTGGGGCGGCTCGATCACTGTCGGCTCCGCGCCTGGGCCGCAAGCGGCGGTCATACCGCCCAGTGACAACTTCAAGTCGATCTGGATCGGCGAGAACGCGGTCCTGGACGTAGCCGCTCGCGCCGCCACCGCCACGGGTACCAGGGGGACCCAATATGGGTTCGTGCGTAACGGCGGAAGTATCGTCATCGGTGGTGAAATCGACCATGCGACGGGCGACGGCGGCGGTATCGGCAAATTCATCGTGGTGCGCGAAGGCGCGTTGCTCGATGCTTCGGGTGCCCAGGCGGTGCTGGATGACGCGGGGCAACGCCGAGTGGTTGCCAGCCACGGCGGCGACATCAGTTTTGGCTCGACCAGTGGGCTTTACCTGGACGGTCAGTTCAAGGCTGCCGCCGGCGGTGCCGGAGCGGCGGGCGGAAGCTTGTCGGTCGGGCTCGGGGCGACGGTTTATTTGAACAGCTCGGATTTGCCGGACAACCAGCGCAAGACTCGCGAACTGATTATCGAGCAGCACCATTCCGCGACGGGTATCACGGCCGGGAGCGCGCCAGAGCAGGGCGCCTCCCTGCTGGAACACGGCTATGCACGGCTTGCGGTGGATCAGGTCGAGGCCGGCGGCTTTGATACGTTGTCCCTCTTCAGTACCGGTCTGCTGACCTTCGATGGCAATGTCAACCTGACGATGGCCAATGCGCTTCAGCTCTACGCGGGTGCGTACGGCATGGCGGAGACAGCGGCGGCGGACTCGGTGGTCAAACTGCGCGGTAACTATGTGCGCTTGGCCGGCGCGCAAGATAATACGGCCGCCGGGGCTGACAACAGCAGCACCGGCATAGGGCTGGCGCCTTCGGCACGACCTGCCGCGGGGCAGTTGTTGGTGTCAGCGACCGGGTTGCTTGAGGTTCGCGACGCGGTGAGGGTCGGCGGCAGCGGAACGCTGACGATGGCCCAGGGCGAAGTTCGAAACGTCGATCGTCGTGGTTTTGCGGATTTGCAATTGAACAGCCAGGGTGACATTCGGATGGCGAGCAGCCAGGCCGATCATAAAATGTTACTTCGAACCCCCGGCGTCCTGGGCCTCACCGCCGCGCAGATCTATCCCGGCACCGGTGTGCAAGGGACGCTGACCGCCAAGCGCATGGACATAGGCCGCAACGGCTCGGCGATTCCCTCGGTGCCTTATTCCGCGTTCGGCGAGTTGCGGCTTGAAGCGGATGTCATCAACCAGGGCGGCATTCTGCGAGCGCCATTGGGCAACCTGATCATTGGCCAGACGGCACTGGAGACCGCGTCCCGTCCCGGCAGCGATGTGAACATGCTGCCCGGCAGCCTGACCTCCGTCAGCGGCGCGGGGCTCGTCATGCCCTATGGCGGAACAGCGGATGGCAAGTCCTACGTGTTCGATGGCGTGACGCTCGACAAGAGCCTGCTGCGGCCAGCCCTCAATGGCGTGCCGGGAAAGATCGATCTGGTGGGCGAGACCATCGACGTTGCGGCGGGAGCCGTTGTGGACGTGTCCGGTGGGGGTGAGTTGACCGGCGCCGGGTTCATCTCGGGGCGTGGCGGCTCCACTGACGCGCGCTTCAACCCCTTGGTGCAGTTCGGTCCGGACGGTTTCCTGTTACCGGCACTGAGCAGCAACCCGGTCTACGCTATCGTTCCTGGCGTACAGACCGGCTATGCGCCCGCGGGTGGTGAAGCCGGCGCCGTCGCCCCCTTGGTCGGCCAGCAGATTACCCTCGGTGCCGGCGTACCCGGCTTGCCGGCCGGCACCTATACCTTGCTGCCCTCGACCTACGCGCTGCTGCCGGGTGCGTTTCGCATCGAGGTCAACGGCCTGGCCGGGCAGGGTGGGGTGGTGCCGACCCAGGCCATGCGTAACGGCTCCTGGGCAACGGCCGGTACCCTCGGCATTGCCGGTACGGGCGTACGCGACAGCCTGGCGAGCCAAGTGATCGTCACCGCGGCCGATACGCTGCGCCGCTATTCGCAGTACAACGAGACCAGCTTCAGTCAGTTTGCCCTGGCCGACGCGGCGCGCCTGGGCGTGCCCGCCGTCCTGCTGCCCCGGGATGCCAAGGCGTTCAACGTCACGTTCGAGCGCAACCAGAGTGACCAACCGAGCTTCAGTTTTGCCGGGAAACTGCTGAGCAAAGCAGCCAAAGATGGTCGCGGCAGCACCACCGCACTCACGTTGGTCAGGGCCGGGAACCTGGAGATCATCAAGGCAGGAGAGGCGGTCAGTTCTGGATTGGACGTTGTAACCCTGACCGACGATGCGGTGAATGCCATCGGCGCCAGCAGCCTGTTCATTGGCGGTTACGCCTTGGCCCGCTATGGCCAGGGCGGTAACTTCCTTGAATTCAGTGATGGCAACGGCAGCGCCTCCCGAACCCAAAATATCACCCTGCGCAGCGGTGCGACCCTGCGGGCGCCGGAAGTGTTCCTGGTGACGTCGAGTCCCAATGGCGGCATCACCGTGGAGCAGGGCGCGTCGATCAATACGCTGGGCATGGGCGCCGTGGCGCGTGACTCGCGCGATGGCTATCTCTACAACCCCGGTCGCAACAGCGTGCTCGCCGTCTCTAATGGCTACGTGAACATGTTGGCGCCTTCCGCACCCAACCCGCAAAGGCCGGACAGCGCACCTGGCAGTATCCGCATCGGCGTGTGCGACGGCGTTTGCACCGGCACCACTCGCCTGTATTCCGAAGGCACCATCGCCTCGGCCACGGACAATCGCTTCGAGCTGACGGATGCCGTACGCTTCGGTACCCGTAACCTGACCCTGGCGGTTGGCGGCATCAACGTTGGCAGCGCCGAGACCCTGGCCGACCTGGCGTCACGCAATCTGTTGCCCAGCGGCCTGACACTCAACCAGCAGGTGCTCGACCGCCTGTTGCTGGGCGATACCAGCGCTGGCGCGCCGGCGCTCGAAACCCTGGTGCTGGGTGCGCGCGATTCACTGAATTTCTATGGCAACGCCAGCCTCGATACCTTTGACGCGGTGACTGGCAAGTCGCGGCTCAAGGAATTGGTGCTTGGCACTCCAGCGATCTACGGCAAAGGCAATGCCAATGAAACGGCGCTGATTCGCACCGGTAACCTGATCTGGAATGGCGTGCAAAACGAGGCTGGCAGCATCGTGGCCGGCGGCGCGGGCACCGGCACGGGCAACCTGCAGATCGATGCCCAACGCATCGAGTTTGGTTATGCCCCAGCCACCGAGTCCAAGGTGGCCAAGGCCTATGACCGCCTGGCCCTGGGATTCGCCAACGTCAATCTCAACGCCAGCGAACGCATCACCGCCAACCATAAGGGAGGCTTGTCGGTTTACCAGAGCCAGGGCGAATACATCACCGGTAAAGGTTTCCAGTACAGCGGCGGCAACCTGAACATCCTCACGCCGTTGATGACCGGCGAGGCCGGGTCGGTCAACCGGATCACCGCAGGCGGCAATATCCGCGTCAGCGCGCCGGCGGGCAGTCGCCTGCCGGTGGCCAGCGCCGACAGCTTGGGCGCCGAGCTGGCGTTGAACGGCAAGAATGTGCGGGTCGAAGGCAACGTGGTGCTGCCCAGCGGCAAGCTGACCCTCAGCGCCGAGGATGAATTGACCCTCACCGATGCCGCGCGCCTCGACCTGGCCGGACGCAAAGTCACCTTCAACGATGTCAACAAGTACAGCTGGGGCGGTGACCTGATCCTCGAAAGCCGCAACGGCAATATCCGCCAGGCCGCCGGCTCGGTGATCGATCTCTCCGCCGTGAACAACCAGGCCGGGAGCCTCAAGGCCACCGCATTGGCGGCGGCCGCCGGCAAGGTCGACCTGGCGGGCACTGTTCTTGGCAGCAGCAGCGGCTACTACGATGCGGGCGGCACCGCCGTGCCCTACAAGGCCGGCAGCGTGGACATCCGCGCCCAACGCCTGGGTGACGCAAGCCTGAGCGAGGATTTTGCCGCCCTCAACCAACGCCTGAACCAGGGCCAGGTCTTCGGCGGCCGCAGCTTCCAGCTCAAGCAGGGTGACTTGGTGATCGGCGATGGGCTCAAGGCCGGCGTGATCAGCGTGTCGGTGGACGGCGGCAAGCTGACAGTCAACGGCACCGTGGACGCCAGTGGCGAGCGCGTGGGGTCCATTCGCCTGGCGGGCAAGCAAGGCTTGACCGTTGGCGGCAACGCCATGCTCGACGCCCATGGCAGCGTGCTCCGGGTCGACAGCGACGGCCAGATTATCGATTCGCCGAACCGCGCCATGGTCGAGCTCAGTTCCGGTGATGGCCTGCTGACCTTGGCCGACGGCGCTCGGATCGATTTGCGTCACGGCACTGCCGCCAAGACCGGCCACGACGGCAAGGCCCGCGGCACCCTGGAACTGAACGCTCCTCGCCTGGGCGGGGCGACTGCCGGCGATATCGCCATCGGCGCCAGCGGCAACCTGAATATCCAGGGCGCCAAGCTGATAGCGCTCAATGGTGTGCAGCGTTACGACAATGCCCACTACGGCAGCGATCCGGCGGCCAGCGGCAGGCCGTATCAGATCATCAATCAGGACTACCTCAACGACATCGACCGCGAAAACCGGGACTTCATCGACAACGCCTTGAAAAACGACGCCTTGCGCGACGGTAAGCTGGCCGGGCTGAACAATGCGACGTACCGCAACGCGTTTCACCTGCGCCCCGGCGTCGAAATCGTCAGCGCCACCGCCGACGGTGACCTGGTAGTGCAGGGCGACCTGGACCTGTCCGGCTATCGCTACGCCAGCCTCAATCCGCTGACACCCCAAACGTCTGTATACGGTTCCGGCGAAGTCGGCAGCCTGGTACTGCGCGCCGGGGGCGACCTGACCGTGCTTGGCAGCATCAACGATGGTTTCGCGCCGCCGCCAGAAACACCGGACGACGATGGCTGGGTGCTGACGCCCGGCAAGCAAATGTTCAACGGCGATGTGATCGTGCCCCGCGCGGGCATTGAATTGCAGGACGGCACGACGTTCCTCTCCGGCGTCATCCTCAACTACGACCTGCCGTTGCAAGCCATCACTCTGGCCGCAGGCACGCGCCTGCCGGCGGACGGTGAGTTGGCCGAGGCGATTTCACTGCCTGCCGGCACGGTGTTGGCGGCCAATATCCGTTACCGCGACGGCCGTGTGGCGTATGCCGCCGGTACGCGCCTGACCGCCGACCTGACCGTGGCGCAAGGGATGATCCTCGGGAGTGGTTCGGTGTTGATCGGCGATACCGCCTTGACCGGATTGGTCTGGCCAAAAGGCGTGGCTTTGCCCAGCCGCCCGGCAAGTTCGGTGACAGTTCATAGCCCAAGCACCGTGGTTCAGGCGGGCGCGTTGCTGTTGCCCTTGGGCGCGCTGATACCCGCAGGCACCGACGTGAAGCTGGCCGAAGGCGTGGACAAGATCAATCTGCGCGGCGGCGATGGCAAGGGCCACAACTGGGCAATCGCGCCCATGTTGGCCGAGGGTTCGCAGTCCTGGTCGCTACGTGCCGTGGCGGGCGCTGATTTGCAAGCCGCTGATACCCGCCTGGTCAATCCGTATGCCGAGCATGGGCGCTTTACCGTGGCCGATACTCACTATGGAATGCTGGCGAAGGCGGGAGGCCAGGTGCTGACCGATCAAGCCTCGCTCGACTATTTTGGTGACTTGAGCTACTCCGGGCGACCCGTGGCGGAGTTGGCTGACCTTTACGGCATGAGCGTCGACGAGTTCTGCGGGCAGGCGCCAGGGCTCTGCGTCGCGGCGGGGCGGACGTTGACCGAGCAAGCCTCGCTCGACTATTTCGGTGACCTGACCTATGCCGGTCGGCCAGTGGCGGAGTTGGCGGACCTGTACGGTATGTCGGAGGACGAATTCTGTGCCCAGGCACCGGGGTTATGCGTCGGTGGGAGCGTTTACACCTACGTGGTGGGCACCAGCAGCTTCAGTGTGCTTCGTACCGGTACAGGCGATCTGGACCTGGTCAGCGCAGGTGATTTCAGCATGCAATCGCTGTTTGGCATTTATACCGCGGGCACGTCGTCCTTGAGCCTGGCCGACTCGGCGGCGTACAACCTTGCGCGAGGCGTCTCGGTGAACAACGCCGGCCTGCCGACTGACTCGATCCTGGGGAACGGTGACAGCCCTTATGAACGCTTGGTGGATGGCGGCGCAGACAGCCGATATCGCGCATGGTATCCAGACCATGGCGGCAACCTGCTGCTGTCGGTGGGCGGCGATTTGGCCGGTGACATAGTCGGCAGAAAACAAAGTACTCTCGTGACCGAAGACGCACCGCAGATAGAGAGCTCGGGGGTTGGGAATTGGTTGTGGCGCCAAGGCGATGGTGACGGTACGCCTACGGCCTGGTGGATCAATTTCGGCACCTATGTGCCCCATGGCACCGATCCGGTATTGAACGGTTTTACCGGTATCGGCACCTTGGGTGGCGGCAACGTGGATGTGCGAGTCGCAGGCGACGCGGGTATGTTGGCCCCCCGTGGAGAGCGAGGCGAGCAGGGCGCCAGTCGCAGTCAGGGGATAGTCCTGGCGGTCGGCTCGACCGGGCGCATGGTGGACGGTCAATTGAAGTTCACGGGTGGCGGTGACCTGTCGCTGGCAATCGGCGGCGCGCTCAACCCTTCACTGGAGGCTAGGGCGTTTCTCGACTTAGCCGGCCAGCCGGTTGATTCGCGCCATGACATGAATGGCAGCCTGACGAACTTGCGGGGTTCGCTGAGGGCCAGTGCCGGTTCGTTCGGCGGCATGGAATTGATCAACGGTCCGGACGAGGTTTCGCAGGACCCCCGAGAGATCCGTGCCTACAACCCATACGATGCAACGATGGCCAGCGCGACCGGTGGACTGCTGCTGGTACCCGGCGATGCCACCGCCAGTCTGGATGCCCGTGGCGATCTCGTACTTGGCGCCGCAGTGGACCCGGGCCGTGCGCCGACACGAGTCGCCCAGTCGGTGGACCTGGGCGGCGGGACCAGAGGCCCCGGATATTCCTGGTTCAGCCTGTGGACTGACCATACGGCTATCGATCTGTTTGCAGCTGGAGGGAGCGCTACGCCTTCGACCCAAGGCGGAGAGCTTTCGACAGGCTCCGGTATCATCACGCCTCGTGTCGGTATGGACTATTCACCGACCGACGGGCGTTTCGTCTATCCGTCGATTTTGCGGGTAGCCGCGCCCTCAGGCAGCCTGTATTACGGGCCCTCATCACGTGGGGTAGGGAGCTTTGTGACCCCCTATTCCTTGATCCTGGCACCTGGAAACCAGGCGCAGCTGGAGTTTCTCGCTGGGGATTCGATTTATGCGGGAGGCTACGCAATATCACCGACCAATGCTTCAGCAAGCAGCCTGGCAACTCCGGACCATCCTGCGTTCTATTACAAGGACCGATCGGGTGTGCTACACGGCGACCTGGAAGGAGCGAGTGCGAACCCTTCGCTACTCAGCAGCATCGGAATGGGCTTGTTCGCGTTCGGCGGTACAGGGTCTGGCGGAGATTATCGAGGCGCGGACCAGCCGGTACGCTTCTACGCCGTCAGGGGCGATATCGTTGGGTTGCGCACGGGCGAGCTGATTGCCTTCAGTGCCGGTCGCAGGGGCGGCGAGACCTGGTACGAGGCCGCCAGTCCCGCCTGGATCATGGCGGGGCGGGATATCGTCAACAGTGGTGACATTGCGGGCACTTTACTGACGCAGTTCGAAACCGGGCCCACCAGCACCGGCAACCTGTTCGTCCACGACGACCCCACCGACATCTCCATTGTCTCCGCCGGCCGCGACATCCTCTACAGCACCTTCAATGTCGCCGGCCCCGGTACGCTGGAGATCAGCGCCGGGCGCAATATCCTGATGGAAGACCAGGCTGCCGTGACCAGCCTCGGTCCGGTGAAAGCCGGTGACAATCGCCCCGGCGCAAGCATCGTGATGCAAGCCGGTGTAGGCGCCGCCGGGCCGGATTACCTGGGCTTCGTGCGGCAATACCTGGACCCGGCCAACCTGGCGGACGCCGGTGCCGGCCTGGCCCAACAGCCGGGCAAGGTGGCGAAGACTTATGAGGTCGAGTTGGCGACGTGGCTGGCATTGCGGTATGGCTTCAACGGCGATACCGAGCAGGCGCTGGCCTACTTCGCGGCATTGCCGTCCGAACAACAGCGGGTGTTTGCTCGCCAGGTGTATTTCGCCGAACTGCGTGCCGGTGGCCGCGAGTACAACGATGCCAGCAGCCCGCGTTCCGGCAGCTACCTGCGCGGTCGCAACGCCATCGCCGCGCTGTTTCCCACCCATGACGTGGCCGGCAATGCCTTGGCTTACCAGGGCGACATCACGATGTTCGGCGGCGCCGGGGTGCACACCAACTTCGGTGGCGATATCCAGATGCTGACGCCCGGCGGGCAGCAGGTGTTCGGTATCGAAGGCGAGGCCCCGCCGTCCAGTGCCGGGGTCATCACCCAAGGCACCGGTGACATTCAGTTGTTCAGCAACGGCAGCGTGTTGCTGGGACAAAGCCGGATCATGACCACCTTCGGCGGCGACATTCTCGCCTGGTCGGCGGCCGGGGATATCAACGCCGGTCGCGGCTCGAAAACCACCTTGGTGTACACGCCGCCCAAGCGCGTCTATGACAACTGGGGCAACGTCACGCTGTCGCCGTCGGTGCCGAGCACTGGCGCCGGCATTGCCACCCTCAACCCCATCGCCGAGGTCGCGCCGGGCGACATCGACCTGCTCGCGCCGCTCGGCACCATCGACGCGGGAGAGGCGGGCATCCGGGTCTCGGGCAACATCAACATTGCCGCGTTGCATGTAGTGAACGCCGCCAACATCCAGGTGCAAGGCAAGTCCAACGGCGTGCCGGTCAGCGCGGTGGTCAACACTGGCGCACTGACCAACGCCAGCTCCGCCGCAGCGTCGGCGAGCGATGCCGCGGAAGGCGTCGCGCGCGAACAACAGGCCGCCTCGCGCAACCGTATGCCATCGGTGTTCAGCGTGCAGGTCCTGGGCTTCGGCAACGAACGCCTGGCGCCGTCCCAGGAAGGCGCCAGCCGTGCGCCGGCCCAGGAACCGAGTAACAGCGTGCAGGTATTGGGGGCTGGACGGTTGGACGACCAGGCGCGCAATCAATTGACCCCCGAGGAGCAACGCAACCTGACGTTGTAAGCATCGTCATCAAGGCCCGAGGGCGACAGGCAACTGTCGCCCTTTTTCATGGGCGCGGGGCGCTGTCCGTAGCCGTTCATGAAGATTCGATGACAAAAGTTCGGTAGTGGCCGGTTGCCTCGGTCAAGGTTGTGTGAAAGGGCAACGGCACTGGATTGCCGTTCATAAAAGAAGCTTTTGGCAGGGACGCCCGGACAACTTTTTTTGCGCTATTTCGCGCTGGATGCCAGGTGTGACAGGGGCTATGGGGTCTATGGAAAGTTACTCGAAAGTGGGCATGCAGGAGCTGGACCAGCGCCTGTCGAAGATCGTCGAGGCTGCACGCAAGAAGCCGGTTTCGGTTTATCGCTACGGCGCACCCTGGGTGTGGATCGTGTCCCAGGACGACTGGCAGAGCGCCTTGAAGGAGTTGTCCAGCTACGTGCCGCCTGGCCATTCCCTGGTCATGTTGCGCCCACAAATCGAAGAACTGCTGGAGGCCTCCTCCGAACCCCTGCAGCAATGGGCACGGGAACATCAGATTCAGGTGCCGGTGCCGGCGTTGATGCTCGCCTTGTTGCTCCAACTGTTGTACTCGCTGCCCAGCGAAAAGCAGCTGTACGAGCAGCTCAATTACAACTTGCTGTTCCGCTGGTTTGTCGGCCTCGAGCTGAACCAGCGGGTCTGGACGTTCGCCGTCTTCGTGCGGGATATCGGCGAACTGCTGGATAGCCCTCACGCGGCGAAATTGCTCGAGCGCATCGTCAGCGAAGTGTTCTGCGGCGACTTGATGCACATGCCGGAATTCTCGTTGAACTTCGCCTTGTTGCACACCTGGCTGTCCAGGCATTCGAAACACAAATAAACCGTCACAGGACAACACGCTGCCAACGCTGCGGGCCTGGCAGCGCGCGGCTTGGCAGCAGGCGCTGCACGGGTGGCGCAAATGAATCGAGGGGGATGTGTGGATCATTGGGATTTCAACAGCAAGCGCAGGCCGTGGCCTTTCCTGCCCACGGCGCTGATGCTCGCTCTGGTCTTCGAGGCGCCGGCATTCGCCGAAGAGGCCGGCACGCCGATCGAGGCTGACGCCGGAACGCCTGCGCGGCTGGTGGATGTGAACGAATACGTCGTGCGCGGCAATACCGTGCTCGACGCGCGCGACATCGAAGAAGCGGTGTACGCATTCCTCGGGCCGCAACGCAGCCTCACCGATATCGAAGGTGCCCGCGACGCGCTGCAACAGCGCTACCAGGCCAAGGGTTACCAGTCGGTATTCGTCGAACTGCCGGAGCAGCAGGTCGAAGGCGGCGTGGTGTACCTGCAAGTCAGCGAAACCCGGATCGGCCGGGTGCGCGTGGTTGGCACCCAGCACTACTCTCCCGTCAATGTGCGCGAAGAAGTTCCGGCGCTGACAGAAGGCAAGGTGGCCGATTTCGCGGCGGTGCAAACCCAGCTGGCGGTTGCCAACCGTAACCCGGGACGCCAGGTGGTGCCGGTAGTGCGCGAAGGGCAGCGCCCGGGAACGATGGATGTCGACTTGCAAGTCGAAGACAAGAACCCCTGGCAGGCCAGTATCGGGCTCAACAACGACTACAGCGCCGACACCGAAAAGCTGCGTTCGGTGGTCACGCTCGGCCACAACAATCTCTGGCAGCGCGGCCATACGGCTTCGCTGACCTATTTCACCGCCCCCGAGGACCGGGACAACGCGCAGGTCTGGTCGGGTTCCTATAACGCCCCCTTGAGTGAGCGCTGGAACGTGCAGTTCGCCGGCTATCAATCCGACAGCAACGTCGCAACCATCGGCGGTAGCAATGTGTTGGGCAAGGGCCATTCCTACGGCGTGTCACTGATCTACAGCGTGCCCCCGCAAGGCGTCTGGGCCAACTCGCTGTCGGTGGGTGTGGATTTCAAGGATTTCGATGAAGCCCTGCAGTTCGGCGGTTCGAGCGATGAAGTGCCGATCAAGTACGCGCCCATCACCCTTGCCTACAACGGCTTTCGCTACACCGAAACCTCGCAGTTCGGCCTGGGCCTGAGCATCGTCGCCGGCACTCGCAGCTTCTTCGGTTATGGCAGCGACGCCGATGAATTTCGCGCCAAGCGCTATGAATCCAATCCCAGCTTCGCGGTGTTCAAGGGCGACAGCACCTTTACCCAGACGTTTGCCGGTGACTGGCAAGCGGCGAGCAAGTTGAGCTTCCAGCTGGCTTCCGGGCCGCTGGTTTCCAACGAGCAGTTTTCCGCCGGTGGCGCCACCAGCGTGCGCGGTTACCTGGCTGCGGAACGCACGGGCGATGACGGGGTGCTGTTTTCCCAGGAACTGCGCACGCCGTCGTTGAGCAAACACCTGGGCGAAGGCCTTGGCAGCTACGTCGACAGTTGGCGTTGGTATGTCTTCGCCGAGGGCGCGCAGATGGCCCTGCAAGACGCATTACCCGACCAGGAAGCCGATTACAGCCTGGCAAGCGTTGGCTTTGGCACTCGCGCGACCTTGCGTGAGTGGTTGTCCGGCAGCCTCGATTGGGGCCTGCCGCTCAAGGACGGCCCCAATACCCGCAAACACGACTCACGCGTGCACTTCAACGTGCAGGCAACTTTTTGACCGGCAGGCAACAGACCTTGGAGCAACCCGTTATGCATCGCTTGATTTTCATTCTTCTCGCTTGCCTGGGCCTTGCGCTGCCGGCAACGGCCAACGCCTGGTGGCAGGACGACTGGCATTACCGCAAACAGATCAGCATCGACACCACCCCCCAGGGCGCGGCGATCAACGAGGCGGTGGGGCGCACTGCGCTGCTGGTGCGTTTGCACACCGGCAATTTCACCTTTGACGGTGTCAACGAAAACGGCTCGGACATTCGCTTTGTCGCCGCCGACGACCACACCGTGCTCAACCACCAGATTGAAAGCTTCGATCCGCTGATGGGCATGGCCTTGATCTGGGTGGACGTGCCCATGGTGGAGGGGGGCAAGCGCTCGGACATCTGGATGTACTACGGCAACCCGAAAGCACCGGCCACCAGCAATCCCCAGTTGGCGTTCGACGCCGATTACAGCCTGGTCTATCACTTCGATGGTGCCGTTGGCGCGCCACCGCGTGATGCCAACGCCTTTGCCAACCACGCGCAGAACGCACCGGCAGGCATCCTTGACGGCGTGATCGGCCGCGCGGCGCAATTCAACGGCCAACCGCTGTTGTTACCGGCCAGCGCGTCCCTGGGCGTCAACGCGGGGGGCGCGATGACGTTCAGCACCTGGTTGCGCATGGAGCAGGGGGCAGGGGAACAACTGCTGCTGGCCCGTCGTGACGCCGGCAACTCGCTCTTGGTGGGCATGAACCAGGGCGTTCCTTTCGTCGAGGTGAACGGCCAGCGCGCGGTGGCGAACCAGGCCGTGGCCCTTGGGCAATGGCAACACCTGGCGTTGACAGCCGATGCCAGTGGGTTGCGTTTGTACGTCAACGGCAGAGTGGCGGCCAACCTGGCGCAGCCGCTGCCGGCCTTGCAGAGTGCAATCGCGATCGGTGGCGATGCACCGGCAGCGGTGGCTGTCGGCGCGCCGACCGCGACCTATCAAGCCTTCACCGGCGCCCTCGATGAACTGCGCGTGTCGCGCATCGCTCGCTCGCCCGAGCTGATCCTGGCCGATGCCACCGCCCAGGGCGCCGAGTCACGCCTGGTGGTCTACGGCGTGGACGAAGAACAGTCCGGCTTCGGCTTCGGCAGCCTGGGTTTCCTGCTCAACGCGGTGCCGCTGGACGCCTGGGTGATCATTGCCATCCTGGTGCTGATGATGTTGCAGTCGTGGGTGATCATGGTGCGCAAGAGTCGCAATGTCGCCCGTGTCAGCCGTGCCAACGAATTGTTCCGCAGTCACTTCGCCAAGGTCGGGACTCGGCTGGAAATGCTGGCCGATGAACGCGACCTGGCGCAGCGCCTGGCGGACTCGTCGCTGTGGCGCCTGTATACGGTGGCGGTGGCCGAGATCCGCACCCGCCGCGACCAAGGCGCCGATACGTCGTCGATTTCCGCCGCCACCATCGAAGCCATCCGTTGCTCCATGGACGGCGTCCGGACACGTGAAAACCAGCAGCTCAGCGCCAAGCTGTCGACCCTGTCCAATGCCATCGCCGGTGGGCCCTACATTGGCCTGCTCGGCACCGTGCTGGGGATCATGGTGGTCTTCCTCGGCACCGCCATGGCCGGTGACGTGAACATCAACGCCATCGCGCCGGGCATGGCGGCGGCCTTGCTGGCGACGGCCATGGGGCTGTTCGTCGCGATCCCGGCGCTGTTTGGCTACAACCGCCTGACCACGCGCAACAAGGAAGTCAGCGCCGACATGCGCGTCTTCGTGGATGAGTTCATCACCCGCCTGGCCGAAGTCCACGGTGAAAGCCAATCCAGCGAAGCGGCGCATCGACGGGGCAACCATGTCGCCAGTCCGTCGTTGACGGTGTGAGGGGACGACCATGGCCAACCTCAACAGCGCCCTGGACGATGACGAAGATGCTGCCGTCGACACCATCAACATCACGCCACTCGTGGACGTGCTCATGGTGGTGCTGGTGATGTTCATCCTCACCGCCACCGCCCAGGTCTCCGGCATCCAGATCAACCTGCC
Source organism: Pseudomonas sp. BP11-1-1 (assembly GCF_052112105.1). NCBI lineage: Bacteria > Pseudomonadati > Pseudomonadota > Gammaproteobacteria > Pseudomonadales > Pseudomonadaceae > Pseudomonas > Pseudomonas sp. BP11-1-1. Next base: position 486,265 of record NZ_JAUTYU010000003.1, read on the forward strand.
GAAGGCCAGCTCGACCATCTCGCTTTCGCAGCCCAAGACCAAGGCGATTTCCATCAATGATGGCGGCCAGGTATTCCTCGATGCCTACCCGGTCACCCTCAACGAACTGGAAGACCGCTTGCGCATCGAGAAGGCGCAGAGCCCGGATTTTCCGGTGATCGTGCGCGGTGATTCCACCGTGCAGTACCAGAAAGTCATTGAAGTGCTGGACCTGTTGCGTCGCCTGGAGCTGTCCCAGGTCGGCCTGGTCACCGGCAAACCGAGCCAGGGCTGAGCCATGACGTCTTTTCCTGAACAGCCGCAGAACGGCCATCTGGAGCAACAGCGCGACGTCACCAGGACGGTGCGTCGAGTACTGCTGTGGAGCGTTGGCCTGCTGGCGGGCGCGGGCCTGGCCTGGCTGCTGTGGACATGGGCCAATGACATGAGCGGCATTCGCCGCGAGGCGCCAAAGATCCCGGCGATCATTCCCTTGCCGCCACCTCCGCCTCCGCCACCGGAAAAACCGCCGGAGCCGGAAAAGCCGGTGGAAGAAAAAATCGTCGAGCCCGAGCCCACGCCAGAGCCCGAGGAAGTCAAGCCAGAGGAAGAGGCGCCGCCTTCGCCCGCCGAAGACCTGGCCGACCCGATGCAAATGGACAGTGACGCCCAGGCGGGTTCCGACGCTTTCAACATTGGCGCGGGCAAGGGCGGCGGCATGGCCGGCACCGGCGGCGGGCGCCTCGGCAACGGCACCTACAGCCAGTTCCTGGCCTACAGCTTCCAGCGCTTGCTGCGCGAGTCGCCCGAGCTGCGCAACCTGGCGTTTCGCCTGGAGGCTGACGTCTGGCTGGACCAGGCCGGTCGCGTGACGCGCGTGGAGCTGGGACGCAGCAGTGGCGATGCCGAACTCGACGCCAAGGTCCTGGCGACCTTGCGCGCTTCACCCCATCTGGAACGTCCCCCCGCCTCGTTGCAGGTGCCGGTGCGTATCCGCCTACAAGGACGCCGACCGGGCTGAGCCGGGTCGCCAAGAGACCATTAGGAGTTGTGTTCATGATCTGCAAAATCAATCGATTGGCGCTGGGTGTCGGCCTGGTGATCGCCAGCCTGACGGGCAGTGCCTTGGCGCAGACGCCGTCGCAGAACGCTACGGTCAATCTGATCCGCCTGTTGGTTCAACAAGGCGTGCTCAAGCAGGACCAGGCGCAAGCGCTGATCGACCAGGCCGAAGCCGAGGCCGTGCAAGCCCGGCAGGCCGCCGCGACTGCCGCGCCGGTGCCAGCACCCGGCGCGCCGGGGGAGGTGCGGGTGCAATACGTGCCGGCCATCGTGCGGGAACAGATTCGCGACCAGGTGAAGGCCGAGGTGATCGCCCAGGCCAAACAGGAAAACTGGGCACAGCCCAATACCTTTCCCGACTGGGTGTCGCGCATCACGTTTGAAGGCGACGTGCGTTTGCGCAACGAGTCGCGCTATTACTCGGGCAGCAACAGCAACGAGATCGTCGATTTCGCCGAACTCAATAACAGCGGGCCCTATGACGTCAACCCTAGAAGCGGTACGCAATACCCACCGCTGCTCAACACCCGCGAAGATCGCGAGAACATGCTGCGCTTGCGTGCCCGGATGGGCTTGCGGGCCGCGCTTTCCCCTCAATGGACCGCCGCCATCCGGCTGGGCACGGGCTCGGACAGCAGTCCTGTGTCCACCACCCAGACGCTGGGCGGCGGCTTCGACAAAAAGGACCTGTGGCTCGATCAGGGCTACCTCAATTACCGCCCGACGAAGGAGTGGAGCTTCACCGGGGGACGCATGCCCAATCCATTCATGTCTACCGATCTGTTGTATTCCAACGATCTCAATTTCGACGGTATCGCCGGCTCGTTCAATCACCCGTTGAACCGAGACCTGGCGGTATTCGGCACGTTGGGCGCGTTCCCGGTGGAATACAGCTCCGACAGCGCGTCGAGCGATGGTTTGAACAAAGAAGACAGCGAGAACAAATGGCTCTACGGCGCGCAACTCGGTGCGAACTGGGCGTTTGCGCCGGACAACAGCATCAAGGGCGCGCTGGCCTACTACCAATTTGACGACATCGAAGGACGACGCTCCAATCCCTGCGCCATCTATGACGGCGCGCCGGCTTGTGACAGCGACGAAACGCGTCCGGCGTTCATGCAAAAGGGCAACACCTTGATGGAGTTGCGCAACCTGGTGCCGGACCCGTCCGCACCGACCACGTCGCCGCAACCACAATTCGTCGGCCTGGCCTCGGAGTTCAACGTGCTTGACCTCAATCTGGCCTGGGACACCTTGCTGTTCGACGATCTCAAGTTGCGCAGCCAGGGCAACTACCTGGTCAACCTCGGCTACGACGAAGGCAAGATGCGCAAGCGCTCGGCCGGTGCGCTGGTCAACAACGTGGACGAAAACGGTGACATCGAAAGCGGCGATACCGCCTGGATGCTGCAGTTCACCCTGGGCAGTTCCCTGGACCTGAAGAAGCGCGGCGATTGGAACCTGTTCGCCGGCTACAAATACATCGAGCCGGACGCCTTGCCGGACGGCTTCAACGACTCCTCGTTCCACCTCGGCGGCACCAACGCCAAGGGTTATTTCCTCGGCGGCAACTACGGCATCGAAGACAACGTCTTCGCGACCGCGCGCTGGTTGAGCAGCGAAGAAGTCTACGGCGCGCCGTTCGATATCGACGTTCTGCAACTTGAGCTCAACACGCGCTTCTAGCGCCGGGAGGGACAGCATGAAAAAGTCATTTCATCCCGCGATCCACGCCGTGGTGCTGCTGTTGGGGCTCGGTGCAGCCCTCGGCGCTTCGGCAGAGACCATGGAGGAACGCTTGCGCGCCCAGTTGCGCAGCACCACCCAACAGCTGCAAGCCTTGCAGAGCGAACAGGCGCAAGGCACCGCCGCGCGCCAAGCGGCGCAAACCGAGCTGAGTGCGGCACAAGCGCAAATCAAGCAACTGACCGCCGAACTCGCCAAGGCGCGCAGCCAGAGCGAACAACTGGGCGCACAGCAAGACGCTGTCCGCAGCAGCGCCCAGGCGCAGATAGCCGCCAGTACCGAGCAGGTCGGCAAGTTCAAGCAGGCCTACGAAGAACTGCTGGGCCGTGCGCGGGGTATAGAGGCGGCGCGTGCCACGCTGCAAGCCAGCCTGACCAGTCGGGACAGTGAAGTGCAGCAGTGCGTGGCGAAAAACCAAGAGATGTACGGCATCGCCAAAGAGATTCTGACTGCCTACGAAAACATCGAGGTCAGCGACGTATTGAAGATCCGCCAACCCTTCGCCAGTGGCGCGCGGGTGAAGTTCGAAGAATTGGCGCAGCGCTATGGCGATGCGCTGTACCAGACCCAGTTCGATGCCACCAAGACCACCGCCGGCAAATAACCATTGATCAAATGACCACAAGGGAAATCCAGTCATGACCGCACAAACACTGATCCTGAGCATCACTCCCGAACAACTGGGCGAACTGCTGCAAGCCGCCGGCTACCGCGTCAATCGTACCGAACAAGGCGCCGTGGTGCAGTTGTTGAGCGCCAGCCAGGGCATTGGCTTTGCCGTGCGTTTCGGCAACCCGGCCGCCACCGAGGGCAGCTTTCTGGATTTCACGTTCAGTTGCGCGCTGCGCATCGAGGGCGAATTGCCTGAAGGCCTGGTCCAGGTATGGAATGCCAGCCGCCGCTTTGCCCGCCTGAGTCGCCAGGGTGATTTCCTGGTGATGGAAATGGACGCCATCGTTGCCGCCGGTGTCAGTGAAGACCACGTGCGTGGCGTGCTGGAACTCTGGGACCGGTTGTTGCAAGAATTCGTGGTGTACCTGCGCGACTACAGCCAGCACGCACGCGAGCAGCAAAAGGACGGTGCGGATGTAACGCAGGAAGCTGCGGTCGAAGAGGCCTGATTACGATGAACAGGTTTAGCAAACTGGCTGGCATCAGTGCGGCTGTCCTGGTGCTCGGCGGCATTGTACTGACGGTGATCTCCAACCCTGACGGCGTATCCCAAGCCTCGGTGCCCGCGGCACAACCGAAACCCGCCAGAACCCCGGCCGAGGCGGCGCCGACCGTGGCCAGCCTGGGCGAACTGCAACTGAGCAGCGCCGAGCTCAACGCTGTGTTGAGCTCGCTCACACCGCAGGTGCGCGAGCAACTGCGCGGCAATCGTGGCGCACTGGAGGGCTGGATCCGTGCGCGCCTGGCAGAGAAAGCCTTGTTGCAGCAGGCCGACGCCCAAGGTTGGCAGGAGCGTCCGGACATCCAACAGATGACCCGCGCGGCCACCGAGCAGATTTTGCTGCGCACTTACTTGCAATCCGTCAGCCAGGTCCCCGCCGACTATCCGGATGAGCAAGCCCTGCAACAGGCTTATGAGGGCGCCAAGGACAAGCTGCAAAGCCCGGCGTTGTACCGCGTCAGCCAGATCTTCATCGCGGTTGAGCCGGGAGCCAACGAAGAACCGCTCCGCAAGAAAGCCACCGAGCTGGCCCGTCGTGCCCAGGCTCCCAACGCCGATTTCGCCGAGCTCGCCCGGCAGTTTTCCGAGGACCAGGCGACGGCCCAACGGGGCGGTGACAGCGGCTTGCAACCGTTGCAGCAATATGTGCCGGAGATGCGCCAGGTCTTGAGCCGACAACGGGTCGGCAGCGTTTCCGACGCTTTGCGGAGCCAGGCGGGCTTTCACATTCTCAAACTGACCGATATGCAGCCAGCACGCGCCGCCAGCCTGGATGAAGTTCGCGAACAACTGCGCGAGGCGCTGCGCAATCAGCGCCAGGAACAAGTGGCCAGGGCCTATATGGAAGGGCTGGTGAGCAAGGCAACGCTGAGCATCGATGGCGCGCAACTGAATCAGGCATTGGAGTCTGTTCGTTAAGCGGCGCGGTCGCGTGGGGACACCTTAGGGAGGAGGGCGTATGGCTTTGGAGGACGTTGGCCAGATTCACGATTGTGCGCGGTTGCCACCCTCGATCAATAGCGATGATCGGCATCTGGATAACCTCAAGGATCTCCAGGCGTTGGAGTTTTTCCTGGTGACGGCGCGCTGCAGCTGCTTCATGCAGGCGGCGCGGAGCTTGAACGTCAAAGCGTCGTTGCTGCGAAAAAAGCTCTCGCGGTTGTCGATCTATTACGGCAGTCCCTTGTTCGAGCACCGAGGCAATGCACTGGTGCTCAGCCAGGACGGTCGGCGCCTGCGCAACCAATTGTTGGCTCACCGAGCCTTGCTGGCTTTGCCTGATGCTTTCGTCGAGGATCAGGCACTGGTTCGCGTGGCCGTGGCGGAGCCCCTGCTGCACGACATCCTCAATCGCGAGCTGCTCGGTTTCGTACGTCAACACGCCAACGTGCGCCTGAACTTGCTGCGTCTCGACAGTAACCCCGACCAGGAGCCGGCCGAGGCGGACGTTGTCGTCTGGCTTACCGACCCGCAGGCGCAAGCGCCGCGGCTATCGTTTCCGGTGGCTGAGCTCAGTTGCCTCGCCGAACTGGAGTACATCCCGCACATTGCCAAGCGTTATTCACGGGAAGCGAGCCGCCCACGCAGTCTGGCCGAGCTGCAGGACTACATGCTGGTGAGCCTGCACGACTACGCGAAAATGCCTTCCCTGCAACCTTGGAACAGCACTGTCGGCACGCGTCGGTCCGGCGTGACCCAGGTCAACTCCTATGAACTGATGCGCCAGATGATCCAATGGAGCGCCTGCGTCGGCCTGCTGCCGCATTACGTCTGCGCACTCGACAAGACGCTGCAGCCTTTGCCCGACTTGTTCGACCGAGGAATGCCGATGCAGGTCTGGATGGCGGTACACCGCGATGAAGCTCACAGGGAAGAGGTTGCCCGGCTGGCAGCGCTGGTTCGCGCGGCGTTTGAACAGCTCAGGGAGTGGTTCCAGAACGAGCGTTGACACGCCGGGCGGCGGATTGGCTTGGGTGCCGAGCCGGTTTGACGAACCGATGGAGACGAGGCATATTGCGCTCGGTTGTGTCTATTTGTGCTCGTTTATGCAGGTTGTGGATCCATGAGTACCCCTCTCGAAGTATTCCCCGGCGAACGCCAACGATTGATCAGCGAGCGGCTTGCCCTGTATGGCCGGGTCATCGCGGCTGATCTGGCCAGTGAATTCAACGTTTCCGAACACTCGATACGTCGCGACCTGGGCGCTTTGGCTGCGGCCGGTTTATGCAAGCGCGTCTATGGCGGTGCGATTCGCTTGCCGGCGGCCGAAGTGCCGATAGACGTCCGAATCCATCAGGACTCGGCCCGCAAGGACAATCTTGCCCGCGCCGCGGCTTCGCTGCTCAGCGCGGGCCAGCACGTCTTCCTTGATGCCGGGTCGACTAACCTGGCTATCGCCCGCGCTATCGATCCAGGCCTGCGCTTGACCCTCACCACCAACTCGCCGTTGATCGCGGTGGAGCTGATGAAGCTGCCCAGCGCCGAAGTCATCCTGCTGGGTGGTCGCCTGAACCCTGTTGCGGGCGGCGCGATCGGGTTGGCGGCTGTCCAGCAATTGCGCCAGTTCAATTTCGATGTGTGTTTCGTGGGTGCCTGCGCCATCGACCCGGACAACGGCGTCACGGCGTTTGGCCTGGACGACGCCGAATTCAAGCGCGCGGTGGTCGCTGCGAGCGGTCAGGTGGTGGTGGCGGTCACCAACCAAAAGCTGTCCAGCGTTGCGCATTACCAGGTCGCATCCTGCGAAGAAGTCACCGCGCTGGTGGTGGAGCACGATGCGCCGCACGAACGACTCGATCCTTTTTTGGCGCGGATATCCAAAGTCATGAAGGCGCCCGCCAAGGCCTGAGGTGCAACGATGGGATACAAGCCCATTGTCCGCCAGCCGATTTACGTCTAGTTTGCTGCCCCATCACAACTACAAAAGTCAGGAGTCATCGATGCAACCGATTCGTCTCGGCCTGGTGGGCTACGGCAAGATCGCCCAGGATCAACACGTCCCCGCCATACGCGCCAACCCTGCGTTCGAGCTGGTGGCGGTCGCCACGCAAGGGCAGCCGTGCGCCGGCGTGGAGAACTTCCAGTCCTTGGGCGAGTTGCTGGAAAACGGTCCGCACGTCGATGCGATTGCCTTCTGCACGCCGCCGCAAGGGCGCTTCGGCCTGGTTCGCCAGGCGCTGGAAGCGGGCAAGCATGTGCTCGTGGAAAAGCCGCCGTGTGCCACCTTGGGCGAAGCGATGGAATTGGTCGAGCAGGCGCGTGAAAAGGGCGTCAGCGGCCTGTTTGCCTGGCATTCGCGTTATGCGCCCGGCATCGAGGCGGCCCGCGACTGGCTTACTAGCCGCACGCTGCAAAGTGTCCAGATCGACTGGAAGGAAGACGTGCGCAAATGGCACCCGGGCCAGGCGTGGATCTGGCAGCCCGGCGGCTTGGGCGTGTTTGATCCGGGCATCAATGCCTTGTCCATCGCTACCCACTTGCTGCCCCGCGCTCTGTTCGTCGAGTCCGCCGAACTGCGCGTCCCCGATAACTGCCAGTCGCCGATTGCCGCCAGCATCAAGATGTCCGACGCCGGCCATCTCGACATCCGCGCGGAGTTCGATTTCGACCATGGTCATGACGAGCTCTGGAGCATCGAGATTCGTTGCGCCGAAGGCACCTTGCGCCTGGACAACGGCGGCGCGCTATTAAGCATCGACGATGTACGCCAGGCGGTGTCGGAGGAGGGCGAATACGCGGCGGTGTACCGGCATTTCCAGCAACTGATCGGTGCCAAGGCCAGCGACATGGACCTGCAACCGCTACGCCTGGTTGCGGACAGCTTTTTCGTCGGTAGCCGGACGTTGGTCGAGCCGTTCTACGATTGATCTTGCCCACGCGCCGATCGTCCTGGCGACGATCGGCGCGCCGCATGCCTATTGATGTATTTCGGCAACCGACATGGTGAAGACCAGCTTCGACTTGCCCGCGTTGGAATAGGCGTGGGCGACATCGGTTTTCGCCACCGCCGAGCTCCCGGCGGGAATCACCAGTTCCGTTTCCCCCACTACGCACTTCAACGTGCCTTTCTCGACATGGAACAGCTCAAGCGTGCCTTGAGGGTGTCCGGCTGAAGAAAAGGATTCGCCCGGGAACATCTCCCAGCGCCACAACTCGATCATGTTCGGGCCGGTCGTCCCGGCGAGCAGGCGTGCAGTGCCTCCCAATTCCCCGGTCCAGAGCGTGGGGATGTCCTGGCTGTCAATGATGTGGGCCGACGGTGGCTCCGCCACGTTGACGATATCCGCCACCGAAAGGCCCAGCGCCGCAGCAATCTTGCACAAGATGCCGATGCTCGGGTTCGCCGTGCATTTCTCGATCTCGACCACCATCCCTTTACTTACGCCCGAGCGCCGGGACAGCTCGTCCAAGGTGATTTTCTGAGCCTTGCGCGCCTGCTTGAGCGTGCGGGCAACGGCCAGGCTCACCGCGTGGGCATCCGCGCCAGGCGTGGTCGATATAGTGGTATTCAGGGTCATCACCAAAGAATCGCGAGGAAGATAGGCCAGGATTCTCGACGGTTGCCGGTGGCGTCGTCAATCAGCTCGTCGGAGTTTATCGACCAGAAAAGTCGATATATTGACTTTGGCGGTCGGCGATGACTAGCATGAAAGCCAATTTGGATCGCTGGAGAACCTTGATGCTGTCAGTACTGCCGTTGATCGACCAAGCCGTTGCCGAGCTGGCGCCCGGGTTCAGGGCCCTGAGCATCGTGGTGCAGGCTGCGCCGCTGACCCAACCGGACGTCGCCCGCACGGCCCTGGATCGTGCCTGCCAATCGGTGCTGGCCGGCGGTCCCGCCTGGGGTGAGGCCCACCTGCAGCAATGGGCCGACACGTTTCGACAGTTCGGCGCCAAGCCACAACGCACGCCATGCTCGGCCGAGGCCCTGCGCAAGCGCGTGCTGCGGGACGGCAGCTTGCCGAGCCTGGATCCCGTCGTCGATCTCTACAACGCCATCAGCATCGAGTACGCGATCCCCGTCGGCGGCGAAAACATCGAGGCCTACGTGGGCTCGCCGCGGCTCGTGATCGCCGACGGCTCCGAACCGTTCGACACCATGAAAGAAGGCGCGCCCGCCCATGAATTCCCAGACGCCGGCGAAGTGGTCTGGCGCGACGACCAGGGCGTGACGTGCCGTCGCTGGAACTGGCGTCAGGGCGTCAGGACACGCCTCGATGCGGACGCCAGGCACATGTGGTTCATCCTCGAAAGCCTGCCGACGATGCCGCTCGAAGCGTTGACCGAGGCGGGCGACAGGCTGATCGAAGGGTTGCAGGCGATGATGCCGGGTGTACAGATCGAGAGTGCATTGGTCGGTCCTGGCGCTCACTGAACAACAGGTTGTCCCGCAGGGGGCAAGAGGGTGTCTCATTCATGAACTACGTCAGCACGCGGACACCCGGCAAGACCTACGCATTCAGCGAAGTGCTCATGGGCGCGTATGCCCCGGATGGCGGATTGTTCGTTCCTGGCAAGGTGCCTCGGTTTACGGATCAGGCGCTTTCCCGGCTGGAGTGGCTGCCTTTCCATGAGCTGGCCTGCGAGGTGATCGGTCCTTTCCTGGGCGACTGGATACCTCGGGAGCAGTTGTTCCGAATCGTCGAGCAGGCTTATTGCGGCTTCAAGAGCAGGGCGGTCGCGCCGCTTTACCAGACGGCGACTAACGAGTGGGTGCTGGAGTTGTTTCACGGGCCTGCCAACGTCTATCAGGACTTCGGCCTACAGCTGATGGCCCGTCTGATTGAGTACACGTTGTCCAAGAGTGGCAAGGAGGCCTTGGTGGTGGGCTGCACCGGCGGCGACACCGGTGCGGCGGCGATCAAGGCTTTTAACGGCGTGCAAGGCGTGACACTGGTCGTACTGCACCCGTCACGGGGCATGACGCAGGCGCATCGACGGCGTTTGTTGAGCACCGGGCAAGCCAACGTCATCAACATCGAAGTCGACGGGGACTACGCCGATTGCCATCGGTTATGCGAGAAGTTCCTCAAGGGCAGCCACCGAACCCGCAAATCGCTCATCTCCTTCAATTCGGTGAATTGGGTAAGGGTACTGGCGCACCTGTCGTTCTTTTTCTATTCGGCGCTTCAACTCGGGGCACCAAAGAGGGAGGTGGCCTTCAGCGTGCCCACCGGCAACTTCGGTGCGCTGTACGCAGGGTATGTGGCCAGGGAAATGGGCTTGCCCATCAGGCAATTGATCGTGGCCACGAACGCCAATGCGGGCCTGCACGAATTCCTGCAGAACAACCTCTACCGCCGCCATGAAATCCGCGCCACCCAGACGCCGTGCATGAACGTCTCCGTGGCTTCGAACTTCGAGCGGTTGCAATGGAGTGTGCTCAATGGTTGCGGGAACAAAGTCGCCAGGAACATGGAGCGGCTGGAGGAAGACGGGCGGATCCAGTTGGAACAGGACGAATGGCTGCAAGCGCGCAAATTGTTCGACTCCCTCGCTGTGGAGGATGCGGATGCCTTCAATAGCATCCATGAGGTTTTCGTGCAGAGCGGTTACCTGATCAGTCCACTCACGGCCATCGGCTTGCGTGCGGCGCGTGTCAGCCGGCGCAGCTTGCTGATTCCGATGATTTGCCTGGCGACCACCCATCCATCTATCAGTGATGCCGGGCTGCAGCGTTTGTCCGACCGAAGTTTTATTTCAATACCCAATGATATAGCCGCGCTGGTGCAGTTTATTGATGACTTGTCCAAAGACACGGAGTCTCGCTCGTTATAAAACCGGAGTCAGCGATGAAACGTGTTCTCGATAAAGTTGATGAAAAAATACTGGATGAGCTGACCCGTCATGCACGGCTTGCCCATAATGAAATCGGCTTGAAAGTCAATTTGTCGCGCAATGCCGTGCGACTCAGGATTGAGCGATTGGAACGCGATGGTTATATCCGGGGATATACCATCGTCAAGGGCACGCCGGCGGCGGAAGCAGGGCCTATCAGGGCGCTGGTCTTTGTCTATCGAAAGGACCGGATGCGCGATGCCGAGGTGGTCCGGTCAGTGGCCACCATTCCCGAAGTCACGTCCTGCAACGTGATGAGCGGTGATCTCGACATCGTCTTGACCGTAGAGGCGCTGAATTCGGATCGCATCCACAAAGTCTGGAGCGAGATCTCGGCGTTGCCGGGTGTATTGAATACCGTCACGTCTTTCGTCTTGTCTTGCACTAAGTAAACCGAAAAGCGAAGTGTGCCGATGCGCGAGCAAATTGCTCGTAATAACGCGCTGTTTGCCATCTTCGTAAACATCAATGGCGGAATTATCATCGTCAGTACCTAACTATAACAACGAGAACGTGCCGTGGCTGACTGTGCAGTTACCTGTTTGGTATTGAAACAACAGGTCCATCATTATGAATAATTTGAGTCTCTCGCTCGCGGCTGATTATAAGGCGATGGTTGTTAGCAACCCCTTTGACGGTTCTCCAGTGGGTGAGGTGATGGACATGCCCGCTTCATCAGCGACCCCGCTGATTGACACGGCACTGCTGGGGGCCCTGGTTGCCAGGGAGCTGCCGCGACATGAACGGGCGCGGATATTGGAAGCCACCGCGTCAGGTGTCGAAGCCGACAGGGATGCGTTTGCCCGGCTTATCGTGGCCGAGTCCGGGAAAACCTTGAAGCAAGCAAGGAAGGAAGTCTCGCGCTGCATCAACACCTTGAAACTCTCCGCTGAGGAAGCCAGGCGCAATGCCGGCGAGGTGATCCCGTTCGATGCCTACGCCGGGTCGGAGTCCCGCCAGGGCTGGTACACCCGCGAGCCGCTCGGCGTCATTGTCGCCATCACGCCTTATAACGATCCGCTGAATCTGGTGGCCCATAAGCTCGGACCGGCCATCGCAGGTGGCAACGCGGTCGTGCTCAAGCCTTCCGAGTTGACGCCGCTGTCGGCGATCAAACTGGTGGGTTGCCTGATCGACGCCGGCCTGCCGCCCGGCGTGGTCAGCGTTGCGACAGGTGGCGCTGCGTTGGGCAAGGCCCTGGTCGCGCACCGCGCGGTGCGCATGGTTTCGTTCACCGGGGGCTTCGTCACCGGTGAGCAGATTTCCCGTATCGCCGGCCTGAAGAAGCTGGCAATGGACTTGGGCGGCAATGCGCCGGTAATCGTCATGGCCGACAGCGACCTTGCCGCTGCCATTGACGCCTGCGTGTCGGGTGCGTTCTGGGCAGCGGGGCAGAACTGCATTGGCACTCAACGCATCTTGATCGAGGCGCCGGCCTTTGACGCCTTCAAAAAAGGCTTTGTCGAAAAGACCCGCGCACTGGTCGTCGGCGATCCTGCGGACGAGCGCACGGACGTCGGCCCCATGATCAGCGAAGCGGCGGCCAAGCGCGCTGAAGCGTTGGTCAACGAAGCGGTTGATCACGGCGCCACGTTGCTGTTCGGCAACCTGCGCGTGGGCTCGCTGTATTCGCCAACGGTCCTGGAAAACGTCGGCTGCGATTGTCCGCTCTGGTACGAGGAAGTCTTCAGCCCGGTGGTGATGCTGCAATCGGTGGGCTCGCTGGAAGAGGCGTTGACGCTGGCCAATGAGCCGCAATACAGCCTGCACGCCGGCATTTTCACCCGAGACCTGAACGTTGCCCTGAGCGCCGCCAAACGGCTGGAGGCGGGTGGTGTGATGATCAACGATTCGTCGGACTTCCGTTTTGATGCGATGCCTTTCGGCGGCTTCAAATACGGAAGCATGGGCCGCGAAGGCGTGCGTTTTGCCTACGAGGAGATGACCCAGCCCAAGGTCGTCTGCCTTAACCATACAGGCACCGGTGCAAGCGTGATTTCACCCGGCAAGACAACAACATCCTTCTGAGGAAATACCCATGCGTCCTGATAAAAAGAACCTGTCCTCGCTGTCTGCGGCCACCCTGGCGGTGCATGGCGGCAACGTTGCCGACGCCACCAGTGGCGCGGTTCGCACGCCCCTGGTGATGGCCAACTCTTATCTGCTGCCTGAAGACCCGGCCACCATGGACTGGTCGAGTCCGGACGGGCTGGTGTACACGCGCAACCAAGGTCATAACCAGGTGTGCCTGGAGAAAAAACTCGCCGCACTCGAAGGTTGTGAAGCGGCTGTGGTATTCGCCACCGGCGTGGCGGCGTTGCATTCGGTGTTTTTCTCATTCCTGAAAAGCGGCGATCACGTCATCGTCAGCGATATTACCTATCAGGCGGTCTGGCGGCTCTTTGCGGAACTGCTGCCTGAGCGCTACGGCATCGAAGCGACGTTTGTCGACGTGGGCGACCTGGATTCGGTGCGCCAGGCCCTACGGCCCAATACCCGGCTGATCCACACCGAAGTGATCGCCAACCCGACCACCAAGGTGGCGGACATCGGAGCGCTGACTGAAATTGCCCATGCCCATGGCGCGTTGATCAGCGTGGACGCGACGTTCACGCCCCCGCCATTTTTCCGCGCCAGCCAACAGGGCGTCGATTTTGTCGTGCACTCGTTGACCAAATACATCAACGGCCACGGCGATGCCATGGGTGGCGTGGTGATCGGCACCCAACGGATGATCGACAAGATCAAGAACGACGCGCTCGTCGACCTCGGCGCGACCATCTCGCCGTTCAACGCCTGGATGATCATGCGCGGCTCGGTCACGCTGCCGCTGCGCCTGAACCAGCTATTGAGCAGCGCCGGGAAAATCGCTGAATTTCTCGATTCCGACGATCGCATCGCCTACGTCTATTACCCCGGGCTGGCGTCTCATCCCCAGCACGAATTGGCGCGCCGACAGTTCGCCGGCAAGGGGTACGGAGCCATGATGGCGTTTGCGGTGAAAGGCGATCCGGACACGCAAAACCGCTTTGTCTCGAACCTGCGCATCATCACGTCAGCGGTATCGCTGGGGCATGATGAGTCGCTGATCGTGCACGTCGGCGCGGAGGGCCGGGGCGGTTTCGACAGGTACCCTGAAGAGTTTCGCCAGTACGGGCATTTGCGCTTTTCGGTCGGTTTGGAAGATCCCGAAGATCTGATCAGCGACATCACCGCCGCGCTGGATGAAACATTCAAGTAACTTGGCTGATCAGGTCGCGCAACAGGGTTTGGTCAACCCGTCTTTGCCCCCGTACCAGCGGGGGTTCTTTTAATAAGATTATGAGCAATTATCTCATTCAGTCATTGCTGAGTGCCCCTGGATAATTGCCCATGTATTTAATGGAGTTGGATTGTGGCTTGGCTGAGTTTAATAATTGCTGGATTACTTGAAGTGGTTTGGGCGTTTTCGATGAAACAGTCCGATGGATTAACTCGGGTCGGCCCGACGGTGATTACCCTGATAACGGTCATTGCCAGTTTTGCCTTGCTGTCCTATTCAATGAAAAGTTTGCCGCTCGGCACCGCCTATACCATCTGGACAGGCATTGGCGCGGTGGGAGCGTTCGCGGCAGGCATCATTTTCCTGGGCGAGCCGGCCAGCCTGTCGCGCGTCGTGGCTGCGGTCCTGATTGTCAGTGGTTTGTTGATGATGAAGTTGGTTTCTGCCTGAAAGGCGAGCGGTTTGCTCGTAATATCGTTCACTTTGCCATATTCGTAAAACCGCGACGCTCCGGTAATGTTCAAGTCGAAATCGTTGCGCTCGTGGAACACCAGTGCCCGACATCGATTGCCCTTAATCCAATTACAATAGTTAGGGATGTATTTATGATTTCGTTGAGAAAGTTGTGTGCGGTCCTGCTGTTACCGTTATGTGTGGGCGTGGCTTCGGCCAAGGACTACACGACACTGCGCTTTGGTGTCGATGCCAACTACGCGCCCTTCGAATCCAAATCGGCCGATGGCAGCCTCAAAGGGTTTGATATCGATCTGGGCAACGCTATTTGCGCCAGGCTGCAAGTCAAGTGCGTCTGGGTCGAGAGCGATTTCGACGGTCTTATTCCTGGTCTGAGGGCCGGCAAGTTCGACGGCATCCTGTCTTCCATGACCGTGACCCCCACACGCGAAAAAGCCATCGACTTTTCGGACGAACTCTTTTCCGGTCCTACCTCCTACGTGTTCAAGAAAGGCTCGGGGCTGAGCGAGGAGGTGGCTTCGCTCAAGGGCAAGACCGTCGGTTATTTCCAGGGCAGCATCCAGGAAGCCTACGCAAAATCTGTCCTGGAGAAAGCGGGTGTGAAAACCCAGTCCTACCAGAATCAGGATCAGGTTTATTACGACCTGGTGGCGGGGCGCCTGGACGCCTCCATTCAGGACACGCTGCAAGCGAAACTGGGTTTCATGGCGTCGCCTCAAAGTGCCGGTTATGAACTCAGCAACACCGTGGACAGCCCCTACCTGCCGGCCAAGACGGCCATCGGCATTGCCAAGGGCAACGCCGACTTGAAGGCCCTGTTGAACAAGGCCATCCAGGCGCTCCATGACGATGGCACCTACGATTCGATCCAGAAGCAATATTTCGGCGATCTGAATCTCTACAGCGGCAAATGACCCTCCGACGCTCGTCCGCGGGGATGGGCATCTTTTCGCCTGAGGTTGCTGACCATGATCGACACACTATCAAACGCGTTGGAGCTCGCAGGGTTCAGCCTCAAGGGCTTCGGGCCGCTGTTGCTGAACGGTGCCTGGATGACCGTCAAGTTATCCGTCGCTTCGCTGCTGCTCAGTGTGCTGCTGGGACTTGCCGGGGCCAGCGCCAAGCTCTCCGGCAAGCAATGGCTTCGCGTGCCGGCGCAGCTCTACACCACGCTTATTCGCGGCGTACCGGACCTGGTGCTGATGCTGCTGATTTTCTACAGCCTGCAAACCTGGCTGACGATGCTCACGGTCGCGCTGGGTTGGGACTACATCGAGATCAACCCGTTCGCGGCCGGGATCCTCACCCTCGGATTCATCTATGGTGCCTATTTCACCGAGACCTTTCGCGGCGCGTTGCTCGCCGTTCCCCGTGGGCAATTGGAAGCCGCCACTGCGTATGGCTTGAGCCGGGCGCAACGCTTTCGCCTGGTGGTTTTTCCGCAGATGATGCGCTTTGCCCTGCCGGGGCTGGGCAACAACTGGATGGTCATCCTCAAGGCCACTGCGCTGGTCTCGATCATCGGCCTGGCTGACCTGGTAAAGGCCGCCCAGGACGCGGGCAAGAGTACCTACCAACTGTTCTTTTTCCTGGTGCTGGCGGCGTTGGCCTATCTGGTCATCACCAGCGTCTCCAACGTTGTCCTGCGTCACTTGGAACGGCGTTATGCAACGGGTTGCCGGGAGGCCGTGCGATGATCGAACTCCTGAAGATGTACGGGGAGCCGTTTTTCTACAGCGATGGGCAGCAGATCACGGGCCTGGCGATGACGCTTTGGCTGCTCAGCGCCTCCCTTTTCGTCGGCTTCATCGTGTCGATCCCGCTGTCCATTGCCCGTGTCTCGTCCCGTTGCCTGGTGCGCTGGCCGGTGCAGTTCTACACCTACCTGTTTCGCGGGACGCCGCTCTATATCCAGTTGCTGATCTGTTACACCGGCATCTACAGCCTGGCGGCGGTACGGGCGCAGCCGTTGCTGGATGCGTTCTTTCGCGATGCGATGAACTGCACGATCCTGGCGTTTGCCCTCAACACTTGCGCCTACACCACAGAGATTTTCGCCGGCGCCATTCGCAGCATGGCCCATGGTGAAGTCGAGGCGGCCAAAGCCTATGGCCTGTCCGGTTGGAAGCTCTACGCCTTCGTGATAATGCCTTCCGCGCTGCGCCGTTCGCTGCCGTACTACAGCAACGAAGTCATCCTGATGCTGCATTCCACGACGGTGGCCTTCACCGCGACGGTACCGGACATCTTGAAAGTGGCCCGGGACGCCAACTCCGCGACCTTCCTGACCTTCCAATCGTTTGGCATAGCAGCGCTGATCTACCTGGCGGTGACGTTCGCACTCGTCGGCCTGTTCCGCCTCGCCGAGCGTCGCTGGCTGGCTTTCCTCGGCCCGGCTCATTAGTCATGCCTGCCTGAACGTTGTCCATCCCGATCCGCTTAAAGAAGAAGATTGCGACATGTACAAACTGACCGTTGAAGATTTGCACAAAAGCTACGGCAACCACGAAGTGCTCAAGGGCGTGTCGCTCAAAGCCAGTACCGGCGATGTCATCAGCCTGATTGGGGCCAGCGGCTCCGGTAAAAGTACCTTTCTGCGCTGTATCAATTTTCTCGAAACCCCCAACGATGGCGCCATGAGCCTGGACGGCAAGCCGATTCGCATGGTCAAGGATCATCTGGGGTTGCACGTGGCCGACGCCAGTGAGTTGCAGCGCCTGCGCACGCGCTTGGCGATGGTATTCCAGCATTTCAATCTGTGGGGGCACATGACGGTGCTCGACAACATCAGCCTTGCGCCGCGCCGGGTGCTGGGTGTCGGTAAGAAAGAAGCTGAGGAGCGGGCCCGGCATTACCTGGAAAAGGTCGGGTTGCCGGCGCGGGTGGCCGAGCAATTTCCGGCCTTTCTGTCGGGTGGCCAGCAGCAACGGGTCGCCATTGCCCGCGCGCTGGCAATGGAGCCCGAAGTCATGCTCTTCGACGAGCCGACCTCTGCCTTGGACCCTGAGTTGGTGGGAGAGGTACTCAAGGTCATTCAGGGACTTGCGGAGGAAGGTCGGACCATGATCATGGTGACGCATGAAATGAGCTTCGCCCGCAAGGTATCGAGCCAACTACTGTTTCTTCATCAGGGTCAGGTCGAGGAGCAGGGCGGGGCCGAGATCCTCGACAACCCGCGCAGCGAGCGCCTGCAGCAATTCCTGTCCAATGGGTTGAAGTGAGGCAGCCGGGGTAGCCGATGACGACGCGTCAGGTCACGGCTACTCCAGATCCTCCGCCCGATGCCGCTCCGGCACCTGGCTCGCCTCATCGCCCCAGGTCCGGTTGACACGCTGTCCTCGCTTGACCGCGGGCCGATTGGCGATTTCCTCGGCCCAGCGCTGCACGTGGGTGTATTCGTGGGCCGACAGGAACTCGGCCGCCGAGTACACGTTGTTCCGCACCAGTTGGCCGTACCAGGGCCAGACCGCGATGTCGGCGATGGTGTACTGGTCGCCGGCCAGGTACCTGTTTTCGGCCAGGCGACGGTCCAGTACATCCAGTTGGCGCTTGGCTTCCATGGTGAAGCGGTTGATGGGGTATTCCATTTTTTCTGGCGCGTAGGCGTAGAAATGGCCGAAACCGCCGCCCAGGTAAGGCGCCGAGCCCATCTGCCAGAACAGCCAGTTCAGGGTTTCAGTACGGCCGGCTGGATCGCTGGGCAGCAAGGCGCCGAATTTTTCCGCCAGGTACAGCAGGATCGAACCGGACTCGAACACACGGAGCGGCGGCTCGACGCTGCGGTCCAGCAGGGCCGGGATCTTGGAGTTCGGATTGACCTCGACGAAGCCGCTGGAGAACTGGTCGCCTTCGCCGATGCGAATCAGCCAGGCGTCGTATTCCGCGCCGGCATGCCCGAGGGCCAGCAGCTCTTCGAGCATGATCGTGACTTTCACGCCATTGGGCGTTGCCAATGAATAGAGTTGCAGCGGGTGCTTGCCCACCGGCAACGGCTTCTCATGGGTCGGCCCGGCGACAGGCCGGTTGATGCTGGCGAACTGGCCACCCGAGGGGGCCTCATGTTTCCAGACTTTGGGCGGAACGTAAGACGCTTGGCTCATGAAACGTACCTTATCGTTGAATGCATGTGTTCCGGGACGAAGCCATAGCACATTTGCGCTATGGCACGCGTCGAGACATGGACTCTAATCTATGGGCGCTCTGTCAGGCAGACAAGGGCAGTGGGCAAATGAGTCGAATCGACAGGGAGCTGCTTTTGAATAACACACCGTCAAGCCATCCAGACGTGAACACCGATGATCGCAAGCGTGTCGCCGGGGGGCTCGCCCTTGCCGCCTGCACATGGACCGTCATGACCGCTGTGTCGGCGGCATACGCGGCAGACGTGTCGTCCGCTCCCTGCACCCGCGAGACCGATTTCCAGCCCGGCACCGTGGTGATGTCGGAAAGTCGCGACAATCTTTCGCCAACCACCAGTCGCAGTAAAACCGAGACCCTGGCCCGTGAAACCTTTGCCGGCGCCGATCCGGTGGTATCACTGCACACGTCGTATCTGAACAAAGTGCCGTTTTACCTCACCAAGACCTATGCGGAAATCAAGGATGGCCAACTGATTCGCTACGGCGACCGGCATGGCGATGGGGCGTCGCTGGTGACTTCGACATACAGCCCGCCGCCCGCCACGCCGATCGATCTGCAGCCTGGCCAGACGGTCACCGTCAACTACAAGAACAAGGCGCAGAGTGCCGGCGGGACGGTGGAGTTCGATATTTCCGAGAAGCTGACCTACAACGGCCGGGAAACCCTCACGACCGCGCTAGGAACATTCGATACCTGCAAGTTCACCAACGAAATCACCACGGGCGGCGCCGCCAGGCAGGTCGTCGTGGTGCATAACTGGTTCCCGGTGGACGGGCCTTATCGTGGCCAGTCGATTCGCTCGGTCACGCCTGCGTTCAACGGTGTCCCGGAAAGAATCAGTGAAATCATCAATATGAAATATTCCACGCGATAAGCGTTTTTTCAGACCTGGGTACGGTCGCTATATTTCCTTTGGCGATAGTCCAGTAAGTGCGCCGATATAGTCTTTCTTGACGTCAAAAGATAATTCCTTCGAACCATTTCAGTCCTTGAGTTATTCGCCGATAGCCCTTTGAGGTCCGGTGAATTTCTTGGGTTCGTCGAGGGTACGTCATGTTTAACACAACACTAAAAAATGAACTGACGGCCAGGACGGCCGACTTGGCAACCTATAAGGGACTGGTCGGTGCGCTGGAACGGTCCATGGCCGTGATCGAGTTCAGCCCGGATGGAAAAGTGCTTCGGGCCAACCAGAACTTTCTCAACACCATGGGTTATCGCGAAGATCAATTGGCGGGCTTGTCGCACCGCAATTTCTGTACCCCTGCGTTGGCCGGCAGTGCCGAATACCGCGAGTTCTGGGACCGGCTACGGTCCGGTCAATTCGTTTCCGGGACGTTCCAGCGGATCAGTGGCCAAGGCCGCAATGTCTGGCTGGAGGCCAGTTACAACCCCGTCCTGGATGAGCAGGGCAAAGTCGCGAAAGTGGTCAAGTACGCACTGGACGTCACCGCTCGGGTGGCCAGCGATGCGGAAATCCGTGGCCGGCTGGTGGCACTGGATCGGGCCATGGCGGTGATCGAATTTGACTTGGGCGGCAATATCCTGACCGCCAATGAAAACTTCCTCCAGACCATGAATTACTCGCTGGCGGAGATCAAGGGCAAGCACCATCGCTTGTTCTGCGAGACGAGCCTGGTCAACTCTTCCGAATACAGCGACTTCTGGCGTCGTCTCAATGCCGGCGAGTTCTTCAGCGGTCAATTCAAGCGCCTCGGCAAACATGGCAAGGTGGTTTGGCTGGAAGCCAGCTATAACCCGGTCTATGACGCGGAAGGCAAACTGAGCAAGGTCGTCAAGTTCGCCAGTGACATCACCGAACGGGTGGAAAAGTTCGAAGAAGATTCACGCGGTGCTTCCCGTGCGTACCACATTTCTTCCGAGACAGAGAGAGTCGCCGAACAGGGCGCCCAGGTGATCCAGCAAACCGCCAAGGAGATGCGCCAGATCGCCGAAAACATCGGCGCCTCCGCGCGCCTGGTCGGGCAACTGGGCGCACGTTCGGAGGAGATCACCGCCATCGTCAATACCATTCGCGGCATCGCCGACCAGACCAACCTGCTGGCGCTCAACGCCGCCATCGAGGCCGCGCGGGCCGGCGACCAGGGCAGGGGCTTTGCGGTCGTGGCCGATGAAGTCCGGCAACTGGCCGGGCGCACCAGCCGCTCGACCTCGGAAATCGCCGAGATGATCGGCATGATTCTCTCCGAAACCCGCGATGCGGTGGCCAGCATGAGCGTGACGCACGAGGGCGCGCTGCGCGGCGTTACCCTGGCGGACCAGGCGGGATCGGTCATCGTGCAGATCAGGGCCGGGACCACCGATGCGCTGGAGGCGGTGAGCATGTTTGCGTCCAAGCTCGACGAGTCGGAAGTGATTCCTAAAACGGCGATTGGCTGGGTCGGCTAGGTTGACGGCTGCGTCTGGGGGGGAGTCCAAGAGGGACCGCTCCCCAGACGGTTCAATAAAACGGGTGCCTCAATAGACCCGGTAATATTTCACCACGTCATCCACGAAATAAATGGTCAAGACGGTGCCCTGGGTCTGGCTCTGGCCGGTTTTCTGGCCGGTGACGCTACCGACGTCATTGGCAACACCCTGGGCTTTGGAAATTTGCGCGGAGGTGTCGTACATCTTCAGGCTCGTCTCGGTGGAGACATACTTGTGAGCCAGCTTCATGTATTTATCCAGGCCTTCTTCCCTTTTGTCATAAGTCCAGTTCGACTCATTGCTGGTGCTGGTCGAATTGAGCTCCTCGCTCGCCGGTGCGCCAAACATCTGGGTGATCTGGCTCTTGGTGGTCTTGCCCGGAATGATGGTTTGCTTCAGGTAACCGACGTTGTATTTCTGTGCGCCGGCGTTCAGCGAATTCATCAAGTCCCCCGTGTTTGTACAACCCCCCAGGACGCCCGCCAGCAAGCATAGTGCCATTCCGTTTTTAAGTGTTTTTCCATACTTGAAAGACATAAGACTCACCTTGAGTAATGTTCAGGACCGTTCCATTTCACCCAGCCAGGCGCGAAGTTGACCCAACAGCGCACGCCAGCGAATCATTCAATTCAATGCCGCACGCAGCGCCATCCACGAAACGTCGGAACGTGCAGGGCTGCACGCCGTGTTGCGTGAAAAGTTATATACCGGGGTGTTGGCCTTTAATGGCGCGCTGACAGCTTAGGGGGAGGGCAATGACGCAAGCTATAGTACAAGTGTGCTATGGCTTCGATGGGGCGCAGGACGGATAAACACTAAGGGAAACTTATGGTTATCCGATGCTTCAAGTCTGCTGTTTGCCAGGCCATTGGCTTGCGGTCGGATAATTGGAAAATTGAGCGGCAGCCGCCGCGCGGGTAGGGACATCCAGCGCCTTGAGCAAGCTTGAAACATGGATACGAACCGTAAAGGGTGAAATCCCCAATGCCTTGGCGATTTCCTTATTGGTCTTGCCGGCGGCGACCAGGCCAAGTACTTCCCGTTGCCGTGTCGTCAATTGGGACAACGCCGTTGTTTCGACATCGCCCAGGATCGAGTTCTCCGCATGGTATCTCACCACTACTTCGCCTTCGCGAATCGCCATGAAGGCTTCGGCGATGCCGGCCGGGTCGATGTTCTTGCCGATGAAACCGTCTGCGCCCAACGCAATGACCTGGTCGATGACGTCGATGTCCTCGACCATGGACACCACGATGATGGAAGTGCGTTTGAATTCATTGCGCAATTGGCTGATGACGTCCAGGGACTTGATGCCCGGGAAACGCAAATCGAGTACCAGTGAATCAATTTCCGCGCCTGTTCGGGCAAGCGCCAATACTTCGTCCAGATTACCCGCTTGTTCGATGACGGCGGTCGGCAAGAGCCTTTCAATCGTTCTCAGCATACCTTCGCGAAACAAGGGATGGTCATCCGCCACGATTACTCTGCAGGTCATGCGAAAGATCCTCCTGATCTTCAAGTCCTGGGCATCGTACCTTAAACAATGGCGCTGGGTTTCAATGTTGAAACAGACTTTTAGGACGGGAGATTCGTTTGAATATGACTGAAAAGAATAGCGAGTTGGACCAGGCCACGTTGCGATTGACCGTCGGTGCCTGTGCCTCGCTGTATATCTTCGTCGTGGCGAGCCTCTCGACCAGCGACTTCGCGACTTATGTACCGATCATGTGGTACATGACTTTTTTCTTCAGCGTCGCGATTCCGTTGCGCATGGCAATCAAGCGTTGGCCGGGGCATTTTTTCCTGCGTCGGCTGTTCGCCATGACGCTCGACTACGTGAGCCTGGCCTTTGCCCTGATCGTCGGCGGAGAGGGCGCACTGCCGCTTTACGCGGCGGTGCTGTGGGTCACGCTGGGCAACGGCATGCGCTTCGGCACGCGCTACCTGATGATCGCGACGTTGATTGCGTTGGCGACACTGGTGGCGATTTTCCTGTTAACGCCGTTCTGGCGCGGCCAGCCGTTCCTGTTCCTGACCCTGATCGTCACGACGATTGTGGTGCCCGCTTACGCGCACATCCTGTTGACACGCACCCGCATCGCTTCGGAGGAGGCGATTGCGGCAAATCAGGAAAAATCCCGGTTCCTGGCCCAGGCCAGCCATGACCTGCGCCAGCCGATCCACTCCATCGGCCTGTTCACCGCCTGCCTGCGCGATGCCAGGCTCGGTCGGGAGGAGCTACGGTTGGTGGACAACATCGACCGCTCGCTGCACATCGTGTCGCAACTGTTTCGTTCGATCCTCGACATCTACACCCTCGACAACGGCCAGCTCGAACCACAGGCCGAACCGGTAAACCTCGGGGCGTTGCTGCAGGATGTGGTCAAGCAGAACACCGAGGCCGCCCGTTGGGCCGGCGTCGAGTTGCGCTTGCGGCCTTGTCGGCATTGGGTGCAGGTCAATGCCGGCTTGCTGGCGACCATGGTGCAGAACCTCGTCTCCAACACGCTGAAATACGCCTCCGGGCAACCAGTGCTGATTGGCGTGCGTCCGAAAGGCGATGGCCTGGCGATCGTCATCTATGACAAGGGACGAGGCATTGCCGCCGAGCATCTGCCCGAGGTGTTCAAGGAGTTCTATCGGGTGCGTCACGTGCGGGACAAGGATGTCGAGGGGTTGGGCCTGGGGTTGTCGATCGTCAAGCGCATCAGCCACCTGATCAACCTGGATATCCGTTTGGATTCCAGGCTTGGGAAAGGCACCCGCGCGATGATCCAAGGCTTGGAAATGATCGCGCCGAGAACCCCTGTAGACAGGCCGGTCGCCGCTCAAAATCGTCTTCAGGGATTGCGGGTGTGCCTGGTGGAAGACGACTCCAACGTGCTGATGGCAACGTCGGCACTGCTGGAGAAATGGGGATGTGTCGTCGAGACCCACAGCGACGGGGTTGGCGTGACCAGCGACTGCGACATCATCATTGCCGATTTCGACTTGGGCACGAAGGTCTCCGGTGCCGAATGCATTGCGGCGATCCGTGAGCAGAGAGGCTGGGAGGTGCCGGCGATGATCATGACCGGGCATGAGATCGAGCGCATTCGCCACGCGCTGCACCACATGAACATTTCGATCCTGGCCAAACCGGTGCGGCCGCCGGAATTGCGGGCGACCTTGCTGGAGCTGACCAAGCACTTTGCCTGGCGGGTCTAGCGTCAACGTACTTCCAGGCCGCCAGCGCCGCTGGTCATTCCATTTCGTGCAACAGTGGATTTCAATCCGTGCGTATTCCTGCGCCGGCGCTTTGGGCAGAAGATGGCTCCACCGCACACACCGTTCGCCAACGGTGTGATTGGACCTCCCTGACCACAGCGCATTCACCCCGTTGCACAGCCGGGGGCGCAAGGAGTAGCTGATGAACGAAGCCACGAAAGCACAACCTTCGCCCTGGCATGAAGGTGAGTTGACCTTGCAGCGCTCCGTCGGGGCGGTGGAGATGATGGCCGGTGTCGGTCAGCGGCAACTGGCGCGCACCTGGATGCCGGACCAGCACCGTGAGTTCTATGCGCAACTGCCTTTCGTGGTGCTGGGGGCCGTAGATCGCCAGGGCGATGTCTGGGCGACCCTGCGCACCGGCCAGCCCGGTTTCATGAATTCACCGGATCCTGAAACGCTGCATATCCATTTCGATCCGCAGCCCGAGGACCCGGCCCAGGCGGGCATGGGCGAGGGCGATGCCATCGGGATGTTGGGTATCGAGTTGCACACCCGTCGGCGCAATCGCATGAATGGCGTGGTGCGCCGCCAGCTCGACCATGGCCTGGAGATTTCCGTGAGCCAGGCCTATGGCAACTGCCCGCGCTACATCAATCTGCGGCAATACAGCTTTGTCGATGAGCAGCCAGCCGTGTCCCGGGAACTGGCGGTGGCGGATCCGCTGGTTCGTCGGCTGGTCACGGCGGCCGATTCGTTCTACGTCGCCACCTACGTGGTGCGCGACGGCGAGCGCCAGGTCGATGCTTCCCATCGCGGTGGCAAGCCCGGTTTCGTGCGCATGGACGAGGACGGGACGCTGACCATCCCGGATTTTTCCGGAAACCTGTTTTTCAACACCCTGGGCAATATCCTGCTGAACCCTCGCGCCGGCTTGGTCTTCGTCGATTTCCAGACCGGCGATCTGCTGCAAATGAGCGGTTCGGCGCAGGTGTTGCTGGACGACCCGCAGATCGCCGCGTTCCAGGGCGCCGAGCGGCTGTTGCGGTTTACCCCGCAGCGCATTGTCTACCGTCCGGCGGCGATACCGTTGCGCTGGAAGGATCAGGCCGAAGGCGACTCGCCCAATTCACTGATGACCGGCAGTTGGGAGCAGACCGCCGAGCGTTTGCAGGCCGAAGCGCTGAGGACCCATTGGCGCGCGCTGCAGGTCACCCGCGTGGTGGACGAAAGCCACAACATCCGCTCGTTCTACTTGCAGACCACCGACGGTGCCGGCTTGCCCCGGTTCGAAGCCGGGCAGCATCTGCCTGTGCGGGTGTTGTTGGAGGGACAGAAGGCGCCGTCGATCCGCACCTACAGCGTGTCCAGCGCGCCCTCGGACGATTTCCTGCGCATCAGCGTCAAGCGCGATGGCGTGGTGTCGTCGCATCTGCATGAGCAGATCCAGGCGAGCCATGACATCGAGGCTCGGGCGCCACAAGGGCACTTCACCGTGAATCCCACCGAGCGCCGCCCGTTGGTGCTGCTGGCGGCGGGGGTCGGTATCACGCCGCTGTTGTCGATGCTGCGCGAGGTCGTCTACCAAGGGAAACGCATCAGCCGCATGCGCCCGGTCTGGCTGGTGCAGAGTGCCCGGCACGTGGCCGACCTGGCTTTTCGCGAAGAAATCGATGAGTTGGTGGCGCGGGCCGGTGACAAGCTGAAGGTGCTGCGCCTGGTCAGCCAACCGCCCACCGACGGCAAGGCCGGGCAGTGCTATGACGTGGCCGGCCGGATCGACGTGGCCCTGCTCAAGCAACTGTTGCCCCTGGACGACTACGATTTTTACTTGTGCGGCCCGGGTACCTTTACCCAGGCGCTGTACGACGGCCTGCGCAAGCTGCGCATCTCGGATGATCGCATCCACGCGGAGACCTTCGGTCCGTCCACGTTGGTGCGCGATATCGAGGTCAGCGTACCGGCGGCCGAACAGGTGCCGGCGGCGAGTGAGCCGGTGAAAGTGCTGTTCTCCAGCTCGGCCAAGGAGGCGCGCTGGGAACCGGGCAGCGGGACGTTGCTGGAGCTGGCCGAGGCCCGCGGGCTGAACCCGGAGTTCAGTTGTCGCGGCGGTTCCTGCGGCACCTGCAAAACCCGCATGACCCAAGGCCAGGTGCATTACCTGACCCAACCCGCCGAGCCGGTGGCCGATGGCGAAGTGCTGATCTGTTGCGCGGTACCGGCCCAGGGCAGCGAGCCTTTGGTGCTGGAGGCCTGAAACCGGCGATGCAGGCGGATTAGATCGTCCGCCTCACGCGTCCCGGCGCCTCGCCATAGAGTTCCTTGAATTTCTTGCTGAACGCCGCCTGGGATTGGTAGCCAACCTGCACGGCAATATCACTCAGGCCCAGATGGGAGTGGCTCAGCAGGCTGAACGCCAGCTCCATGCGCACCTGCGTCAGCAGCACCCACGGCGAGACGCCGGCCACTTTGACGAACGCCCGCATGAAGTTGGCCCGGGACATGCTCGCCAGGTCCGCCAGGCTTTGAATGGTCCATTCGTGGGCCGGGTCGTCCAACATGGATTGCCAGGCGCGGCCCAGGCGTTTATCGCCCAGCAGCGCCAGCGATCCGCTGTCCTGGCCGTGGTTCGCCAGGTGGGCCCGCAGGATCAAGGTGAACAGCGCCTGGGACAGCGCATCAAGGAGGAAGCGCGCGCCGACTTTGTTCGCGTCCGCTTCGGCACGAATCACATCGACCAGTGCCGGCAACGGCCCGTTGGCCGGCAGCGCACCGCTGGGGATCACCAGGTATTCAGGCAGCGACGCAAACAGCAGCGAGGCGCGATTGAAGTGGAATCCACCACAGAGCATGTCCAGTTCCGGGCTGGCACCGCCGATGCGATGGATCGGCAGTGTGGCGCCGCTGATGACCTTCGGCGAGGTCGGCGCCACGGTTTTTCCGGGGCTGTGCATGACATGCGGGGCGCCGCGAGGTAATAACAGGATGTCGCCGGCACGCATGGGCAAGCGCTGGCCGTCGGGAAACTCAACACGGCATTCCCCTGCCAGCACGATGTGGTAGGGCGCGTTGCCGAGTGTCTGCTGTTCGTGGTCCAGGGCCCAGTCACCCTGGAACTGACAACGCAGGTCCAGGCTGCCGCGGACGTTGGCCAGGCTGATGAGTTTATCGATGGCATTCATTTGAGCGTTTCGCGACAAAAGCTGAGCGGATCGAACAAACCCGACCCGCACCCAAGTGGAAAACTGAGGGCGTTGAAACAGTACACCCAACCCACTCAGGAGTTAATGCCATGTTCAATAATTGGTCCGAATTGTTGCCCACCATCCAGAAAGCCTTTGGTGCCCTGGGCCGCAGCAACCCGAAAATGGTCAAGGCCTATATGGCCCTTGGAGAAGCCGCCAGCGAAAACAACGTACTCGACGCCAAGACCCGCGAGTTGATTTCCCTGGCGGTGGCAATCACCACCCACTGCGACGGATGCATCGGGGTCCACACCGACGCCGCCATCAAGGCCGGTGCCAGCCGCGAGGAAGTCGCCGCCGCCTTGGCAACCGCCATCTCGTTGAATGCCGGTGCGGCGTATATCTACTCGCTACGCTCGCTGGAGGCGTACGACACGCTCAAGCAACCAGCCTGATCCTGCGCTTTGCCAAGCCCGGTGCACGTTAATGTGGCCGGGCTTTTTTGTGGTTGTTTCATCGACTGTAAGGCCGCCATCGCGAGCAAGCTCGCTCCCACAGGGATCGGTGTGTATGCCGGACTCGTGATGAAGCGAAATCCAGTGTGGGAGCGAGCTTGCTCGCGATAGCGATGGTTCGGTTGATGGGGATGTTGGCTGTACCGCCGTCTTTGCGAGCAATCTCCCACAGTTGGATCGGAGGTCGACCGGGAGAACCAGACGCCGATGTGCAATACACATTATGAGGAAACTAACCCGTCGCAGGGTGGCTCCTAGTGAAGGCACATCGTTGAATTCGGATCCCCCATGGAAAGAACCAGCCTGTACACGATCGGTCACTCGACCCGGACGCTCGAGCAATTCGTGGAGATCGTAAGAAGCTTCGAGGTCGAGATGATCGTCGACGTCAGGACGGTTCCAAGGTCGCGGACCAATCCTCAATACAACCTCGATACGCTGCCTGGATTGCTGGCGCCCCTCGGGTTGCAGCATGAGCAGATCCGAGAGCTGGGCGGCTTGCGAAAAAAGTCCGTGACGGTTCCCGATGACGTCAATGGATTCTGGGAAAACCGTAGCTTCCATAATTACGCGGATTACGCGTTGTCGGACGAATTCGAGGCGGGCCTGGATCGCCTCCGGGCGCTCAGCCGGACGCGACGGTGCGCCATCATGTGCGCGGAAGCGGTCTGGTGGCGCTGTCATCGCCGGATCATTACCGACTACCTGTTGCTTCGCGACGTCGACGTCTTCCATATCATGGACAAAGACAAGGCGACCCAAGCGGTCTTGAATCCGGCGGCACGGCGGTCCGGACTGAAACTGACCTATCCGGCAGTCTCCGACCCGGCAGCCGTTCCGTGAGGTTGTTTACGTCGCGCGTCACGCGTTTCCTCGCGCACGACCAGCCAGATCCCGACCGCAGACAGCGCCATCCCCAGCGCCATCTGCCATGACAATGGTTCATCGAACATTGCCCACGCCCATAGCATCGTAATGGGCGGACTCAGGTACAGGACGCTGGCGACACGGGTCGCCGAGGCTCGGCGCAGGCACAGCCAGTAAAGACCGTATCCGCCCATCGTCGACAACCCCGCCGTCCATAAGACGCTCAATACGAACCCGGTATTGGCTATCGGCGCCAGGCCGCCCTGCATGCCTTCGATCAGGGCGAACGCCAGGCCCGAGACGCAGCATTGCAGCCAGAGGTTGGGCAACAGGTCCATGGACTGCGAGGCTGGGAGTTGCTGTTGCCACAGCGTCGCGGCGGCGAGCGACAGCATGCCCAGCAACGGCAGGCCGTAAACCCACAAGGGCGCGCTGCCCCACGCCAATGCGCCATGGGTGCCGAGGGCGACGCCGGCCACGCCGACGAGCAAGCCAGCCCAGATCCGCGACGTCAGGCGTTGGCCGAGCACACCGGCGGCCAGCAGCGCGAGGCCCAACGGCAACAAGTCGGCGAACAAGGCCGCCAGCCCCGCCGGCACGCCCAGGGCAATGCCTTGGGTAATGCCGGCGAGATAGCCGGCCATGGCCAGCAAGCCGATACCGGCATTTTTCAGCAGCGCGACCCATGAAGTCTGCCGCAGCTGCCTGGCAACAAAAGGGAACAGCAAGAGCGTGACCAGGACGCAGCGCCAGAACACCACGAGCAACGGCGGCGCGTAATCAATGGAGAATCGTGCGCCGACGAAGCCGGAGCTCCACGCCACCAACAACGCGGCCTCGAGCAGCGGCAAAGGGATCAGCCCGTAGCAACTGGGGGACGAGGCGCAAGTGATCGATTTGGGCGAGTTCATGGTCACAGGCTACGAAAGCCGACTAATCTAATAAATCAAAATTTCCTGCAGCACTCGTTCACGAAGATTGAATCATGACAGCCATACTGGATATCGAACTGATCCGGACCTTTCATGCGGTTGCGCGAATCGGCAAGTTCAGCGCGGCGGCGCAACAGCTGCATAAAAGCCCGGCGGCGGTGAGCGTGCACATCCAGCGCCTGGAAGTGGTCGCCGGCGGTCGTCTGCTTGACCGTGACAATCAATCAGTCTCCCTGACTGCGCTGGGCAGGCGTTTGCTCGTTTCCACCACCGAGCTGCTCGCGACCCATGACCGGGTGCTGGCTGACCTCCAAGGCACACGGCTGGCGGGGCGCATCAGTTTGGGCGTGCCGGACGAATACGCCGACCATGTCATCCGCGACATCCTTCCGACCTTCACGGCTGCCTGGCCCAACGTGATCCTGGAACTCAAGACGGCACCCAGCTACGCCCTGCGCGAACAGGTGCAGCGCGGCAAGCTCCACGCGGCCGTGCTCACCCAGCCGATGGACCAGCCTTCGACAGGCGCACAGGTCCTGACTACCACGACGCCCGTTTGGGTCGGGGCAATCCACACGACAGCCAGCTCGACAGCGCCGCTCGCGCTCGCGGTGCATGCCACCCAATGCCCGTATCGCCAGGCGATGATGCAAGCGCTCAAGGACAGTGGCCGGCGTTTGCGCATCGTCCTGGAAAGCCCGTCCAACCAAGCCATCAAGGCCTGTGTCGAGGCCGGGTTGGCGATCAGCCTGATCGACCGCGCCCGTGTGACCGAAAACATGCGCATCCTTGATGACCTGCCGGTGATTGCCGACCACAAAGTGGTGTTCATGCGATCCGAAACGTCATACGCGGAAGAAGCGATTGATCTGCTTGGCGAGGCCATGCAACAGCGTTTTCGGCTGTAGGCAGAGGTCGGGTATTTCCTGGCGGAGAGGGGCAGGCGACCGAACGTTTCGCGCCCATACAATTTGGGTCGATCATGGCGAGGAGCTGGAGCAGCGTTTCAACGCCTAGGCGGCGCAGGCCGTGGACGCGGGGTTTATTCTTCGGACGGCCTTATCTGAAAAATGGTGTAGGGCAGGATCAGCGTATCGGCGACGAAACTCAGGGGCAGGTCGATGGCCGCCAACGGCGCAAACGCACTGGCGTACGTCGCGTTATCCTCCGTCACCGCTTCCTTGAGGATCTGGTAATCGAAGTACACCCCGCAGTAAGGTTGGACGCCGCAGAGCCCCCCGTTGCCAAAGGTTTCGTTGGCCGTCGCGCATCCTGTCAGCAGTGCGATGGTCAGAGCTGTTCCAATGATGCGCATGGCGTTCCCTCGTTGTTGGTGCGCGACTGTAGCATTTGTACCAGGCGGACCTGCATCTAGATCGAACAATGTGCTTTGCAGTCTCATCGCGCCTGCGACTATTTAAAAATCTCCATGCGCTTCTTGGCCCTGTAGCAGTCGTTGACGTCGATGGCTTTCTGGTAATACTCCAAGCGTCGAGCGCGGTTGATGTTTCCCTGTATTCGATAGATCTCCGCCTGGAAGTCACGACCGCTGCCCCATTGCATGGCGAATCCCACAGGTTCCTCTTTCCTGCATTCAAGCCTGACGACAGGCTGTGGAAAGTATTGTTCGTAGAGCGGAATGCTGGTTTCCATGGCTTGCAATGCAGCCTGGTACTCGGGCGTTTCGGTAAATGCGATGCACCAGGATGAGATTTCCAAAGCCGGCGGAGCGAAGCCTTGAGCGAGGCTTTGTTCAAACAGAGGGCAGGCTTTTTCTTTTATCACTTCGCTTGGAGAAAGCATCACGTAAATCAGCCCGAGACGATATTGGGCGACCGGATGATCAAGGGCTGCTGCTTGTTCCAGGAGGGGCATTGCGTGCTTGAGCAATAACCCAGCTTCTCCGGCCAGGTTCAGGGAGCGCTCCTTTTCCTGCGCTCCGGTAGTTGGCGTCTCGGCTGTAACTGCCTCGAGCTTGCTGTTCGCTTCTACTAGATATGGGACGGCCCGCTGATAAAGCGTTTCACCGCGTGGGTCTATAGGCAACGTCTTGGCCATGCACAGCTCAGACAACAGGCACGTCAGCAGGGCGTAGCTGCGAAAACTAAGCGACATTGATCGAGGGCTCCTTGGATCAACACTGAAATTGGCGGTGAAGATTACCGTATGGCCAATTGTTCATACCGTTTTTTATTCGCCGCACGCTGCCAGACGAGTCGAAGCGCACCAAAGCAACAACGCCACCGCACTGATCAACCCACCCAGCCAACTGACCGCGACCCAGCCCCAGAGCGCATAGACCTGGGTCGCTGCGACGGCTCCGAGGGCGCTGCCCATCGAGTAGAAGCACATGTAGGCACCGACCATGCGGCTTTGCGCGTCGGGGCGTGCGGCGAAAAGGAGGCTCTGGTTGGTGACGTGCACGGCTTGCACGGCGAAGTCGAGCAGGACCACGCCGCAGACCAGGGCGATCAGGGAGCTTTCGGCGAATGAGATGGGCAGCCATGCGAGCACCAGGAGCGCCAGCGACAGGCCGGTGACGCGTTGTCCGAACCCTCGATCGGCCCAGCGCCCGGCACGTCGAGCCGCCAGCGCCCCCGCAACGCCGGCCAGGCCAAACAGGCCGATGGCGGTGTGGGAAAGCGACAGCGGCGGGGCGCTCAGCGGCAGGACCATGGCGGTCCACAGTACGGAAAACGCGGCGAAGATCAGCAGGGCGAACAGGCCCCTGATCCGCAAGAGCGGTTCGGTCATGAACAGTTGGAACAACGAGCGGATCAATGCCGGGTAAGACTGTCGGTCAGGGGATGACACGACGGTGGGCGCCACTTTCCAGAACACCGCCGCGATGACCAGCATCAGCCCCGACGACACCAGATACACCGCGCGCCAACCTGCCAGGTCGGCGATCAATCCAGAGATGAACCGTGCCAGGAGAATGCCCAGCACGATAGCGCTGGTGAGCGTTCCGACCGCCTGCCCACGTTGGGCTGGGGCAGCCAGCGTGGCGGCATAGGCGACGAGCACCTGGACGACCACGGCCAGCAAACCCGTGACGATCATGGCACCCAGCAGGACCAGCCAATGCTGTGATGCGCCGACGCCCGCCAGGGCAATCACCGATAACGTAACCAGAGTGAGGATCAACCGTTTGCCGTCGATCCGGTCGCCCAGCGGGACGATGGAGAGCAATCCCAAGGCGTATCCGAGCTGCGTGGCGGTTACTACGCTGCCGATCGAGGCGGGGGCGACGTCGAGGCTTTCTGCCATTGAAGCGAGGAGTGGTTGAGCGAAATACACGTTGGCGACGGCCAGGGCGCAGGTGATCGAGAAGAGGAACGTCAGGCGGGGTGACAGGCCTTGGGGGAGGTGGGTGTAGGCGGTCATGGTGCTCCTTGATCCGGTTGCAATTAGAAACCTGTTTTATTTTTGCGCGATTAGGTTTTTAATTGCAACCAGATTATCTACACCGCCGTTCCCTGTGGGAGCGAGCCTGCTCGCGAACGCGGTGTCATTTTCGATGAAGGTGCTGGATGTACAGGCCTCTTCGCGAGCAGGCTCGCTCCTACAAGAACTCAAACAGGTCAACACGATGTCAGGACACGCTCCATCAACGAATAACGAATGCCCGGTAGCCCGAACACTGGACATCATCGGCGACCGCTGGTCTCTGATGATCATCCGCGACGCCTTCGACGGCATCCGCCGCTTCAGCGAATTCCAGAAAAGCCTCGGCGTCGCCAAGAACATCCTCGCCTCGCGCCTCAAGGCCCTGGTCGAGGCCGGCGTATTCCAGGTACAACCGGCATCGGACGGAAGCGCCTACAAGGAATATGTCCTCACGGAAAAAGGCCAGCAGGTCTTTCCGATCGTGATCAGCTTGAGGCAGTGGGGCGAGCGGTTTCTGTTCGCCGAAGAAGAGACAAGGTCGGTACTGCTGGACAACGCGTCAGGGCAGCCGCTGATGCCGATGGAGGTTCGCTCATCGACCGGCCAGGTCGTGCAGCCCGGGGATTGCCACAGGGTGAGACGTATCGTCAGCGAGTCATGAATGCGCGCCGGCCTATTCTGGCTGGGCAGGTTGTTGTTCATAGCGCCGCTGGATGCGGGACAACTCGCCGGACCGGCGTAGCTGCTCCAGTGCGCGATTCCATGCGGCGATCAATTCATCGTCACTGTCGGTGCTGAAGGCGATGTACAAGGACGAGCGGTAGAGCTCGATGGGAATCTGCCTCAGGGTGCCCGGCGGAATCTCCAATTGCCGGCTGTAATAAGCCACCCCTGCAGCCGTGTCGCCGACGATGATGCTGGTTCGTCCGGCGAGCAGCATGCGGTAGAGCAGCTTGCTTTCGGTTGCGCTTTTGTCCAGGTTGTTGAACCCCAGCGACTGCAGCGTCTGCGGCACCAGGCCTGCATGTCGGGTGGTGATCTGCGGGGCGTGCAGCAACTGTTCCAGGGAATTGATCGGCGGTGCGCTGGCCAACTGGTAGGCATGGATGGATTCTTCCACGATCGGTCCGACCCACTTGTACAAAGGCTCGCGCTCCGGCGTGCGGAATAACGAATACATGATGGTCTTGGGGCGGTTTTTCAGTATCTGCGTGGCGCGCATGCTGGGTTGCAACAGCACTTCGAATTTATCCCCGGTCAGCGCCATGATGGCCCGCACGATTTCCGTGGTCATGCCCGTGAGCTGATCGTGCTCGACATAGTTGTAGGGCGCCCATTCCTCGGTGACGACCTGATATTGCTCGTTTGCGGTCGCAGGGCCGAGCAACAGACAGAGCAGCGCTGCGGCAGGCATCGAATGCTTCACGTGTTCTCCTGATGGGCGGTTCGCTCTTCCTGAGCGAACCCAAGACAAGCATAGACCCAAACACGTGCCTGACGACTGCCGCAGCCGCGTTATGCGAACAACCTCTTAAACGCCCGGACGAATCAGCACCTTGCCGCAAGCATGCGCGGTGGCCACTTTTTCCACGGCCCCACGTGCCTCGGCCAGCGGGAACGTCGAATCTATGAGGACCTGCAGGTCGCCGGCCTGGAATTGTTCGATCGCCCTGGGCAGGAACGGCACTGCGGTCGAGAAGAAAACGAACTCGCCGGCATGCCCGTCCCGGGACGTTATGTCGAAGTCCACCAGCGAGGCGATCCGGCCTCCGGCGCCCAACACATGCCAGGAGGCTTCGAGGGTGTCGTCTCCGAGGGTATCGAGTACCAGGTCAATATCACGCACGTGTTCGAGGCTCTGGGTCCTGTAGTCAATGACCTCATCGGCGCCCAGGCTTTTCACCCGCTCGATGTTTTTTGCAGACGCTGTCGCTATCACATGGCAGCCCGCAAGGTGGGCCAGTTGCACGGCCATGCTGCCGACGCCACCGGCACCGGCGTGAATCAATACGCGCTGGTTGCGTCGCAGCCGGCCGACCTCGAACAATGCCAGCGCCGCCGTGCCGTAGGCAGTGGGCAGGGCGGCGGCCTGCTCGAAACTCATCTGTGGTGGGATGAGACAAAGTTCCGAGGCTGCGATGACCAGCGCCCTGGCGAATGCTCCACCGGCACTCGGCGCGGTCCGGCCCACCACGCGGTCGCCCGGCTGGAGGTCGCTCACCTGTTCGCCGACGGACTCGACCACACCGCTGAAATCCGTACCCGGCACGTAAGGCAAATCGACTGGAAAGATAGCTTGCATGTATCCGGCAATAATCTTCACATCCAGCGGGTTGACGCTGGCCGCTTCGACGCGGACCACGACCTCGTGAGGTTGAATCGCAGGCAACGTACGTTCACCTTCCTCGACGACATCCGGGCTGCCGAAGGTTTTAATCAAAGCGTTTTTCATCAAGAGACTCCCCTTAATCCGCGTGTTATCAGGCTTGTGCAGGAAATTGACCGAGTTGGAGAAACAGGCCGAACCAGTCTTCCATGTGCCAGGTCGTGGTCAGCTTGGCGTTATCCAGCACGTGGAATTCATGGATGCGGAAACCGACCTTCGTGCCGGTGGCCGCGATGCCGAAAAACTCGCCTTGATGGGTCCCGGTAATTTCCGCGCGCACGCCGATTTTTCCGGGTTCCTGGACCATGTCGTGGACGGTGATCCGGACATCCGGGAAGGCTTGGACGAAGCTGCGGATGATTGGCTTGATGCCTTCAGGGCCAGGCACCTGGCCGGGGGCGAGGGGAATGTCATCCCACTGGGGCGAGAGCACATCGTCTACCAGATCGGGATTCTGTTCGTTGAAGGCTCGATACAGTGTCTCGACGGCTGCGCGTTCACGCTTCAATTGTTCAGTCAGGTCAGGATTCGCTTGCATGATGTTCTCGCGGCGGTTGGGTTCGATGGCGAAATTGTCCGGTCGCGGGCTACAATCCGTCTAACAAATAAACGATATAGATGATTATTTGATTTATGGATTTTCACGGGATCGATCTGAATCTGCTCGTGGCCTTCGATGCGCTGATGAACGAGCGCAATGTCACGCGCGCGGCCGCTCGGGTAGGCGTGAGTCAACCGGCAATGAGCGCCGCCCTGGGTCGGCTGCGCACGCTCCTGGGCGATTCGCTTTTCGCCCGCAGCGCCGATGGCCTGCTGCCAACACCGCGGGCCCGTGAGTTGGCGGAGCCGATTTCCCAAGCGCTGCGGCAGCTGGAAACTACCTTGGTCAGCCGGCCGGAGTTCGATCCCGAAAAAGCGTCAATGGTCTTCAAGCTCGGGTTGTCCGATTACCCGGCCTACGTGCTGTTGCCGCCGTTGATGGAGGCACTCGCCGAACAGGCCCCAGGGGTGTCGCTGAATGTCCATGCGTTCAACGACCGGGACCATGCGGTGGATTTGCTCGACGCCGGCATGATCGACGCGGCCATCGGCGTGCCGCCTACCCACGCCGATGCCAGGATTCTCGGGCGCATGCTGCTCACGGACGAGTTCGTGACCATCGTCGCCAATGATCATCCGGTCGCACGACGTGGCATGACCCTGCAAGCGTACCTGTCGCTGCGCCACGTCCTGGTTTCTCCCGAAGGCGAACTGCACGGCGTCGTGGATCATGCCCTGGCGCAACTGGGTGAGCGGCGGGCGCTGGCGTTGACCCTGCCGCAGATGTTTGCCGTTCCCGCGTTGATTGCCCGCAGCCGTTTTACGGCAACGGTCCTGAAGCGCGTGGCGACAGGCGCATCGGGCAGCAGCAAGTTGGTGATGTTTGCTCCGCCCGTTGTGCTGCCGCACATGCAATTCGACCTGATCTGGCACAGGCGCAGCGACACCCATCCGGCGCAGCGGTGGTTCCGGGAGCTGATTGCGTCTGTCGCCGATACAGTGTGAAACCTCGCCAGGGCAAAGCCCCAAAAATGATGAAATAGGGATGGGACGTTTGAACGAACAGACATTGTCCATGCGCCTGGAGCGTGTGGCGGAGCTGGTGCCGACAGGGGCGCGCCTGGCCGATATCGGCTCGGACCATGGCTACTTGCCGGTGGCGCTTATCAAGCGTGGCGTGATCACGGCGGCGGTGGCCGGGGAGGTGGCGTTGACGCCGTTCCGTTCGGCCGAGCGCACCGTGCGTGAAAGCGGCCTGGAGGAGCGGGTTACCGTGCGCATGGCCAACGGCCTGGCGGCGATCGAGCCGGCCGATGGGATTACGGCGATCAGTCTGTGCGGCATGGGCGGCGAGACGATTCGCGACATCCTCGCCGTCGGCAAGGCTCGCCTCAGTGGTCGGGAACGCCTGATCCTGCAGCCCAACGGCGGCGAACAACCGCTGCGCCAGTGGTTGATGGACAACGGCTACCGCATCCTGCATGAGGACGTGCTGCGGGAGAACCGCTTCTACTACGAAATCATCGTTGCCGAGCGCGACGGGCCCGTGAAGTACAGCGCCGAGGAGCTGTACTTCGGTCCGTTGCAACTGCAAGCCCGCAGCCCGGTATTCCTGGCGAAGTGGCAACGCATGCTGCGCCTGAAGCAGAAGACCTTGGCGAGTTTTGCCCGGGCGCAGCAAGCCGTGCCCGAGGAGAAGACGCAGGAGATTGCCCGGCAGGTCCGGTGGATCACCGAACTGCTGGCCTAGGCCGGCGGGATTGACCTCACTGTTGCGTCGAACCTTGTTTCAGCACCAGCATCCGATAGGTGCCCGAATCGTTCTCGATCCCGTGGGTGTCATGGGTGAACCCCGGGAATGACCGGTCGAAAGTCTCTAGCGCCTTGAGGTAGTTCAGCACTGGCCCGTCCAGGGGGCCGGCGTTTTCGCCTGGCATCAACAGGGGAATCCCCGGCGGATACGGCACGACACCCGTTGCCGCGATCCGCCCGGCAGCCTCGTCCAGTGTCACCAGTTCGACGTCGTTCCTGACCAGTTTTTCGTACGCCTGCACCGGGCTGAACTGTGCCTTGGGCAGCGTACCGAACGCCTTGGCCATCGCCGCGGTGGTCTTGATTTTCTTCATGGCGGTGAAGATTTCTTCGGCCAGGTCCTTGAGGCCCATCCCCGCGTAACGCTGTTGGTTGGCGCTCAACAGGTCGGGCAGGCACAGCTCCAGTTCCAGGTTGGCATCGTAGTCACGCTTGAAGTCGAGCAGGGCGTTGACCAACGTGCCCCATTTGCCTTTGGTGATGCCGATGGAAAACAGGAACAGGATGGTGAAATCCGTGGTTTTCTCCACCACGATGCCCTGGGTGCCCAGGTAGGCGCTGAGTACGTACGCAGGAATACCGAAATCCAGCAGGTTGCCGTCGTCGCCCATCCCGGGGGTGAGGATCGAGACCTTGATCGGGTCAAGCATGCAATAGCCGTCTTCGATGTCACCGAAGCCGTGCCAGATTTCATTGGGGTGCAGCACCCAGCAGCTCGGGTCGGTCCTCAGCCGGGCCGGGTCGACCTTGTGAAAGGGCAGCGGCTGTCCGTCCACCCTGATGGATGGAGGCTGCCAGCAGGAGAAGAACCAATCGTCCTGGCTGTGCATCTCGCTCTGCATGTGGGAAATGACCTGGCGGAAGGCGACGGCTTCCTCGATCGATTCACTGGTGAGGATCTGTCCGCTGGGCGCCTCCATCATCGCCGAGCTGACGTCGCACGAGGCCATGATTGCGTAGTTCGGTGATGTCGAGGCGTGCATCATGAACGACTCGTTGAAGCGTCCGTGGGGAATCGGGTTGCGGCCGTTGCGCACGTGAATCATCGAGGCCTGGGACAGCGCGGCCAGCAATTTATGAGTGGACTGGGTGGCGAACACGGTCGGTTTCGACGGGTCGTGATCGTCCGGGCTGCCGTGCATGGCAAAGCGATCCTTGTACAGCGGATTGAACCGCGCGTAGCCGTACCAGGCTTCGTCGAAATGCAGCCGATCGACGCTTTCGCCCAGCAGTTCCTCGACGCGCGTCACGTTGTAGGTCAGGCCGTCATAAGTGGAGTTGGTGATGATCGCGTGCACCGGCGTCGGGTCGATGTGGCTCCTGACCAGCGGATTGCTCGCGATGGCCGCCTTCACGCCCTCGGCGCTCAAGGTCTGCGGCAGGATCGGGCCGATGATGCCGTAGCGGTTGCGGGTCGGCACCAGGTAGGTCGGAATCGCCCCGGACAGCGTCATCGCATGTTCGGCGGACTTGTGGCAGTTGCGATCGCACAAGGCGATCTGGTCCCGCGTCACGCTGGCCATCAGGATGACCCGGTTGGACATCGACGAGCCGTTAGTCACGTAGTAGGTGCGATGGGCGCCAAACACCTTGGCGGCATAACGCTCGCCCTGGCCGATGGGGCCACTGTGGTCGAGCAGCGAACCCAGCTCGCCGACGGAGATCGACAGGTCCGAGCGGAGCAGGTTTTCCCCGAAGAATTCATAGAACGCCCGGCCAGCGGTGCTTTTCAGGAACGCCGTGCCGCCGGCGTGGCCCGGTGTATGCCACGAATACTCGTAGTTGCGGGCGAATTTCAGCAGGGCGCCGAACATCGGCGGCAACACCGCCTGGCGATACCGTTCGATGGCCGCGAGGATCCGTCCGCTCAGGAAGCGGCTGGTGTCTTCGGGGAGCCAGATGAAGTCATCGGCGTGTTGCATGACGATCAGCGGCACGTTGGATGCGGTGCTGCGATCGCTGATCAGGAACACTGGCACACGGGTGTTGCGCTCGCGCAGCGTCGTGAGCAGGTCGATGCATTCACGGTGGTCGTCGCTGGTGTCCATTTCCCAACTGATCAATACGCACTGGATCGCCGGGTCGGAACTGAGGATCGACTTGGCGTCGCTCAGGGTTTCCGAGGTCAGCACGTTGACGGCGCGTTCCTCCACGTCGCTGATCAACTGGAGCAGGGCCCGGCCGAATACGCTGCGCTTGTCGGGTGCGTTGGAGACGAGCAAGGCCAGCATGCCCAATAGATTTCGATGTTCCGTCATGGCAGTGCCTCCGGGTTAGCCGGCTTCAAGTGGTTGACGGGAATCGCCTCGCCAACGATGTGCTGCGCCGCGACGGTCTGGGTCGGTACGCTGTTGTTCATGGCTTCCAGGCGAATCAGGCGGGTGTTGACGTAGCCGAACAGCGTGTAGCCGACGATGACCGCGACGCCGCCGAGCATCAACGCTTGTTCGCCCGAGCTGTAGAGCGCCAGGTAGCTGTAGGCCGCGGCAATGCCCGCGACGATGTTGGTGACCAGGGCTTTGTTCGCCGGCACATTGGAAACCTTTTGCAAGGTCACCAGCGTCGCCATGGAAAGAATGTACGGCACAAGGTTGGTGACCACGGCGAGGTTGACCAGGGTGTCGAACTGCTTGGCGAGGTCGGGGCTGATGGTCAGCAGCGCCATCGCGGTCTGCATCGCCAGCAGGATTAACATGCTGATGATCGGCACACCGTGCTTGTTGGCCTTGGCGAAGATCGGCAGGAAGTAGCCGGTATCCGCTGAGCTCTTGAAAACCTGTGCGACGGTGAATTGCCAGCCCAGGAGCGAGCCGACGCACGCCAGCACCATCAGGCCCATGACGATGTTGCCCACCAGGGGCGTGAACATCTTGGCGAACACCAGGCCGAACGGTGCGGTGGAGGAGACCAGCTCGGCGTTGTCGACGATGCCGGCGATGACGTTGGTCGAAACGATGTAGATCACGGCGGCGCCGAGCGTCCCGCCCAGGACGGCGATCGGCACGTTCTTCTCGGGATTTTCCACCGCGTCACCGTTGGCGCACGCCGACTCCAGCCCGAGGAACGCCCAGAGGGTGATCGCCACCGAAGCGCCCGCCGCTTCGTACCAGGTCTTGTCGTGGGGGTTCCACCCGGCCGCGTAGACGCTGCTGTCGAACCAGAACCAACCGACGGTCGAGACCAGCACCACCGGGGCAATCACGCCCCATACGGTGACGGCGCCGATCTTGCCGGTAATGCGTGCGCCACCGAAATTGGCGAAGGTGGTCAGCCACAACAGCGCGATGGTGGCCAGGCCAACCTGGACCGAGTCGAGCTTTATTCCAAAGAGCGTCTGGATATAACCGACGGCAGTGATGCTGATCGCCACGTTGGCAATCAGCAGCGAAAGGCCATAGGTGTAGTTGGTGATGTAGTTGCCGGACTTGCCGAAGGTGTATTCGGCGTAGCCGCCCATGCCGCCGGTTTTGCGACTGAGCATGCCGCAGCGGGCGAACGCATAGGCCAGTGCCAGCGAGCCCGTGGCGGTGATGAGCCAGGACAGGATCGAGATACCGCCGACTTCGGCGAGTTTGGTGGGCAACAGGACAATGCCCGATCCCAGCATGTTGACGGCGGTCAGCATGGTCAGCTGCCCCACGCTCATTTTCTTGGCGGCTGACATTCCCTTGCCTCACAGACTTGAAGTGACCGGTTAAGTCATAGCAGAGGATTCTCAGTAAGCAAGAATGAGTCGTATCGGGATCTGGCTCTCGTTAGTGCTGCGGGATGAACTCGATGTAGCTAAGCAGCCTTTGGCGAGGAGTCCCCGCCGGGGCTTCGACGCTGTGCTGTCGCGCAATGAGCTTCGTCCGTGGCGAGGGGATTTAGCGAAACGTCGCCCCGCCCCGCTGGGCTGCGCGGCAGCCCCCAAACCAAGCAACTCGGTGTGCCAGCAAGATTGAGTTCACTGTTTTAGGGCCGCTTCGCAACCCAGCGGGGATAAATCCCCTCGCCACAGGGGAAGTTCCTGCAGGCCAGCGTTGATCAGCCGTCGAGCAAGGTCATCACCTCGGCACTGTAGCGCTCGCCGGCCACGGCGCCTTCAGGGCCGAAAATGGCGTCCAACTGGTTCAAGTCATCGTCGCTCAGGAAAACGCTGGCGGCGGCGACGTTGCTTTCCAGGTACCGACGCTGCTTGGTGCCCGGGATCGGGATGACATTGGTTCCCTGGGCCAGCACCCAACCCAGAGCCAGTTGCGCGGCGCTGATTTGCTTCTGCTCGGCCATGGCCCGGACGCGTTCGACCAGCTCGAGGTTGCGATAGAAGTTATCGGCCTGGAAACGCGGGTTGAAGCGCCGATAATCGTCAGCGGCAAAGTCCTCGGGGGTTTTCAGCTCGCCAGTCAAGAAGCCGCGCCCCAAAGGGCTGTAGGCGACAAAAGCGATCCCCAGCCGCCGGCAGGTTTCGAGCACGCCGTTGTGTTCCGGCTCCCTGGACCACAACGAGTATTCGCTTTGCACCGCCGCCAACGGATGCACGGCGTGGGCTCGCTGGATGGTCTCGGCGCTGGCCTCCGAGATGCCGATGTGGCGGACCTTGCCGGCCTTGACCAGCTCGGCCATGGCGCCGACCGTTTCCTCCACCGGCACCTGCGGGTCGATGCGGTGCTGGTAGTACAGATCGAGGTAATCGGTGCCGAGGCGCTTGAGGCTGCCTTCGATGGATTGGCGGACGTACTCGGGGTGACCGTTGACGCCCCGAGCATGGGGATCATCGCTGCGCACCAGGCCGAACTTGCTCGCCAGATAGATCCCTTCACGTTTACCGCGCAGGGCCCGTCCGAGCAGTTCTTCGTTGGTGTGCGGTCCGTACATGTCCGCTGTGTCGAACAGCGTCACGCCCAGCTCCACCGCGCGGTGAAGAGTGGCGATGGATTCTCGCTCGTCGGTACCGGTGGTGTAGAAATCCGACATGCCCATGCAGCCCAGGCCGATCGCGCTGACGTGTGGGCCCTGATGGCCGAGTTGGCGGGTGATCATGATGATTTGACTCCTTGGGATTGAACGACCAGCGCAGTCTCAAGCAAGGGAGTTTCTGGATAAACCCGCGATTTTTGGTTTAACTATTCGTAATTTCTAAACAGTGGAAGGCATCGATGGACCGATTACAGGCAATGCAGGTGTTCCGGCGCATCGTCGAACTGGGCGGGTTTGGCAAGGCGGCCGACGACCTGGGGCTGCCTCGCGCCACCGTCAGCCTGCTGATCCAGCAGTTGGAAAGCCACTTGGGCGTGCAACTGTTGCAGCGCACCACGCGGCAAGTGCGCGCCACCCTCGATGGCGAAGCCTATTACCAGCGCTGCGGCCAATTG
Organism: Pseudomonas sp. BP11-1-1; assembly: GCF_052112105.1. Classification (NCBI taxonomy): domain Bacteria; kingdom Pseudomonadati; phylum Pseudomonadota; class Gammaproteobacteria; order Pseudomonadales; family Pseudomonadaceae; genus Pseudomonas; species Pseudomonas sp. BP11-1-1. The sequence continues at coordinate 529,557 of NZ_JAUTYU010000003.1, forward strand.
CTGGATGAACTGGACGACCTCGAAACCTCGCTTTCGGCGCAACGCAGCCAACCCCGTGGCACGTTGCGCGTGGACATGCCCATCGCTTTTGGCTGCACCTGGATCGTGCCGAACCTGCCGGATTTCTATCGACGTTATCCGCAGCTCCAGCTGGACATCGGTTTCCACGACCGGCAGGTACACCTGCAACGCGAGGGCGTCGATTGCGCCATCCGCGCCGGGAATATCACGGATCAGGCGCTGGTGGCGCGACCGGTCGTGCGATTGCACCAAGTGACGTGTGCCAGCCCCGGCTACCTGGCTCGCTCAGGCACGCCCCGGCGGTTGGAAGAACTGTCGGCCCATAGCGCGATCGCCTTTGCGTCCGGCAATGGCCGGTTCTTCCCGTTCGAATTCGAGGTGGCGGGGCGGGTTCGCGAGATGCAGCTGCCGGGAGATCTGATCCTCAACAATGCCGATGCCTATGTGGCCGCATGTGAAGCGGGCTTCGGCTTGATCCAGGCGCCGCGTTACCACGTCCAGCGGCAGTTGGCCGAAGGGCGATTGGTGCAAGTGTTGAGCGATCATCCCGTGCCGTCCTGGCCGATTTCGATGGTTTATCCGCCCCATCGACAGCTGTCGCCCAGGGTGCGGGTGTTCATCGACTGGGTCATCGAGTTGCTGCATGGCGCGGCGGATGCCCAAGGCACCTTGATTGTGAGGGTCTAGGGAGCCGCTCGGCTTAGGTGACTGGATCCAAAGCTGGCGAACCCGGCCTGACGGGCTATTTTAGAAGGTGCCCGATTTTTTGGAGTTTCCTTCGTCATGGCGAGGTCCAGCATGAACCACTCATACATCGACACGGGATCGGCCGCGCGCGCCGGTACCGGGAAATCCTTCGTGGACCTGGATGGCTACAACAACACGGCGGGGATAGCCGTGGCCCCGGATGGCAAGATCTGGCTGGCCGGGATGACCGGGGTGAACAACCCGGACCAGGAATACGAAGGCTATAGGGCTTCGCTGATTCGGCTCAACGCCGACGGCACGCTCGATACCTCTTTCAGCGACGACGGCAAGACACTGCTTGCCCGCGATGTCTACCCGGGGGAAGGCTACAGTGCGACCGTCCAGCCGGACGGCAAGTTTCTGATGGTTTATCCGCAAACACCTTCATCCACCGTCGCCATGGTTCGCCTGAACCTCGACGGTTCGGTGGATCAAAGCTTCGGCGTCAACGGCACTGCCTCGGCGCCGGCGGCATGGGGAGATTTCGCCGGCGCGACTGTGCAACCGAATGGGAAGATCCTCGTTTCCAATTACGACTCCTACGAGAGGCTGTTTTCGGTCAATCGACTCAACGCCGATGGCACGCTCGACACGGGTTTCAATGGCGGCGATTCAGTGAATTTCACCGTGCCCGATCTCACGGCACCGGAAGGTTTTGGCCTCACGCTGCAAGCGGACGGGAAAATCCTCGTGCCGGGTTACAACGGTAACTTCGTGGTGGCGCGATTGAATGCCGACGGTAGTCCGGACAGCAGTTTCGGCACGGACGGCACCGCAGACATTTCGGTCGCGGGCCTGGCTGATTCGATCCGTGTCCAGGCCGACGGCAAGATCCTGGTGGCGGGTAGCGTCCAGTCAGACGGTACGGGGTTTGACTTCAAAATCATCAGGCTGAATCACGACGGGACCCTGGACACAAGCTTTGGCGATGCTGGCGTCGCGGTGTTCGACCTGGCCGGCGACCGGGATTCGGTGCGGGACATTGCCGTGCTGGAGGACGGAAAAATCCTCGTGACGGGACAGAGCACGTATTACGGCAACTTTGATTTCAGCCTCATCCGGCTTAACCCCGACGGCACGCTCGACACCACCTTCGGTGCACTTGAGGGCGTGTTGCCGCGTATCGACGGGGGGCAGGGCGATGATGTCCTGTCAGGCACTTATGTCCCGGAACGACTCAGCGGCCACGACGGTGACGACCTGCTTGACGGCGCGGGGCAACGGGACGTGCTGGAGGGCGGCGCCGGTGCCGATGTCTTTCGGATCAACACGATCGGCGACAGCTATCGCATCGACGGCCAAGTCGTGAGTGATCGCATTGCCGACTTCGACGCCAACCTGGATCGCATCGACTTGACGTCGCTGGGGTTCAGCGGGTTCGGCAATGGATTGGACGGAACCCTGGCGGTGCAAGTCAACGAGGCCGGAACGCGAACCTACCTGAAAAGCTTCGAACCGGACTGGCAGGGGCATCGTTTCGAACTGGCCTTGGACGGCGACCTGACCCAGGCCCTCAATGAGACCAACGTGATCTTTGCGCCGCACCTGATCCAGGGCACGGAATCGGCCGATCGCTTGGTGGGCTCGGTGGTCGGCGACCGGATCATCGCCGGGGCGGGCAACGATGTCGTTTCGGGCGGCAATGGGCACGATGTCATCGAAGGCGGCCAGGGACGTGATGTGCTCACGGGCGGCGAAGGTTCGGATGTCTTTCGCTACGACGCCCTGGCGGACAGCTTTCGCACGGCCGACGGCAACTTCCAGGATCGGATCACTGACTTCAATCCGCTCACCGACAAGATCGATGTGTCCGCGTTGGGCTTCACCGAGCTCTGGAGCGGTTACTACACATCGCTGCGAGCGGTGGTCAGCGAAGACGGCCAGCGGACCTACCTGAAAAGCTACAACGCCGATGAAGAAGGACGGCGATTCGAGATCACCCTGGAGGGCAATGTGGCTTCGCAATTGAGCGACAATAACTTCATCTTTGCTTCCGGCGAGGATGCTTCTGCCGAGTTTCAGCTCCTGGGCGTAGCGGCACCGGAGCAATTCGGCTAGACGACCGGCCATCCCGTGTCCTGGTCCCCGATTGTCGCCGGGGACTGGATCCGAAAACATTCTGGCCAATTGCTACACGCCCCTGTCCGGCATGATCTACGCTCCAGAGGAGGGTTATCCGGGCAGGGGGTTTCAATGCGAAGCGCACCTGAAAGCAGTCTGAAGAAAGCGCTGAAAGCCTGCCGGGAGAGTTTCATTTCTGTCGGGTTTTTCAGCTTTTTCATCAACGCGCTGATGCTGGTCCCGACCTTCTACATGCTCCAGGTGTATGGACGCGTGATCACCAGTGGAAGCCTCACGACCTTGGCGATGCTGACGCTGATCATGACCGCCCTGGTGATTACGCTCGGCTCCCTGGAATGGATTCGCTCACGGATCATGGTGCGTGTCAGTACCCGCCTGGATGTGCTGCTCAGTCGCCAGGTCTACAGGGCCAGCTTCAAACGGGCCCTGGACAGTGGCGGGATGGATGCGTCAGCCCAATCCCTCAACGACTTGACCGGCTTGCGGCAGTTTCTTTCAGGTAACGGGTTGTTCGCGTTTTTCGATGCGCCCTGGCTGCCGATCTATATCGCTGTGATGTTTCTTTTCCATCCCTGGTTTGGCTGGGTGGCGACAGGCAGCGCGCTGTTGCTGCTGGCGCTCGCCGTGCTCAACGAGCGGCTGACGGGACCGGCGCTGGCCCAGGCCAACAAGGAGCATATCGGGGCCACGCTCCACACGACGAAGAATCTGCGCAACGCCGAAGTCATCGAATCCATGGGCATGCTTGAAACCCTGATGGACCGTTGGGGACGGCGGCAGCGCAACGTGCTGCTCCTGCAGTCGTTGGCCAGCGACCGAGGCGCCATCATCAGCACGCTTTCGCGGACCTTCCGGCTCCTCGTGCAATCGCTGGTACTGGGGCTCGGGGCGTACCTGGCGGTGGACCATCAAGTGGGGGCGGGGCTGGTGTTCGCGGGATCGATACTGCTGGGGCGCGCACTGGCCCCCATCGACCTGATCATCGGCAGTTGGAAGGGGTTTATCGCCGCGCGCTCACAATATGGCCGCTTGAACGACGTTCTGGACAAGCTGCAAGCGCAACCCGAGCGCATGTCTCTGCCAGCGCCCCAAGGGCATGTCCAGGTCGAAAACCTGGTTGTCGCGGCGCCGGGCTCCAGGACGCCGATCATCAAGAACATCAGCTTCAGTGCGCCGGCGGGCTGTACGGTCGGCATCATCGGCCCCAGCGCGGCGGGAAAGTCGACCCTCGCCCGGGCCCTGATCGGCGTGTGGCCGCCGCAACACGGGGTGGTTCGGCTCGATGGTGCGGACATCAGCGCCTGGGACAAACAGGAGCTGGGTCCCTATATCGGTTACTTGCCCCAGGACATCGAATTGTTCGAAGGCACCGTCGGCGAGAACATCGCCCGTTTCGCCGAGGTCGATTCGGCGAAAGTCATCCTGGCGGCGATGACCGCCGGGGTCCACGAGATGATCCTGCTGCTACCCGACGGCTACGACACCGTCATCGGTAGCGAAGGCATCATGCTGTCGGCCGGGCAGCGCCAGCGCATCGGCCTGGCGCGGGCGCTGTATGGGAACCCGCGATTGATCATCCTCGACGAGCCCAATTCCAATCTGGACGACGTCGGAGATCGTGCCCTCGCCGGGGCCGTGCAGCAGCTCAAGCAGACCGGCGCGACGTTGTTCGTCATTACCCACCGCACCAACATCGTGTCGCAGCTTGACCGATTGATGGTGTTGAACGCCGGTGTCATCAGCATCTATGGGCCTCGCGAGCATGTCCTGGCCGAACTCAACGCGCAGCGACAGCAGGCACAGACGCCAGCCGTGCCCGCAACCTCCGGCGTGGCTTCGGTCGATGCCGGCAAGGGTGATTCCGATGAACCCTGTGGTGCCCAGTCGTCAAATTGAAAGCTTCGCCGACCTGCCAACAGCCGACCACAAGATACGCCGCCTCGGTGTGATCATCGTCGGGCTGATCTTCGGCCTGTTCGGCACCTGGGCGGCCTTCGCACCGCTCGATGGTGCGGCGTATGCGCCAGGTGTCGTCACCGTGCAGGCTTATCGCAAGACCGTCCAGCACCTGGAAGGCGGCATCGTCAAAGCGGTGCTGGCTCACGACGGCGACGTCGTCAAGCGGGATGATCCGCTGATCATCCTCGACGATGCGCAACTGCGTTTCGAATACGAGATGACCCGAAGCCAACTGATCGCCGCCAAGGCCATGGAGGCGCGGCTGATTGCCGAGCGGGACATGGCCTCGACGGTGGGCTTTGGCGACATTACCGAGCCTGAGAATGTACGGGGAATGGAGGCGCGCCAGGGCGAGCGCCGGGTATTCAGCGCCCGGCAGGGCTCGCGCCTGGGCCAGATCGCCGTGCTGCGCGAGCGCATTGGGCAGTACCGCCAGCAGATCAAGGGCCTGGAATCGATGGTCGGCACCAAGGTCCAGCTGGAGAGATCCTACAGTGGCGAAATCGGCGAGCTGTCCGAACTGCTCAAGCAAGGATTCGTCGACAAGCAGCGCTTGCTCGAACAGGAACGCAAGTTGGGATTGTTGCGTTCCGAGGTCGCCGATCATCGCTCGACCATCGACCGCACGCGCTTGCAAATCAACGAGACACAGCTGCAGATCCTGCAGATCGACAACGAGTTCAGCGCCGACGTGGTCAAGCAACTGGCCGAGGTGCAGACGAAGATATACGACCTGCAGGAAAAAACCTCGGCGCTGGAAGACCGGCTCAGCCGCGTGACCATTCGCGCGCCCGAGGCGGGCATGGTGATCGACATGACGGTGCACACCATCGGCGGCATCGTGCGGCCAGCGACGCCGTTGCTGGACATCGTCCCGTCGATTTCCGACCTGGTGATCGAAGCCCAGGTGGCGCCGGTGGATATCGATCGCATCGCCATCGGCAAACGGGCCGACATCCGTTTCGGCGCCTTCGACAGTGCGACCACGCCAGTGATCGAAGGCGAGGTCAGCAGCGTGTCGGCCGACCGCACGACCAACGAAAAAACCGGGACGGCCTACTACCTGACGCGAGTGCGAGTGACCCAGGAAGGCGCGCGGACCCTGGGCCAGCGCAAATTGCTGCCGGGGATGCCGGCGGATGTGTTGATTATCACAGGGCAACGCACGCTGCTGCAGTACTTGATGCAGCCGGCTCGCAATGCTCTTTCCCAATCGATGATCGAGGAATGACCATGGTCGCGTCGGCCGCTTTGCTGGGCAGTGTCTGGGTGTTGGCGGTGGGCGTCGCCGTGGCGCAAACCGAGGTCGCGGTGCCCACCGAGGTAAACGCCTCGACGTATTCCACCGACCTCATGCAGTTGTATCGCGAAGCGCGGCTGGAGGACCCGCACGTGATCGCCTCCTATGCGCAGGCAAAGGCGGGAACCGAGCACCAGCGCGAGGCGATGGGCGCACTGCTGCCGCAACTGTCGTTCAATGCCGGTTCGAATCGGATCCATCAGGAAAGCGACCTGGTGCAACGCAGTTTCGACAGCGAGAGCTACGGCCTGGTGTTGCGCCAATACCTCTACAACAAGGCCGCTTGGGAGAACTATCAAAAATTCAAGAGCCTGGCCCGGCAGTCCGAATCGCAAGCGCAGGACACCCAGGCCGAAGCCTCCGTCGAACTGGCGCAGCGCTATTTCACCGCGTTGGCCGCCGAGGACGAATTGGAACTGGTGAGGGCGGAGCGTCGCACCACGCAAAAGAGCCTGGACCGGGTCAATGCGTTGTACGAGAAACAACTGGCCTTGATCACCGATCAGCTGGACTTGAAGGCCCGGGTGGATCTGCTTTCAGCGCAGGAACTGGACGCCCGCAACCAGGCCAGCCTCAGCCGCGAGGCGCTGGCGGAGATTGTCGGTCGACCGGTCAAGGAACGGCTCAACCGGGTCCGCGGTGATCGGCAATTGCAGGTGTCGGCGCAGAGCCTGGAGAGCTGGGTTCGCGATGGCATCGCCTTGAATCCGGCGCTGAAGGCCAACGAAAGCGGCGTCGAAGCGGCGGGTGCGGCGTTGCGCAGCGGCAAAGGCGGGCATTATCCGACCCTGAGCCTGAACCTGAGCGCGCAACAAACCAACGAGGGCTACAACAATTCGCTGGCCCCCCGCACCGACAGCTACGTCGCGGGAATCGGCCTGCAAGTGCCGCTGTACAGCGGCGGATCGACCTCGGCGCGGGTCCGTGGGCTGTATGAGGATCAGGTGGTCGCCGAGCAGCAGATGGAAGCCGTGCGGCGGCGGGTGGTCAAGGAAATCACCAGTGCCTACCTGACTGCCAATTCCAATGGTGAAAAAATCGGTGCGAACCGGTTGGCGCTGGAGTCGGCGCAGCTGTCCAGGGTGGCCGCGGAAAAAGCGCTGAGCTACGGGATGGTCAATTCAGTCGATGTGCTGGCTAGCGTACGCAACGAGTTCCGTGCCCGGCGGGATCTGCTCAAGACCCAGTATGATTTTCTCAGCAATGTCCTGACGCTCAACCGCTGGGCAGGCAGACCGCCGGCCGACAGTATCGAAAATGTGAATGGGTGGTTGAGCCCCGGCAGCGCTGGACAGGATTTTCGTTGATCGAAATCCCCCCGCGCGTTTCTCTCGTTTGGCTGATGTCCGTGGCGAGGGAGCTGTCGGCGGCTTCAAGCGGACGGCATTTCTGCCGTGAAGCCGCCTTCGCGAGCAGGCTCGCTCCCACAGGGAAACGGGACAACGCTGCCAATAATGCCGATTAATTGACGTCATCATCGTAGTTACCAATGCTGATACACCGCTCGTCGATTAATTGACGAGTCAGGAACGATGTAATCCCGCTACCCATTTCCCATTACCAACGTTATCTCATTGATTTTCTAGCCGATTCTCAAGTTCTCCTTAAAGCCTTCTTCCTGCGAGTGCCAAGCCGCGTCAACTAACGCCCGCGTGCGGAACCGGCGTTGCGTTACGCTGGCCTAGACTCAGCCTACGGACTCGAGAGCAACGCATGATCATGTGTAAGTCGTTGATAACTATTCCTGTTTAGATGGTTTCAATGGTCTTGTTCGGCTTCCTCACACAGGCACATCCGCCGCTGGTTCACAGGACGAACCCCACCGTTTGTTGTTCAGGGGGGTATCAATATGAGACCGGACCACAGGGACCCCATACGTGTGTTATTGATCGACTGTCGCCCCCTCGTGCTCCGAGGCCTTCACGACCTGATCAATGCCAGAAAACCCCAGATGGAAGTAAGCGGCCAGGCGTCTACCTACACCAACGCACTGGACCTGGCCGACCAGCTACGGCCCAACGTAATTTTCTTCAGTTTCTTTCCGGACGCGCTCAATCCGCTAGAAGTCGTTGCTGGGCTTACCCGCAGTGCCGAGATGAAAGTGCTGGTACTCAAGGGACTCTACGAAGCCGTCCCGGTTGCCCAGGCGATCGAGGCCGGTGCCCGTGGCGTGGTGCTGGCCGAGGACCCGACCGAATCGATCATCCGCGCGATCATCAAGGTTCATCACCGTGACAGCGGGTCGGACAGGGCCTGGGCTGGAGGCCTCTCAGGTTATGCCTCGATCGGCCACGTACCCACCCAGTGCAACCTGGAGCAGGCGAAACAGGCGCGACTGACTCTGCGGGAGAAAGAGCTGATCCGAGCCATCGTCGGCGATCCGTCCGCCAAGTACATCAGCATCGCGGGACGCCTGGGCATCAGCGAGCACACGGTGCACAACCACCTCAGCAACATCTACCAGAAGCTCGATCTCATCAATCGGATCGACTTGCTGATGTACGCCCTCAAGCATGGGCTGACCCATAACGAGGAGCCGCCCGAGTCCACTTGGGTCGAGTTGGACTGAGCCGGGTCGGACAGATGAGTTGATTACCAAAACAATGCGGGGAGGCTTTCCAGGCCCCCCCGCATTTTTCATGCGTGCGTTACAGTCAAGCGGCGCCCAGCACCACATCACTGCTGAGCAGGTCCACGCCGACCAGCGTGATGGTGGTGATCTGTCCTCCCGTCTCGGCGACCGTCACGATGCTGTCGGCTCCGGCGTTGTCGATTGACTGCACCACCGCCCCCTGGTCGCCGTCGAGCACCAAGGTATCGCGCAGGTTCTGGCTGACATCGAAGCCGGTGACCTGGTACGTATTCTCGGTGAATGACAGGTCGACGTTGAAGGCATCGCGCTCGCCGCCCGTGCCTGCCAGCGTGTAGTTGAACAGCGCTTCGTCGGGATTATCGGCGAAGAGGTTGGCATCGAAGGCGCTCGTTGCCGTGTCACCGTCCTTGTCCGTCAATGTCGCGTTGAAGCTCAACTGGACATCGCTGGCCAGGTTCTCGGTTTCCTGGATGAACTGGATCACCGGGATCTTGATCGCGCCACGGCCCATCGTGAGCTGGACGGCGTCGATCATCGCCGTGCCCTCGCGCTCGATGTCGAAGGACACCTGTCCGCCGGCCTCCGGCGTCAGGGTGTTCACCTCGATGAGATTGGAGAAGGTGCCGTCCTCGTAGTAGATCCGGAAATACAGGTCTTCGGTCGCGGTGTTATAGCCGGCCACGGAGTTGTCGATGAAGATCTTCATGCCCGAGACCAGGCTTTCCGGGTTGATCACGAAGCTCTCATCCGCCGCGCCGATCGCCACCAGGTTGTCGCCCTGGAGCAGGTTGTTGGAAACCCCGATGCCGGAGGTGCTGACGTTCATCGCCGCCGGGTCGATGTATGACGGCAATGGCGTGGTTTGCAGGGCGGCTTCGGTGGGATCGGCGAGTCCGACGCCGATGCCGGCGAGGATGTCCGTCGGCGAGGCGAGGGCTTTTGCCGAGAAGAATACGATTTCCTCGGAGGCAGAAGGAATGGCCGGGTTATTGGTTTCCGGGATCAGCAAGGTGCGCACCGGATCCGGGCCGCCTGCACCGAGGGAGCCGTCCGCGCTGCTGCGCACGATGGTCGAACTGAAACCCTGCACCAGGTCCAGCGCGTAGCTGCCATTGGCGTAGGCGGTGAGTGTGTAGTCGACCGAGGTGTCCGCGGTGGCGGCATTGTTGTCGAAGTCACCGGTCAGCGTGCCCGCGAAGTGGTAGGCGCCGTTGCCGTCCGGGGAGGGCGCCTGTTCGGTGAGCGTACCGGTTCCGGTGGTGGTCGTGTCGTCGGGCCTGACCAGGGTGAACTGGCCGTTCACCAAGGAAATGTCCAGACCGGCCGCACCGAGTCCATCGGCACCGGCGGACTGGTTCCAGAAGCCGTACTGCGGCAGGACGCTTCCGGTACCGATCAGGTTGCCGAACGCGACGGATGGGCCGTCGTCCTCGAATACCAGGTTCTGGCCGATGTTCAGTGTCGCCTGGGCGCTGTCGCCGTCCTTGTCGGACTTGATCGCCGTGAGCGTGACCAGGTTGTCCGAGGACAGGCTTTTAGCGTCATCGGGGTTGGTCGGGTCGGGATGCACCATCGCCCGGATCTGGTCCAGCGTCACGTCGCCATTAGCGGCGACGCTGACGGTAAACGCCAACAGGTTGGTAGTGGCCGTTCGGCCTTCCACCACATTGCCATTGAGCGACAGGTTGATCGCTTCGCCCGTGGCCGTGTCGGTCATGCCGGAAGGCCCCGCCACCACGCCCAAGGCGTAGGTCAGCGTGCCGGCGCCGTCGGCGCCATACGCTGAGAGAAAGTTGGCGGCGAAGTTCTGCGTGGCATTGGTCGCCAATACGGTCTCGTCTACTGTCAGCGTTGGTTCCGTACCCGTGGTGCTGACGCTGGGGCCGTCATCCTTGAACGAGAGGTTCTGGCCGATGTTGAGCGTCGTCTGGGCGCTGTCGCCGTCCTTGTCGGTGATGGTTGCGGTCAGCGTGACCAGGTTATCCGAGGTCAAGGTCTTGGCATCGTCGGGATTGTTGGTGTCGGGGTGCACGACCGCCCGGATCTGATCCAGCGTGACGTCGCCATTGGCGGCGACGCTGACAGTGAACACCAGCGCATTGGTGGTGGCCGTGCGACCTTCCACCACTGTGCCGTTGAGGGACAGGTTGACCGCTTCGCCCGTCGCCGTGTCGGTCAGTCCGGAAGCGCCCGCCACCACGCCCAAGGCATAGGTCAGCGTGCCGGCACCGTCGGCGCCGTAGGATGGATTGAAATTGGCGGCGTAGTTCTGGGTGGCGTCAGTCGCCAGGGCCGTCTCGTCCACCGTCAGCGTTGGCTCCGAGCCCGTCGTATTGACGCTTGGACCGTCGTCTTTGAACGAAAGGTTCTGGCCGATGTTGAGCGTCGCCTGGACGCTGTCGCCATCACCGTCGGTCTTGGTCGCCGTGAGTTTGACCAGATCGTCGGAGGTCAGCGTCGTGGCGTCATCGGGATTAGTGGTATCGGGATGCACCACGGCCCGGAGCTGGTCCAGCGTGACATCGCCATTGCTGGCGACGCTGACCGTGAACACCAGCTCATGGGTCGTCGCCGTTCGGCCTTCCACCACCGTGCCGTTGAGGGACAGGTTGACCGCCTCGCCGGTGGCGGTGTCCGTCAACCCGGAAGCGCCGGCTACCACGCTCAGGGCGTAGGCCAGCGTACCGGCCCCGTCGGCCCCGTACGCGGAGACGAAGTTGGCGGCGAAGTTCTGTGTGGCATTGGTGGCCAGGACTGTCTCGTCCACCGTCAGCGTGGGTTCGGTGCCGGTGGTGCTGATGCTGGGTCCATCGTCTTCGAAGATGATCTTCGAGCCGATTTCGGTTTTAGCCACCGACGCCTGGACCAACGTGAAGCCACCGATATCGAAGTCAGCGTGGTTATTGCCCTTGGCATCGAGCGCTGCGCCGTTTTCGATCAATACCCGATTGTGGTCCGCCGTCGTGGTGTATTCGATCTGGTAGCCGGCCTGGACCCCGGTAATGGTTGCGACCCCAGAGGCGAAGCTGATGACGATGCCCGCGTCGTTGGCCGTACCGTCCGAGTTCTCGACGACCACACCCGTGGCGATGTTGATGACGCGCACGTTGGTAATCGCCACGGAGGCATCACCGACATAACCGTTGACGAAATTCGTTCCGGATTCCGCCGCGGTGCTGAAGGCGCTGATCTTCACCACCGCCGTCTTGCCGCTTTGCAACTGCACCACGTCGAAGTTGGCCATCTTCGTATCGAAGACATCGGTGAAATCGATGTTGGACTCCACGTCCGCTTCGTTCTGGTCAAGGTTGGGGATGGTCATGTCCTGCCGGGCACCGGTGACGAAGGAGTAACGAATCCCTTCCTGCTCGACGATCATCTGATTGTTGGTGCCGAACGTGGTCGGCCCACCAGCCTGGCTGGTATTGATGGTGTCGCCGGTATTGATATTAACGCCGGTGGACTGGTCGGCCGGGTTCTTGCCGGTGGCGATGATGGTGGGGTCGGTGATCCGCAGCACGCCGTTGACCAGTTCGGTCGTAGGGTTCGTCGTGGTGTACATCAGGAACAGATTCTGGCCGGAAGGCGCTCCGGCCAGGCTGAACTCCAGATCCTGGCTGGCACCGACGAAGACTTTGTCGAGCAGGTTGACCGCGTCGTCAGGGTTGGTGGTGTCCGGTTGCGCCAGCGGTTGGTAGAGCACGGTCCAGATCTTGCCGCCGGTGGCGGTTTCGTCGATGTACGCGGCGAAGACGATCGCACCGCTGGGTCCGCCGGCCCGACCGAGGACGATGTTGTCGTTGGTATCGGTGTACAGAAGGATATCGGCACCGCTGAGCGTATCCAGCCCACTGTCGACGCCATTGAGCGGCGCACCATCGCTGCCGACGAAACTGATGCCGGTGACAACGGCTCCGGGGGCGGCGTTAAGGGTGAAGGCATCGCTGCCGGTGTTGCCTACCGCGCCGGTATAGCCACTCAGGGCCGCGCCGGTCGCCGTGCCAGCGCCCAGTGCGGTCAGGCGACTGGCGAAGGTCGAAGGCAGGGAAGCCACCAGGATGTCGTTGTCGTCGGCATCTCCCAGCGGGGCGGGCGTGGCGGTGGCGTTCTGCAAGTTGGCGGTTTCGTCCAGTGTTACGTTCACGCCGGTTGCCACGACGCCCAAATCGTCGGTGGCGCTTGCCGCGTCTAGCGAGGTCGGATCACTCAGCAGTGATGAGTCTTGCTCGCGAATAGTCATGACTTTCTCCAGAGCATGCGGTCATCAAGGCCTGACCGTTGACCATTGATCGCAACTATGGATAAGCGCGGGGTGATTGCGCATCGGCCGATACTCCCAAGCGGTGCAGGAGTTTCGGACTAGGACGGTGATAGGCGTTGCAAGCCGGGCCAGGAGGCTCGCGGTCGTGAAAATGTCGGAACTATCGCTTTGGCGGCACGATCAGTTTCCTAGGTATCAATCAACGCGCCCAGGCCGGCCATTTTCCTATGGCAATACCCACCAGGGACGCTGAACGATAAGGAGCTGTCATGACCGTTACCGCCCATCCTTACTACCGAAGCACGCCAGGGCCGCTGCATGCGGTCCTGCTTGCCGGCACGGTTCCGCTGTTTCTCGGCGGCCTGCTCAGCGATATCGCCTACTACAAGACCTACCAGATCCAATGGAGCAACTTCGCTTCCTGGCTGATCGCCGGCGGGCTGCTGTTCTGTGGGCTGGCGTTGTTGTTCGCGCTGGTCAACCTGATCCGCGCGGAGCGCAAGGCCGGGCGTCCGGTAGGGTATTTCCTGCTATTGCTCGCCACGTGGGTGCTGGGGCTGGTCAACGCCTTCGAGCACGCCAAGGATGCCTGGGCCGTGATGCCCCAGGGTCTGGCGCTGTCCGTCGTGGTGACCCTGCTGGCCTGCGTGGCGGCCTGGGTCGGACTGACCAGCCTGCGTTCGGGAGGTGAACAATGAAGCCTCGCATCGCATTGACGGCCGTGAGCATGGCACTCTTGCTGAGCGCCTGCGGAGGTGAAGGGGACGCCACCCAAGCACGCGGCCCGGACCCGAAGTTGCCGGAGCCTCAGCGTAGCCTCTTGCCCAGCATGAAAATTGCCGAGCCGGTGGCTTGGGGGGACCAGAAGCCAACCGTGCCCCAGGGTTACGAAATTACTGCCATCGCCACCGACCTGAAGATCCCGCGCCAGACACTTGTCTTGCCCAACGGCGATATCCTCGTGGCGGAGGGCCGTGGCGGAAACGCCGCGAAGCTCAAGCCCAAGGACGTGATCGCCAGCGTCATCAAGGCCAAGGGCAACACCCAGGTCAAGGGCGGCAACCGCCTGACACTGTTGCGCGACGCCGATGGCGACGGCACTTACGAACTGAAGACGGTCTTCGCCGAAAACCTCAACGCGCCCTACGGCCTGGCATTTGCGAACGGCAAGTTGTACGTGGCGAACCAGGACGCGCTGGTTCGCTTCGATTATCAGGACGGCCAGACCAAGGCGAGCGGGGCGCCCGTCAAAGTCACCGACTTGCCATCGGCGATCAACCATCACTGGACCAAATCGCTGGCCGTCAGCCCTGACGGACGCTCGCTGTATGTCGGTATCGGCTCGAACAGCAACATCACCGAGCGCGGCATGGAAGTCGAGATCGACCGGGCGATGGTCTGGCAGATCGACGCCGAAACCGGCGCCCATCGGCCTTATGCGACTGGCCTGCGCAACCCGACGGCGTTGAAAATCGAGCCTGGGTCCGGGCAGTTGTGGGCGGTGGTCAACGAACGGGACGAACTGGGGCCGGACCTGGTGCCGGACTACCTGACTTCGGTGCGCGAAGGCGCGTTCTACGGCTGGCCGTACAGCTATTGGGGGCAGAACGTCGATCCACGGGCGCAGCCGCAGGATCCGCAAAAAGTCGCCGCTGCGGTCAAGCCCGATTACAGCCTGGGCTCCCATGTCGCCGCCCTGGGTGTCGATTTTTCCACTGCGGCCATGGGCGAGAAATTCGCCGAAGGCGCATTCGTTGGCGAGCACGGCAGTTGGAACCGTGACCAGCCGGTGGGCTACAAGGTGATCTTCGTGCCGTTCAGCAACGGTCGGCCTTCGGGTGAGCCGGTCGATTTCGCGACGGGCTTCCGCGGCTCCGATGGCAAGACCCGTGGCCGGCCGGTGGGGGTGACGGTGGATCCGCGTGGTGCGCTGATCATTGCCGATGACTTGGCGAATACCGTGTGGCGGGTTACCCGCAAGCCGTGAGCTTGAACCTGGTTCTGGTGAGGGCACCGCATTTCGCCTGTGGGAGCGGGCTTGCTCGCGAAGGCGGTGTTCCCGTCGATGAAAATGCTGGATGTACCGGCCTCTTCGCGGGCAAGCCCGCTCCCACAGGGGCCGGTGAGCACACATTGGAAACGAACTTCTGTGGCGACCACCTCCGGTCCATCGGTTTGAACTCACCCCCCATAGGCCGTTCCAAATTCATCCATTCAAACCCAAGGCCCCCGCTGCGCAATGCCCAGAATCCTTACCCAGCAAACCCCGGAAGAAGAACTGACCGAACACAAGGCCAAGCTCTTCGGATCCCCCAAGGAACGACTGGATTTCTATCGACGGGAAATCCAGTACGAAACCAGCATCCTCGCCAATCGGACCGACGCCTACCTGGCCGCCCAATCCTTCCTGGTGATCGCGTTCGCTTCGTGCATGGCCAACCTGAACCCCGAATGGGGCAAGCTCTTTACGCTGATCGTGCCGCCGTTCCTGGCGCTGCTCGGGTTCCTGAGTTCGCTCAATGCCTGGCCGGGCATTCGCGCGGCCTACGAAATCATCGACCACTGGCATTTCAAGCAAAGCGAATTGCTGCGCAGTGAACCGCTGATGGGCCTGGCGTACGATGAATCGCCGCTGTTCAGCGAGCGGGAGTCCACTCACAAGGGGTATCGCAAGTCGCTGTTGTTTTCGGTGCGCACACCGTGGATTTTTGCGGCGTTCTGGGTGTTGCTCGGGGTCTACTCGGTGTTTATCCAGGTCAGCGATCCCGGTGGTTGATCGCTGAGCCTCGCTTTTGCTGGCGCTCATACCACGCCAGTGCAGGTTGGGTGCTCACTCCGTGGGCCAGAATGCTCAGGGCAACTACTGACAAGGTCAGGTCGATGCACAGGCGCGCGGCCTCGGGCTGCAGGTCATGGTTCAGGGCATGGAACAGGTAGAACAGGCTGCCGATACCGCGTATGCCGAACCAGCCGATCAACAGCCGTTGCGGCTTGTCCAGGAGTCTGCCCCATGGCATCGCCAACACACTCAGCGGGCGGATTACCGCGAAGAGCAGGGCACCGATGGCCAAGGCCCGCCAGTCCCAATGAGTGGCCAGGACCACCCCCAGCAGCGTCACCAGGAACACCTCCATCGAACGTTCCACCAGGCTGCCGAACGCCAACATGTCCCCCATCATCACCCCTGCCGCCAGTTGGCCTTCATCCAAGGCCTGGGTGTCGCCGTGGACCGCTTGCCCAGGATCAACGGCTTCGTGGCCGACCACCGGCTGCACCAGGTGCTCGGCGGGCGGCGCCTCTTCATCGGTTGACTCGACCTCTGCCTGTCGCAGCCCCAGGCCCGCGGCGAAAACCGAGAGAAAACCATAGCCCTGCACCGATTCCGCCGCGACATAGGCCAGGGCGATCAAGGCCAGGGCCAGATAATCATTGGGCGACAGCGTGCTGTCGGCGTTCTTGATGCGCATCGACAAGGTCAGCTTGCCGATGCCACGGCCTAGCCAATAGCCGATCAGCAAGCCCGCCGGCACCGCCCAAAGCACGTTGCGCAACGCCCACTCACCGAGAAATCCGCTGCCGTCCTCGCGCAACATGAGCAAACCGAGGATGACGAAGGGAAACGCCGTGCCATCGTTCAACCCGGCTTCCCCGGACAGGCCGAAACGTACCCGGTCATCATCGCGGGCATCGTTGACCTGGACCAGGGCGGCGAGCACCGGGTCGGTGGGGGCGAGCATCGCGCCGATCAGCAACGACACTCCCCAACCGAGCCCAAACAGATAATGCAGCGCCAGGCAGAGCCCGGTGATCGTCAGGATCATCACCGGCCCGGCGAGCCCATACGCTACTCGCCAACTGCGGTTCTTGAAGGGCAGGCGCAATTTGAGCCCGCTGACGAACAGTGAGAACACCACGGCGACTTCGGTCAGGTGCTCCATC
The DNA here is from genome assembly GCF_052112105.1 of Pseudomonas sp. BP11-1-1. Lineage (NCBI taxonomy): Bacteria > Pseudomonadati > Pseudomonadota > Gammaproteobacteria > Pseudomonadales > Pseudomonadaceae > Pseudomonas > Pseudomonas sp. BP11-1-1. The sequence continues at coordinate 546,459 of NZ_JAUTYU010000003.1, forward strand.
CACACCGAAGAATCATCGACCCCCAGTCTCAGCAGTCCCAGCCCCGCCGGGCCGATGGCAAAGCCCAACGCCAGGCACACCGCCGAGGTGGTGACGGGCATCCAGCGCAGGTAGGAGGCGGTCAGGGCCAAGGTCAGCAAGACCGCACCGAGCACGGCTACCCACACTGTGAAAATCATGATTGCTCCTCGGATAACGGTGCTTCACCTGGACGGGCTTGCTTTATTCGAGGGCCTTGGCGAAGCGAGGGTTCCGCCGCAAATCGCCTGCGTTCCGTTTATCCGACCGCTTTTTGGTCCAGGGGAATTTTTTGCCGCTCGCAAGGCTCTGCAATGGAAGAGACGTGCTGATTCAGCGTCCTGCCGAGAACCCGAGAGGCCCTTATGACTGCGCTGACACCCCTTCAATCCCGGCCCGCCATTGCGCAACCGATGACCGCCGCCGGTAACGTACGCCAATGCTACGAGCGACTGCTCCAAGGGCCTGACGATGCTGACAAGCAAGCTGTCGCCCAAGCCTTCCTGCAACCTTGCCTTGAAGAGGCGAGCGCATTGCCCCAGGAAATCCCCGACGACCCCGCGGCATTGCTGGCCTGGGTCGAGCAGCACAGCGCGGGCGTGGCCCGGCAATACGCCGACTACCTGGAACGGCGCAAGAGCGGTGGCCCCCGGGAGTTCTTCAGTAGCAAGGCCCATGCCTTGTATTTTCTCCAGGCCGTGGCGCCAACCAAACTGGTGGACGGCGCCTGGCTGTATGGCGTACTCCAACACTGGCATGACCATCGCTTCGAAGGGTTGCTGTGCACCTATCTGGAAGAGCTTGGCGACGGTGTTCCCGCCCAGAACCATGTCGTGCTCTACCGCAAGCTGTTGGCCGAACACGGCCTGCAGGATATGCCCGACATCGAGGACGAGCGCTACCTGCAAGGCGCGGTTCAATTGGCCCTGGGCCATGCCGGCGACGAATACCTGCCCGAAGTCATCGGCTACAACCTCGGCTACGAGCAATTGCCGCTGCATTTGCTGATCAGCGCCTATGAGCTGAGTGAACTCGATATCGACCCGTATTACTTCACCCTCCACGTCACCATCGATAACGCCAGCAGTGGCCACGCCCACAAGGCCGTGCAGTCGCTGCTGCAATTGCTGCCGATGGAGGCGGGACGTGAATCGTTCTGGCAGCGCGTCACCTTGGGCTATCGCCTCAACGACCTGGGGCAGGGCAGCCGGGCGATCATCGAGTCGTTTGACCTGGAACGCGAAGTGCTCGACATGCTTGAACGCAAGCGGCCGTTCGGCCAGCACATGCATTCCGATTACTGCAAATTCGAGGGCAAGACCGTCAACCAATGGCTGGCGGAACCGGGGCAACTGGAAGGCTTCCTCAATGCCATGCAGGACAAGGGCTGGATCAGGCGCCACGAGGACCCGCAGAACAGCCGCTTCTGGACCTTGATCGAGGGCGCGGGCGCGGCGATGTTCGGCGTCTTCAGCCCGTATGAAAAGCAGTTGCTGCACGATTGGATTGCGGGTGACTGGCTGGATCAACGCGGTCGCCCCGGCGCCCGCCGTCCCCACGGCGGGGTGCATGAGTCGCCGGCACCGGCCCAAGACCCGGATGTGTTGAACCTGCAGCAGACGCTGCGGGGCAAGGCCCCCCGTGAGCAAATGCAGATGCTGATGCCCTGGCTGTCGGCCCGTTGCCACAGCCATCCGGCCGGGTTGTTCGCGACCCGTCGGTTCATCGAACTCAAGTCCGCCCTTCGTTAGGAGCCCTGCATGAATCAGGAAGATCGCCTGTCCGAACCCGACCTGGCGCTGTTGCAACTGGGTCGCCGCCTGCACGCCGACGGCTACCGTTTTATCACCCCGACGCCGTTGACCCATGAACGGGTCAACCAACGGCCCGGCAACGAACGCTCGAAGACCCTGCGGGATGTCTTCGGCTGGTCCCGGCCCTTCGCACCGGGGCTGATTTCCGCCGACGAGCAGCGTCAATTGCAGGAAGCCGAAGTGTTGGAAGAACGCGATGGCCTGCTGCGCAGCCGCGTACGCTGGTCGAGCCTGGACGGCATGCTGTTCGCCCATTCGCAGTTCCCGACCCAGGCCAATGACGCGGTGTTCTTCGGCCCCGACAGCTACCGTTTCGCCCATCTGATCCATACCCATTTGCAACAGAACTTCACCGCCGTGCATCGCGCCGTGGACATCGGCTGCGGTGCCGGCGTCGGGGCGATGATCATCGCCCGTGCCCGCCGCGAGGCCCAGGTCCTGGCGGTCGACATCAACCCCTTGGCGTTGCGCCTGTGTGCCGTCAACGCCGCGCTGGCCGAGGTTGCCAACGTCGAGATCGCCCGCAGCGATGTGCTCCGGGACGTCGAGGGCGATTTCGACCTGATCGTCGCCAACCCGCCGTACATGGCCGACCCCGCCGAGCGCGCGTATCGCCATGGCGGCGGAACGCTGGGCGCCGGGTTGTCGCTGCGGATCGTCGAGCAGGCGTTGCCCCGGCTGACGCCTGGCGGCTCGCTGGTGCTCTACACCGGCGTGGCGATGGTCGATGGTCGCGACCCGTTCCTCGAAGCCTTGGGTGCGTGGCGCGATTCGGCGGAGTTTGCCTGGACCTACAGGGAATTGGACCCGGACGTATTCGGCGAGGAGCTGCTGACGCCGGGTTATCAGGACGTTGAAAGGATCGCCGTGGTGGCGTTGGTTGTCACCCGCACGGGTGCGGGTATCGGAGGGAACATCGATGAACAGGCGTCTGAAGTTCGGCATTGAAGAGGAATATTTCATCACCGACCTGCAAACCCGCCGCATGCCCGAGCAGCCGCCCGCGGCAGCGGTTGCGGCCTGTCGGGAGGAGCTGGGCAAGCATTTCGCCCATGAAATGTTCCAGAGCCAGGTGGAAATGGCTTCGCCCATCTTCCGCAGCCTGGCCGAGGCCGCCGATTACCTGGCCCAGGTACGCGGCGGCCTGACCCAGCGGCTGGCGCCCCATGGCCTTGGCTTGTTGAGTGCAGGGTCGCATCCCATGGCGACCGTCGGCTTGCAACCCACCGACGAGCTGCACTTCCAGCAACTGTTTGACGATTACCAGCGTGTGGCGCGGCGCAGCGTACTGTCGGGCCTGCATGTGCACGTGGAAGTGCCGGCGGATCATGATCGGGTCAAGGTAATGAACGAGGTGTTGCCCTGGCTGCCGATGCTGTTGGCGCTGAGTGCGTCTTCGCCATTCTGGAACGGCGCCTACAGCGGCTTCAGCAGTTATCGCCAAGTGGCCTGCGATGAGTGGCCGCGCATGGGCGTGCCGGAATTCTTCGAGGATGAGCCGGCATTCGAGGGTTACGTCAACATGCTCACGCGCACCGGCTCGATCCGCCAACCCAGCGATTGCTGGTGGGTGCTGCGGCCGTCGTCGCGTTATCCGACCCTGGAACTGCGCATCTGTGATGCCTGCCCTCGGATCGAAGACGTGTTGTGCCTCGTTTCGCTGTTTCGGCTGATGATTGCCCATGCTATCGCCCAGCCCAAACCCGGCGCCCACTACAGCTTGATGTCCCACTGGATCCTCAAGGAAAACCGCTACCGGGCCAAGCGTCACGGGATCCTCGCGGAGTTTATCGTCGAGGACCAGGATCAACCGATGCTCATTGGCGAGTGGCTGAACCTCGCCGAGCAGACCTTCGGCGAAACCGCGACGGCGCTGGGTGTACACGACGTGTTCAAGCAAGCCCGCCGAATCATCCAGCAGGGCACCAGTGCTGATCGGCAGGTGGTGCTCTACGAACAGGGGTTGCTGTTGGGTGATACGACTGAAGAGGCGCTGGGCCGGGTGGTTGATCAACTGCTGTCGGAAACCGCCGGAATGCCCGTCGCCGATCCGACCCTTGCGCAAGTAGCAGGTGGCCCATGACCAGCAAGAACCTCGACGATTACAACCGCATGCGCGATTTCGCCGCCACCCCGGAGCCGGCGGCGAAGCGCTCGCGCAAATCGACGAAAACCGCCCACGCCTTGCAATACTGCATCCAGAAGCACGATGCCACGCGGTTGCATTACGATTTCCGCCTGGAGCTGGACGGTGCGCTGAAGAGCTGGGCGGTGCCCAAGGGGCCGTCCCTGGACCCGAAGGTCAAGCGCCTGGCGGTGCACGTTGAAGACCACCCGCTGGACTATGCGACCTTCGAGGGCAGCATTCCCGAGGGGCATTATGGCGCTGGTGACGTCATCGTCTGGGACCGGGGCGTGTGGATTCCCCAAGGGGATGTGCACGACGCCTACGAAAAGGGCCGGCTCAAGTTCGAGTTGCGCGGGGAAAAGCTCGCGGGCCTGTGGAATCTGGTGCGCACCCATATGCCGGGCAAGCAGGAGCAATGGTTCCTGATCAAGCATCAGGACGACGCGGCCCGGCCGGAAAGCGAGTACGACGTGGTGGCGGCCGAGCCTGACAGCGTGCTCAGCGACCGCACCATCGTGCCCAAGCGTCGAGGCAAGGCCGCTGCTGCAAAACCCGTCAAGCAGCCGGAAGAACCTGCCAAGCCGAAGTCGACGAAAAAAACGGGGAAGACTACCCTCAGCGGCGCCGTTGCTGGCCCGATGCCTGAAACCCTCAAGCCGGAGCTGGCGACCCTGGTGGAAAGCGCCCCGGATGGCGACTGGCTCTATGAGATCAAGTTCGACGGATACCGGGTCATGGCGCGCATCGACAATGGCGACGTGCGCTTGATCACCCGCAACGGCCATGACTGGACGCATAAGCTGCCGAAACAGGCCGAGGCCCTGGCGGCGCTGGGGCTGGAATCGGCCTGGCTCGACGGCGAGATGGTCGTAGCCAACGAGCAAGGCGTGCCGGATTTCCAGGCCCTGCAAAACGCCTTCGACGCCGGCAGCAGCGGCAAGATCGCCTATTACCTGTTCGACCTGCCGTACCTCAATGGCATGGACCTGCGCAAAGTGCCGGTGGAGGAACGCCGTGCCGCATTGGCCGCCGTACTCGAACCCAACGAAGACCCGTTGCTGCGCTTCTCGGACTCTTTCGAAGAGACCCCCGAAGCGCTGCTCAACAGCGCCTGCCAGATGCGCATGGAAGGGCTGATCGGCAAGCGCCAGGGCAGCGCCTATGTGTCCCGGCGCAGCAGCGACTGGATCAAGCTCAAGTGCAAGAATCGCCAGGAATTCGTCGTGGTTGGCTTCAGTGACCCGAAGGGCGCCCGCAGCGCGTTCGGTGCGTTGTTGCTGGGCCTGCATGACGTCGACAGCGGCGAGTTGCGCTATGCCGGCAAGGTCGGCACCGGTTTCAACGAAACCACGCTCAAGAGCATCTATCAGCAGCTGTTGCCCCTGGAAACGAAAAAAGCCGCCGTGGTCAATCCGCCCACCGGCTATGACGCCAAGGGCGTGCATTGGCTCAAGCCTGAGTTGTTGGCGGAAGTGGCGTTTGCCGAAATGACCAAGGAAGGCTCGGTACGCCATGCCGTGTTCCATGGCTTGCGCAACGACAAGCCGGCCAAGGCGATCACTCAGGAATTGCCGAAAACCGTGAAGAAGACCGCGGCCAAGGACGATACAGAACCGGCGCCGGCCAAGGCGAAAGCCAAAGCCAAGCCCAAGGCTGCGCAGTCGCCAACGTTGGACGGCAAGGTCCGCATTACCCATCCGGATCGAGTGATCGACGCCAGCAGCGGCACGACAAAAATGCAACTGGCCGAGTATTACGCCAGCGTTGCCGACTTCATCCTGCCGGAGCTGGCCGACCGTCCGGTGGCGCTGGTCAGGGCGCCGGATGGCATCGCCGGCGAGTTGTTCTTCCAGAAGAACCCCGAACGCCTGGCGATTCCCGGCATCACCAGCCTGGACAAGGACCTGACCGGGCAACCCATCATGATCATCAACAACGCCGAGGCGCTGATTGGCGCGGTGCAGATGAGCACCGTGGAGCTGCACACCTGGAACGGCACTTCTGCCGACCTGGACAAGCCTGACCGCTTCGTCCTGGACCTTGATCCGGACCCGGCGTTGCCGTGGAAAAGCATGGTGGAAGCCACGCAGTTGACCCTGTCGGTGCTGGATGAACTGGGCCTGAAGGCCTTCCTGAAGACCAGCGGCGGCAAGGGCATTCACATTGTCGTGCCGATTACCCGCAAGTTGGGCTGGGACGAGGTGAAAGGCTTCAGCCACGCCATCGTCAGCCACATCGCCAAGCTGTTGCCTGATCGTTTCTCAGCGGTGTCGGGGCCGAAGAACCGGGTAGGGCGGATCTTCATCGATTACCTGCGCAATGGCCTGGGCGCCACCACCATTTGCGCCTACGCCGCTCGTACCCGTGAAGGGCTGCCGGTGTCGGTGCCGATCTACCGCGAAGAAGTGGCCGAGCTCAAGGGCGCCAACCTGTGGAACGTGCACAACGTCCATGAGCGGCTGGCGGAGGTGGGGCATGAGCCTTGGGCGGACTTGCGCAAGACCCGCCAGAGCATCACCGCCGACATGCGGCGGCGGATTGGGATGAAGAAGACTGTCAAGTAGCTTGAGCGGACCCCTTTTGTGACAGGTGGAACCACATGGCAGATCGAACGATTGTGGCGAGGGGATCACTGTGGCGAGGGGATTTATCCCCGTTGGGGCGCGAAGCGGCCCTAAGACCTGACACCTCGCTGTGTCTGACAAACAACCAGGGGCTGCTGCGCAGCCCAGCGGGGCGGTGCGACGTTTCGATAAATCCCCTCGCCACAAATGAATCTCGTGCCACAAGTTAGCGGTCAGGCCCTGGTTTTAATAAACCTGCGAACGCCGCAACTGCTCGATCGTTTCAATCAACTCGTCATAGGACACCGGCTTGCCGATGTGCTGGTCGAAGCCCGATTGCTGGGATTTATTCAGGTCGGTGGACGCGCCGTAGCCGGTCAGGGCGATGGCCGGGATGTGCTTGATATGGGGCAGCTTGCGCAGGGCCTGCATCAGTTCATGGCCGTTCATCACCGGCATCCCGAGGTCGGAAATCACCACGTCGAAACGGCCATCCTTGGCGGCTTCCAACGCCTCCAACGGCTGATCGAAGGCAACCACGATGGCGTCTTCCATCTCCAGCAGCAGCTTGAGGGTGTCGAGCACGTCGGGCGAGTCATCCACCAGCAGGATCGTTAAACCGCCCAGGCGCCCGGACTGTTCGTCGCAAGACTGCGGTTTAGGTTCGATCGCGGCATTGCTCAAGGGCAGGCGAATGGTGAAGGTGCAGCCTTTGCCCAGCCCTTCGGACTTGACTTCGACGCTGCCGCCGTGGGCTTCGGTCAATTGCCGGACCAGTGACAGGCCGATCCCCAGGCCTTCGCGCTGGTGGGTGGCGTGCTGGGTCTCGGCCTGGCCGAACAGGTCGAACACTTCGTTCAGGTGCTCCGCCGCGATACCCACGCCAGAGTCCTTTACGTCCAGGCGAGCCATATGGTCGTCATGGCTGGCGACCAGTTGCACCCGGCCGCCGTTGGGGGTGAACTTCAGCGCGTTGTTCACCAGGTTCCAGATGATCTGCTCCAGCCGGGTCGGGTCGGCATTGACGACCAGCTCGCCGCTGGAGCCCTCAGGCAGCTCAAGGGTGACTTTGTTCGGGTGATTGTCGTTGATCACCACGGTGTAGATGTCTTGCAGCACGCGAGCCAGATCGACCGGCTGGCGCTTGAGCTTGAGCTTGCCGGTGCGGACACGGGCCACGTCCAGCAGGTCGTCGATGATGCGCGCCTGGCTGGTGACCGCGTCGCAAATGGTGTTCACGGCCCGGGCTGCCGCGGTGACGGTCTTGGTCACCGGCAGGCGCCGCAGCAGCTCGGCATTGAGCTGGATCAGGTTCAACGGGTGCTTGAGCTCGTGGGACATGACCGCGAAGAACTCATCCTTCAAATGGCTGGAGTTCTGGGTTTCCATCAGCCGTTGGGTCTGTTCCTCATGCAGGCGCTTGTGGCCGGTGAGGTCACGGGCGATCTTCACGTAGCCCTGCAAATAGTCGCCGCTGAGCAGCGTGACCTCGCCGCTGCAGAAGAAGCGGCTGCCGTCCTTGCGCTGGTGCCAGCGCTCGTCTTCGCAACGGCCGTTGGCCCGAGCGGTGCTCAATTCCGTTTCGGGGACGCCGGTGGCACGGTCCTCCGGCGTGAACACGAAGTCGTAGTAACTGCCTTCGGCTTCGCTCTTGCTATGACCGAAGATCAGCTCCGCCCCGGTGTTCCAACTGGTGATCACGCCGTGCTCGTCCAGCAGGATGATCGCGTAGTCGCGGGTGCTTTCCGCCACCAGGCGCATGCGCTCCTCGCCCAAGCGCAGCTCTTCTTCGGCGGCTCGACGCTTGGTGATGTCGATGAAGGTCAGCACCGTGCCGTCGATATGGTCCTCGCTGGAGCGGTACGGCAGCAGCCGGGCGATGTACCAGCGAGCATCGCTGCTGCTGACTTCGCGCTCGATCATGTTCAGGGATTCGAACACCTGGGTCGCGTCCGCCGCCATGTCGGGGTAGTCCAGGCGATGGGTGATGTCCAGCAACGAACGCCCGGTGTCCACCGGAAGCATGCTGAAGATCTCCGTGGCCCGAGGCGTGAACCATTTGATGCGCATGCTGCGATCGATGAACACCGTGGCGATGTCGGTGGAAGCGATCAGGTTGGTCAGGTAGTCGTTGATCTTGTCGGTTTCTTCAACCTTGGTCTTGAGCTCGTAGTTGACCGTCAGCAGTTCTTCGTTGATCGACTGTAGCTCTTCCTTGCTGGTCTCCAGTTCTTCGGTGGCGGAGCGCAGTTCCTCGTTGATGGCCTGCATTTCTTCGTTGGAGGCCTTGAGCTCCTCGCTGGAGACCTCGGCCTGCTCGATGGTGTCTTGCAGGTGCAACTTGGTCCGCTGCAGCTCGCGCTCCAGATTGGCCAGGACCTGGTTTTCGGTCTGGCTGGTGATGGTGCCGACCTGTTGGCTGGGGTCGACTTCTTCCTCTTCGAACACCACGAGCACGAACTCGCCATCGGACAATTCGTCGCGATACGGCTGGACCAGCAGGTCCACCAGGAAACGTCGCCCATCGCGCTCCATGTTGACCTGTCGCGACTTGACCGGCTGGCCGTTCTGGTTGACCTGGAACAACGCGGTGCGGATTTCCAGGCGCAGTTGCGGATTGATCAGCGTGAGCAGGTTGCGCGACATCTCGCCGCCGACATGGCGCAGGAAACGCCTGGCACTTTCGATCATGTGCAGGATGTCGCCATTGCTGTCGACGATGATGCTGGGTGGCGCGGCCTGTTCGATGGCGCGCAGGTGGATATCGGCAAACGACACCTTGCGCGGCACCGGGACCTGGGCGGGGACCAGGGACGAGGTGCTGCGCACGTAGCCGCCACGGGGCATGGTCGGGGTGCGGCGGCTGCTGGCAGTGCCGTACTTGGCCCGGAAGATCCGGTTGCGCTTGTCCACCGGGCTGAATAGCTCATGGCACGCATCCGCCGATTCCGAGGAACCGAGGAACAAATAACCGCCAGGACGCAGGGCAAAGTGGAACATTTGCAGGATTTCCCGCTGCACCTCGCGGTCGAGGTAGATCAGCAGGTTGCGGCAGACGATCAGGTCAATCTGCGAGAAAGGTGGGTCCGACAGCAGGCTGTGCTTGGCGAACAGCACGCGTTCGCGGATTTCCTTGCGAACCCTGAAACTGGCGCCTTCCTTCAAGAAGTACTGGCGCAGGCGGGTAGGGGGGACGTCGGTGATGATCGCTTCCGGATAGGCGCCGTCGCGACCCACGGTAATCGCCCGTTCATCGATATCGGTGGCGAATATCTGCAATTTGGCGCTGCTGGCGTCGTGTTGCAGCTGGTCGCTGAGCAACATGGCCAGGGTGTAGGCCTCTTCGCCGGTCGAGCAACCGGCTGACCAGACGCGGATCTCCTCCGGCGGCACGCTGCCCGGTTCCACCGGCTTGAGCAGGTTGGGCAGGACGTCACGCTCAAGGGCTTCGAAGGCCTCGCGATCACGGAAGAAGTTGGTCACGCCGATCAGCAGGTCGCCGAGCAGCGCCTTGGTTTCTTCCGGATGATTCTGCAGGTAGCTGTAGTAGGCGCCCAGGTCCGGTTGGGTGGTGACTTGCATGCGCCGTTCGATGCGCCGCAGCACGGTGGCGCGCTTGTAATGCTTGAAGTCATGGCCGGTGCCGGCGCGCAGCAGCACCAGAACATCATGCAGCGATTGCTCGGCGGCGATCGCCTCACGCTCGGAGGCCGGCGGTTGGGTATGGATCTCCGGATCGTTGGCGGTCGGCAGGCGGATGGCCTGGGAGTTGCGCCAGAGCTCCAAGAGCTTTTGCGGCATCTCGACGACAGGGAGGACCAGGTCGACCATTTGGGTGTCGATGGCGGCTTGGGGCATGCCATCGAACTCGGCGTCCTGGGGCGACTGGGCGATGGTCACGCCGCCTTGTTCCTTGATGCGCGACAGGCCCACGGCGCCGTCGGAGCCGGTGCCTGACAGTACCAGGCAAAATGCCCGGTCCTTGTGCACATCGGCCAGGTCCCGAAAGAACAGGTCGATCGCCACGTGCCCGCCCTGGCGCGGCTCGGCCGGGGAAACCTTCAGGTAGCCGTCGTTCATCGACAACTGATGGGCAGGGGAAATTACGTAGACATGGTTCTTCTCGATCGGCACCGCCTCGGTCACCTGCAACACAGGCATCTTGGTGGATTCCTGGATGATCTTGTCGGCGATGCTCTGATGATCCGGGGAGAGGTGCAAAACGATCACGAACGCCATGCCGTTGTCCTTGGGCATGTGTTCGAAAAACTGCTTGATGGCCTGTAGCCCGCCCGCGGAAGCACCGATTCCGACCACGGCGAAATCCAGGCTGCTGGGGCTCAGCTCTCGTCGCTGTGGCACGTTGGGAGAGCGTTTGCTTGAAGATGGCATATAAATTTGGCCTTAAGGGCGGCGGGGCGGTCCAGCGCTGCCGACTCGATTCAGGAATGCAAAAAGTCGCAGGATAATCGGGTTACGCGAAGATTGCGAAAACTCACGCTTCGCTACGCCGCCGCCACCCACATTGTGGACCTTCAAAAGCCATTCAGCCTACCGGAACCCGCAGGTATTCGGGCTGCAGATAGTTGAACCACAGCAGGATCATTTCCACCAGGATCGTGACCAGCACCAGCAAACCCACGCCCCAGACGCTGGCCGAATACAGCAGGCCCTGTTCCTTCTTCAAGCCCATGAACTTGGGCAAGCCGACGAACAGCAGGAACGTCGAATAGACCGAAGCGGCCAGCAGGACCGCCACCGCCAGCCAGCGGCTCGGATACACGCCGAAGATCCCGGCCAGGAAGTACGGGGTAGCGGTGTAGGCGGCGAACCCGATGCATTGGTTGACCGTGGGCCGGACTTCGAAGGTGCGCGACATCCAGCGGATGAACAACCCCATCAGCGACACGCCGACCACGATGGTTACGTACAGCAGCACGCATAGCTGTAGTGCGCTGGCGTGGCTGAGTCGCACGGTTTCGTTCTCGGCCAGGCTCCAACCGGTCCAGGTGGTACCGATGAACAGGCACACCGCCGGGATCAACGCGAGCAACAGCAGATGCGCCAGGTAATGGTGGGGATGAGCCTGCTCTTGCTCGCGAATGTCCCCCCAGGCGAATTCGGGATGGGTGAACAGTTTGACGAAAAGCACGGACATGACGACCTCCTGATCAGGACAGCCTCTGCATGAGGCTCATACGGTTATGAGGTACAGGATTGGCCAGGGGTTTCATTTATTTGGCCGGTCCGGGCGACGGCGCGATAAAGGGAATGATTCGAAACGGCGGGGGTCAACCCATCAGCATCCATGAAGGACTGTATGCCATGACTGTTGCCCATTCCCTGATCGAGTACATGCGCGAACATGACTTGCGCCTGACCACCGCCGAGTCCTGCACTGCGGGGCTGATCGTCACGCTGTTGGCCGAAGTGCCGGGCAGCGGTTCGCTGATCGAAAGCGGCTATGTGGTGTATTCCCCAGAAGCCAAGCAACGCCTGCTCGGGGTCAAGCCACGAACCATCGACACCTTCAACCTGACCAGCCGTGAAGTCGCCGAGGAAATGGCCCTCGGCGCCCTGCGCGACGCCAACGCCAACGTCGCGGTCGCCACCACCGGCCTGCTCGGGCCGGACGACAAGGACGGTATTCCCGCCGGCACGGTGTGTTTTGCCTGGGCGTTCGAAGTGGACGGGCAACGCGCGCTGTTCAGTCGCCGGGAGCGGTTCTTCGGCGATCGTTCCCAGGTACAACGTCTCTCCAGTGAGTACGCCTTGCAACAGATACCGGGCTATCACCAGCGGGCTTTGACGGGCGACCGTCGATAGGGAGGACCGTCATGACCGACGAATACGACCAGGACGACCACCGTAGCCGCGAGTTCCCGGTGCGCGAGGACATGGCATTCCAGCACAAGGTCTGGCGTTTCGAGCGGGTGGGTTGGTACGTGTTGGTGCTGCTGGTGATCCTGACCCTGCTCGGGTTGTTTTCCCGTGGCCCGCTGAGTAGCCGCGAAATGCACAGCGCCGACGGCAACATCGGTGTCGAGTACGAGAAATTCCACCGCAACGGCTCGACCAATCCGATGATCATTCGTCTGAAGGGCGCGCCTGGCGCCGTGCTGGAGGTGGAACTCGGGGGTGACTGGCTGGAAGGGTTCGACGTGCAGAGCGTGCAACCGCAGCCCATGCGCTCGGCGGCCGCGGGACCGGGCATGAAAGTCTGGCTGCAGGCGGATGGCGAGGGGCAGGCCAACCTGCACCTGTCGTTGCTCGGCGAAGGCCTTGGCACCTATCAAACCCGCATCGCCACGTCCCATGGCGCGGTGGTGACGTTCAATCAATTCATCTTTCCTTAGGTGACGTATGGATTCGGTACTGCGCGCCGCCGCGATGTACGCGGTATTGATGGTGTTGTTCAAGATCGCCGGGCGTCGTTCTCTGGCGGAGATAACCACCTTCGACTTTGTGCTGTTGATGATCATCGGCGAGGCGACCCAGCAGGCGTTGCTGGGGGATGACTTTTCGATGACCAACTCGTTCATGGTCATCGTCACGCTGATTGCCATCGACGTCGGGTTTTCGTTGCTCAAGCTGCGCTCCGATTGGGTGTCCCGGCTGATAGACGGCGGCCCGACCATCATCGTCGAGGACGGGCGTATCTTGGAGGGGCGCATGCGCCACGCCCGGCTGATCGAGGCAGACATCATGGAAGCGGCCCGCTCCAGCCAGGGCATCGAGACCCTGGACCAGATCAAGTTTGCGATTATCGAGCGTAACGGGAAGATTTCGGTGATTGCCAAGGAGTGATCCGAAGGACGCTTCTGTGGCGAGGGAGCAAGCTCCCTCGCCACGGGATATGTGCGTGTGCCTACAGGATCGGCTTGCCCCCCGTCACCGCATACCGCGAGCCCGAGATGTAGCTGGACTCATCCGACGCCAGCAGCACGAAGATCGGTGCCACTTCCACCGGTTGGCCGGGGCGGCCCAGCGGCGTCTGGGACCCGAAATTCTGCACTTCTTCCTCGGGCATGGTGGCGACGATCAGCGGCGTCCAGATCGGCCCTGGCGCGACGCTGTTCACGCGGATACCCTTGGGCCCGAGCATCTGCGCCAGGCCGCCGGTGAAGTTGGCGATGGCGCCCTTGGTCGTGGCATACGCCAGCAATGTCGGCTTGGGCATGTCGGAATTGACCGACGTGGTGTTGATGATCGAGCCACCGGTCTTCATGTGCGGAACTGCGGCCTGGCAGATCCTGAACATCGCCGTGATGTTGATATCGAACGTGCGGACCCATTCCTCGTCGGGGATTTCTTCCAGACTCTCATGGGTCATCTGGAACGCGGCGTTATTGACGAGCACGTCGATACGCCCGAAGCGCGCGACGGTGTCGTCGACGACCTTGCGGCACTGGGCCTTATCGGCGAGGTCACCCGGAAGCAACAGGCATTGGCGCCCAGCTTCTTCGACCCAACGAGCGGTTTCCTTGGCGTCTTCATGCTCGTTCAGATAAGAGATCGCCACGTCCGCTCCTTCACGGGCGAAGGCAATCGCCACGGCGCGCCCGATGCCGCTGTCCGCACCGGTAATCAGCGCGATCTTGTTCGCCAGGCGTCCGGAGCCTTTATAGCTTTGTTCGCCGCAGTCCGGGTAAGGGTCCATTTTCTGCTGGCTGCCCGGTACGGGTTGTTGTTGCTTGGGGAAGGGCGGGGTTGGGTAATTGGCCATAATCGTTCTCCATGGCGAGTGGTTGCGATGGAGGGTGGACTTCGGGCTTTCCAGCAGAGTTCGGTTGGATTTTCCCGTCGGTCGATGAGCGTGACCGGCAGCGGTTCGTCGACTGACCCTACGTCCGGGTGAACGTGGGTAAGGCCGTCTATTCAAATGTCAGGAAAGATTCAACAGGAGAAACAGCATGTTCAGTCACATACAGATTGGCGCGCGGGACCTGCCGAAAATGGTCGCATTCTATGATGCCGTGCTCGGCTGCCTGGGCTTGGTGCGCATGGAGAGCGAGGATGACTCGGGGCCACCGGGGGAGGGTTGGCATCAGCCCGGCAAGCACTGGCCGCAGGTGTTTGTCCAGGTGCCCATCAACGGGCTGCCGGCGACGTGGGGCAATGGCATGCAAGTCAGTTTCGCTGCTGAATCACAGGAAGCGGTACGCAACGCCTGGCAGACGGCACTCGACATGGGCGGTTTCGACGAAGGCGCGCCGGGCCCGAGGCCGCAATATTCGAAGGACTATTACGGCGCCTATTGCCGTGATCCGGAGGGGAATAAGTTGTGCTTTGTGCATACGCCGGACATGCATGACTGACACCAGCATGGTCTGAGATTGGTGCCTTTGTGGCGAGGGGATTTATCCCCGCTGGGTCGCGCAGCGGCCCTGTTTTTTGCGGTCGCTGCGCAACCGAGCGGGGATAAATCCCCTCGCCACAAGAGATTCGGTCAGGTTCGGGATTTCAGGCTGCGCTCCATCCGCGCAATCCCTTCCTCCAGCAACGCCCGTGGGCAGCCGAAGTTCAACCGCACGAACTGCCCCGCGTCGTCGCCGAAATCCAACCCGGCACTCAAGCCGACCTTGGCTTCCTTGAGGAAGAACCCCTGCGGGTCGTCCAGCCCCAACCCGGAGCAATCCAGCCACGCCAGGTAAGTGCCCTGGGGCACGGTCATGGTGATGCCTGGCAGGCGGGTCTTCACGGCTTCGACCAGGTAATCGCGGTTGGCTTGCAGATAGTCCTTCAAGGCCTCCAGCCACGGCCCCGCTTCGCTGTAGGCCGCACGGGTGGCCTCGAGGCCGAGGGCGTTGACGCTGTCGACCATGCCGGCCCTGGCCGCGTTGACCCGTTCCCGCAGTTTGGCGTTCTGGATGATGGCGAAAGAGGTCTTCAGGCCGGCGATGTTATAGGCCTTGCTGGCCGACATCAGGGTGATGGTGCGCTCGGCGATCTCCGCGCCCAGGGTGGCGGTGGGGATGTGCTTGCGGCCATCGAAGCACAGCTCGGCATGGATTTCATCCGAGATGATCCAGGCGTCCTGCTCGACACAGATGTCTGCAATTGCCTTCAATTCGCTGTGGCCGAACACCTTGCCCAGCGGGTTGTGCGGGTTGCTCAGCAACAGTGCGCCGCCGCCGTGCAACGCAGCTGTCAGCCCGGTCAGGTCCGTGTGGAATTCGCCGTTGAGCGGGTTGAACGGCAGCTCCACCTTCTTCAGGCCCCAGTTCCCCGGGGCGTTGCGCAGCGGCGGATAGTTGGGCACCTGCACCACGACGTTCTGCTGCGGTTCCACCAGCGCGTGCAAGGCCATGTTGAAGCCCGGCTCGACCCCTGGCAGGAAGAGGATCTGCTGGGGCTCGACGCGCCAGGCGTATTTGCTCCAGAGGTCGGCGACGATGGCGGCGCGCAGGTTGTCCTGGGCCACGCTGTAGCCGAGCATCGGATGCTCCAGGCGCTTGCGCAGCGCATCGACGACCACCGGTGGCGCGGCGAAATCCATGTCGGCCACCCACATCGGCAATACCTCGGCCGGGTAGCGGCTCCACTTGGTGCTACCGGTGCCGTGGCGCTCGAACACCTGGTCGAAATCGAAAGTCATGGTGGTTCCATCAGGTCGGGGAAGGGTGGTCGCCATGATAAAGCAAACTTCCGGCAGGAAAAGATCGAAGACCTCCCGAGGCAAATGTATCGCTGTGTATCCAGAGCCTTTGTGGACACGAAACGATTCCTTCAAGCCCATCGGCGACACACCCGAGATACCTCCCCGGCGTCAAATGAGCCCCATCGAGACAGCACACGCCGTCCCAGGTACTCACTCAAACGTCGGAGACATCGCCATGAACGTCAAGAACCTCAGCATCGCTTCCCTGTTTGCCATCCTCAGCCTCGGCGCTGTGGCAGCCAACGCCCAGGACGCCGTCAAGCCGCACACCTACATGTACGGCGACCACCTGGACATCGCCAAGGTGCTGTCGGTCAAGCAAGGGGCGGGGTCGGGCTGCGGCGTCGTCGAATCGCGCATGACCTACCTGGACTCCACCGGCGCGATCCGGGCGCTGGACTACAGCGCGATTGCCCAGGATTGCGGCCAGGACAACTGAGGCGTCGGCCTTCAAGGAGATCTACCATGTACACCACTTTGTCGAAGCCAGAAAACCTACAGCGCCACCGTCGCCGGTTTGCACCCACCGTCCTCGCATGCGCGCTGCTGCAACTGGGCGCGTTGGGATTGGCATCGTTCCAGGCAAATGCGGCCGATGTTCCCGCCACCACTGTCGGCACGATCATCCCGGGCAGCCACACTTCGTTCGGGCCGTTGAAGCATGTCAAGGCTGGCCTGTTGGACGTGGCCTACGCTGAAGTCGGTCCCGCCGACGGGCCGGTGGTGATCTTGCTGCACGGCTGGCCTTACGACATTCACAGTTATGCGGATGTGGCGCCGGCGTTGGCCGAGAAGGGCTATCGCGTGCTGATCCCCTATGCCCGGGGTTACGGCGATACACGCTTCCTGTCGGGCAAGACCCTGCGCAACGGCCAGCCATCGGCGCTGGCCAGTGACCTGATCGATTTCATGGACGCACTGAACATCAAGCAAGCCGTGCTCGGCGGCTATGACTGGGGCGCGCGAACCGCCGACATCGTCGCAGCATTGTGGCCGGAGCGTGTGAAAGCGCTGGTGGCGGTGAGTGGCTACCTGATCGGCAGCCAGGAGGCTGGCAAGGCTCCGCTGCCGCCGGCCGCCGAGTTGCAATGGTGGTATCAGTTCTACTTCGCGACAGAGCGTGGTCGCCTGGGCTACGAGAAGAACACCCATGACTTCGCCAAGCTGATCTGGAAACTGGCGTCGCCGAAGTGGAGCTTTGACGACGCGACCTTCGATCGAAGCGCCGCGGCCTTGCAGAACCCCGATCACGTGGCTGTCTCAATCTACAACTATCGTTGGCGCCTGGGGCTGCTGAAGGGCGAGGCCAAATACGCAGGGCTCGAAAAGAAACTCGCAACCTTTCCGTCCATCGCCGTGCCGACGATCACGCTTGAGGGCGACGCCAATGGTGCGCCGCATCCACCGGCAGAAGCCTATGCCAAACGCTTCACCGGTAAATACCAATATCGACTGATCGACGGTGGCGTGGGCCATAACCTGCCGCAAGAGGCACCGCAGGCCTTCGCCCAGGCTGTGATTGACGCAGACCATCTCTAAAGTCGCCGCAATAGCTGACAAACAAAATGCCCGGTGGCGAGGGAGCAAGCTCCCTCGCCACCGGGCTGGCATCCACTTCCAATCAAGCCAGGCTGAACGGCAACTGCCGCAGCGGTTTGCCCGTCAGGCTGGCAATGGCATTGGCAAACGCCGGGGCCAAGGCGGGGAGGCCGGGTTCGCCCATGCCGGTCGGCGGTTCGGCGCTGGGGATGATGTGCACGGCGATCTGCGGCATGTCGGTGATGCGCGGCACGCTGAAGTCGGCAAAGTTGCTTTGTTGCACGACGCCGTCCTTCAACGTCACCGCGCCACCAGGCAGGCACATTGACAACCCCATCAGCGCGGCGCCCTGTACCTGGGCTTCGACGCTGCGCGGGTTGACCGCCAGATTGCAATGCACGCCCGCCGTGACGTTGTGGAGCACCGGACGGCCATCCTGCACCGACGCCTCGACCACGTAGGCCACCACCGAGCTGAACGACTCATGTACCGCCACGCCCCAGGCTTGGCCGGCGGGTAGTTGGCGCTTGCCGTAGCCGCTCTTGTCCACCGCCAGTTGCAGCGCGTCACGATGGCGCGGGCTCTGCTCGCCAAACAGCTTCATCCGGTATGCCACCGGGTCCTGCTTGGTGGTGCGGGCGATTTCGTCGATCAGGGTTTCCATCACGAAAGCGGTATGGGTCGAGCCGACGCTGCGCCACCAGAGCACGGGCACGTTGAGCTTCGGATGATGCACGGTCAATCGCATCGGCAATGGATACGGATCGCGCATGCCCTCCGTGGCGGTGGGGTCGATGCCGTTTTTCATCTGCCCGGCGAACAGGGTGCCGGTGAGGATGGACTGCCCGACCAAGGCATGGTCCCAGGCCAGCACCTTGCCGCTGTCGTCGAAGCCGATGCGCGCGCGATGCAGGTGCATGGGGCGGTAATAGCCGCCCTTGATGTCGTCTTCCCGGCTCCACAGGGTGCGGATGGGCGCATCGAGCCCAGCGGCGCGGGCGGCCTTGGCGACTTCGCAGGCCTGCACGACAAAATCATTGGTGGGCACGCCGCGTCGGCCAAAACCACCGCCCGCTGTCTGCACATTCACCTGGACTTGCTCGGGCTTGAGGTTCAACACCTTGGCCGCCGCCGCGCCATCGCCGCCGGGGAACTGGGTGCCCACCCATAATTGGGCACGGCCCTCGGACAGTTGGACGGTGCAGTTCAGCGGTTCCATGGGCGCATGGGCCAGATAAGGGAATACGAACTCGGCCTCCAACTGGTGCGGCGCGGAGGCCAGGGGCTTCATATCGGCATCGAAGTGCAGCGGGCCGGATTGGCCAGCCAGCTCGCGGTACTGGGCCAGTTGTTTTTCCGTGTCGACTTTTTCGACCTTGGCCGCGTCCCATTCGACTTTCAGCGCGTCACGACCCAGCTTCGCCTGCCAGTAACCGTCGGCGATCACCGCGACACCTTCGGCACCGCCATCAAGCGGCACGCGCAGCACCGCTTTTACGCCTTTGGTGGCGCGTGCGGCGCTGTCGTCCAGGGAGGCGATGCGGGCGCCGAACACGGGGGGCCGTGCGACCACCGCCGTCAGTTGCCCAGGCAAATGCACGTCGATGCCGAAATCCTGCTGGCCGCTGCTCTTGGCCTTGGCGTCGAGGCGGTTGGTGGCCTGGCCGATGATGCGAAAATCCTTGGGATCCTTGAGCGTGACCTTCTCCGGCACGGGCATCGCCATGGCGGCTTCGGCCAGCTCGCCGTAGGTCGCCTTGCGGCCGCCCGGGCCCAACACCGTGCCGTTTTGCGTGGTCAGGCTGGCGGCGTCGACGTTCCAGCGCGCCGCCGCGGCGGCCAGCAGCATCGACCGGGCGCGGGCGCCCAGTTCGCGGTATTGGGTGTAGCTGTTCTTGATCGAATTGGAACCGCCGGTGAGGTGGATGCCAAAGGCCGGGTCCATGTAGGCCGCGTCGTTGCTGCCGTTGCGCGTGCGCACCAGGCTC
The DNA here is from genome assembly GCF_052112105.1 of Pseudomonas sp. BP11-1-1. Lineage (NCBI taxonomy): Bacteria > Pseudomonadati > Pseudomonadota > Gammaproteobacteria > Pseudomonadales > Pseudomonadaceae > Pseudomonas > Pseudomonas sp. BP11-1-1. The sequence goes on from NZ_JAUTYU010000003.1 coordinate 566,171, forward strand.
CAGTCGGCGTCGAGTTCTTCGGCGAGGATCATTGGCAGGCCGGTCTGCACACCTTGGCCGAACTCCAGGCGATTGATCGTCACCGTCACTTCGCCGCTCGGCGCGATCTGCACGAAGGCCGAAGGTTGCTGGGTCGGCTTGAGGGGGCCTTCGCCCGCGCCATTGGCTTGCTGCCCAAGGGCCAGGTGAGGAAACGCACCCAAGGCCAGGCCGCCGATGCCGACGATCTTGAGGAAGCTGCGGCGGGGCAGGGTCGCTGGACCGTCCGCATCATCGCGCTCAAGCAGGTGCTGCAAGGCGCGCGGAAGTTCGGTTGGAAAAATCTCGTTGAGCATGGCGAACTCCCTGTCAGGCGAGGGCTTTGGCGGCATCAGCCACCGCGGCGCGGATTCGGGCATAGGTGCCGCAGCGGCAGATATTGCCGGCCATGGCCGAGTCGATCTCGGCCGGTGTCGGCTGCTTGCCCTTGGGCTGGGCCTTGAGGAATGCGGTGGCGCTCATGATTTGGCCGCTTTGGCAGTAACCGCACTGCGCCACGTCGTGCTTGACCCAGGCTTCGTGGACGGCGCTGCCCACCGGGTCGCTGCCATCGGTGGCTGCTTCAATGGTGGTGATCTTCTTGCCAACCGCCGCCGCGACCGGCGTCACGCAGGACCGGATGGCCTGGCCATCCAGGTGAACGGTGCAGGCTCCACACAAGGCCGCACCGCAGCCGAACTTGGTGCCGGTCATGCCCAGCGTGTCGCGCAGGGCCCACAGGATCGGGGTGCCAGGGTCTACGTCAACCGTGTGCTCACGGCCATTGATATTGAGGGCGCTCATAGTCGGACCAGCTCCAGATGGTTGGGCACCGATTACTATAGGAAGCATTGGGGACGATAGCTTGCACGATCCGGTCCGATGATTGCCCAATCTTGCAAATCACCAGCCGTTTGTTTGAAACGATCACGCCAAGATGTGGGCGCGGCATACCCTCGTATGGTATCGAGCGCGCCACGCCACGCCGCACACTCGTTCTCCAGGTGAACCGTTGTTCTGGCACAGGAAAGACGGTTCGCCCCATTCATGACAGGAGAGCGATCATGACGATGCATCAGCAAGACACCGCGCAAAAACAAGCGATCCAAGGGGTATCCGCGACCGAAGAACTGGTTCCGTCGCGCTACGCACTCAAGGTCGGCGACATCGATGTGCTGGTGGTCAGCGATGGCGTGCTGCCGCTGCCGACCTCGACCATGTCCACCAACGTCGACCCGGCCGCCCGCGCCGCGTGGTTCAAGGATATGTACCTCGGCCCCGACGCATTCGATTGGGCGCTGAACGTGCTGGTGGTGCGCAGCGGCGCGCAGACCCTGTTGGTCGACGCCGGGCTGGGCGGACAGTTCCCCGGCTTCCCGCGCGCCGGGCTGTTTCCCAAGCGGTTGGAGGCGGCCGGCATCGAGCTATCCTCCATCACCGATGTGGTGATCACCCACATGCACATGGACCACATTGGCGGGCTGCTGGTCGATGAGGTGAAGAACAGCTTGCGGCCAGATGTGAAGATTCATGTTTGTGCGACCGAAGTCGAGTTCTGGGCCAACCCCGATTTCTCACGCACTGTCATGCCTTCGCCAATACCGGAAGTGTTGCACACCACCGCGCAGCAATTCATGGAGGCGTACCACGACAAACTGCACACCTTCGAGCAGGAATATGAAGTGGCGCCGGGCGTGGTGGTCAAGCGCACGGGCGGGCATACGCCGGGGCACAGCGTGGTGCATGTGACGTCCGGCAATGAAAAACTGACGTTTGCCGGCGATGCCCTGTTCCCGGTGGCCTTCGACCATCCCGACTGGCAGAACGGCTTCGAGCACGACCCTGAAGAAGCGGTGCGCGTTCGTGTACGGCTGATGCAAGAAGCCGCGGCGAGCGGCGAGCTGTTCGTGGCCACTCACCTTTCGTTTCCTTCCGTGGGCCGGGTGGCGGTCAACGGGGATGCGTTTCGCTGGGTGGCGGGGTCTTGGGATTATTGAGTGTTGGCTGGGCCTGGGCGTTCGTCCGGGCCCGGCGATTTTGCTGCGCAGCAAAGCTGCCCCGACGGTTTTATTTCGAACTCAGTTGGACCGGCATCGTCTCGATCAGCCGACGCGAGCGGATCATCGATTGCGTTTGCTCGACGTAACGCTTGAAATGAGCAGACATGATGTGGGACTGGTAAGCCTGCTCATCTGCATAGATTTCGAAGAAATGGAGTTGATGCGGATGGTCTTTATCCGCCACCGAATAAATAGCGAGCACGCCAGGCTCCACCCGTGCGGAGATCTCCATCTCCTCCTTGACGATCTCGGTATAGCGCTCCAGTTGAGTCGGATCGATTTCCAGCTGCGCGATACGGACCACAGCCGTGGGAGGCAGGGTTTGCGCCGATGCCTCACTGCCAATCGCCAGGGTGGCTGATAACGCGCATGCATAAAACAGGTGGCTGAGCTTCATGGGGTCTCCTGACTGGTAGGTTCATACATTCGATCGAGCGACGCGATCCGGCATCCGGGATGCGCATCCGGGGAAAGGGCGGTTCACTATAGCGTGATGGTATGGCTGAACTGTTCCTGAACAGCGCTCAGCTATCCCGATTGCAGGCGTTGCCATCGTTGTACGTCCTGTTCTTGCCGCTCCTACTGCGGCCACTGCTCCAGCAGAATCGAAACAAACTTCTCCGCCGCGGGAGACAGCGATGCACCCCGTCGATAGACCAGGCCCAGCGAGCGGTTCACGACGGGCTCGATCAGCGGCACGCTGACCAACGTGGGATGGTCCTCGGCGGGCATTGCCAGGCTGGGCATCGCCGACACGCCGAGGCCGGCCTCGACCAACCCCAGCGAGGTGGACAGGTGCTGCACTTCGTAGAACCACTGCGGGCGCCAGCTCAGGCCGGACAGGGCGTGATCGAGCAGCATGCGGTTGCCGCTCAGGCGTCCAACCCCGATCAACCGATAATCGCTGAGTTCCGACCAGGTCACGGCACTGCGCGCTGCGAGTTCATGGTCCCGGCGGCAAGCCAGCACAAAGGGTTCGTTGACCAGGGGCACGAACTCGATATCCGGGTGTTGGCCGCTCATCATGTTGATACCGAAATCGGCTTCGCCGCGTAGCACGGCTTCCAATCCTTCGTTGGCGCTGAGATCCAGCAGGCGGATGCGGATCTTCGGATAGCGCTCGTTATAGAGCCGGATCACCGAAGGCAAGAAGTAGAACGCCGCCGTGGGGATGCAGGCCAAGGTCACGCGGCCGATCTGCCGCTCCGCCAGTTCGCGGATGTTGAGGATCGAATCGTCGAAGTCGTCCAGCAGGCGCCGCGCCTTGGGCAGGAAATCACGCCCGACGCTGGTGAGGCTGACCTTTCGTGTCGTGCGGTCGAGCAGGGCGGTGCCTAATCCCTCTTCGAGTTTTTTCATCCGTCGGCTCAAGGCGGGTTGCGACAGGTGCAGCGCATCGGCCGCCTCGTGGAAGCTGCCAAGTTCAGCGATTTTCACGAAAGATCGGATGTCCTGGAGCTCGTATTCCATGTTTTCTCTCGGTGGGATGGGCGGATTGACTGGCGTCGGATCCTAAGATAATTCTTTTGTGAAACACAATAATAGCTCCGATCTTTGCATTGGAATCACTTTTTAAACCCTGCCACTCTTGTGTCCTGAACATCAATTATCCAGATTGATCAACAAGAGTTACTGTTCATGCAACGAATTCCTTGTGTACTCATGCGCGGCGGCACTTCCAAAGGTCCGGTGTTTCTTGCGTGGGATTTGCCGACAGCGATCCCTGAACGTGACGAGTTGCTGCTGAATCTGATGGGCTCGGGCCATGAGCTGGAAATCGACGGCATCGGCGGCGGCAGCCCACAGACCAGCAAAGTGGCGATTGTCAGCCCGTCGCTGCACGCCGATGCCGACGTTGACTACCTGTTCGTCCAGGTCATGGTTTCCCAGCGTCGGGTCGATACCGCACCCAATTGCGGCAACATGCTGTGCGCCGTCGGCCCGTTTGCCATCGAGCAAGGCTTGGTCAAGGCAACGGGCGACCTGACCCGTGTGCGGATCCGCAACCTCAATACCGGAACGTTCGTCAATGCCGAGGTCCAGACGCCGGAAGGCAAGGTCAGCTACGAAGGCGACACCGCCATCGACGGCGTGCCGGGCACGGCTGCTCCGGTGCAACTGACCTTCCTTGATGCGGCGGGCAGCAAGACGGGCAAGCTCTTTCCCACCGGGCAATCCCTGGACCTGATCGACGGCATCCCGGTGACCTGTATCGACATGGCCATGCCGATGCTGATCGTCGAGGCGAGCCAGTTGGGCAAGCGCGGTGACGAAAGCCCCGCAGAGCTGGACGCGGACAAGGCGTTTTTGCAGCGCCTGGAATCCCTGCGACTCAAAGCCGGGCTCGCCATGGGCCTGGGCGATGTCAGCGACAAGGTGATTCCCAAGCCGGTGCTGGTGTCGGCGCCAAAGTGCGGCGGGACGATCCAGGTGCGCTACTTCATGCCGCACAACTGTCATCGCGCCTTGGCGATCACCGGCTCCATCGGCTTGGCGACCGCCTGCGTGACCGACGGCAGCGTCGCGGCCAATCTCATCGGTGGCGCCAGAGAGCCGCGTTTGCAGCGGGTGGGCATCGAGCACCCCAGCGGTGGTATCGATGTGGTGTTGTCCTACACCGGCGAAAAGGGTGAGACCATCCGCGCCTCGGTGGTCCGTACCGCTCGCAGGCTCTTTTCAGGTTTCGTCTACGCCACGGTTTCCCAGCGCCTGGCCGGATAACCCAGGCAGTCCTTGTCATTGCATCAGCTACTCAATAACAACAAGAGATCTGACATATGCTCGCTTTACTTGGCTTGGCCATGGTGGTGGTCTTCACCTTCCTGATAATGACCAAACGGCTGTCGCCGATCGTTGCTCTGACGATCGTGCCGATCATCTTCGCGGTGATGGGTGGTTTTGGCGGCACCACCGGCAAGATGATGCTGGACGGCCTGAAGATGGTCGCACCATCGGCCGCGTTGCTGCTGTTCGCGATCCTGTTTTTCGGCCTGATGATCGACGCCGGCCTGTTCGACCCGCTGATCCGCAAGATCCTCAAGCGGGTCAATGGCGATCCGATGAAAATCGCCGTGGGCACGGCCCTGTTGTCACTGCTGGTGGCACTGGACGGTGACGGCACGACCACCTACATGATCACCTGCGCGGCGATGTTGCCTTTGTACAAGCGCATCGGCATGAATCCGATGATCCTGGCGACCGTGGCGATGTTGTCGCTGAGCATCATGAGCGGCATGACGCCTTGGGGTGGCCCGGCGACCCGCGCCATCGCGGCACTGGGCCTGGATGCCGGCGAGTACTTCGTGCCGTTGCTGCCGACCATGATCGGTGGCGCGATGTGGGTGGTGTTCACGGCGTTCCTACTGGGCCGTGCCGAGCGCAAGCGCATCGGCAATATCCAACTGCAAAGCGGTGGCGGTGATTGCTATATCAAGGCGATCCTCGAAGACACCCCGCACAAGCGTCCGAAACTGGCCTACGTCAACCTGCTGCTGGTGGTCGCGGTGATGGTCGCGCTGGTGATGGGGATAATGCACTCGGCAATCCTGTTCCTGATCGGCTTCGTGCTGGCGCTGGTCATCAATTATCCCCAACTGGACATCCAGAAGGAGCGCATCCTCGCCCATTCGGGCAACGCCATGACCGTCGTGCTGCTGGTATTCGCGGCGGGGATTTTCGCCGGGATATTTTCCGGGACGAAAATGGTCGACGCCCTGGCGCAAACCCTGGTCGACTGGATTCCGCCTTCCTGGGGCCATCTGTTCCCCCTGGTGGTGGCAATCACCAGCATGCCGCTGACATTTGTATTGTCCAACGATGCCTACTACTTCGGGGTCGTGCCGATCCTCGCAAACGCCGCTGCCGCCTATGGGATCCATCCGGTCGAAATCGCCCGGGCGTCCATCCTCGGCCAACCGGTGCACCTGATGAGCCCGCTGGTGGCTTCGACCTTGTTGCTGGTGGGCATGGTCGACCGCGACCTCGGTGACTTCCAGAAAGCCACCATCCAATGGGCCGTGCTCACCTCCTTGGTGATTACCGCGCTGGCCTTGTTGACCGGGGCGCTGACGCTGTTCTCCTGATTCACCCGACATCACGTTGCCTGATCGCCTGACGCACCCTCCGCACGCGGGTGCGGGCTGGCCTGCACCCAATAAAAACAATGAGTAGCCAGACATGAACACTTTGCTTACCCGCGGGGCTTTGTTTCCGATCCTTGGGCTATTGCCCCTCGCCACGGCCAGCGCCGAAGGTTTCATTGATGACAGCAAGCTCAAGCTGCAACTGCGCAACGTGTACTTCAACGAGAATTTTCGTGATGAGCACGGCATCAGCCCACGGTCGGCGAGGACCGCCAAAAGCGAACGCACCGAATGGGCTCAGGGCTTCCTGCTCGACTACCAATCGGGTTTTACGCCGGGCACTGTCGGCTTCGGGGTCGATGCATTGGGCCTGCTCGGGGTCAAGCTCGACTCCGGGCGTGGCCGCAGCGGCACTGGTCTGCTACCGGTTCACGATGACGGCCGTGCCGCCGACGAATTTGCCAGCGCGGGCATGACCGCCAAGGCCCGACTGGCCAAGACCACGGTCAAATACGGCACCTTGCTGCCAAAAACTCCGGTGCTGATCTACAACGATGCGCGGTTGTTGCCCCAGACCTATCAAGGGACCCAGATCAGTAGCAATGACATCGACAACCTCACGCTGACGGGCGGGCACGTGGAGCGTTTCAAGCTACGGGACTCCAGCGACAGCATGCCGATCGTGCCCGACGGTTATGGTGGCGACCAGTCAGGCGATTTCAGCTATGCCGGTGGCGACTACAAGCTGACAAAGAACCTGCGCTTGAGCTATTTCCATGGCGAACTGGAGAACTTCTACCGGCAGCACTTCGCCGGGATCCAACACGATTTGCCGCTGGGCCCCGGCGTGCTCACCAGCGACCTGCGCTATTTCAACAGCGCCGATTCCGGCTCGGCCTACGGCGGTAAAGTCGACAACGAGATGCTCAATGGCCTGTTGTCGTACGCCGTGACCGGCCACACGTTCAGCGCGGGCTACCAGAAACTCAGCGGCGAAGCGGGGCTGCCCTACATCAGCGGCGCCACCGTGTATTCCTTCAGCAACGTCGGGATCGGCAAGTTCATCGAGGAAGACGAAAAGACCTGGATGCTCGGTTACGGCTACGACTTCGCTCGCCTTGGCATGCCGGGCCTGACATTGACCAGCCGTTACCTCAGCGGCAACGACGGCAAGTCCAACAGCACCGTGAAGGAGTGGGAGCGTGATGCCGAAATCGCCTATGTCGTGCAGCAAGGCACGTTCAAAGGCCTGGGCGTGAAACTGCGCAACTATGTCTATCGCTCCGATTTTTCCCGGGGGCGCGACAGCAACCGGATCTACGTGACCTATGACGTGGCGCTTTGGTAGATGATGCTGTTCACTTGAGAACCATGATGGACCCGTGGCGAGGGAGCTTGCTCCCTCGCCACGGGGCATTGTTCTCAAATGCCCCATCGGGGCTTTGACGGCCCATTGTCGAGTGGATTTTGTATTCCAACGAGCAACTCGTCGATTTCAAGCACACCGATGCCCGCGTTCGTGGCGTCCCGCAAAGTCTGCTGAACAGGTCTCGTAAAACGGTGGTTTGTACCAGGCAGCCTATGCTTTTAACGGTTTATGCACGGTTTCCAAGTGTTGTAATAAAGCCATGAAGAAGATGTGCTTTTTACTTCCCGGCCCCCAATGGACATCCTGACAAATGCCTGCACCGTTAACTTCCGTAGAGACGAGTTCCGAGCTGCCGACGCACGCTGATGTGGTCGTGATTGGCGGCGGCATCATCGGGACCTTTACCGCCTATTACCTGGCCAAGCGCGGCATGAAAGTCGCCCTGGTGGAAAAAGGCCGGATCGGTGCCGAGCAATCGAGTCGAAACTGGGGCTGGTGCCGGCAACAGAATCGAGACGCCCGTGAGTTGCCGCTGTCGACCAAGAGCCTGGACCTGTGGGAGCAGTTCGCAGCGGACTCCGGCGAGGACACCGGCTTCAAGCGCTGTGGTTTGCTCTACTTGAGCAACAGTGAGAAGGAGCTGGACGGCTGGGCGCAATGGGGTGAGTTCGCCCGGACCGTGAATGTCAAAACCCATATGTTGACGGCGGAACAGGCTGCTCAACACGGTCGAGTGACGGGCAAACCCTGGAGGGGCGGGGTGTTTTCACCGACCGACGGCACCGCTGACCCGTCCCGCGCGGCACCGGCGGTGGCGCGGGCAATCATCAAGCTGGGTGGCACGGTGCATCAAGGGTGCGCGGCGCGTGGCCTCGAGACCGAGGGCGGACGGCTGTCCGCCGTCGTGACCGAGAAGGGCACCATTCGCACCCCTCTTGCTGTTCTCGCGGGCGGCGCGTGGGCCTCGTCGTTCTGCCGGCAGTACGGCATTCGTTTTCCCCAGGCGACCATTCGCCAGACCGTAATGGCGGTGTCCAAGGGCGCCCCGGAGATCCCGGATGCGCTGCACACCGCCGACATTTCCATGACCCGGCGCTCGGATGGCGGCTTCACCCTGGCAATCAGTGGCAGGGGGCGGGTTGACCCGACGCCGCAACTGCTGCGTTTCGCCCCGCAGTTCCTGCCGATGTTCCAGCGCCGCTGGCGCAAGCTGGCGCCCGGTGGCTTGCAAGGGTTCCAGGCGGGACACGAAGGCCTGGGTCATTGGCGCCTGGACCAGCCCACCCCGATGGAGAGAATGCGGATCCTGGATCCCAAGGCAGATGCCCGGGTGGTTGAATTGACGTACAAACGTGCGATCGACCTGGTGCCGATGCTGAAGGCCTCATCGATCACCGGAGCCTGGGCCGGTTATGTCGACAGCACGCCTGACGGTGTCCCGGGGATCGGTGAAATGGCGGAGCTCCCGGGCCTGGTGCTGGCGGCGGGGTTCAGTGGCCACGGTTTTGGCATCGGCCCGGGCGCGGGTCATCTGATCGCCGATATCGTCACGGGCATGGCCCCCCTGGTTGACCCACGACCCTATCATCCGGACCGTTTCCAGTCTTCGTCCTGGGGCAAGGTCGCGGAGTTCTAGAGACGCGGAAATCTCACTGGCAAGACATCAAACGGGCGCACCCGCAGGGGCTGCGCCCGTTCTCGTTGTGCCGGCGCAGATTCTGCCGCACGCCGCGGTTCAAGAGGCTTTGCGCGCACCATAAATGGCCCCGGACGCCTTGAAAAAGGCCCGGATGCCCAGGCATGGCGCATCCCGCACAGTCTGCTGAGCGGGCCCCGAAAAACGGTGGTTTGTGCCAAGCGACCTATACTTTTAACGGTATATGCGCGGTCTCATGATGCTGTAATAAATCCGTGATGCAGCGTCGCACCTCCACCTCCAGAACGGTGCAATCGCTTGCCCCTCATGACCTCCACCATCACTCAGGACTGCACTCATGAGCTTCCTTCGCCCCAAGTTCATTACCTTTGACTGTTACGGCACGTTGACCAATTTCCAGATGGGCACCATGACGCGCGAGCTGTTCGCCGACCGGGTCCCTGCCGAGCAAATGGAGCAGTTCGTCAAGGATTTCTCGGCGTATCGCCTGGACCAGGTGATGGGTGACTGGCGGCCCTATGATGAGATTCTCAAGACAGCCCTGGCGCGAGTCTGCAAACGCTGGGGCGTCGAATACAAAGGCGAAGGTCAGCTCTACTACGATGCCGTACCGACCTGGGGCCCGCATGCCGACGTGCCGGCCGGCCTGTCGAAAATCGCCGACAAGATTCCCCTGGTGATTTTCTCCAACGCGATGGACGAGCAGATCATGTCCAACGTCGACAAGCTCGGTGCGCCTTTCCATAAAGTCTTCACCGCCCAGCAAGCCCAAGCCTACAAGCCACGCCTGGCCGCCTTCGAGTACATGCTCGATAACCTCGGCTGCGGGCCGGAGGACGTCCTGCACGTGTCTTCGAGCTTCCGCTACGACCTGATGTCGGCCCACGACATGAAAATCAAGCACAAAGCCTTCGTGGCCCGTGGTCATGAACACCCGGCGAACGCGGCCTTTGGTTACCACCAGATCCCGGACATCGGCGGATTGGCCGGGCTGGTCGGTCTCTGAGTTTCTGAGCTCTCTTCAAGGCTAAAGGGGTTTTGACATGGGCAGTGAGTCCTATTGGCTCGATACCGCACCGGCGTTCACCGGTGCCCAGCTCGGCGCGTTGCCCGGGCAGGTCGACGTGGCCATCGTCGGTGGTGGTTTCACCGGCCTGGCGGCGGCCCGGGCCCTGGCCTTGAAGGGTGCCAGCGTGGCGGTGCTGGAAGGCGGGCGGGTGATTGGCGAGGCGTCGGGGCGCAATGGCGGCCAGTGCAACACCGGCGTTGCCCAAGACTACGCGGCCCTCAGTGCCAGCCTCGGCGCCGATAAGGCGCGCGCTTATTACCAGGCTTATGAAAGCGCGGTACAGAGCGTTGTCTCGCTGGTTGAGCAGGAGCGGATCGCCTGTGATCTCAAGCGCAATGGCAAGCTCAAGCTGGCCGCCAAGCCGATGCATTACGAAGGCCTGGCGCGCACATGCGACTTGATTCGCCGCGAGGTCGATGCCGAGGTCGAGTTGTTATCCGCCCAGAAGACCCGTGCTGAAGTCGACTCGGCCCAATTCCATGGCGGCTTGCTGCAGCGTAACGGCGTGCAGATGCATGTCGGACGCTTCGGGGTCGGGTTGGCCGAGGCCGCTGCGCGTCACGGCGCGTTGATTTTCCAGGGCGTGTCCGTGACGGACTGGAAAGCCAGTGCGAGCGGTTATCGGGTCAACACCACCAAGGGTTCGCTGCAGGCCACGCAAATCCTGCTGGCCACCGGAACCTGCCAGCAGGGCGGGTTGGGCTGGTATCGGCGCAGGATCGTGCCGGTGGGCAGTTTCGTGATCGCCACCGAGGTGTTGCCCCAGGCCTTGGTCGACCGCCTGCTGCCGGCCCATCGCTCGTATGTCACCAGCCGCATGATCGGAAATTACTTTCGCCTGACGCCGGACAACCGCCTGCTGTTTGGTGGGCGTGCGCGGTTTGCCATGTCGGATAGCGTGTCCGACGCCAAGAGCGGCAAGGTCTTGCACGCGGCGATGGTGCAGATGTTCCCGCAACTGGCCCACGTGAAGGTCGATTATTGCTGGGGCGGGTTGGTGGACATGACTTCCGATCGGTTGCCCCGGGCCGGCCAGCATGGCGGGGTTTATCACTCCATGGGCTACAGCGGCCATGGCGTACAGATGTCGGTGCACATGGGCCAGGTCATGGCCGACGTCATGGCTGGCAACCTGGAGGCTAACCCTTGGCGCGAGCTCGATTGGCCGGCCATCCCCGGGCATTTCGGCAAGCCCTGGTTCCTGCCGCTCGTGGGGGCGTATTACCGGCTTCAGGACTATTTGCATTGAGTTAGTGGGGACGCTTCACGTTTCACCACGTTGCGTTAATCGCGAGCCATCGAGCCTTATCACTTCCGAAAGGTAGAACTGACATGACTGACAAGAAAAACAGTATCGACACCCAGCTGGTAACAGGTACGGAAAGTCTGCGCATTTTCGAAGGGCTCAATCGCGGCATGTCACGCCGCAATGCATTGCAGATGCTCGGTTTGGCCGGGGTAGCGGTGGCCGGTGCCGGCAGCCTGTTCGGCACCGCCGGCAAGCTGTTCGCCGATGACGAGGCCGCAAGCCCTGGCAAAGGCAAGCCGGGCGGGCGGATCCGCGTCGCCGGTTCGACCAGTTCCACCGCCGACACCCTGGACCCGGCCAAAGGTTCGTCCTCCACCGACTACGTGCGCCATTACATGTTCTATAACGGGCTGACGCGTTTCGACAGCCATATGGTCCCGCAGCTGGAGCTGGCCGAGCGCATCGAAACCACCGACGCTACCCTCTGGGTGATCAGCCTGCGCAAGGAAGTGACGTTCCATAATGGCAAGGCCCTGACCGCCGCCGACGTGGTGTTCTCGTTGTTGCGCCACAAGGACCCGATCACCGGTTCCAAGGTCCTGCCGCTGGCGTCGCAGTTCGCCGATGTGAAAGCCGTTGGCACCCACGAAGTGCAGATACAGTTGAGCGGCCCCAACGCTGAACTGCCGTCGGTGCTGGCCGTCTCGCACATGCTGATCGTGCCCGAAGGCACCAGCGATTTCAGCCAGGGCATTGGCACCGGTCCGTTCAAGGTCAAGGAATTCAAGCCCGGCGTGCGTTCCGTGGGGGCGCGCAATGCCAATTACTGGAAACCCGGCTTGCCGTACCTGGACGAGATCGAATTCATTGGCATCGCCGACGAATCGTCGCGGATCAACGCGCTGTTGTCGGGCGACGTGCACATCGTCAACGAGGTCAACCCACGCTCGACCACACGTATCAAGGCCAGCGCCAAGCACCGGGTCATCGATTCGCCGTCGGGCAACTACACTGACCTGATCATCCGCCAGGACCAGATGCCGGGCCAAAGCCCGGAATTCACCCAGGCCATGAAGCTGTTGCTGGACCGTGAGCAGATCAAGTCGGCGATCTTCCGTGGCTACGCCCGGGTCGGCAACGACCATCCCATCGCACCCGGTGCGCGTTTCTATAACGCGGAGTTGCCACAACGGGCCTACGATCCGGAAAAGGCCAAGTTCTTGCTCAAGAAGGCCGGCATGGAAAGCATCAGCATGCCGTTGATGTGCTCACCCGCCGCGACCGGTTCGGTGGATGTCGCGGTGTTGCTGCAGCAATCGGCCAAAGAGGCCGGGCTCAAGCTCGACGTCAACCGGCTGCCCAGCGATGGCTACTGGTCCAACCATTGGGCCAAGCACCCGCTGAGCTTCGGCAACATCAACCCGCGTCCGAATGCCGACATGATCTTCTCGCAATTCTTCCAGTCGACGGCCCCGTGGAACGAGTCGGGCTGGAAAAACGAGCAGTTCGACCAGCTACTGGTACAGGCGCGAGGGGAAACCGACGAGGCCAAGCGCGGCAAGATGTATGGCGACATGCAAGCCCTGGTGCATGAACACAGCGGGATTGGCGTGCCGGTGTTCATCAGCAACATCGACGGCGCCGACCAGCGTGTCAAAGGCTATGGCGCCAACCCGTTGGGCGGTTTCATGGGCTACATGTTCGCCGAGCAAGTCTGGCTGGACGCCTGATGACCGTCGGGTTCACGCTGCATTGCATGAGGGGCGGCTGATGAATAGCAACACACTGTGGTTGATTGGCCGACGCCTGGGGGCGGCGGTCCTGACCTTGCTGATTGTGTCCATGGTGGTGTTCGCCATCACGGCGGTGCTGCCGGGCGACGCGGCGCAACAGTCCCTGGGCCAGTTCGCGACACCGGAACAAGTCGCCGCGCTGCGGGCGAAAATGGGTCTCGACCAGCCCGGTGTGTTGCGTTACCTGCACTGGCTGACGAGCCTGCTCAGCGGTGACCTGGGGATGTCGATTTCCAATGCCATGCCGGTCGTCGATCTGATGGCCGGCCGGGTCCCCAACACCTTGATGCTCGCGGCGGCCACGGCATTGGTTTCGGTGCCGGTGGCGTTGACCCTGGGTATCGGCTCGGCCATGGGCCGGGGCGGGCGCATCGACAGTTTCCTGAGTTTTTTCACCCTGACCATGGTAGCGGTGCCGGAATTTCTGGTGGCCACCCTGGCGGTGCTGATATTCGCGGTAAACCTGGGTTGGCTGTCGGCGTTGTCCTACGCCAGTGACATCACCTCACCCTGGCAATTCATGCGCACCTACGCCTTGCCGGTGATGACGCTGTGCTGCGTGATTGTCGCGCAGATGTCGCGCATGACCCGGGCGGCGGTCATCGATCAGCTCGACAGCCCCTATGTGGAGATGGCCCGGCTCAAAGGCGTGAGCAATGTCCGCATCGTGCTTCGCCATGCCTTGCCCAATGCCATCGGGCCCATCGCCAATGCCATCGCCCTGAGCCTGTCCTACCTGCTGGGCGGGGTGGTGATCGTCGAAACGATCTTCAACTACCCCGGTATCGCCAGCCTGATGGTCGACGCCGTGACCAACCGCGACATGGCCCTGGTCCAGGGCTGCACGATGTTGTTCTGTACCGCTTACCTGGCGTTGGTGCTGATTGCCGACCTGTGCGCGATTCTTTCCAATCCGAGGCTGAGAAACCAATGAACAATCTCATTGTGAAATCCCCGCCTGCGGCCGCAGCGCTGGGGTTGGGCAAAGACCCCCATGGCGCGTCCTGGCTGGGCCTGGCCGGCGCCGCGATGTGTGCGATCTGGCTGTTGGTGGCGATATTCGGCCCGTGGCTGGCGCCGCACCCGGTGGGTGAGGTGGTCTCTGACAATGTCTTCGACAGCTTCAGCGCCGCGTACCCGTTCGGCACCGATTACCTGGGCCGTGACATGCTCAGCCGGATTCTCGTCGGCGCACGCTTTACCGTCGGCCTCGCGCTGGTAGCCGCGGTGCTGTCCAGCACGTTGGGCACGAGCCTGGCCTTGCTGTCGGTGGTGTCGCCAAAGTGGTTGGATGAGCTGATCAGCCGGCTGATGGACGCGTTCATTTCGATCCCGAGCAAGATGCTCGCGTTGATCATGGTTTCGGCTTTCGGTTCCTCGGTCACATTGCTGATCTGTACGGCGGTGCTGAGCTATACCCCCGGCGCCTTTCGCATCGCCCGTAGCATGGCGGTGAATATCGAAGCCCTGGAATACGTGCAAGTCGCCCGCACCCGGGGCGAGCGCCGACTGTACATCGCCTGCGTGGAAATCCTGCCGAACATCCTCAACCCGGTGCTGGCGGACCTGGGTCTGCGCTTCGGTTTCATCGTGCTGCTGCTCAGCGGCATGAGTTTCCTCGGGCTGGGCGTGCAACCGCCGGACGCCGACCTTGGCTCCCTGGTGCGCGAAAACATCGGTGGCCTCAATCAGGGCGCGCCGGCCATCGTGATTCCGGCCCTGGCGATTGGCACCCTGACCATCGGCGTGAATCTGTTCATCGACCGGGTGTCGTCGCGGCGCAATCGACGTACGGGAGGCCATTGAGATGAGCGAATTGATTCGAGTCGAGGGCTTGCGAGTCGTGGCCTGTGGCGAGCGTGGAGAAGTCGATATCGTCAAGGGCGTCAGCTTTTCCCTGGAAAAGGGTGAAGTGCTGGCGTTGATCGGTGAATCCGGCTCCGGCAAGACCACCATTGCTCTGGCGCTGCTCGGGTATGCCCGACGCGGTTGCCGGTTGGCCGGCGGCAGCGTGCACGTCGGTGAGCATGACATGCTGGCGCTGAACGACAGCCAATTGCAGAAGCTGCGGGGCAACCGGGTGTCGTACATCGCCCAGAGCGCCGCAGCGGCGTTCAATCCGGCGAAAAAACTCATTGATCAAGTGGTGGAGGGCGCATTGATCCACGGCCTGGGCAGCCGGGCCGAGCTTGAAACCAAGGCAGTCGAACTGTTCCGCGACCTGGCCCTGCCGGACCCGGATCGCATCGGCCAACGCTATCCGCACCAGGTGTCCGGCGGGCAACTGCAGCGGGTGATGGCGGCCATGGCATTGATCAGCGATCCGTTGCTGGTGGTGCTCGATGAACCGACCACGGCGCTGGACGTAACAACGCAGATCGATGTGCTGCGGGCCTTCAAGCGAGTGGTCCATGAGCGCGGGGCGACGGCGGTCTATGTGTCCCACGACCTGGCGGTCGTGGCACAGATGGCTGACCAGATTGTCGTACTCAACGGCGGTGAAATCTTCGAACACAGCGCTACGGCACCTTTGCTGCAAGGGCCGTCCCACGAATACACCCGCAGCTTGCTGGCGGCGGCGCGCCCGGACACGACGATTCGTCCACCGGCCG
This sequence comes from Pseudomonas sp. BP11-1-1, assembly GCF_052112105.1. NCBI lineage: Bacteria > Pseudomonadati > Pseudomonadota > Gammaproteobacteria > Pseudomonadales > Pseudomonadaceae > Pseudomonas > Pseudomonas sp. BP11-1-1. The sequence continues at coordinate 582,080 of NZ_JAUTYU010000003.1, forward strand.
ACATCGCGCAAGAAACACCGTTGCTGACCATCCAGGGACTGACCGCCGGCTACGGCAACAAAAATGCCCAGGGCATGCCCGCCATTCGCGTGCTGGAAGACATCGACCTGACGATCCGCCGAGGCCAGGCCATCGGCGTGATTGGCGAGTCGGGCTCTGGCAAATCGACCTTGGCCCGAGTGGTGGCGGGGCTGTTGACACCGGCCCTTGGCGGCTTGACCTTCGATGGTCAACCCTTGGGTGGCAGCCTGTCGTCACGCACTCACGAGCAGTTCCGACGCATTCAAATGGTTTTCCAGAATGCCGACACCGCGCTCAACCCGATGCACAGCGTCAGCACCCTCCTGAGTCGTCCGTTGAAGATGTATTTCGGCCTCAAGGGCACGGCGTTGCGCGAGCGTATCGGTGAGCTGCTGGACCTGGTACGTTTGCCGCGCACGATGGCCGACCGGCGGCCGAACGAGCTGTCCGGCGGGCAGAAACAACGGGTCAACCTGGCCCGGGCCTTGGCGGCCAAGCCGGACCTGATTCTCTGCGACGAGGTGACTTCGGCGCTGGACACGGTGGTCGGAGCGGCGATCCTGGAACTGCTGCGCGACCTGCGCCAGCAACTCGGGGTGTCCTATCTGTTCATCAGTCACGACATTTCCACCGTCCGGGCCCTGTGTGACGACATCGTGGTGATGTACAGCGGCCACAAGATCCAGGCCGGGACCCGCGACGCCTACGCACAAGCACCGTTCCATCCCTACACCGACCTGTTGATCCATTCCGTGCCGGAACTGCGTCAGGGCTGGCTGGAAAGCTGCGGGGCAACGACGTGCCAGACATTGCCGACCCTAGGGCCCCGAGCCAATGTGCCTGGCTTGTGCACCTTCCTCAGCCGCTGCCCGGTGCGGGTGGATGGCCTCTGCAATTGTGTCGCGCCAGAGCGGCGGACCATCGCCGGCGGCAGTGAAATTCTCTGCCACCATGACAGCGCCGAACTGATAAAAACCCAGCAATCGAACCCTCTGACCGTGGCGGCGTACGCATGAAACCCAGGGCACTGGAAATTCTCAAACGGCTGATGGCCTTCGACACCGTCTCCTCGGAGTCGAACATGGCCTTGATCGAGTATGTACGGGACTTGCTGCTGACCAAGGGCATCGAGTCGCTCATCGTCAAGGATGAGACGGGCAAGAAAGCCAATCTGTTTGCCAGCGCCGGACCACGGGATGTGCCGGGCATCCTGCTGTCCGGTCATACCGATGTGGTGCCGGCGGCGGGGCAGGCCTGGACTGTCCCGGCGTTTGAGGCGACGGTGCGGGACGGGCGGATTTATGGGCGTGGCAGTTGCGACATGAAGGGTTTCATTGCGCTGGCCATCGACGCCATGCTCGACGCCACGGAGGAGCCCTTGAGCCGGCCATTGCAATTGGCGCTGTCCCATGACGAAGAGATCGGTTGCGTCGGGGTGCGGCGCCTGCTGGATGTGCTGCACCTGGCACCGGTCCGGCCGTTCCTGTGCGTGATCGGCGAGCCGACCCAAATGCAATTCGTGCTCGGGCACAAGGGCAAGGGCTCTTACCGCACCTACTGTCGCGGCCTCGAAGCGCATTCCTCCCTGGCGCCACGCTCGGTCAATGCGATCCACGTGGCCTGCGATTTCATCGCGGCGCTGCGCCTGAGCCAGCAACAGTTGCAGGAGCAGGGCGCCCAGGATACCGGCTACGACGTGCCCTACAGCACCGTGCATGTCGGGCAGATTGTCGGCGGCAAGGCGCTGAACATCGTGCCAAACCTCTGCACCCTGGATTTCGAAGTGCGTAACTTGCCGGCGGACAACCTCGACCGGTTCCTGGAGCAAATGACCGAGCGGGCGGATTTGATCGTGCGCGAAGCCAAGAAGCTGTCCAGCGTGGCTGCCATCGACATCGAGACCTTGAACGTCTATCCGGGTCTCGACACCCACCCGAGCGTCGAAGCCGTGCGTTTCCTGAAAAACTTTGCCGCCCCGGACACCGGCACCGCCAAAGTCTCGTTCGGCACCGAGGGCGGGTTGTTCAAGCAACGCCTGGACGTACCGGTGGTGGTCTGTGGCCCCGGTTCGATAGAACAGGCGCACAAGCCTGACGAGTTCGTCGAGGTCAGCCAGATGGACGCGGGCGAACGTTTTCTGCAAGGGTTGTTGGGTTCGATGCGCGCTCGGTAGTGCCACGGTAAAGCGTGCCGTCGAAGGCTGAAATTCAGCATTCACGGCTGTAGGGCCGGCGTTTTCAGCATCCTCGTCCAGGACGACTCAATAGACTGGAGACTGTCTCAAAACAGGACTCCACGCCATGCTCAAGAATCGCCTGAAAGACCCCAGCCTGCTGGTGGAACTCGCTTACATCGACGGCCAGTGGGTCGGTGCCGACAGCGCCGCTACCTTGGACGTCATCAACCCGGCCACCGGCGAGGTACTCGCTCGGGTACCGGCGATACACGCCAGCGAAACCCGGCGCGCCGTCGAGGCCGCCGACCGTGCCTGGCCGGCCTGGCGGGCGCGCCCGGCGGTGGAGCGAGCGGCGTTGCTCGACCGGTGGTATCAGGCGATGCTCGATAACCTCGACGACCTGGCGCTGATCCTGACCTGTGAGCAGGGCAAGCCGCTGACCGAGGCCATGGGCGAGATCCGCTACGGCGCCAGCTTCGTCAAATGGTTCGCCGAAGAAGCGCGACGGGTCTACGGCGAAACCATGCAAGCCCCGAGCGGTGATCGTCGGTTATTGACGCTCAAGCAACCGGTCGGTGTCTGTGCCGCGATCACCCCATGGAATTTCCCCAACGCGATGATCACCCGCAAGTGCGCGCCGGCCCTGGCCGCCGGTTGCACAATCGTGGTCAAGCCTTCGGATCTGACACCACTGTCGGCCTTGGCGCTGGCGGTATTGGCTGAACGGGTCGGCATTCCGGCCGGGGTCTTCAATGTCGTGACCGGCCTGCCCGCCGGCATCGGCGAAGAGCTGACCGGCAACCCGACGGTGCGCAAGATCTCGTTCACCGGCTCCACTGCGGTCGGTCGGCTGCTGATGCGCCAAAGTGCCGAACACATCAAGCGCCTGAGCCTGGAACTGGGGGGGAACGCTCCGTTCATCGTGTTCGACGACGCTGACCTGGAGCAGGCCGTGGCCGGCGTCATGCTGAGCAAATTCCGCAACGCGGGGCAGACGTGCGTCTGTGCCAACCGGATCCTCGTGCAGGACGGCATCTACGATCGCTTCGCCCGGCGCCTGGTGGAGGAGGTCGGCAAGCTGAAGGTCGGCGATGGCCTGGATGCCGAGGTGAACGTGGGCCCGCTGATCAACGCGGCGGCGGTCAGCAAGGTTGCCCGGCATATCGATGAGGCGTTGAGCCAGGGCGCGCGCCTGCTCTGCGGCGGCATCCCCGATGGCGAAAGCCAGTTCGTCCAGCCAACGGTGCTCGGCGAGGCGCACGCGGGGATGTTGCTTGCCAATGAAGAAACCTTCGGTCCGGTCGCGCCATTGATGCGTTTCAGCACGGAAGAAGAGGCGCTGGCCCTGGCCAACGCAACGCCTTATGGCCTGGGTGCCTATTTCTTTACCCAGGACTTGCGCCGCTCATGGCGGTTCGGCGAGGCACTGGAGTTCGGCATGATCGGCCTCAATACCGGGCTAATCTCCATGGACGTTGCCCCCTTTGGCGGTATCAAGCAGTCAGGCGTGGGCCGCGAGGGCAGCAAGTACGGCCTGGACGAATACCTTGAAGTCAAAGCCTTCCACATCGGTGGGCTGTGATCCCTTCACCGTTTGGACAGAGGAGATTGGGTTGATGAACAAGTCATTCAGGATCGCCGCGATTGCCGGCGATGGCATTGGCAAGGAAGTCTTGCCGGAGGGCCTGCGGGTGCTGGAGCAGGCGGCGAAAAAATGGCAATTGGATTTGAGCATCGAAGTGCTCGACTGGGCCCACTGCGACTACTACCTGGAACATGGGCAGATGATGCCCTCCGACTGGTTCGAGCAGCTCAAGGACTTCGACGCGATCTACTTCGGTGCCGTGGGTTGGCCGGACAAGGTCCCGGACCACATTTCGCTGTGGGGCTCGCTGCTGAAGTTTCGTCGGGACTTCGACCAATACGTCAACATCCGCCCCGTACGGTTGTTTCCCGGCGTGCCGTGCCCGTTGGCCGGACGCGAACCCGGGGACATCGATTTCGTGGTGATTCGTGAGAACACCGAGGGCGAATACTCCTCGGTCGGCGGCAAGATGTTCGAGGGCACCGCCCATGAATTCGTGCTGCAGGAGTCGGTGTTCACGCGACGCGGCGTGGACCGGATCCTCAAGTTCGCCTTCGATCTTGCCCAGGCCCGACCACGCAAACGCCTGACGGCGGCGACCAAGTCCAACGGCATTTCCATCAGCATGCCGTACTGGGACGAACGCACGGCGCTCATGGCGCAGCAGTACCCGGACGTCACCTGGGACAAGCAGCACATCGATATTCTCTGTGCGCGGTTTGTGCTCCAACCGGATCGTTTCGACGTGGTCGTGGCGTCGAACCTGTTTGGCGACATCCTGTCCGACCTCGGGCCGGCCTGCGCGGGCACCATCGGTATCGCGCCTTCGGCCAACCTTGACCCGGAGCGCCGCTATCCCTCGCTGTTCGAACCGGTGCATGGTTCGGCGCCGGATATCTATGGACGTAACATTGCCAACCCGATCGCGATGATCTGGTCCGGGGCCTTGATGCTGGATTTCCTGGGCAATGGTGATGAGCGCTATCGTGCGGCGCATGACGGGATTCTCAGGGCCATTGAACGGGTGATTGCCGAGGGGCCGATTACGCCTGATCTCGGCGGCCGGGGTTCGACCCAGGAGGTTGGGGAGGCTATTGCTTTGGCGCTTTGAGCGGGGCGCATTGCCCCTGTAAGTTTGCGGCGTATGCGCATCTTGTGACCGCCGCAAATCTAAGTGGGAGCGAGCCTGCTCGCGAAAGCGGTGTCACGGTCGATGGACATGCTGGAAGTGCCGGCCTCTTCGCGAGCAAGCTCGCTCCCACAGGATTTTGCGGCGTATGCGCATCTTGTGACCGCCACAAATCCAATGTGGGAGCGAGCTTGCTCGCGAAGGCGGTAGCACGGTTTTATCCCGCTGTTTCTATTTTCAGGAATGCTCCGCCGAGTTCACCGTGCTGACCCGTGTTCCGCCCGCGTTGCGGATCACGCCGAGGATGGCCAGCGTCGCAATTATCAGTCCCGGTGAGGTCGCCAGCAATACGGTGCTGGTACCGGCCCCGGCCGCGAGGATCTGGCCGGCGGCCAGCGGCCCGGCCACCGAGCCCAGGCGTCCGATGGCCACTGCGGCTCCGACACCTGTGGCACGGACGGCCGTGGGGTAGGAGGGTGGCGCCAACGCGTAGAGGACCAGCTGTGCGGCCATGACGAACAACCCGGCGGCGAACCCGGCAATGCCCATCGGCACGATGCCGACTGACACCCCGACCCCGGCCAGGGCGCTCAACAGCCCGGCGTAAACGAAGAGCACGACCTTGATGGCGTTGCAACGGTCCAGCAGCAGGCCGCCGAGCAGCGAGCCGAGGGTTCCGCCGATGTTGAACAACATCTGCACCAGGCCGGCCTGTGGTTTGCTGAAGCCTTGTTCCAAGAGCAACGAGGGCAGCCAGTTGAGCAACATGTACATCACCGTCAGGGTGAAGAAATAGCTCAACCAGAGACCCAGCGTGGTCATGCCTCGACCTTCGCCAAACAACGCTTGGCCGACGGAGCTGCGGGCTTCGCCACTGACGTGCCGGACCTGCTTGAACGCGCTCGACTCCGGCAGCCACAACAGCATCAGCGGCACCACCAGCAAGGGCGCCAGGCCACCGATGAAAAAGGTCATCTGCCAATGCTCGCCAAACATCATCGCGACCACCGCCGCCAGTGCGCCGCCCAGGGGAACACCGGCGTACATCACGCTGATGGCCGTGCCGCGCCGCTGCTCGCCTACCGCCTCGGCGCATAACGCGATGAGGTTGGGCAGGGCGGCGCCCAGCCCAAGTCCGGTCATGAAGCGCACCACGAGCAGGCTGGAAAATTGTTCGACATAAGCAGTGCTGAGGGAAAACACGCCGAACAGCAGGACGGCGGCGATCAGGATTTTCTTGCGACCGATTCGGTCGGCGATCCAGCCGCCGAAGAATGCACCCGGCAGCAACCCGATGATGCCCGCGCTGAACACCCATCCCATCATTTTCGGGTCGAGGCTGAACGTCTGCCGCAAGCCGGCGGCAGCGGTGCCGGCTGACTGGAGGTCGAACCCCTCGATCAACGCGACGATGAAACACAAGGCGATGGTCAACGTCGCCCGGCGCGGCGAATGGTTCATGGCGAATCCTCTTATTGTTTTTGTCAGGACTGTGGCGCAAAGCAACCAGCAGGTGCGATTAAGATAACAAAGCTAACTAAAAAATGAATCGTCCTGTGCTGACTGGAAAACAGACGCAGATCACCCGGCAAATCAAAGGCTTGCTTGGAAAGAGCATGTCCTTTGTAAAACTGGTTAAAGATATTAACGTTCGATTATCGGACATTCTCAATTGACGAGGCGCCTCGATCATTTCCATTCTTTGTCCGCGGGGCTGCCATCCGGCGCCCGCCTCGATAGAAAAACAACAACAAAAAATGGACATCGAACATGCCGAACGTTATCCGGTACGCCCACGTGCCCGCCGTTTCACCGATCATTCACCTGCTCGCCCTGGCCGGTCTGAGCCTGTGTTCCGCCGCGTCGTGGGCCGAAGGCTTCGTCGACGACAGCCATGGCACGTTGACCTTGCGCAATTACTACCTGGACCGCGACTACAAGGACGACGGCGCCAAGACGGCGGCCCGGGAATGGGCCCAGGGCATCTTCATGAACATGGAGTCGGGGTTCACCCCGGGCGCGGTCGGATTTGGTCTCGATGCGCGGGGATTGCTCGGCATCAAGCTCGACTCATCGCCGGATCGCAGCGGCACTGAGCTGCTGCCGGTGTCCGCCAGCGATAAGCGCGCGGCAGACGAGTATTCGCGCCTGGGCCTGACTGGAAAACTGCGCTTCGCCCAGACGACCGTAAAGACCGGCGACGTGTCGATCTTTTTGCCGTTCGCTTTCGCCAGCCCCTCACGGTTGCTGCCGCAGACGTTTCGCGGGACGACGCTCAGCTCCAAGGACTTCGATGGCCTGACACTGAACACCGGCTATATCGACCGCATCGCACGGCGCGACTCCACCGATTACCAGCCCATGACCATCGCGTCGCCCAATCGTCGTTTCAACGGCGCGGCGACCACGTCCCATATGGCGTATGTGGGGGGCGATTACCAGGTCAACAAGGACCTCAGCCTGCGCGTCTACCACGCCGAGGTGGCTGACCTGTACCAACAGGACACCTTCGCATTGCTGCACAACCTGCCGCTGGGCGACGGCGTGCTGACCACCGACCTGCGCAGCTTTTTCAGCGACGACGATGGCGCCGCCAAGGCTGGCAAGGTGGACAATCGCAACGTATCGGCGCTGGTGGGGTATCGCCTGGGCGGCCATCGCGTGAGCCTGGGCTACATGCATGCCAGCGGCGACACCGCGACGCCGTACGTGTCTGGCACCGAGCTGATGGGCTTGAGCGAAATGACCATGAGCTCGGACTTCCTCAATGCCAAGGAACGCACCTGGCAAGCGATCCACGACTACGACTTCGCCGCCGTCGGCGTGCCAGGCCTGCGGACCCGGTTGCGCTACGTGCGTGGCGATCACATCGAGCTCGCGGCCCTCAACGCCGAGGATCGCAAGGAGCGAGAGTTCCAGATGGAGCTTGGCTACGTGATCCAGAGCGGTCCGCTGAAAAACGTCGGCCTGCTGGCGCGCAAATCGATCTATCGCAACGATTTCCCCGGCACGGCGGCGTTTCGCGATGAAAACCAGACGCGGTTTCTGGTGACGTACAGCGTGCCGATTTGGTGATGAAAGGACATCGGGATGTGTGAAGGGCTGTTGTGGCGAGGGAGCTTGCTCCCGCTGGCTGCGTAGCAGCCCCAGGCTATTGACTGCGGAGCTTCGGGTAAAACGAGTCGGACTGTCCTGGGGTCGCTGCGCAACCCAGCGGGAGCAAGCTCCCTCGCCACGGGGGAGCGGTGTCTTCTATTGATAAACCTTCTTCAACAACCGCAGCAGCTCCTCGCGCTCTGCTGCGGAAAGCGCGGCAGTGGAATCGAGATCACTCTCCGTGGCGATCTGCTTGAGTTCCTTGAGCAGTGTCTCGCCGGTCTTGCTCAGGAAAATTCCGTAGGAGCGCTTGTCCGGCTTGCAACGCACCCGCACGGCCAAGGCCCGGCTTTCCAGTTTGTTCAACAACGGCACCACCTGCGGCGGCTCGATGGCGAGCGCCTTGGCCAGGTCGGCCTGCATCAGGCCCGGGTTCTGGTCGATGATCGCCAGGGCTGAAAATTGCGCGGGCCGCAGATCGTGGACGGCGAGACGGCCGATCAGGTTCTGGAACAGCTTCAACTGGGCGCGACGCAAGGCGTAGCCGATCAGCTCGTCCAGGGCGGAATCCATCGACGCCTGCGTGTCGCTGGCGTCGAGCGGAGCCTCGGCGGCGGGGTCGGCGAGCTTGGAAGACTTGGCCATCGAAAAGTGCATCCTCAAATTCAGTGGTTAACAACGCTATCCAGTTTGCCGAGGTTGTCGGGCGATGGCTACGGTCGTTCACATATTTGTCGTTCAGTGCGCCAATCCAGCTACAGAAAAAACAAAGGTAAATCGGTTAATAGTTAATTGACATAACTAATATTCAGGGTTAGTTTTTGATCATCTTCAGCCAAGAACAAGAGAGCACGCGCCATGAGCAACTACGAAGGTCGCTGGACAACGGTCAAGGTCGAGATCGACGACGGCATCGCCTGGGTCATCCTCAATCGCCCGGAAAAACGCAACGCCATGAGCCCGACCCTCAACCGCGAGATGGTCGATGTGCTGGAAACCCTGGAACAGGATCCCGCCGCTGGCGTGCTGGTGCTCACTGGCGCCGGTGAAGCCTGGACCGCTGGCATGGATCTCAAGGAATACTTCCGCGAAGTCGACGCCGGGCCGGAAATCCTCCAGGAAAAAATTCGCCGCGAAGCCTCGCAATGGCAGTGGAAACTGCTGCGCATGTACACCAAGCCGACCATCGCCATGGTCAACGGCTGGTGTTTCGGTGGCGGATTCAGCCCGCTGGTGGCGTGCGACCTGGCAATCTGCGCCGACGAAGCCACCTTCGGCCTCTCGGAAATCAACTGGGGCATCCCACCCGGCAACCTGGTCAGCAAAGCCATGGCCGACACTGTGGGCCATCGCCAATCGCTGTACTACATCATGACCGGCAAGACCTTCGGCGGGCAAAAAGCCGCCGAGATGGGCCTGGTCAACGAAAGCGTGCCCCTGGCGCAACTGCGTGAAGTCACCGTCGAGCTGGCGCGCAACCTGCTGGAGAAAAACCCGGTGGTCCTGCGTGCGGCCAAGCATGGCTTCAAGCGTTGCCGCGAACTGACGTGGGAGCAGAACGAGGATTACCTCTACGCCAAGCTGGATCAGTCGCGCCTGCTCGACACCGAAGGCGGACGCGAGCAGGGGATGAAGCAATTCCTCGACGACAAGAGCATCAAGCCGGGCCTGCAAACCTATAAGCGTTGAGACAACAAGGCGCCTCGGAGCTGTTCGCCCACGGCTCCCGGCGCTACTGTGAATGCATTCCGATAAAGACAATAAAGAGGAATCACCATGCTGGACGTGCCCCTGTTGATCGGCGGCCAATCGTGCCCGGCCCGTGACGGTCGGACCTTCGAGCGCCGCAATCCGGTGACCGGTGATGTGGTGTCTCGCGTCGCTGCCGCCACATTGGAAGACGCCGACGCCGCCGTGGCTGCCGCACAAGCTGCTTTCCCTGCCTGGGCCGCGTTGGCGCCCAACGAACGTCGCACGCGCTTGCTGCGCGCGGCCGAGCAATTGCAGGCCCGCAGCGGCGAGTTCATCGCCGCCGCCGGCGAGACCGGTGCCATGGCCAACTGGTATGGCTTCAATGTGCACCTGGCCGCGAACATGCTGCGCGAAGCCGCCTCCATGACCACTCAAATCAATGGCGAAGTCATTCCCTCGGATGTGCCCGGCAGTTTCGCCATGGCCTTGCGTCAGCCGTGCGGCGTGGTGCTGGGAATCGCGCCATGGAACGCCCCGGTGATCCTCGCCACCCGCGCCATCGCCATGCCGCTGGCGTGCGGCAACACGGTGGTGCTCAAGGCCTCGGAAATCAGCCCGGCGGTGCACCGTTTGATCGGTCAGGTATTGCAGGACGCCGGCCTCGGTGATGGCGTCGTCAATGTCATCTGCAACGCGCCGGCGGATGCACCCGCCATCGTCGAACGCCTGATTGCCAACCCGGCGGTGCGACGGGTCAATTTCACCGGCTCGACCCACGTCGGTCGCATCGTCGGCGAATTGTCGGCCCGTCACCTCAAGCCGGCATTGCTGGAGCTGGGCGGCAAGGCGCCGCTGCTGGTGCTGGACGATGCCGATCTGGATGCGGCGGTGCAAGCCGCGGCTTTCGGGGCGTATTTCAACCAGGGCCAGATCTGCATGTCCACCGAGCGCTTGATCGTCGATGCGAGCATTGCCGACGCTTTTATCGAACGCCTCACGACGAAGATCGCCACCTTGCGCGCAGGGGATCCAGGTGCCAGTGATTCGGTGCTGGGTTCGCTGGTGGACGCCAGTGCCGGCCAGCGCATCAAGGGCCTGATCGACGATGCCCTGGCCAAAGGCGCGAAGTTGGTCGCGGGCGGCCAGTTGGACGGCAGCATCTTGCAGCCGACCTTGCTCGACGGTGTCACGCCGGACATGCGCCTGTATCGCGAAGAATCCTTCGGACCGGTGGCGGTGCTGCTGCGCGGCGAGGGTGACGAAGAGCTGCTGCGCCTGGCCAATGATTCGGAGTTCGGTTTGTCGGCGGCGATCTTCAGTCGCGACACCACCCGCGCGCTGGCCCTGGCCCAACGAATCGAGTCCGGCATCTGCCACATCAACGGCCCGACCGTACACGACGAAGCGCAAATGCCCTTCGGCGGCGTCAAGTCCAGCGGTTACGGCAGCTTCGGCGGCAAGGCGTCCATCGAGCATTTCACCCAGTTGCGCTGGGTGACGATGCAGAACGGCCCGCGGCATTACCCGATCTGAAAATCCGTCGCATTGCCGGCGGTGTGCCGCGAAAGCCATCGCCCGATGCAGGCCAGACATAACAATGACAAGGCCGCAGCCAGGTGCTGCCACGTTCCGCTCGCTTCGCGCGACCCGAGCGTGCCTTGATGGAGGAGATGCACCGTGAGTTCCGAGTTCAGATCATCCTCCCGGCCCGAGCCTGTGCGCTATCGCCAGGTGTCGATTGGTCACCCCGCCGTAGAAGTGAAGGAAGAGCAGGGCGTCCTGCACATGCGTTCCCTTGAACCCTTGGCGCCGTTGCCGCAGCGTTTGCTCGATCGCCTGGTGCACTGGGCCGAGGTACGGCCGAACCAGACCTTTATCGCTGCGCGGGAAAACAAGGGCGACTGGCGTCACGTCAGTTATGCCGAGATGCTCGGCAGCGTGCGGGCCATCGCCCAAGGCTTGTTGGCCTATGGTTTATCGGCGGAAAAACCCTTGGCGCTGCTGTCGGGCAACGATATCGAGCATTTGCAGATGGCCTTGGGCGCGATGTACGCAGGGATTCCCTATTGCCCGGTGTCGCCGGCTTATTCGCTGCTGTCCCAGGATTTCGCCAAGCTGCGGCATGTCTGCGAGCTGTTGCAGCCGGGGCTGGTGTTCGTCAGCGACGCCGCGCCGTTCGAGCGCGCAATCAACGCCGTGTTACCGGCGGATGTTCCCCTGGTCACGGTGCGTGGAGATGTACCCGGCCGGACCAGGACAAGCTTCGCCAGCCTGCTCGCGCAACCGGGTGGTGTCGAGGCTGAGCGGGCCTTTGCCGCCACGGGGCCGGACAGCATCGCCAAATTCCTCTTTACCTCCGGTTCCACCAAGCTGCCCAAAGCGGTGATCACCACCCAGCGCATGCTCTGCGCCAATCAACAGATGTTGCTGCAAACCTTCCCGGTGTTCGGCGAAGAACCGCCGGTGCTGGTGGACTGGTTGCCGTGGAACCATACCTTTGGCGGCAGCCACAACGTCGGCATCGTGCTGTACAACGGCGGCACGTTTTACCTGGACGATGGCAAGCCCACCGTCCAAGGGTTCGCTGAAACCTTGCGCAACCTCAAGGAGATTTCCCCGACGGCCTACCTGACCGTGCCCAAGGGCTGGGAAGAGCTGGTGAGCGCCTTGGAACAGGACGCCGAGTTGCGCGAACGCTTTTTCAAGCGTATCAGCCTGTTCTTCTTCGCCGCGGCGGGCCTTTCCCAAAGCACCTGGGATCGACTCGACAAAGTCGCCGAGCAACATTGCGGCGAACGGATCCGCATGATGGCCGGCCTGGGCATGACTGAAGCATCGCCGTCCTGCACCTTCACCACCGGGCCGCTGTCCATGGCTGGCTACATCGGTCTGCCGGCGCCCGGTTGCGAAGTGCGGCTGGTGCCGGTGGATGGCAAGTTCGAAGGACGCTTTCGCGGGCCGCACATCATGCCCGGCTACTGGCGTTCGCCGCAGCAGACTGCCGAAGTGTTCGACGACGCCGGCTTCTATTGCTCGGGCGATGCCATCAAGCTCGCCGATTCCGCCAATCCCCAACTGGGGCTGATGTTCGACGGGCGCATCGCCGAGGATTTCAAGCTCTCTTCCGGCGTATTCGTCAGCGTCGGGCCGTTGCGCAATCGCGCGGTGCTTGAGGGAACGCCTTACGTCCAGGACCTGGTGGTGACGGCGCCGGATCGTCCGCACCTCGGTGCGCTGGTGTTCCCGCGCCTGCACGACTGCCGCAGGCTCTCGGGCCTGGCCGCGGACGCCAGCGACGCCGAGGTCCTGGCGAGCCCGCCGGTGCGCCAATGGTTTGCCGATTGGTTGCAGCGGCTGAACCGTGATGCCAATGGCAACGCCAGTCGTGTGGAATGGATCGCACTGCTCGACGAGCCGGCCTCCATCGACCGTGGTGAAATCACCGACAAAGGCTCGATCAACCAGCGCGCCGTGTTGCAATGGCGCGCGGCCAAGGTCGAGGCGCTGTATCGGGGAGAAGACCCCACCGTCTTGCGCGCCGGCACCACCGGCTGAAAGCGCTTTTTGTGGGAGCGGGCTTGCTCGCGAATGCGGTGGTTCAGTCGTTTCCATGTTCACTGACACACCGTTTTCGCGAGCAAGCCCGCTCCCACAGGTGCCTCTGCTGATTCATATAGCGCCGTGACACCCCGTTCCAGGCCTTTTACTATGGCGGCTCTCTCTTCTCTGGATATCACCTGAATGAGTAAGCCCGGCCAAACGGTGCTGGTTGCATTGCGTCGAATGATCGCTTCAGGCGAACTGGCGGCGGGCGAGCGCTTGATGGAAATCCCCACGGCGCAATTGTTCGGCGTCTCGCGCATGCCGGTGCGCATGGCGTTTCGTACCTTGGAGCAGGAAGGGCTGTTGGTGCGTTTTGGCGGGCGTGGTTTCCAGGTGCGCTCTGTCAGCGCCGAGGAGATTGCCGGAGCGGTGGAGGTGCGTGGGGTGCTTGAAGGGTTAGCCGCCCGCCAGACGGCCGAACGCGGTTTATCCGACGAGGCTCGGCGCGCGCTCGAACTGTGCCTTGTGCAAGGCGACGAACTGTTCGCCAAAGGCCATGTGACCGAAGAGGACCTGGAGGTCTATCACGACCTCAATATGCGCTTTCACCAAGTGATCGTCGAAGGCAGCCACAACCCGGCCATCGCCGACGCCCTGGCGCGCAACGACCACCTGCCATTCGCCTCCGTCACCGCCCTGGCGGTCGATCGCCAGAACATGGCCGGCGAGTACCGTCGTTTCAACTACGCCCACATGCAGCATCACTCGGTGTTCGACGCGCTGGTCAATCGCCAGGGCGCCCGTGCCGAGGCGATCATGCGCGAGCATGCCAACGCCACCCTGCGTTATGCCGAGGTGTTTGGCTCGACGCTGGCGGATGAGCGGATGAAGGTGATCCTGCGGCCTGACTAGAGGCGCAAATATCTGTGGGAGCGAGCTTGCTCGCGATGGCCGGAGGTTCAGCAATAAAGACGTTGCTGACACACCGCTATCGCGAGCAAGCTCGCTCCCACAGGGTTTTGTAGAGGGCTGCGGACTCAGAGATCCAACACCAACAACGGCGTCCTGGACCTTGAACAGCACGGCGTGAACTGGTCGTTGCAGGCTTGCTCGGCTTCAGTGAGGAACATGTCCCGATGCTCCGGCACGCCTTCCAGCACTCGGGTCAGGCAGGTGCCGCAGACGCCTTGCTCGCACGAGATCGGGATTTCGACGCCATGACTTTCCAACACCTGGACCACGCTCCTGTCCGGCGGTATCTCGAAAACCTGGCCGCTGCGTGCAAGTTTCACCGAAAATCGGCCATCGGCGCGGGTGTCGGTCGGGGCGGCGGCGAAGTATTCCCGATGCAGGTTGGGTTCCCGCCAGCCTTGGGTCTTGGCGGTGTCGAGAATGTGCTGCATGAAGCCGCCGGGGCCACACACGTAGAGGTGCAGGTCGTCACTGGGCGACGCCAGGACCCGAGCGGCATCCAGCGCCGTGGCGGGGTCTTCATCGAAGTGCAGGAAAACCCGGTCGGCATAAGGCGATTGCTGCAAGCGTTCGACGAAAGCGGCGCGATCCCTGGACCGGGCGCAATAATGCAGGGCAAATGCGGCACCGCTCTGGGCCAGGTGCTCGGCCATGCACAGGATCGGCGTGATGCCGATCCCGCCGGCGAACAACAGGCTGCGCCGCGCCTCGGCGGCGAGGGTGAACAGGTTGCGCGGTTCGCTGATGAGCAGGCGCATGCCCGGCCGGATCTGCTCATGCAGGCTGCGCGAGCCGCCCCGTGACGCGGGATCCTTGAGCACGCCGATGAGGTAGCGATGTCGCTCCTCGGGGTGATTGCACAATGAATATTGACGGATCAGCCCATCGGGCAAATGCACATCGATATGGGCGCCGGCGGTAAAGGCCGGGAGTGCCTGGCCGTCGACAGGTGTCAGCTCGTAGCTGCAGATGTCCAGGGCTTCGTCGTGCCGCGCCGCGACTTGGACTTCGATCATGGCCGTTGCTCCGCGTGTTGCGGCTGGCGCGTGCTGGCGATCAGGGCCGCTTCTTGCTCCCGCTCCCGGGCGATCCAGCGTTCCAGCACCCGGCGCGATTGCACGCCACCGGCGTCAATGTTGAGCTTGAGCAGGTTGCGTTGCGGATGGTCCAGCAAGTTGCGCTGCTGGCGTTCGAGCATTTCCAGGTCTTCGCTGAAGATCTTGCCCTGGCCTTCGCGAATGCTGGCGGTCAGCGCTTCGTCCTGGGGCTGGAAATGCCGGGCCATGCCCCAGAAGTACCAGATGGACGTCTCGGTTTCCGGGGTGATGAAATCCACCACGATGCTCGACGCCTTGAACTGCGGCGCCGCGTGATAACCGCCTTTGCCGGCATGGGCCACACCGACTTCGATCAGCACATGGCTGGGCGGGGTGAAGCGGCAGATTTGCCAGCGGTCCACCGGCACATCATCGGCGAGGTTGTTGCCGCGCAGCGCCATGCGCCAGAACGGCGGGGCCATGATGTTTTCCATGTGCCGGGCAGTGACCACTTCGTCGCCTTCGACGGTGGTCACTGGCGGCGCCTCATCGATTTCCTTTTGCCCGATGCTTGACGCGTGCACGTAGGTTTCGTGGGTCAGGTCCATCAGGTTGTCGATCATCAGGCGATAGTCGCAGTGAATGTGGAACAGGCCGCCGCCGTACGCCCATTCGTCACTTTCCGCCCATTCCAGATGCGGGATCAGCGCCGGGTCGGCCAGTGCCTGCTCACCCGGCCAGACCCAGATAAACCCATGGCGCTCCTGCACCGCAAAGGTCTTGTTGCAGGGAAAACCGCGTACCCGCTGGCCGGGCATCTCGACAGTCCTGCCGTCACCCCCCATCACCAGGCCATGATAGCCACACACCAAATTGCCGTTTTCGACATAGCCCAGCGAGAGCGGGGCGCCACGGTGCGGGCAGAAGTCCTCGACCGCCGCGACCTTGCCTTCGTGCCCTCGGTAGAAAACCATTTTCTCGCCACAGATCTGCCGCCCCAGCGGCTTCTCGGCAATTTCATCAGGCATGCAGGCGACGTACCAGGTGTTCTTGGGGTACATGAGCGGATCTCCAGGCTGGTTTTGTTTTTATCTGTGGATCCATTAACTCTCTTAACTAATTTACTTGTCAACGGTTTTGGCGGATCGTCTGATGATTGGCTGCGATCAATGGATCCATTGGTTCACCTAAAAGCGATAGGCCGCCGGCACCTGCACATCGATGAATCGCTGCATATGCGCCAAGAAGCTCGCCTGCAATTTCGACAGCGGTCCCTGGATCGGCAACAGCATGCTGAAGTCCATTTCAATCGCCGGTTCGAAGGCGCGGAAGACGATGCCATTGCCCCGGTATTCAACCGCGCTGATCGCGTCCACCAAAGCAACGCCGAGGCCTTGTTCGACGAAGGTGCACATGGGCTGGGAGAGCTGCGTTTCCAGCCGCAGCTCACGTTCCACGCCATGGGCGGCAAAGATTGCGTCGATGTGCTGGCGAGAGCCAATGGATTGCGGGT
Source organism: Pseudomonas sp. BP11-1-1 (assembly GCF_052112105.1). NCBI lineage: Bacteria > Pseudomonadati > Pseudomonadota > Gammaproteobacteria > Pseudomonadales > Pseudomonadaceae > Pseudomonas > Pseudomonas sp. BP11-1-1. The sequence goes on from NZ_JAUTYU010000003.1 coordinate 598,844, forward strand.
AGGAAATGAATGGCTCGCCTTGCAGGTCTTCCGGGACGATCGTCGCGCGCTCCGCCAGGCGATGGCCGGCGGGCAGGGCGCAGAGCATCCGCGTCGCCAGCAGTCTTTCGGCGCGGGGGCTCGGGTAGGTGTTGGGCAGGACGATCAAGCCCAGGTCACAGCGTTGGCCCACCACCAGGTCCACCACTTCTCGCGATGACTGCACCATCAGGGTGATCTGCACCTGGTCATGCTCGGCCATGAACGCGGCGATGGCCCGGGGCAGGAACGACAAGCCCATGGCCGGTGCGCAAGCGATGTGCAACGAACCACGCTTCAAATTGCGGATGTCCTGGGCGGTGCGCGCGATCCGCTCGACGCCCAGCAGCGAACGCTGCACTTCCTGATACAGCGTCATGGCTTCGGCGGTGGGTTGCAGGCGCCCCTTGATGCGGTCGAACAGGCTGAAACCGATGTCTTCCTCCAGGCTGGCGATCAGCCGGGTCGCGGCGGGCTGGGAGATGTGCAGCATTTCGGCGGCGCGGGTCACCGTCTGCCCCAGGATCACTGCACGAAAGGCTTCCAGCTGGCGAAGGTTCATAGGCTTACCTATCCATAACAAAAAGACATGAGCTATCCAAAATAAAGCATTTTTCATGAGCTTGGCAGCGTCCTAGGATTTCCCTCGACGATTCACAAGGCCGAAAAATCAGCGTTTCTAATGAAACGGAGCGGCTAAATACGGTGCAGGGCAGCCATGCAAAAAACTGATGTGATCATCGTAGGCGGTGGCCTGGTGGGTATGTCCATCGCTTATGGCCTGGCCTTGCTCGGACGCCAGGTAAGCGTGCTCGACGAGGGCGACGACGCCATCCGCGCCGCCCGGGGCAACTTCGGCCTGCTTTGGGTTCAGGGCAAGGGCTACGGCATGAGCCCTTATGCGCAATGGACCCGCGAATCGGTGGCGTTGTGGCCACGCTTCGCGGCAGCGTTGCAAGCCGATACCGGGATCGATATCCATCTGCGCCAGCAGGGCGGTTTCCAGCTGTGCCTGAGCGATGCGGAAATGGCCGAGGAAGCCGCGCGCCTGGGCTGGCTGCGCGAGGCCCTTGACGGTGACTACCCCTACGAGCTGCTGGACTCGGCGCAACTGCGCGGCCGCCTGCCGGGCATCGGGCCCGATGTGGTGGGCGGTTGCTTCTCGCCCATGGACGGTCATGTGAACCCGCTGAAACTGTTGCGTTCGCTCTACGCGGCGTGCAAGTCGCGTGGTGTCAGATTGATCAACGGCTACCACGTCGACGCCATCGAACCGAATGACACGGGTTTTCAATTAAGGACAGGCGATCAGCGTTGGTCGGCCTGCCAGGTGGTCCTGGCCGCCGGCCTTGGCAATCGCGCGTTGGGTGAGCAGGTTGGATTGGATGTGCCTGTGCAGCCTAATCGCGGACAGATCCTGGTGACCGAACGCCTCAAGCCCTTCCTGCATTACCCCACCACCTATGTTCGCCAGACCGACGAAGGCACGGTGCAGTTGGGCGATTCCCATGAATCGGCCGGTTTCGACGATGGCACCGGTAGCCAGGTCATGGCCGCTATCGCCAGGCGCGCCGTGCAGTGTTTTCCGCTGCTGGGTGACGTGCATTTGGTGCGGGCCTGGGGCGCATTGCGGGTGATGAGCGCCGACGGGTTTCCGATCTACGAAATGTCCCAGGGCTGCCCGGGGCTGTCGGTGGTCAGTTGCCACAGCGGCGTGACGTTGGCCGCCGTTCATGCCCTGCGCCTGGCCCCTTGGATGGCCGGTGAATTCGATGACCCCGCCGTGAAGCCGTTCGGCCTGCACCGCTTCAATTCATCCATGGAGATGCACCATGTCGGCTGACAGCCTTTTCCGGTCTTTGGCCGTCGCGCAGCAGAACGTATCGATCGAATTCGAAGGCCAGCCGTTGAGCGTGCCGGACAAGGTGTCCCTGGCGGCGGCCTTGCTCGCCAGCGGTATCCGTCACACCCGCGAAAGCGCTATCAGCGGCAGGCCCGCCGCACCGTATTGCATGATGGGCGTGTGCTTCGAATGCCTGGTGCAGGTGGACGGCCAGGCCAACGTCCAATCCTGCCTGGTGCCCGTGCGTGCGGGCATGCGCGTGCGTCGGCAATGCGGCGCCGCAGCCTTGGTGCCGGCTGGGGAGGTGAGCGATGAGTAATGTCGCGATCGACCTGATCATCATCGGTGCCGGACCGGCCGGCATGAGCGCGGCGCTCGAGGCGCGGGCCCATGGATTGTCGGTGGCGGTGCTGGATGAGCAGGCCAGCCCCGGCGGGCAGATCTATCGCCAGGTACTTCAAGCCGATGCCGGCAGCCGTGCGGTGCTGGGCGCCGATTACAGCGCCGGAGCGAAGTTGGCGGCCGAGTTCAGCCAATGCGGAGCCCGCTACGTGCCCAACGCGGCGATCTGGCAAGTCACGCCGCAGCGTGAGGTTCACTACTTGGTCGAAGGCCGTGCGCGAATCCTGCAAGGGCGCCATCTGCTGATCGCCACGGGCGCCTTCGAACGTCCCATGCCGATCCCCGGCTGGACCTTGCCCGGCGTCATGACCGCTGGCGCGGGGCAAATTTTGCTCAAGAGCGCGGCCATGGTCCCGGCGGGACCTGTGGTCCTGGCGGGCTGCGGTCCGTTGTTGTATTTGCTGGCGGTGCAGTACTTGCGGGCGGGAATTGCTGTCGAGGCGCTCGTCGATACCAGCCAGGGACGTGATCTGCTCAAGGCCTGGCGCACCATTCCAGGTGCGATGCGAGGTTGGCGCGACTTGCTCAAGGGCGCGGGGCTGCTGGTTGAACTGAAGCGTGCCGGCATCCGCCATTTTCGCGGTGCCGGTAACCTGCGCATCGAGGGTAATGATCGCGCCAACGCCTTGAGCTTCGTCAGTGGCGGGCAGCATCACCAAGTGTCCGCCGAACTGATTTTATTGCACCAGGGCGTGGTCCCTCATACGCAGATCAGCCGGTCACTGCGCCTGGAGCATGACTGGAGCGAGTCGCAGCTGTGCTGGGCCCCGCGCCGTAATGGCGTCGGCGAAACCAGCGCCGCGGGCATTTATATCGCCGGTGACGGCGGCGCCATCGGTGGTGCGCAGGTTGCGCAGCTCGAAGGGCGTCTCGTCGCCTCTGCCATTGCCGGGCAGCGCAACCGAACGCTCCTGATTCAAAAAGCCTTGGGTCGCGCCCGCGCCGCGCGCCCTTTGATCGACGCACTTTATCGTCCCCTGGCACGGAGCTGCGTGCCGGCCGATGACGTGATGGTGTGTCGCTGTGAAGAAGTCAGCGCCGGCGATATCCGCCGTTATGTCGACCTCGGCTGTTTGGGACCCAACCAGACCAAGGCCTTCGGCCGTTGCGGCATGGGTCCGTGCCAGGGCCGCCAGTGCGGCTTGAGTGTCACCCAGATCATCGCCGCCCATCGCCACGTGCCGCCCGCCGAGGTGGGCTACTACCGCATTCGTCCGCCCCTCAAACCGATCACGCTGGCTCAACTGGCCGGCGAAAGCCACTCACTGGAGGAACTGTCATGACCATCCAACGTATCGAAAGCAACCCGCGCCTGAGCCGCAGCGTCGTGCACAACGGCGTGGCCTGGCTCAGCGGCATCGTCGCCGCTGACTGCAGCCAGGACATTCAGGGCCAGACCCGCCAAGTGCTGCAACGGGTCGATGAATTGCTCGCCGCGTCGGGCACGGACAAACGTCGCCTGCTCAGCGTGCAGATCTGGATGAAGGACATGGGCGGCGATTTCGCCGCGATGAACGCGCTGTGGAGCGAATGGGTCGACGCTGCGAACACCCCCGCGCGGGCCACCGCGCAAGTGGCCTTCGATGACCCGCAGATCCTGCTGGAACTCATCGTCACCGCAGCGGTGTAGCACGCCGGACCGCTGTTCTGCCGTTACCGGGCAAGACGACCACCAGAGCCGTCGCCCGCGCTTGTTCACGTTGCTGCTGCCATAACGGACGACTTTTCGCCGAGCGTCCGAACTCAATAACACCGCATCCGGAGCTAATGAATGAACATCAAACGCATTGCACTCAAGCTGGGCCTCGTCTCGTTGCTGGCGTTCGGCGCCAACCTGAACGCCGCGGAAAACTCGTTGCGCATCGGCATCGAAGCGGCCTATCCACCGTTCGCCTCGAAAACCCCGGACAACGCCATCGTCGGTTTTGACTACGACATCGGCCAGGCCCTGTGCGCCGAAATGAAGGTACGCTGCGACTGGATAGAACAGGAGTTCGACGGCTTGATCCCGGCACTCAAGGTGAAGAAGGTCGACGCGGTGATTTCTTCCATGTCGATCACGCCGGAGCGCATGAAATCGGTCGACTTCACCAACCGTTACTACCGCATCCCGGCCCGCCTGGTGTTTCGCAAGGGCAGCGGCATCAGCGAGATTCCCTCGCAGCTCAAGGGCAAGCGGATCGGCGTGCAGCGGGCGACCAACTTCGATCGCTACGTCACCGAAAAATTTGCCCCGGCGGGCGCCGAAGTAATCCGCTATGGTTCGCAGAACGAAATCTTCCTCGACCTGCTGGGCGGCCGCCTGGACGCGACGATGGCCAGCTCGGTGGTGATCGACGAAAGCTTGCTCAAGCGCCCGGAAGGCAAGGATTTTGAATTTGTTGGCCCGAATTTCGTCGAAGAACAATACTTCGGCACGGGCATTGGCATTGCGGTGCGCAAGAACGATCCGCTGGCGAGCCGTTTCAACCAGGCCCTGGCAACCATCCGCGCCAATGGCACCTATGACCGGATTCGCCAGAAATATTTCGATTTCGATATCTACGGCGAATAATCATCGCAATGACCTGGATCCCGCGGGCGTTAGTCGGCGGGACTCATCGCACAGCACGGAGTGATTCATGAAAACCAAAGCGGTACTCACCGAGCAGGATGTTGCTCAGTTGCTGGTGGCGGCGAAGGAGCTGGCTCACCAGCGCCAATGGGCCGTATCGGTCTGCGTGGTAGACGATGGCGGGCATCCCTTGGGGCTGCTGCGCCTGGACGGTGCCTCGCCCTTATCGGCCTACATCGCCACCGAAAAAGCCCGCACCGCCGCCATGGGCCGGCGTGACAGCAAGGCCTTCGAAGACATGATCAACGGCGGCCGCCTGGCTTTCCTGAGCGCCCCGCACTTGCAAGGCATGCTCGAAGGTGGCGTGACCATCCGCCACGATGGCGAGTGCATTGGTGCCATCGGGGTTTCCGGGGTGAAGGCCGAAGAGGATGCGGAACTGGCACGGTTGGCCGTGGAGACCGTGTTGCCGGTAATTACGCCGGATGCTTGAAGGCTAGGAGGGGCTGCACCTCAATCCATTGTGGGAGCGAACACAATGCCGGAGTGAAACTGCACAAATCTTCCAGACCAGCCCATCCAAGTCGTTTAATCTCAGCCAGCCGATACATAAACGAGACAGCCCATGACCGCGCGCAACTGGATCGATCTCAAGCAGGACGCCACGTCCGGCATCGAGACCGTGCGCGCGCATTTCGAGGGGCATGCCTACGATCCGCATTGGCACGATGCCTACCTGGTGGGCGTGACGGAGCAGGGCGTGCAACAGTTCCATTGCCGAAGGCAGCAACACAACAGCACACCGGGCAAAGTGTTCCTGCTCGAACCCGGCGAACTGCATGACGGAAACGCACCCCACGAACACGGTTTCACCTACCGCACGTTGTACCTCGAACCGCACTGGCTCGAGCGCGAGCTGCGCTCCTTGTTCGATGAAGCGCCGGACAATGCCCAGCTGGGCTTTGCCGCCACCCTGAATGATGACGCGCGTCTGGCGAGCGCCACCGCCACGGCCTTCCAGAGCCTGCACGAGCAAGACATCCTGATCGTCCGCCAGACCGCCCTCGACACGCTGCTGGCGAACCTTACCCAACACTTGCACTGGCGCGCACGGATCAATCCCGACCCGCGCCTGCCGTTGGTTGCGCAGCAGGCCCGCGACTATCTGCATAGCCACCTGAGCGAAGACATCGGCCTCGACGACCTGGCGCGGGCCACCGGTGTCGATCGTTTTCGCCTGAGCCGCGCATTCAAGGCCGCTTTCGGCCTGGCGCCCCATGCTTACCTTATCCAACTGCGCCTGGCGCGGGCGCGGCGGTTGCTGGCCCGTGGTGAAAGCGCCGTGGCGGTGGCGGCCATGCTCGGCTTCGCCGACCAGAGTCACTTGGGCCGCTGGTTCCAGCGCGCCTATCGCATGAGCCCGGCGGACTACCGCAAGCGCTGCTCAATTGTTCCAGACTGACCACGCCGGCATCGGGATGATCAGCCCTACGATCATCCACCGAGAAATTGCTCCATGGACCAGTTGCTGCCGTTTGCCTTGTTTGCCTTTGTCGCCTCCATCACCCCGGGCCCGACCAATATCCTGGTGTTGAGCCACAGTTCTCGCTTTGGCCTGACGACCACCTGGCCGATCATCCTCGGTGCCTGTGCTGCCGCCGCGTTGCTGGTATTGGTGGTCGGCACCGGCTTGGGGGACGTGCTGGCCCGGCACGCGACGATCCAGACAGTGTTGTCCTGGGCCGGCATCGCCTGGCTGAGCTGGATGGCCTGGCAGATTTTCAGCGCGCCCGCCGAGGCCATTGACCCCGACAAACCGGTGGAAGGCCCCCGGCTGGGCCTGGCGGGTGCCGCCGGGTTGCAACTGGTGAACCCGAAGACCTGGATGATGGCGTTGGCGGTGGTCAGCGTATTCGCCGGCGCCGAGGCGGACCGTACCGTACGCGTGCTCTGGCTGTCCCTGGCGTTCTTCGCGATATCCATTCCTTGCATGACGGCCTGGGCCTACCTGGGGCGCGGCGCCGCGAGGTTCTGCCGTTCCGCCGTGGCGATGGGGCGGTTCAACCGCGTCATGGCGGTGTTGCTGCTGGTGTCGGCGTGGTTGACGCTGGTGATCTGATTGCCGGACGCAGGATGAACGGCAGGCGCCGGTCCAGCTGACGAAAATGTAATTTTTCTTTTGAAACCCCCGGTTCACGGGCCGAGTCGCACGCTTATACCTGCCTTGAACAGGCGGTATGCATTTTTTGAATCGACCTTCAAAAGAGGAGAGTGCCATGAACAGCCGTTATCAAACCTGCATCGACGAATGCCTCGCCTGCGCCATGACCTGCGAGGCGTGCGCCAGCGCTTGCCTGCAAGAAGAAAACGTTCAGATGATGGCCCGTTGCATCGAGCTGGACCGTGACTGCGCCGACCTGTGCCGCCTCGCCGCAACGCTGATGCAGCGTGACAGTCGGGTGGCGACGGATCTTTGTATCGTCTGCGCGAGCATCTGTCGGGCTTGTGGTGAAGAATGCGCGAAACATGAGGCGGGCCACTGTCAGGATTGCGCCAAGGCCTGCCAGTCCTGCGCCGAAGCGTGTGAGCGGATGGCCGCCTGAGACTCGACTGGACCGGCAGCAACGACAGGCATCACTTGATGCCCGCCGTTGCCGCCCGCTGCCGTCAAGGGGCAGGGTGGGCTGCGGAGTCGACCTTCGCCTGCTGTCCCGTCGTGGTGCTTCGCAGCAGCAGGCCCGCCAGTACGGCTGCGGTCAGCGCGAACGCTGCGCCGATCAAAAACGCCATCTGGTACCCGTCGTTGAGCGCAACCAGCGGCGCGAGATCGGACGCGGCCGTCTTGGTCCGGTACGCGGCAATGCTTGCCAGCACCGCCAGGCCCACGGAGCCGCCCATCATGAACGATGTATTGACGACGCCTGATGCCAGGCCGGAATCCTTGGGTTCCACGTCGCTCATCGCCGCGAGCAACATCGGATTGAACGCCATCCCCGCGCCCAACCCCAGCAGCAACATGCCCGGCAGAACGTCGCCGACGAACTGGCCGTCCAGCGGTGCCCGTGCGAACAGTGCCAGGCCGATGGCGGCGAGCAGCAGGCCTGCCGCCAACGGCGTTCGTGTGCCGTAGCGCATCACCAGCCGCGCGGACAGACCCAGGGAAAAAATCGCCATGATCACGTTGGCTGGCAGGAACGCCAATCCCACTTGCATCGGCGTATAGCCCAGCACCAATTGCAGGTAGAGCGCCGACAGGAAAAACCAGGCGAACATCGACGCGGCCCAGAGCACGGCGAGCAGATTGGCGGTGCGCAGGTTATGCAGGCGAAACAGGCTCATCGGGATCAAGGGATGCGCAATCCGGCGTTCGAGCAGGATGAAGCCCAGCATCAACAAGGCCGAGGCTGCCAACAGGCCCAACGTGTGGAGGGAGGTCCAGCCCCGCTCATTGCCGTTGACCACGGCGTACACGGCGATCATCAACGACAGGGTGGCGGTCACCGCGCCGGCAACATCCAGTTGTCCGCTGCCTTCGGTACGCACGGCGGGCAACAACTTGAGAGACAGGGCCAGGACGATCAGGCCGACAGGCAGGTTGACCAGGAAGATCCAATGCCAACTCAGCAGATCGGTCAGCAAACCACCCAACAGCACACCAATACTGCCGCCCGCAGCACAGACGAAACTGTACACGCCCATCGCCCGCGCGCGTTCACCGGGCTCCGTGAACAAGTCCATGATCAACGACAAGGCCACCGCCGTGACCACCGCACCGCCGAGGCCTTGAACCGCACGGGCAGTGATCAACCATGACTGTGATGGCGCCAGTCCGCAGGCCAGCGACGCGAGGGTGAACGCCGCCAATCCCAGGGTAAACAGCCGGCGGTGGCCATAGAGGTCACCGAGGCGACCGCCGAGCAGCAGGAAGCCGCCAAAGGTCAGTAAGTAGGCATTGACGACCCAGGCCAGGTTGGTGTCGTTGAATTGCAGGTTGTCCTTGATCGAGGGCAGGGCGACGTTCACCACCGTACCGTCGAGCACGATCATCAGCACGCCCAGGCACAAGACGATCAGTGCGCGCCAGCGCTGGCGCGGGTCAGAGGGATGTGATTGCGACATGGTTCTTCAATCCTTGAACAGTCCGGGTTCGAGGTTGCCGCAGGTGCAACCGGACCGGTTCACGCTGCAGACAACGTGAAACAGTCTAGTCGCGGGCAAGATCCATCAAATAGTGGAAATGTGTAATCCCGACACGCAGTTTTCAGTCGATGGCCGGGTCCTTACGCTTGAACACCATGGCCTTCAAGCCACAGGCGGGGTCTGTATCTGGAAATTCCGGAGGATTTGGCAGTCGCTCTTCGAATATCAGGCCGGGCGCTTCACGCATGACGCCGTCGATGAGGAAGTCAGGACCGGTCGCCGGGTCGTTGCTACAGGCCAGGACCGTACCTGCAGCGGTCAGCAGCTCCGGCAGGCGGCGCAGCACCCGCTGATAATCCTTGGTCATCAGGAAGCTGCCTTTCTGGAACGTGGGCGGGTCGATGATGACCAGGTCATAGGGCCCACTGTTGATCACCTTGCCCCAGGATTTGAACAGGTCGTGCCCCAGAAAGCTCACTTGGCCCAGGTCATGGCCGTTCAGGCGATGATTGTCGCGACCACGGCTCAGGGCTGCGCGGGACATGTCCAGGTTGACCACATGGCGGGCGCCGCCGGCGATGGCCGCCACCGAGAAACCGCAGGTATAGGCGAACAGGTTGAGCACGCGCTTGCCTTGGGCGTGGGCGCGCACCCAGTCGCGGCCATAGCGCATATCGAGAAAGAGGCCGTTGTTCTGCTTCTTGCCCAGGTCGATCCGATAACGCAGGCCGCCTTCGGCCAGGGTCCATTCATCGATCGGTTCGCCCACCAACCATTGGGTCAGGCTGTCGGGCAGGTACCGATGTTGCACCGCGAGGGTGTGGGCACCGCTGTGTTGCCAGGCGGGCGAGGCGGCGAGGGTGCGCAGCATGGCGAACAGGTCATCGAGTTGCGTTGGATCGGGTTCCTTGAACAGCGAGACCAACACCACGCCTTGCAGCCAGTCGACGGTAATCTGTTCCAGCCCCGGCCAGCAGCGCCCGCGGCCATGGAACAGGCGACGGGTTTCGTCGGGTGCCGATTCCAGCGCCGTCAGCAAATGGCTCTGCAATGTTTGAAGGGCTTGAGGGTTCATCAGATAAAAACGCCAGCGACTCGAAAGGCCGGCATTTTAACCACGAACCCATGCACTGCAATCCCTGTGGCGAGGGAGCTTGCTCACTCGCCACAAAGGGCTGCTAGCCCCCGCTAGTCGCGAGGATGCTCGCCACCTGCTGCGGCTGGCAATTGAGATAGGGCGAGCGCTTGAGCCACGCCGGGTCCGGGTACCAGGAAAACATGAATTGCCCGCCCTTGAGCTTGTCTATCACTTGCCGCGCCACTTGCGGACGCACGGCGGGACAGCCCTGGCTGCGGCCGATACGCCCCTGGCGCACGCTCCAGAGCGGGTTCACGTAATCAGCGGCGTGGATGACGATCGCCCGGTCGCGCGCCTGGTCATTGAATCCGGGTTCCAGGCCATCCATGCGCAGCGAGTAGCCGTGGGTGCCCTGGTAGCTTTCCTGGGTGCGGAACAGCCCCAGGCTCGATTGATAGCTGCCCAGTCGGTTGGAAAACTGGGTGGCGAAGTTTTCCCCGGATTTCTGCCCGTGGGCCACGAGATCACGCAGGACCAGCTTTTTCTGGCGCAGGTCGAAGATCCACAAGCGCCGGGCCGTCGAAGGTTGCGAATAGTCGATCACCGCCAGATGGCGAGCCTGTCGAGCACCGTTGGCAACTGCGCACTGCATCGCACTCAGGGCACTTTTCAGCGCTTGGGGATTGAGTTCCGGCGCGGCGTGGGCGAGGCTGTTGTAAAGCGGCTGGGCGTTGAGTTTTTCGGCCAGCGCCGGGCTGCACAGGATGCCAAGGCCGGTCACGACCAGGCAGAATCGGCGCAAGAAGGCCGATACAGGTGAAGGCAGCTTGCGGTGGCGTTCGTTTGCGGCATCCCGTCCGGTTTTGTTTGTCTGCATGATGGCGGGTCGTACCTGTCGCAAAATTCACCGTCAACGAGACGGCCATGGATTGGAGTAAAGCAGTTGTTCAAAAAGTCCGCATGTTACCTGAGCCTTTTATTGCTCGTTGCGCCATTGGTCGCTACGGCCGAGGACGGCGATCCGGCCCAGGCGCAAACCACACTGGCGCAACTGTCGGTCAATTGCCCCGAATTGGCCGGTGGCGTCGACTTTCCGACGGTGATGAGCCTGCAGGCGCTTTACCAGCAAAACGCAGGCCAGGCGATCTGGACGGACGACGGGCGGTTGCAGGCGTTGCAAACCCAGCTACAGCAACTGGCCGATGACGGACTCGATCCGGCCCGTTACGACCTGCCGGACGAGGGCCGTTACGCCAACGCGGCCTGTACCGACATCGCCATCAGCCAACGCTACCTGCAAGCCCTGCATGAATTGCGTTTCGGCCATCTGCCACAGAATCGCCTGGAGCCGATCTGGAAAGCCAATCCCCAGTTGCCGGACCGGCAGGCCATGGTGTTGCATTTCGCCGTGGCGGGCCTGCAAGACCCGGCAGAGGCTTTCGAGTTGGCGCGGCCGAGCCTGGCGCTTTATCGCGACCTGCGCGAACTCTACGCGAGACAACGACAGCAGCCCCTGGCGAACTGGCAATCGGTGCCCAGCGGCCCCTTGTTGCAACCGGACAAGCGCGACGCCCGCGTACCGGCCCTGGCCCGGCGCCTGTTCAACGAAGGCTACCTCAGCGTGCCGCCACTCGACGCCGATGAGCATTACAGCGCGAGCCTCGTGGAGGCGATGAAAAGCTTCCAGCTTCATCATTCACTGCAAGCCGATGGGGTCGTCGGGCCCTGGACCGTCACCGAACTGAATATCAGCCCAGCCATGCGCCGCGAGCAGTTGCGCATCAACCTGGAGCGCATGCGTTGGCTGGCCCAGGACCTGGAGCCCGATAGCGTGCTGGTCAACGTGGCGGCGGCGCAACTGACGGTCTACCAGGGCGGCGCGCCCGTGTGGCAAACCCGCACCCAGGTGGGGCGTGCCGAACGCCAGACACCCTTGATCAAATCGCGCATCACTCGCCTGACGCTCAACCCCACGTGGACCATCCCGCCGACGATCATGCGTGAAGACAAACTGCCCGAGATTCGCCGCGACCCGGAGTTTCTCGCCCGGCATAACCTCAAGGTGCTCGATCGGGATGGCTTGCCGCTGGCGGTGGAAAATATCGATTGGGAACATCCTGGCGACCTGATGCTGCGCCAGGATGCCGGTGCGAAAAACCCGCTCGGAAAATTGGTGGTCCGCTTTCCCAATCCGTTCTCGGTGTACCTGCATGACACACCCAGCCAGGCACTGTTCAGCAAGGGCCCACGGGCTTTCAGTTCGGGCTGCGTGCGCATCGAACAAGTCATGCACCTGCGGGACCTGTTGGTGACCCCTGCCGAGCGCACCCGGACCGATACGTTGCTGGCCAGCGAGCTGACTCATGAATTCAGGCTGGCCAAGCCCCTGCCGATCCTGCTGGGTTATTGGACGGTGCAGGCGGACAGCCAGGGTCAGGCCGTGTACATCCCGGATATCTATCAACGGGATGTCGCGTTGTCCACGGCTGGCCAGCGTGCACTCTGATCAGGCGCACTCAGCGTCGACCTGCGCGTGCGAGGTTTCTTCGACCCTCGGAAACAGCCGCTGGCCGAGGGCAAGCGCGGCTTGCAAATGGGCTTTCGGATCGAGGGATTCCGATTCCAGCAAGCGTACGGAACTCACCACCCGCGCACCGCAGTAATCGAAAATCCCGTGGTCGATCTGCGTGATCATCGCCTGGTCGTAGCCATGACGTTGGAAACTGTCGGCATCGGCCCCTCCGAGCGCTACGAGATGGACCCGCAATCGCTGGAGCTTCTGGGTAAACGACTCGGCGAGCTTGTAATCAAATGCCCAACCATTGGAAAACACTCGATCAATCCAACCCTTGAGCAGCGCTGGCATCGACCACCAGTAGATCGGGTAAACCAGCACGAGCGCGTCGGCCCGGTCGATTCTCGCTTGTTCAGCCAGCACATCCGCGGGTGGCATGGCCTCGCGGCGGTGGACGGCATGGTCGGCGAGGCCAAAGCGTGGATCGAAACCTTCGGCGGCCAGGTCGGCAATCTCGAAGGTATTGGCGCGGTTGGCTTGGGTGATCCCGTCGCCGATGGCCTGGGCCAGCGCATGGGTCAGGGAGCGGGGGTCATGGTGGGCAACAACGATTAGCGCGTGCATAGCGAATCTCCTTCTGGCATCACACAACGTCAAGCGAGTATGCTTGGTTAAGTTACGAACAGTAAGTTACGGTTGGTAAAGTTAGCATGTCAAGCACCGAAGAAAATTCATCGTCTTCCCCGGCGCCCCGTCGACGCCTGGCCCGCGCGGATCGCCAACGGCAATTGTTGGATGTCGCCTGGCGGCTGGTGCGCGAGGAGGGCAGCGAAGCACTGACGCTCGCCCGGCTCGCGGAACAGGCTGGCGTGACCAAGCCGATCGTCTACGATCATTTCGTCACTCGATCAGGGCTTTTGGTCGCGCTGTACCAGGATTTCGATGCGCGCCAAACGGCCCTGATGGACGCAGCGCTCGAGGCCAGCGAGCCCATCCTGGAAAGTCGTTCGCAGGTGATTGCCGATGCCTTCGTCGAGTGCGTGCTGCTTCAGGGCAGGGAAATTCCTGGCGTCAGCGCAGCCCTGAGCAGTTCACCTGAGCTGGAGCTCATCAAGCGGGAATACGAAAGGATCTTCCTGGATAAATGCCGGTCGGTACTGGAGCCGTTCGCCGGGAACGGGCGTCTTTCCCAAGCGAGCCTGCGGGCGATGCTGGGGGCGGCGGAGGCGTTGTCCGATGCGGCGGCCAATGGGGACATCAGCGCGGACGAGGCCAAGCAGGAGTTGTTCGTGACCATCGTTGCGATGGTCGAGCGGGCTGCTGGAACTTCCTCAAGCTGACCCACCGTCTTCGCGAGCAAGCTCGCTCCCACAAGGGTTCGTGTCGTTTGCACGACCTGTGGGAGCGAGCTTGCTCCGGGCGGCGATCCGACGAAGACGGCGGCACATTCAACCAATCTCCCGCTGACCCACCACCCATCAAGAAAAAACGAACCCCAGGCGCCTTTTCCGGTTCTTAACTGATGTCCCCTGATAACAGGGGCATCAGGCGGGGCCGCGGTCTTGCCCACCAAACACTGCGATCAGAGGAGGCGACATGCCCAACTCCTTCCATTCGCCCTGGTGGAAGAACGCTGTGATCTACCAGGTTTATCCTCGCTCTTTTGCCGATGCCAACGGCGATGGCATTGGCGATCTCCCCGGATTGACTGCACGCCTGGACCATCTGCAACGGCTGGGCATCGACGCGTTGTGGTTGTCGCCTGTGTACCGCTCGCCGATGTGTGACGCGGGCTACGATATCTGCGACTACATCGACGTCGATCCGCTGTTCGGCAACCTCGCGGACCTGGATGCATTGATTGCCCAGGCCCACGAACGCGGCTTGAAAGTGCTGCTCGACTTCGTGCCCAACCACACCTCCGACCAACATCCATGGTTCATCGAATCGCGTTCCCGCCGCGACAACCCCAAGCGCGACTGGTACATCTGGCGGGACGAACCCAACAATTGGCGGGCCTCGATCGACGGCGGCAGCGCCTGGACCTGGGACGAGACCAGCCAGCAGTACTACCTGCATTTCTTCCTGCCGCAACAACCGGATCTCAACTGGCACAACCCCGAAGTCGTCGCCGCCATGCATCAGGTGTTGCGCTTCTGGCTCGAGCGCGGCGTCGATGGGTTTCGCGTCGACGTGGTGCATTGCGTCGGCAAGGACCAGAGCTTCGCCGACGACCCGCGCTGCATGGCCGGCGAAACCATGGTCAAGATCAATGACCAGCCCTACAGCCATGAAGTGCTGCGCGGGCTGCGGCGCCTGGTGGACAGCTACCCCGGCGAGCGGGTGCTGATCGGCGAAGTGAACATCCGCTCCACGGCGCAGGTGGCGGCCTACTACGGCGCCAGTGACGAGCTGCACATGTCCTTCAACTTCCCGCCGCTGGACGCGCCCTGGGATCCGGTGGTGTTTCGCATGTGCATCCGCGAAGTGGAAAACGACCTCGGCCCCTTGCAGGCCTGGCCCACCTGGGTGCTGTCCAATCATGACAACAGTCGTCATCGCAGTCGCTACGGCGGCTCATTGCGCCGGGCCCGGGCGGCGGCGGTGATGTTGCTGACGCTGCGCGGCACGCCATTCATCTATCAGGGCGAAGAACTGGGATTGGAAGATACCCAAGTGACCGCCCAGACCCGCGTCGATCCCGGTGGACGCGATGGCAGCCGAGCACCGCTGCCTTGGACCCAGCGAGCGCCTCACGGCTGGTCGGGACAGGCGCCTTGGCTGCCTTTTGCACCCGATGCAGGCGCACTGTCCGTTGAGGCGCAAGAACGTGCCGACGATTCGGTGCTGGCGCTCTACCGCCGCTTGCTGGCCTGCCGACGCAACAGCCTGGCGCTGCGCCTGGGCGGCTGGGAAGAACTGCCGTCGCATCCGCAAGTGCTGGCTTATCGTCGCCGTTGCGAGGGCGACGAGCGCCTGGTCTGCATCAACTTTGCCGACCATGAGCAGACGTTTCCCCTGGCCGACCCCTGGCGCGTGGAAGTCGCCAGCGACGGGGCGGATGAAGGCCAGCCGTTCAGCGGTCGACTGGCCGCCGAGCAGGCATTGATCCTGTGTCGATAAGGAGTGACCGATGAAAGCCAACTGGCACCGCAATACCTTGATCTATCAAATCGATCCTTCCTTGTTCTACGACAGCAACGGCGACGGCCGTGGCGACTTGAAGGGCATCATCCGGCAACTCGATTACCTGCAAGCGTTGGGCGTCGGTGCGCTCTGGCTGATGCCGTTGTATCGGTCACCGTTCAAGGACGCCGGCTATGACGTCAGCGATTTCATGGCGCTGGACCCGCGCTTTGGCAGCGAAGAGGATTTGCGCCAGTTGATCGTGCAGGCCGGTGAACGTGGCATCCGCGTGATCCTTGAACTGGTCGTGCAGCACACCAGCGACCAGCATCCCTGGTTCCTCCGGGCACGACGGGACAAGGGCAGCGTCTACCGGGATTACTACCTGTGGTCCGACACGCCGGTGGACGACGGCAACCAGCCAATCTTTCCCTCGGTGGAAGACAGCATCTGGCAGTGGGACGAGCAGGCAGGGCAGTACTATCGGCATCTGTTCTATCGCCACGAACCGGACCTGAACCTGGCGAACCCGCGGGTCGTCGAGGAGATCGAGCGGGTCATGGTCCACTGGCTCGAACTCGGTATCGCCGGCTTTCGCCTCGATGCCGCTTCCCATCTGGTGGAACAGGCCGGAGGTGGCGATGAAGAGCAGGGTGTCTGGGTGCTGGATCGGTTGTTCAAGTGCATGACCGAGATCAATCCCGAAGGGGTGCTAATGGGCGAAGTGGACGTCGAGCCGGAGCGCTACAGCCATTATTTCGGCACCGGGGAGCGCCTGGGCCTGGTGCTGGATTTCTGGGTCAACAATCACCTGTTCCTGGCCCTGGCCCGCGGCGAAGCCGAACCCCTGCAACGGGCGATCACCCGGCGGCCCGCACCACCGGACGGCGCGAATTACGCGGTGTGGCTGCGCAACCGTGACGAGCTCGACCTGGAGCGCCTGAGCGAGCAGGAGCGCGAAGAGGTGATGCAGGCCTTCGCTCCGGAGCCGGACATGCGCTTGTATGGCCGAGGTATTCGCCGACGCCTGGCGCCAATGCTCGACGGTGACGTGCGTCGCCAGGCATTGGCCCAGGCGTTGTTGCTGTCGCTGCCCGGCACGCCGATCGTGCGCTACGGCGAAGAAATTGGAATGGGCGACGACCTGTCCCGCCCGGAGCGTCTGTCGGTGCGCACGCCCATGCAATGGAATGACCAGGCCAACGGCGGATTTTCCTCGGCCCGACGCCCGACCGTCCCGGTGATCGATGAAGGGCGGTTTGCCTACACGCATTTGAACGTTGCAGGCCAACTGAAAGACCCCGAATCGTTGTTGAGCCGGGCACGTCAATTGTTGCGGGCCCGCGCGGACCTGAAGGAAGTTGGCGACGGCAAGGCACAACTGCTGACGGTCGACCATCCAGCAGTGTTCGCCATCGCCCATGTCTGCGAGGCCACCTCGATCATGCTGGCGAACCTCGGCAAGGACGCGGTCACGGTGCGGTTGCGGGAAATGGACCTGGAGGGTTTCGAGGAAGTGTTGTCCGACAGTCCGTACCCGACCAGGAAACAATCGGGCCTGACCTTGCACGGATACGGTTATCGGTGGTTCCGCCGCGTCGGCTCAAAACAATAGCAGCACGACTGACAGCAAACCGCCGGTGGCGAGCAGCAGCGCCGATACCTGGGTCGAACTCAGGGCCAACGCGGAATCCCGTGAGCGGCCGCTGAACCGCCCACGGGTACGATGCAAAGGCTCCTGCGGTTCGAACAGGTTATCCGGGCGCTGAGGGTCGTCATCCTCGTTGGTCATCTGTCCTGAATAGGCGTTACGGGCCAGCAAGCGATCAAGCAGTCCCGGCATCAGGCAAGTCCCGACGATGGCCTTGAGCGAGGCCGCACCCAGCCACAATTCCCTGGGCGTACGCTTGACCACGCTGAATATTGCCCGGGCGGCCACGTCCGGGTCATGAATCGGCGGCACCGGTTGCACACGCTTGCCCAACTTGTTGCGCGCCCAATCGAACTGCGGTGTGTTGATCGCAGGCAGTTGCACCATGCAGACCTTGATATCGCTGTGCTCGTGAAGCAGTTCGCAGCGCAAGGAATCAGTGAAGCCTCGCACCGCGAACTTGGCCCCGCAATAGGCCGCCTGCAGCGGAATGGCGCGGTAGGCCAGCGCCGAACCGACCTGGATAATCACCCCACGATTGCGCGGTCCCATCAGGTCCAGCGCCGTGAGGGTGCCGTGGACGGTACCCAAGTAAGTCACCTCGGTCACCCTGCGGATTTCCTCGGCATTCAACTGGCGGATGGGCGAAAACACCGTGACCATCGCGCAGTTGACCCACACACCGACCGGTCCCAGTTCCCGCTCCATTCGTTGAGCCGCATCGAATAGCGCTTCGGCGTCGGCGACATCGACGCTGATCCCCAGGCACGTCGCACCCAATTGATCCAGTTCTTCCGCCGTGGCCGCCAATGCTTGTTCGCCCCGGGCCAACAAGCCGACCCGGTAGCCCGCGACAGCGAATCGGTGTGCGGTGGCGCGCCCGACGCCGGCGGTGGAACCACAGATCACCACCACAGGTGGGTTTCGCTCATCCATTGTGCTTGCTCCGCAGCTCCTTCCAAGGGTCAGTGGGGGCGCGCGACGCCGCGCAGCAGGTTGGCGCTGACTTTATCGGCGTTGCAACTGGCGACGTTGGCCAGCGAGACCATGCCCACCAGGCGCTTGTCACGGTTCACCACCGGCAGGCGGCGTTTTTCGATCTGGGCCCTGTTCTTGGCGACGTGGTCGATCTCTTCGTCATCGAAGCAATAGCGCACCTCATCGCTCATGATCCGACTGACCGGGGTGTCCATGTTCATGCCTTCGGCCATGGCTCGAACCACCAAGTCGCGGTCGGTCACCATCCCGGCCATGCGGTCGTCCTGATTGATCACCAGCGCGCCGATATCGGCCTGGCGCATGATCAGCGCGACTTCGCGCAATGGGGTATCAGGCGAGATCGTGCGGACTTCCCGACTCATGATTTCATTGATTTTCATCGTTGAATCTCCTTCGTTTCGGGGTGGACAACAAGCCACTGTCAGGCGTCGCGAGTTGCTTGTGCGGCGACCGGACGGGCTCCTCACTTATTGTGAAAATCGGGGTTGGCGATGGTTCAGGATTTTTGCCGGCGGGTTTGAAGGGGTGCACTTTTATGAAGCCGCAGGTGGGTTGCCGCACCATCGCAAGGCAGAGGGTGGTGCTAGTGAAACGGTAGCTGGCGCCGGTCAGCTTGAGGTGGCAGGGCGGGCCTCTTCGCGGGCAAGCCCGCTCCCACAGGGGATTGTGGGATGCCCATGAGGTTGTCGCGGCTGGTCAAGCAAGGTTTGGCACGCTCGCTGCAAGACGTTGTCCAGGTCCACCGTGAACACAATCGAGTGGGCAGCCCCGTCGGTCAACGAAGATCGAGTGCCAGCAGGCCGGGGGATAACGGTAGATCAGGGCGCAGTCGCCGGATCGATACCGCACAGAACAGGCAAAGACGCCTGGAACCGCAAGGTTTCAGGCGTCTTTTTTTTGCTTTCAAAAAACCGTGATGGGCTTTTGTCGGGTGCTTTTATGAATTCCAACGTTGCTTCCCTGAACAAGCTGCAAACGCTGATCGTGATCGGCAATGGCATGGTCGGCCACCACTGCGTCGAGCAACTGATCGAGCGCGGCGCCCTCAACCATTACCGCGTGCATGTCTTCAGCGAAGAGCCGATGCGTGCCTACGACCGCGTGCACCTGTCCGAGTATTTTTCCGGCCGGGACGCCGAATCGCTGGCCTTGGGCGAAGCCTCGTTGTACCAGACCCCTGGCGTCACGCTGCACCTGGGCGTGCCGGTACTGGAAATCGACCGTCAGGCGCACGAAGTGGTCACCGCCGGGGAACGCATCCGCTACGACAAGCTGGTGCTCGCCACCGGTTCTTACCCGTTCGTGCCACCGATCCAGGGCGCCGAAGGCGATTCCTGCCTGGTCTACCGTACGCTCGAAGACCTCGATGCCATTCGTGCCGCCGCGAGCAATGCCCGTCGTGGCGTAGTCGTCGGCGGTGGCTTGCTGGGCCTGGAGGCGGCCAACGCCTTGAAAACCCTTGGCCTGGAAGCCCACGTCGTCGAATTCGCCCCACGGTTGATGCCGGTGCAACTGGACGAGCAGGGCGGGCTGGCCCTCAAGGCGCGCATCGAGAAACTCGGCGTCGGCGTGCATTTGTCCAAGGGCACCGAATCCATCAGCACGGGTGAGCAATACCGCTATCGGATGAACTTCGGCAGCGACGATTTCCTCGAAACCGACCTGATCGTGTTTTCCGCCGGTATCCGCGCCCAGGACGCCCTGGCCCGCCAATGCGAGCTGCAAATCGGCCCGCGCGGTGGCGTGGTGATCGACGATCATTGCCAGAGCAGCGACCCGGACATCTACGCCATCGGTGAATGCGCGGCGTGGAATGGCAGCATCTTCGGGCTGGTCGCGCCGGGCTACCAGATGGCCCGCAACGTCGCCGCGCGCCTTTGTGGCGAAGCCGGCGAGGCTTTCACCGGCGCGGACATGTCCACCAAGCTCAAGCTGCTGGGCGTCGATGTCGGCTCCATCGGCGACGCGCACGGCCATACGCCGGGTTCGCGCAGCTTCCAGTTCATCGACGGAACCAGCGCCAGCTACCGGCGCCTGGTGGTCGATGCTGACGGCAAGCGCGTGATTGGCGCCGTACTGGTCGGCGACAACAGCTACTACGACACGCTCTTGCAGTACATGCAGAACGGCATCGCCTTGCCCAAGGATGCCGCCAGCCTGATCCTGCCGTCCTCCGAAGGCGCCCCGACACTCGGCCCGGCGGCGTTGCCTGAAGCCGCGACCATCTGCTCGTGCCACAACGTCACCAAGGGCTCGATCTGCTCGGCCATCGACGGCGGCTGCACCGATCTCGGCCAGCTCAAGTGCGACACCAAGGCCGGCACCGGCTGCGGCGGTTGTGCGGCCCTCGTCAAGCAAGTCTTTGAGCACGAACTGATCGCCCGTGGCGTCAGCGTCGATAAGAGCCTGTGTGAACATTTCGCCTACACCCGCCAGGAGCTGTATGCGCTGGTGCGAGTGGAAGGGATCATCAGTTTCGAAGAGCTGTTGGCCAAACACGGTCGCGGCCACACCGGTTGCGACCTGTGCAAGCCGGCGGTGGGTTCGATCCTGGCGTCGTGCTGGAACCAGCCGATCATGGATCCGCACCTGGTGCCATTGCAGGACACCAACGACACCTTCATGGCGAACATGCAGAAGAACGGTACCTACTCGGTGGTACCACGCATTGCCGGTGGGGAAATCACCGCTGACAAACTGATCGCCATCGGCGTCGTCGCGAAGAAATACGACCTCTACACCAAGATCACCGGCGGCCAGCGCATCGACTTGTTCGGCGCGCAGTTGCACCAGTTGCCGGACATCTGGGCCGAACTGATCGAAGCCGGCTTCGAAACCGGCCACGCCTACGGCAAGTCGACGCGCACGGTGAAGTCCTGCGTGGGCAGCACCTGGTGCCGCTACGGCGTGCAGGACAGCGTGCAAATGGCCCTGACCATCGAGGACCGCTACAAAGGCCTGCGCTCGCCGCACAAGCTCAAGTTCGCCGTGTCCGGTTGCACCCGTGAATGCGCCGAAGCCCAGAGCAAGGACGTCGGCGTCATCGCCACCGAAAAAGGCTGGAATCTCTATGTGGCCGGCAACGGCGGCATGCGTCCGCGCCACGCCGAGCTGTTCGCCACCGACCTGGACGACGCGACGCTGATCCGCTACATCGACCGCTTCCTGATGTTCTACATCCGCACCGCCGACAAGCTGCAACGCACCTCGGTCTGGCGTGAAAGCCTGGAAGGTGGCCTGGACTACCTCAAGGACGTGATCATCCACGACAGCCTGGGCCTGGGTGCCGAGCTCGAAGCGCAGATGCAGCTGGTGGTCGACCGCTACGAATGCGAGTGGGCCAACGCCTTGAAGGACCCGGAAAAACTCAAGCGCTTCCGGACCTTCGTCAACGACAAGCGCGGCGATCCGGACGTTCATTTCGTCCGCGAGCGCGGCCAGCGCCGGCCGGTGCATGCCGGCGAACTTCACCTGATTCCCGTCACCGAGGAGGTGCTCTGATGAGCCAGTCAAACGTCGTTCGTATCGCTCAAGAACCCCAGCAATGGCGCGCCCTGTGCAGCCGCGAGGACCTGGTACCGAACTCCGGCGTGGTCGCCTGGCATGACGGCAACCAAGTGGCGCTGCTGTACCTGCCGGAACATGCGGACAAGCCGTTGTACGCCGTCGACAACCGCGACCCGAAGTCCGGCGCCAACGTCATCGGTCGTGGATTGCTGGGCAACATCAAGGGCGAGCTGGTGATTGCCTCGCCGATGTACAAACAGCATTTCCGCCTGGAAGACGGCCATTGCCTGGAATACCCCGAGCAGCGCCTGCGGGTGTGGCCGGTGCGGCTCAACGGTGATGTGGTGGAGATTGGCGAAGACTGATTGGCTTACCCATTTGTGGCGAGGGGATTTATCCCCGCTGGGCTGCGCAGCGGCCCCAAATTCTTACGGTCGCTACGCAACCGAGCAGGGATCAATCCCCTCGCCATAGGAATGGTTTCGCTTGAATTATTGTTTTATTCGCAACCTGGGGATTAACAATGAAAACCGCCGCCCAACTGGTAAGACTCAAGAGCGTGCAGAACCAGCAGGTCCACAGCATCGCACCGGAGCAGACCGTGCTCGAAGCGTTGCAGATCATGGCCGAGAAAAACGTCGGCGCATTGCCGGTCATCGAAGGCGGGCAAGTGGTGGGGGTATTCAGCGAGCGGGATTACGCGCGCAAAATGGTGCTCAAGGGCCGCTCATCCGTGGGCACTACGGTGCGCACCATCATGAGCACACCGGTGATCACCGCCGACAGTCAGCAAAGCATCGACCGCTGCATGGAAGTCATGACCGACAGCCACTTGCGACACCTGCCGGTGCTGGATAACGGTGAGTTGATCGGCCTGTTGTCCATTGGCGACCTGGTGAAGGAATCACTCGTCGAGCAAGCGGACCTGATCCGGCAGTTGGAGCATTACATTCGCGGGCATTGAGCCCCGCGAATCCTATCCCAGCGCCAGCAACTGCCGGATCAACTTCGGCGTACTGCCGGTCCAGCGCTTGAACGAGCGGCGAAAGTTCGCCGTATCGTTGAAGCTCAGGTACTGCGCCACTTCCTCGTTGCTGAACCCCTTGATCTGATACAGGTACAGCGCCACGTGCGTGTGCACCCGGTCCACCTGTTGCTGGAACCCGGTGTGGTGCTTGTGCAACTTGCGCTTGAGCGTTGCCGGGCTCATGGCGAAGGCCTGTGCGGTCTGTTCCAGGCTTGGCGTTTGCTGTACGTGGGCATGCAGATAGTCGTAGAGGCAGTCTAGGAAGCTCGACGCGAAACCCAATTGGTCGACCTGCTCCCGGGCTTCGATCCGCGCGACTTGGCCAGCGGTCGCCGAGGTGTTGGGCCAGGGTTGGGCCAGGCAATGACGGGGCAGGCGCATCATATCCAGCGGTCGATTGAACTGGCTGTTCTCGCCCAGGTGCACCCAATATTGTTCGACGTAACGCGGTTCGTCATGGCGAAAATTGCATTGCCAGGGCAGGCGTTCACCGCTGAGCCAGGCACTCATCGCCACCATCGACGTCATGCTGGCTTCGAGCACGAAGCGCCATTGCTCATCGGCGCCGCAGCTGTCCAGCCAGTGGATGTAAGCGTACTGCTCGTCCAGCAACAAACGAGGTGCGGCCAACGGGCTGAGCAGCAGTTGATAGTCGAGCAGTGTGTCCAGCGCCTGATGCAGATTCTGGGCGTGACGCAGGGCATGGCTGGCCGGTCCGTAGTGGCCGGGCAAGAGTCGTTGGCCGAACAGGAAGCTGCTGTCGTTGGCATCCAGCAGCCGTCGGCTGTTATCGATCAGGCCGAGAAACTGTTGCGGGCTGATGCGGCTTCGGCCTGCGAGGATATCGTCGTGGAACAGGCCGGTGCCGCGCAGCAGGCGATGACTGTCGATGTCCCGCGACAGCGCCAGGTCGATCAGCGTCGCCGGTTGATAGTGCCCCGCAATGAAGCGGCTGTCGGATTCGTACCAATGGGTCTTGAGTGTCATCGGCCAGCCTCAGGCGCTTTTCGCCAGCGTGTGCCGGGTTTGGGCCAGCGTCAGGTTCAGGCGTTTGAGCAAGGCTTCAGGGGTTTCGTCGAACGCCATCACCACCGCCGTGCTGGCCGCCAGTTGCAAGCGCTCGCCGTGTTGCCGGGTCTTGTGGGCGAGGCTGCGAACCGCCTGTTCCAGCTCCTTGGCCTGGCGCAGGCCCTGACTTTCACCCGTGTCGGGCAGCAGCACGACGAAGCGGTCACCGGCGAGGCGGCATACCAGGTCCTGGCGCCGCAGGTTCATCACCAGCAGTTGGCTGACGGCTTGCAACACGGCGTCGCCTTCGCTGTGGCCGAAACGCTGGTTGATCGCGGCGAAGTTGTCGAGGTCCAGGGCCAACAGCGACAGGGGCTGCTGCCGGCGCCGGCTGTCCTCCAGGCTGGCGGTCAGTTCATGCTTGAGAAAGTCCGCGCCGCCCAAAGGCGTGAGTTTGTCGAACAGACGGTGCTCGCGAAACAGCCGCTCGCGCTTCTCCATCTGCCCGTTGATCGCCAGTTGCTCGCGGTGCCAATGGTAAATGCCCAGCGTCAGCAGGATCATGCCCACCGGCATCGGTCCGGATTCGAGCCAATGGTCCCAGGTGATGGTGTCGGGTAGGTGGATGAACTCGTCGAGGCTGTCGATCCACCAGGAAAAGAAAATGCAGCCCAGGCCCAGGACCAGGTAGTTGGTCACCCGCCCGGCGGGGCGGCTTTTCAGGACCAGGCCCAGCCACACCAGCGCCAGCAGCGCCGAGCCACCCTCGCCGAGAATGTCCAGCCAGACCCATTGCTCCACGGATTTGATCGAACCGTTGGCCAGATGCAGGATCAGCCCGAGGTTCGCCGCCAGCAGTAGCAGGGCGAGTTTGAGACGGTGCGGGCGGAGCGTGGAAAACATGGCCGGAATCCTTTGCCAGAAGCGGAATGCGGCCAGCACAGCAGATGAATGTGACAGGGCGGTGACGGCGTGCAACGGAGCGGGGGAGGTCGAATCAGCTCACCGGTTATTCGGATTTTTTGCGGCAACACCGCCCCGTGGCGAGGGAGCTTGCTCCCGCTGGGCCTGTAGGAGCTGGCGAAGGCTCGGGCCGCGTTCGGACGATCTTTTGATCCAGAACCTTCGCTCTCAACTCAATGGGCTTTGGAAAGATCGCAGCCTCGCTTCGCTCGGCAGCTCCTACAGGGCCCAGCGGGAGCAAGCTCCCTCGCCACGGAGTTTCCGAGCGCGGTTCCAGTAGGTCATTTCAGCTCATTCAGGCTCGCCAGCCCCCTAAATCAGCTGATTGCAGCCCCTCCAGCCAAGCCCTGTCACAGAACCGTCATTCCCCACCCCTAGCGTGCCCTCCCAGTTGCCGGGCCGTTGCCTGGCGGATATTCGGATTCCTGGGGAGGACCACCATGCAGCACCGCACCAGCACCGCCGGGCTCGTCGGTTTTACGTTTACCGCCTTGGCCATGGCCGTGGCCAGCGAGCGATTGAGCGCTGCCGAGCCATCGGCCACCGAGCACGTCGAGGTGGTCGGCCAGGCCGCCAGTATCGACCAGGCCCTCAAGGAGCAACGCAGCGCCGACAGCATCAAGAGCGTGGTGCATGCCGACGGCGTGGCGCAGTTGCCGGATGAGAACGTCGCCGAAGCGGTGCAGCGCCTGCCGGGCATCAGCGTCGAACGCGACCAGGGCGAAGGTCGCTTCGTCAGCGTGCGTGGGCTGGGGCCGGACCTCAACAGCGTGACCATCAATGGCACGCTGGTGCCGGCCCCGGAGAGCGAGCGTCGCGCGGTCGCCCTCGACGTGCTGCCCTCGGAGCTGGTGCAGTCGCTGTCGGTGATCAAGACCCTGACGCCGGACATGGACGCCAACTCACTGGGCGGTACGGTGGACGTCAAGAGCCTCTCGGCTTTCGATCATGAAGGCCTGTTCTACACCGGCAGCAGCGAAGCCAGTTATGACAAGAACACCGCCCAGACCAGCCCGAAATTCTCCGGCGCCATCAGCGATCGTTTCAGCCTGGGCGACGGCATCGACAACTTCGGCGTCGCTGCCGCGCTGAGCTGGCAGAAGCGTGACTTCGGTTCGGACAACGTCGAAACCGGCGGTGCCTGGGATTTCGAGCAAGGCTCACGGCTCGAAGAATTCGAGCAGCGCGACTACGACATCCGCCGCGAGCGCGCCGGCGGCGGGCTGAATTTCGACTACAAGCCTGACGATTTCAGCAGCTATTACCTGCGCACGCTGTACAGCCGCTACAAGGACACCGAAACCCGCAACGCCGCCAGCATTGCCTTCGACAACCCGCAGGCACCAGGCGAAATCGGGCCTGCCGAGGGCGAACGCAAGCTCAAGCAGCGTGAAGAGACCCAGGAAATCCAATCCTATGTCCTCGGCGGCGAGCGCCTGTTCGGTCTCTGGACCTTGAGTGGCCAGGCCGGCTACAGCGAGTCCAGCGAGGACAGCCCCGGCCATATTGCCGGCGCAACGTTCAAGGGCATCGATGGTTTTGACGGCGGTTTCTACGACAGCGACAAGCCGCGGCCGATCATTGGCCCAGGCTTCTACGATCCCAACAACTTCAGCCTCGACAAGGTGGAGTGGGAGCAACAGAAAACCACCGACACCGAGAAGAACATGCGCCTGGATCTGGCCCGCGATTACGACTTGAAAGGCTACGCCTCCCAGATGAAGTTCGGCGGCAAGGTCAGCCGGCGCGACAAGGACAACGATCTCGACGCCTGGGTCTACGAGGATTTCGATGACCTGGGCTTCACCGACGAGCAACTCAATCTTGGCCAGTTCCAAAAGGGCACCGTGGATTACCGCCTCGGCCGGTTCGGTCCGGGTATCAGCGCCGACGCGATCAAGCAACTGCTGGGAGGTCTCGATCGCGATGCTTTCTTCGATGAGCAGGAGTCGCGGGTCAACGACTTCAAGATGAGCGAAGACATCAACGCCGCCTACCTGATGAACACCGTCGATGTTGACGATTGGCGCTTCATCGCCGGCATGCGCTACGAGGGCACCGAGTTCGAGGCCAAGGGCACCGGCGTCACCGACGGGGTCTTTACCGACACCGATACCCGCCGCCGATATCACCATTGGCTGCCAGGCCTGCACGCGCGGTATCAGCTGGACAAGAACACCCAGGTGCGCGCGGCCTGGACCAAGTCCGTGGTACGGCCAACCTTCGGCCAATTGGCGCCGGGATTTGTCATCGACGATGACGAGGCCACCTTCGGCAACCCGGACCTCAAGCCGCTGGAATCGAGCAACCTGGACCTGGGCATCGAACACTTCATGGGCCGCGCCGG
Organism: Pseudomonas sp. BP11-1-1; assembly: GCF_052112105.1. Lineage (NCBI taxonomy): Bacteria > Pseudomonadati > Pseudomonadota > Gammaproteobacteria > Pseudomonadales > Pseudomonadaceae > Pseudomonas > Pseudomonas sp. BP11-1-1. The sequence goes on from NZ_JAUTYU010000003.1 coordinate 626,022, forward strand.
CACCGTCTCGGCGTTCGTGTTCTACAAGGACATCCAGAACTTCGTCTACAACACTGACCTGGCCGGCACTGGCGCCTGGACCGATTTCGCCGAAGCCCACAGTTTCGCCAACGGCGACAGCGCCAAGCTCTATGGCCTGGAACTGGCTTACTCGCAAAAATTCGATTGGCTGCCAGCGCCATGGAACGGCCTGCTGCTGGGCGGCAACGCGACGTTCAGTCGATCCGATGCGCAAATCGAAGGGTTCGACCAGGCCAGCGGCACCCAGCGCAAGCGCAGCATCGACCTGCCAAACCAGTCGGACACGGTCGGCAACCTGATGCTGGGTTGGGAAAACGACAAACTCAGCCTGCGCCTCTCTGCCAACTACAAATCGGCCTACCTGTATGAGCTGGCCTCCATCAGCGACCGCGACCATGACCTGTATGTCGATGCCCAGACCTTCGTCGATTTCAGTGCCCGCTATTCGCTGACCAAGAATCTTCAAGTCAGCCTGGAAGCCCAGAACCTCACTGACGAGCCGTATTTCGTCTACACCGGCCACCGTTCCTACAACGGCCAGTACGAGGAATACGGACCGACCTACAAGCTGGGGCTGACGTTTACCCATTTTTGAATAGACCCCCATCCGCTGTGGCGAGGGAGCCGTTCAAGTTTGGCTCCATGACAAGGATTTTTCCGTTGAATACAAAGCTGTCTTTACCCAAGCATTACCTGCTGGCGTTGATCGCCTGCCTGATGACCAGCCACGCACAGGCCGCTCCGAGCCTGAAGCTGCAACCCTGGGCCCAGGACCTGTCGGCGAACGCGGTGGCGTTCCTGCCTGGCGAGGCCGCCACCGGGCGGTTGTTGGCCGGACGCGATGGGTTGTTGCTGCTCGATGACCAAGGGCGTGAACTGAGCCGCTTCAACGGCGCGTTCGATAGCCTGGATACCCGCGCCCTTGGCGCAAACGTGCTGGTGACCAGCCTCGACAGCGACCGCCAGCAAGCGCTGCTGGTCAGCCTTGATCCGCAGAAGCGCCAGTGGGGCACACCGCTTTATCTGCCAGCGCGGGATTTTCCGGTGAACGGCCTGTGCCTGTACCGCGACGAGGCGAGCAATCTGTTCGTGTTCCTGGTGGGTGAAGAAGGCCGGGGCGAGCAGTGGCTGGTGGGCCATGGCGAGCAGCTCAGCGAGCCCGCGCAACGGGTGCGTGGCCTGCCGTTGCCGCCGGATGCCACGACGTGCCAGGTACAGGACGACGCCAACCAATTGTTCGTCAATGAAGAGCGGGTGGGATGGTGGGCTTATCCGGCGTCCTCCGAGGCCGAGTCCGTGCGGGCGCCCGTGGCGATGCGGGCACCGTTCGGTGATATCCGCCAAGTGGCCGGTGCCATGGCCGCGCTGCCCGGGGGCATGCTCGGGTTGGACCCGCAAGCGGCGCAACTGCACCTGTATCAACAGCAGGACCAAGCGTGGGTCGCCCAGGCCAGGGTGCCGCTAACGGGCCTGAAGGAGCCGGAAAGCCTCGCCGTGCGCCTGACGAAAACCGGCGCCCAACTGTTGCTGCGTGACGATGATAACGGTCGTCTCTACCAAGGTGAGATCAATTGGCTGCCCGCACCGGTGCCGTCGACGCCGAAATTGCCCAACGTGGCCGCCATCGCCCAGAGCGAGCCGGTCGCCCGCCAAGGTGATGCGGCGGATGACCCGGCGATCTGGGTCCACCCGACCACACCCGCCCTGAGTCGAGTGCTGGGCACCAACAAGAAGCAAGGTCTGCTGGCTTACGACCTGCAAGGCAAGTTGTTGCAAGAGCTGCCGGTGGGTCGCCTCAACAATGTCGATGTGCGCAGCGGCTTCAAGTTGGGCTCGCAGACTGTCGACCTGGCCGTCGCCAGCAACCGTGACCGCAACAGCCTGAGCCTGTTCAGCATCGATCGCGCCAGCGGTGAGTTGCGTGAAGCTGGCGAAGTCCCGACGCCGCTCAAGGAAATCTACGGGATCTGCCTGTTCCAGCCCGAAAGCGGCGAGCTGTATGCCTTCGCCAATGGCAAGGATGGGCAATACCTGCAATACCGCTTGCACGCTGCGGATGGCTCGATCAAGGGCGAGTTGGTGCGCCAGTTCAGCGTCGACAGCCAACCCGAAGGCTGCGTGGCCGACGACCTGCGCCAACGGTTGTTTCTCGGCGAGGAAGACGTCGGCGTCTGGACAATGGATGCCCGTGCCGACCAACCGGCAACCCTGGGCAGCGTGATCAAGGTCGGCGCGCAACTGCACGCTGACGTCGAAGGCATCGCCTTGTACCAAAGCGCCGGCCACGACTACCTGGTGATCTCCAGCCAGGGCAACGACAGCTACGTGGTGCTCGATGCCCAGCCGCCCTATGCCGTGCGTGGAACCTTCAGGGTCGGGTTGAACGCCGCGGCGCGAATCGACGGTGCTTCGGAAACCGACGGCCTGGAGGTGGTTTCGGCCAACCTCGGGGGGGCTTGGAGCCGAGGCCTGCTGGTGGTCCAGGACGGGCGCAAGCGCATGCCTGAGCAAGCCCAGAACTTCAAGTTCGTGCCTTGGGCCGACGTGGCGAAAGCGCTAGGCCTGCCTTGAGCGGCGCCGTCATCAACCGGTCACGAACATTTCATGCAATAGCAGCCCGACAGGAGTTCAACCCATGCAAGCCACACTGGAACACATGACGATCTGGGGCTTGATCAGCGACGCGAGCCTGCTGGTCAAGGCGGTCATGCTCACATTGTTATTGGCTTCGTTGCTGAGCTGGTACCTGATCATCCAGCGCAGCAGCGTGCTGCAGCGCAGCGAGCGCCAATTCAACGGTTTCCTCCAGCGCTTTCGCAGCAGTGCCGATCTGCTGCCGCTGTACCGCGAAACGGCCCAGGCCCGAGCGGAGGACGGCGGCGTGTTGCCGGTTTTCCACGCTGGTTACCAAGCGTTCACCCAGTTGAGCCTGCCTTCGGGCAGCCCTGCCGTGGTGCTCGAAGGCGTCGAACGCTCGCTGCACGTGGCGATCAGCGAACAGGAGATCCAGCTGGAAAAGGGCCTGCAGTTTCTCGCCACCGTCGGCTCGGTCAGCCCTTACATCGGCCTGTTCGGTACCGTCTGGGGAATCATGAATGCCTTCCTGGGATTGTCCCAGGTGCAACAGGCCAGCCTTTCCACCGTGGCGCCGGGCATCGCCGAAGCCTTGATCGCCACGGCCATCGGCCTGTTTGCCGCGATTCCGGCGGTGGTTGCGTATAACCGACTGGCTGCGCGCGGGCAGACGCTGCTGACCCGTTATTACGCCTTCGGCAACGAATTGCAGGCGCGCTTGCACCACAAGTTGCACGGCGCCTCGGTAAACCTGGCGACGGCCGCGTGAAGGGAGAGGGCAGATGTTAGTCAAGCCGCAACGCAAGCACGGGCCCAAGGCCGAAATGAATGTGGTGCCTTACATCGATGTCATGCTGGTGTTGCTGGTGATCTTCATGGTCACCGCGCCGATGCTGACCCAAGGTGTGAAGATCGAGCTGCCCAAGGTTGCCAGCGAAGCCTTGGCCAACGACAGCCGCCAGCGGATCCTGACGTTGTCGGTGAAAGCCGAGGGCGGTTACTACTGGAACCTCGGCGGTGAGCTGGACACCCACCAGCAGACCGACAGCGCGGTGGACCTGGAGCAACTGCGCATGAAGGTGGCGCAGGTCGTGGCCGAGCACAGCGATACCCAGGTCTATATCCGGGCCGATGGCCACGCCGATTATGCCCGGGTCGTCGCCGCCATGGCGGCCCTGCAGCAAGGCGGGGTAAGCAACCTGGGACTGGTGACCGAGGCTGAACGATGACGGCGATGATCATGCACGGTTCGTCCACGGGTTGGCCCGCGCTGGAGCGTGACGGTTTTTGGAGAAACGGCTTGGCGGCAGGCGGTGCCGTGGCGTTGCACGCCGCCGTTGTCGTCATGCTGGCGGCGGGTTGGACAGTGGAGAAACCGCTAGTGGAGGCGCCTCGGGTGTTGCGTACGCAACTGGTTATCCTGCCACCGGCGCCGATTCCCGAGGCGCCCGCGCCCGTGGCAGTTGCCGCGCCGCCATCAATCGAAGCGCCTGCGCCACCGGTCGAAGCGCCACGTCCCAAGCCGGTCGAGACAACGCCTGATCCGCAGCTCCAGGCAAAGAAGCTGGAGCAGGCAGCTGTAGCTCGCAAGCGGGTCGAGGAACGCAAGCGCGAGCAACAGGCCGATGAGCAACGGCAGCGCCAGGAAAGCGAACGTCGTCGGCACGAAGCCGAGCAGCAGACTGCCCGGCAACAGGCTGTCGAGCAACAACGCCAGGCCCAACAGGCCGAAGCGCTCGCCCAGCAACGTCGTGCCGAACAGGCGCGCCTGGCCGCCGACAGCCGCAGCTATCTGCCCCTGAGCAAAGAGGCCCCGGACTATCCGCAACGGGCACTGGACAAAGGGTTGGAAGGTGATTGCACCGTGGAATACAGCGTGACGCCGGAAGGGAAGATCGAAAACCCGAAGGTGCTCGACGGCTGCCACCCATTGTTCATCCGACCGTCCCTGGCGGCCGCCCAGACATTCCGCTACCAGCCGCGGATCGTTGATGGCAGGGCGGTCACGGTGCCGGCGGTCAGGAATACGTTTCACTACCGAATCAAATAGTCTGGTGGGCCTCGGTGGTGGGCCGGTGCTGGCGCAGCAATTCGATTTGTTGGGCGGGGACCAAGGTGCGCAATGATTTATACAGCGCCCGGGTTTCCAGCAGGTTCCACACGCGCAGCATGGTTTCCAGCGCATCGAGGGGTTTGCTGATGAAATCCCGCGCGCCCAGCGCCAACGCGCGCAAGCGGGTGTCGCGGGTAGCGTCGGCGGTCAGGACCAGGATCGGCAAATAGTCATTGGCCGGAATACGCCGGTTGAGTTGCTCCAGCACGGCGAAGCCGTCGAATGCGGGCATGTGCAGGTCGAGGATGACCAGGTCCGGCTCGAAACTGTTGAACAGGTCGAGGGTGCGCAACGGCTCGGTGCTGCTCAGCACATTGTGCAGCCCCTCACGGGCCAGCAACTGCTCCATCAGGTCCAGGTTGGGGCGCTGATCGTCAATGATCAGGATGCGCAAATCGCGATTCATGCGGACTCCGGTAGATATCGTTCGAGATGGCCGAGGAAGGCCTGGATATGAATGGGTTTGGTCAGGATCGCCGTCGCCCCCGCATCGTGCAAGGCGCGGTGGGTCAGGTCGCTGGCGTCGGCGGTGATCATCAGCACCGGCGTCGACGCGGTGGTCGGGGATTGGCGCAGGCGGCGCAGGACTTCCAGGCCATCCAGGTCAGGCAATGTCACGTCCAGCAAGATCAACTGCGGCGTGTGCTGGCGAGCCAGGTCGAGGCCCATCTGGCCTTGCATGCTCGACAACAACTGGATCCCCGGACGGCGCTGCATCAAGGTTTCGATCAGGGCCAGGCTCGACAGGTTGTCTTCGATGCACAACACCTTGCCATCGAATTCGGTGCGCGGTCGCGCCACTTCCAGCGCAACCATGGGTGGCAGGTGAGAGCCGGACACATGAGCGCAGGGCAGTTGCAAGGTGAAGCAGCAGCCTTGCCCCGGATCACTGCGCACTTGCAGGCTGCCTTGCATCATCTCCAGCAGGCTCTTGCTCAGGGAAAGGCCGAGGCCGGTGCCTTCGACCTGGGGATCGGCGCCGAGGCGTTCGAATGGCTTGAACAGCTGGTCCAACAGCTCGGGGGCGATGCCTTGCCCGGTGTCGCTGATGGCGATGCTGACCTGGGGCGCTTCGATGAGGACCTCGATGCGCACCTCGCCGCCCGGTTGGTTGTACTTGATGGCGTTGGACAATAAGTTCAGCAGCACCTGGACCAGGCGCTGGCGGTCGGCAAGCACGCCGCTGCCGTCGGGCAGCAAGGGGAGCTCGGCCAGGTGGATGCCGGCGTCGGCGGCCATTGGCGACACCAGGGTCAACGCCTCGTGCAGCACCGCCGGCAATCCGATCGGCTCGATGTTCAGCGGCAAGCGGCCCGCTTCGATCCGGGCGATGTCGAGCACTTCATTGATCAACGCCAGCAAATGCTGGCCGGCCCGCAGGATATGACTGACGTGGGGACGCTGGCCGGCAACGGAATCCATGTCCAGCAGTTGCGCGAAACCCAGGATGGAATTCAACGGTGTGCGCAGTTCATGGCTCATGCGCGACAGGAACTCACTCTTGGCGCGACTGGCGCTCTCGGCTTCTTCACGGGCCGTGCGCAGGGCGATCTCGGCGGCACGCCGGTCGGTAATGTCGCGGGTGATTTTCGAGAAGCCGCGCAGGGCGCCGGTGCTGTCGTATTGCGCGGTGATCACCACGCTGGCCCAGAAGCGACTGCCGTCCTTGCGGCATCGCCAGCCTTCTTCCATGTAATGGCCGTCGCGGGTGGCCTCGAGTAACGCCATGTCCGGGTGCGCCGGGCATTCTTCGGCCAGGTAGAACAGCGAGAAATGCCGGCCGAGCACTTCCTGCTCGGTATAGCCCTTGATCCGTTCGGCGCCGACATTCCACGTGATGACGTGGCCCTGGGCGTCCAGGGCGAAAATTCCATAGTCCTTCACACCGTCGATGATCAGCCGCAGGCGTTCTTCGTTATCGCGCAAGGCGCGCTCGCGCTCGGCGAGCAACTGCCCGGCCTCCACCAGGCGGGTGCCCAATTGGCCGATTTCATCCCGCTCCGGCGGCTGTGGCAACAGTGGTTGGCCGAGCGCCAGGCGTTGGGCGTTGCCTTGCACCTTCTGGACCCGGGCAACGATGCCCTTGGACAGGAACAGCACCGCGACGATGGCGCCAAACAGTCCGCACACCGCCGCCAGCAGGGTGGCGAACAACAGGCGCATGCGCGTGGCCGAGGCGGCGGCGCTGCGTTCGGCGAGCAGGGCGTCTTCGCGTATGCGCATGGCGCTGATCTGTTCGCGCAACACGTCGAGGACCTGTTTGTTTTCGATCAGGATCGCGGTGATGGTTGCGGTGTCATCACCCTTGCCCGTGCGCAGGGCAACCAGCCCCTTGAGTTTCTCGGCGATCAGCGGCGTGATGGTCTTGAGGTGCTCGCGCATCCTGGCGTCGCGGATATTGTGATCCAGGCGTTGCAGCGCGGCCTGGATCTTGGGCGTGGCCTGTTCATAGCCGGGCAGGAAATCTTCGCGGCGGGTCAGCAGATAGCCACGCACGCTGGCGGCCGCTTCGGCCAGCAAGGTGTGCACTGCCTGGATGTCGCCCTGTACCAGCAGCACCCGTCGTACATCTTCTTCGGCGCGGGCGGTCTGGCGCTCGGTGATGTAGATCAGCACCAGGGACAGCAGCAAGACCACCAGCGGTAGGGAGATCACCACCAAGGCCTTGCCGCGCAAGGGCAGGTTGGCCCAACGGCGGGCGGCGAGAAACCTCATGGCCATTGTCCGGAAGGCTGCGCGACCAGCCCAAGGGCGACACCGCGTACCGCGGCCTGGGTCCGGTCGGCGGCGCCAAGCTTGCCGATGACCCGCTCCACGTGGGCTTTCGCAGTGCCGGGGGCGATGCCGAGTTTTTCACCAATCTCACGGTTGCTGAACCCACTGGCGACCAGGCCGAGCACTTGTCGCTCCCGTGTCGTCAGGGCCTGGACCTGTGGCGCACCGCTCGCGCCGCGCTCGGCCATGCGCCGCAAGAGGCGGGCGCTGACCGCGCTGTTCAGGGCCTCCTCGCCCTGGGCGACCCGTTTCAGCGCATCGAGCATCTCGGCACGGCTGGCATCCTTGAGCAAATAGCCGACGGCACCCGCTGTGATGGCGGCCTCGAGGTGGTCGGGGCTGTCGTCCATGGTGAAGACGATCACTTTGATCTGTGGCTGGCGTTGCTTGAGGATGCGCGCCGCACCGAGGCCGTTGAGCACCGGCATGCGGATATCGAGGATGGCGATGTCCGGTTGCAACCGCTCGCACAGGTCGAGTGCCTCCTGGCCGTCGCAGGCCTGGCCGACCACTTCGAACCCCTCGATGCCGGCCAGCATGGAAATGAAACCGGTGCGGGTGACTTCGTGATCATCGGCCAATAGCAGGCGCAGGGGATGCTTCATGAATGAGCTCCTTGGGTGGACAGCGGCACGCTGGCCGACAAACGAGTGCCGCCATCGGGTTCGCTGCGACAGTCCAGATGGCCACCGAGCAGGCTGGCGCGTTCCTGCATCGCCGCCAGGCCCAGGTGGCTGGAGCCACGGCTTTCGATGGGCAGTTCGAGGGCAAAGCCACGGCCATCGTCCTCGACCCGCAACGTGGCCCGCCTGTCATGCACCGCCAAGCCCAGGCATACCTGCCGGGCTCGGGCATGCTTGAGGATGTTGTTGATGCCTTCCTGGGCGATGCGGAACAGGGCGATCTCAATGTTTGCCGGCAGTCGCACGGCATTGTGCTCGGCCCAGTCCACCATTAGCCCGGCCTCGCGCAGGCGATCGGCTTCCTTGTCGATGGCGCTGTACAAGCCGAAATCGTCCAGCACATGGGGGCGAAGGCCGCCAATCAATTGCCGACTCTCGCCGACGCAGCGCTGGGCCAGGTCGAGGATGGCCTGGAGCTCGTTGTCCAGCGCCGACGGCATTGGCGGGCAGCGCCCGGCGAAGCCTTGCAGACGCTGGTGCAGCCCGGCGAGGTTCTGCGCCAGGCCGTCATGAAGGTCATACGCCACGCGCTTGCGTTCGTCTTCCTGGGCGCTGAACAGCCGATGGACCAGCTCGGACATCGTCCGCTCCCGGGCTTGCAGCGCCTGGAGCAGGCGGCTGTTCTCCAGGTGTGCCGCCAGCAGCGTCGCGAGCAATTGCAGGGATTCGATGTCTTCGTTGTCGGGGGCGCCCAAAGGCACGCTGTTGCCCAGCAGCAGGGCACCAAACACGATGCCGTCGGCCCCTCGCAACGGCACGCGCAAGACCTGCGCCAGGGCTTTGCCGGGGCAGTCCAACCATTGCGGTTCGGGCGCCGAGGGCTGCGCCAGGTTCGCGAGCAGGCCGAGCCCCTCGGCACTACCGTGGCTGGCAACGGTTTGCAGCGTGGATTCCGGCGTCCACTCCAGCAACAGGCCATGGTCCATGGCGACGAATGCGCACGCTCGCTGCACCGCCCGCTGGCGCATCTGCACCAATGGCAGGCGGGTCAACTCATGGCCGGTGCCCAACAACAGGCCCAGGCGTGCCGCGCGACTTTGCGACTGGCGGTATTGGCTACGGATCGCCAGGGCACTGCCGGGGTCGTGGGGTGGGCTTTGCATGAGAAACTCCAGCATGGACGGGAAGTGGCCTGGTTCGGATGGCGTCATTAGACCTTGCGATCGGCACTCAGCCTATCTGCCGAATGGCATAGGCGATCAGCACCGGTTGGCCGATGGCGAGCGCCGGGTGAATCGGCAAAGTGTGGCCATTGAAACCCAAAGGACCACAACGATGAAAATGAAAACCTGTGCCATCGCCGCTTTTTTCCTGCTGGCCGCGCCATTTGTCCAGGCCGTGGAAACAGTGCCGTTCGTATACCGCACCGTCGCCGAGCAACCGCAGAAGCAAACCGACCGGGAGATTGCCGGGTTGTTCGACCGTTGGAACGCGGCACTGCAAACCGGCAGCGCCAGTGCCGTGACAGCGCTCTACGCGCCGGACGCGATATTGCAACCGACTGTGTCCAACAAGGTGCGCAGCACACCTGAGCAGATCCAGGATTACTTTGCGCACTTCCTGACCGGCAAGCCGGTGGGCGTGATCAATTACCGGGAAATCCGTCACCTTGGGCCGGACGCTGCGATGGACAGCGGAGTCTATACCTTCACCCTGACCCAGGCGGACGGTACCAAGCGCGAAGTCCAGGCGCGCTACACCTTCCTCTACGAGCGACTCGACGGGCAATGGAAGATCATCAACCATCACTCGTCGGCCATGCCTGAAGTGCCGAAGACACTCCACGCCAGCCATTGAGATCGGCGGCGCCCTGGTGATCCAGGGCGCCGGTTTCATACATTCCCGTATTAAAGCCTTGGAATAGCCCGCGGATATTAATTAGAATCAGTCTCATTCACGACATTCTAGTCCAGGGCTTCCTCACATGCTTGATGCAGCAAAGCCGGCGGAGCACGCCCTGCATGCGTTATACCGCGATCACGGCGGATGGCTCGAAGGTTGGCTGCGGCGTCGCATGGGAAACGCCTGGGATGCCGCCGACCTGCGCCAGGATACGTTCCTGCGTGTGTTGTCCAGTGCCCAGCCATTGGCCGACCTGCAAGAGCCGCGCGCGTACCTGCTGACGGTGGGGAAGCGGCTGTTGAGCAACTTCTATACCCGCCGCAACCTGGAACAAGCCTATCTCGACGCGTTGGCGAACCTGCCTGAAGCCTGTGCACCGTCGCCGGAACAACGTTGGCTGCTGCTCGAAACCCTGCACGCCCTGGATGAACTGCTCGACGGCCTGCCGCCGCTGGTGCGCAGGGCATTCCTGTGGAGCCAGCTCGAAGGGCTGGGCTACCGGGACATCGCCGAGCGCCTGCAGGTGTCCGAGCGCACCGTCAAGCGCTACATGGCCCAGGCTTATGAGCATTGCCTGCTGGTGGACCTTTGACTCGCCAGGCGCCGACGCCCGAGGCCCGCGAAGTGGCCCGTGCGGCAGCCCGGTGGCTGGCGATGATCGAATCCGGCGAGGAGGGCGTCGACCACGTCGCGCTGCAACGCTGGCGCGACAGCAACGCGGAGCACGAGGCCGCGTGGCAGAAAGCCCAGCAACTGCGCCAGCGATTCGCCGGGGTGCCGCCTTCGTTGGGCATGGCCACCCTTGATCGTCCGGCGCTGGCCCGCCGCGCCGTGCTCAAGCGCGCACTGGGCGTCGCCGCCCTGGTGCCAACGGCCTGGCTGTTGGGCCGCGAATTGCCACTGGACGTCTGGCGCGCCGACCTGCACACCGCCACCGGTGAGCAACGCCGTTGGACCTTGGCCGATGGCAGCAGCTTGCAGTTGAACACCGACAGCGCCGTGGACCTGGACCTCAAGGCCCGTCGCCTGGTGCTGGTGCGCGGAGAGATTTCCCTCAGGGTCAGCGGAACCACGCCTTTGGCGGTGCAAGGGCCGTACGGCGTCATCACGATCGATCGAAGCGAAGCGTGTATCCGCCTGGATGAGCGCAGCTGTCATGCCTCGGTGCTCAGCGGCTCGGTATTGCTACAACCGTTACGCGGCCCAGCGGTGACGCTGGAAGCGGGGCAGCAAATCGACCTGCAAGCCTCTGGCGCGGGGCCAGTCGACAGGTTCGACGTCGCACAGTTGGGTTGGCGTGAGGGTTTGCTCGTGGCGCAAGACCAGCCCCTTGGGGATTTCCTCCGTGAACTGGACCGTTATCGTCCGGGCGTGTTGCGCTGGGACGAAACCCTGGAATCGCTTCGTGTCACCGGCAGCTTCCGCCTGGACAACACCGATCGCATTCTCGCGTTGCTTTCGGCCAGCCTGCGCCTGGAGGTGCAGATGCGCACCCGTTACTGGGTCACCTTGACGCGGCGAAAAAACATCGCCTGAAGCCTGTCCCCTTTTTTTGTCTCGCTTGTCATTCCTGGCAACTGAACAGAAAACGAGAGCGTTCTCCCATGTCCGCAGTCACACCTTTGCACTTGCGCCCGGCCGTTGCTGGCTGGCGTCCGCTGTTGGGCCATCCCTTGTTGAAGCTGGGCTTGCTGCTGAGCCTGAGTACCAGTCCGTTATTCATCTCGCCCAGCCAGGCAGAAGAAAGCGCCCGGCGCAGCTATCAGGTGCCGGCCGGCAGCCTCGGTTCGGCACTGACCCGCTTCGCTGGGCTGGCGGGGGTCAACCTGTCGGTGGATCCAGCCCTGGTCAGCGGTCGCGACAGCGCCGGGCTTGCTGGCGATTTTGCCGTGCAGGAGGGCTTTGCGCGGTTGCTGCAAGGTTCTGGCCTGCAATTGCAAGCAGTCGGGGAGCAGGCCTACATCCTGGTCCCGGCGCCCGAAGGCAGCAGCCTGCAACTGGCTCCTACCTCGATTCTCGGCACCAGCGGTTCGGCGAGCGACGAACCCTACGCCGGCGGTCAGGTCGCCCGTCGTGGTTCACAGGGGTTGCTCGGTTCGCGGGACTTCATGGAAACGCCGTTCAGCATGACCACCTACACCGGCGAGACGGTGAAGAACTTGCAGGCCCGGACCTTGGGCGACTTGGTCGCCAGCGACCCTTCGGTGCGCGCCACCAACCCGGCGGGTGGCCGCTATGAACAATTCACCATCCGTGGGTTGAGCCTGTTCAACAGCGACGTCGCCTACAACGGCCTCTACGGCATCTTGCCGACTTACACGATCGACATGGAAATGGCCGATCGCGTCGACATCCTCAAGGGGCCGACCCAGCTCATCAACGGAATCTCGCCGCGTGGCAGCGTCGGCGGTGGGATCAACGTGGTGCCCAAGCGCGCCACCGACCAGCCGATCACCTCTATCACGGGCAGCTACGCCTCCGACAGCCAACCCGGCGCTGCCGTGGACGTTGGTCGTCGTTTCGGCGAGGACAACCAGTTCGGTGTCCGTTTCAACGGGGTGAAACAGTCCGGCGATACCGACTGGGATCATCAAAGCGTCGATCGCGAGATGGCGGTGCTGGGCCTGGATTTCCGTGGTGAGCGCTTGCGCCTTTCGACCGACATCGGCCACACCGAACGTGATACCGATGCGCCCCAGGAGCGCGTCCAGGTGGCGGCCGCGGCGCCGATTCCCCACGCCAGCGACGTGCGTCGCAACTACGCCCAGCACTGGACCAAGGCGCGTACCGAAGACACCTTCGGCGCGGTGAACGCCGAGTACGATGTCAGCGACTCCGTCATGCTTTATGGCGGGGCGGGAGCCCGCAAGAGCAACCACGATTTCCTTCGGCACAACGTGTCGGTCAGCAACGCCGCTGGCGACTTCACCGTGTCGCCCCGCGACTTTACCCGCGATGAGAATGTCCGTACTGCCAACGCCGGCGTGCGCAACTGGTTCCACACCGGGCCGGTGAGCCATGAGCTGAACCTGGCCGCCAGCTATTTCTATATGGATTTCGAAAACGGCGGCGCCCGTTACGCCAATGGCCGAAGCAACCTGTACAACCCGGTGCAGACACCGACGCCAAACGTCCCCACACGTCCCGATCCGAAGGTCTATACCGAGAACCACTTCAGCGGCGTCGCGCTGTCCGACACTCTGGGTTTCTTCGATGACCGCCTGCTGCTGACCCTCGGCGCCCGCTGGCAGCGCGTGGAGGTGGACGACTGGTCCGATGGCATCAAAGGCCGCACGGCCTACGACGAAGAAAAAATCTCGCCATCGGGTGGGATCCTGTTCAAGGCGACCGACAGATTGTCCCTTTATGCCAATTACATGGAAGGCCTGAGCCAGGGCAAGATCGCGCCGACGTCAGCCGATAACCGTGACGAGATCTTCCCGCCGTTCATCAGCCGCCAGGTCGAATTCGGCGCCAAGTACGATGCCGGCGCGCTCGCCGTCACCGCCGCGGTGTTTCGCATCAAACAGCCGGCCTATGCCACGGACGCCACGACCAATGACTTCGGCCCGAACGGCAAGCGTGAGAACACCGGCGTGGAACTGAACGTGTTCGGCGAACCGCTCAAAGGCGTGCGCCTGCTTGGCGGCGTGATGTACATCGACAGCGAACTGACCGACACCACCAACCCCGCCTTCGACGGCAACCGGGCGCCGGCGACGCCGGAATACAACGTCAACCTCGGCGCGGAGTGGGATGTGCCGACGGTGCAGGGGCTGACATTGACCAGCCGAGGGATCTATTCCAGTTCGCAGTACCTGGACCCATCCAATACCAAGGAGATCGATTCCTGGGAGCGTTTCGACGTTGGGGCGCGGTATGCCTTCAAGGTGGATGAGAAGAAGATCACCTTGCGGGCGAATATCGAGAACGTTGCGGACAAGCGATATTGGAGTTCGGCGGGGGCTTCGGATGACAGTGAACCGGGGCTGACCTTGGCGACGCCTCGGACTTATCTGGTTTCGGCTACCGTGGATTTTTAGTTGCACGCACAGGTCTCTTCGCGAGCAAGCCCGCTCCCACAAAGGGCTGTTGTGTACATCTCTGCTTTGGCTACAAAAAATCCAAATGTGGGAGCGAGCTTGCTCGCGATGGCGGTTTTACAGCCGATAGAGATGTTGGATGTGCCGGCCTCTTCGCGAGCAAGCTCGCTCCCACAAAGGCAGGTCCTCACGCCAACCCTTGCATCACCGATTCAATACAAGCCATCAACTCCCCACAATCGAACGGCTTCGGAAACACCGCCACCGGACCGCAGGAACCCGGCCTGGCCAGCGGCGGCACAGCGGGCAAGCCCGTGATGAAGATAAGCGGAATCTCGATGCCACGGGCACAGAGTTCATCGCACAGTTGGATTCCGGTCATCCCCGGCATTTGAATGTCCGACAGCAAGCACGCCGTATTTTCAAATCCAGCCGAAGACAAGAAATCCACGGCGCTGGGGTAAGTCTTGACGTGATAACCGTGGGAGCGCAGCAAACCATCCAATGCAACTCGAACCGATTCATCGTCATCGATAACTGAAACAATTGCGGTGTCGGACATTTCGAAACCTGGCAGTAATGTCAGGTGGCCATGAAGGCGACCTAGTCACTGCACGATACGCTGTCCAAAAGCCGCGGCTAGTATACGTGGGTATGAACGTTCAACGGTCGCCGACAGGTTCCAGGGCCTGGGCCATGCGCACCAGGTCGGCAAATGAACGCGCGCCCATTTTGCGCATGGCCTGGCCACGGTGGATCTTGACGGTGATCTCGCTCAAGCCGATCTGCCCGGCGATCTGCTTGTTCATCAGCCCCGACGCGGCCAGTTGCATCACCTGGCGTTCCCGGGCGGTGAGGGTGGCGTGGCGTTCATGGAGCGCTTGCTGGTTGCGCTCGGTTTCCCGGCGCAGCCGGTCACGCTGGTGGGCGAGGGACACCGCATCGATCAGGTCCTGTTCGCGAAACGGCTTGGTCAGGAAATCCACCGCGCCGGCCTTCATCGCCCGTACCGTCATGGCGATGTCGCCATAGCCGGTCATGAATACGATCGGCAAATGAATGTCGGCGCGCGCCAATTGCTGCTGGAAATCCAACCCGCTGGTGCCACGAAGACGCACGTCGAGAAGCAGGCAACTGGGCGTGTCGAGACGCGGATGGCCCATGAACTCCGCCACCGAGTCGAACAGCTCGACACGCAGGCCAATGGAACGCAGCAGGCTGCGAAGGGCGTCGCGCAGCGAGGCATCGTCATCGACCACGTAGACGATGGGTTCATGGGCGAGCGCAGGGCGTGGGGCGTGGCTTGGGTTCATGGGCGGCGTCCGGGACAAGTCAGGCGTTGGAAATCAATGGCAGCGAAAACCTGAAGGAAGTGCCTCGGCCCGCCTCGCTGGTGGCCCAGATCCTGCCGTCATGGAAGTCGATGATGGAGCGGCAGATGGACAGGCCGATGCCCAAGCCGTTTGCCTTGGTGGTGAAAAACGGATTGAACAATGACGGCAGCGCCTCGGCGGTGATGCCAATGCCTTGGTCCACCACCTCCAGCAGCACCTCGCGCCCTTGGGTCCAGGTGCGCACAAAAAGGATCCGCTCCCGCACCTGGACCGTCTCCATGGCGTGGCACGCATTGCTGATCAGGTTGATGATCACCTGCTGCAACTGCACCCGGTCGACGCTGACGTGGCTGGGCGTCGTCGCGAGTTCCAGCTTCACGCTGACTTTGTGCTGGGCCAACTGGTGGCGCACCAGGTCCAGCGATTCCCTGACGATCGGCTCCAGGCACTCGGGCCGGCGCAGGGGGTCGCATTTGCGGGCCATCGCCCGGGTACGATTGATGACCTCGCTGGCACGGCGGGCGTTGGCGACGATCCGGTCCAGCGAGTCGAGGGCTTCCTTGAGGTCGGGAACCGGGCGTTCCAGCCAGCGGCGACAGGCCTCGCCGCTGCTGGTGATGGCCGTCAGCGGCTGGTTCACTTCATGGGCGATGGAGGCGGCCATTTCGCCCAGGGAGGTCAACCGGGTGGCGTGGGCCAGTTGGGCCTGGGCCTCGATCAGGTACGCCTGGTGATGCCGCAGGCTGTCCGAGGCCTGCTTGCTGCGCAGTGCCAGGAACGCGATGGCCGACAGGGCCGTCAGGCAGCGAAAGAAACCCGTGGTTGAGTCCCAGCGGTGATAGCCGCCGTTGTACAGGAACATCGCCGTCAGCAGGAACATGCACATCAGGGCGACAGTGATCACCAGGTTGATGGAAAAAAGATTCGCCGCCATCAGCAGCAAGGTGATGTAGAGCAGCGTCGGCGCCAGGTCGGAATGGGTTTCGGAGTTGATGATGACAATCCCGCAGGCCACCACCAGGCCGACGGCCCAGCCCAGGGCATTGACCAGCGGGTGGGTGCTGATGCCCATCGAGGGCGTCGACGTCTTCGGGCAAGGGTTGTGCCGCAGGCTTTGGTAGACGTTCTTGAACATCATGGCGGGTGTGGGCACGCTGCAGGCCTTTTTTTGGCTGATCCAACCCCCGGCGACGGAGGAAACAGGGCATCGGTCCTGATCTTAAAAGTTGCCCTCGGCCTGGGGTAGGACATAAAACCCTGAAATCCTGCCAACCCTGGCAGTCATCCCCACATACCCAGGTATCGATGACTCGACCCAAAGCGTGGGTGGGGCGTCCTCCGGTACAACAGACGCGCGCTGGGCCCTGGCGTAACCTTCAAGCACTCTGCCGCCGTCGGCCCTGCAAGACGTCCCGGGTGCGACTTTCCTTGAATCATTGGCCTTGTGCCTGGAATGGCTACCATGATGAACAGAAATGACCTGCGTCGTGCTGACATCAATCTGCTGGTTGTCTTCGAAACCATGATGCACGAGCGAAACGTCACCCGAGTCAGCGAGAAACTGTTCCTCGGTCAACCGACCATCAGTGCCGCCCTGGCGCGTTTGCGCCTGATGTTCGATGACCCCCTGTTCATCCGCGCGGGCCGGGTCATGGAGCCGACCTCGCGGGCAGAGGAAATCTTTTCCAACCTGTCCCCGGCGCTGGACGGAATCGCCGCCGCGTTGAGTCGCTGCCAGGCGTTCGACCCCGCCACTAGCGACGCCACGTTCCACATTGGCCTGTCCGATGACGTCGAATACGCCTTGCTCCCAGACCTGTTGCACCGCCTGCGTATCGAAGCGCCCGGCACGACGCTGGTGGTGCGCCGCGCCGATCAATGGCAGATGTGCCAGTTGCTGGCGTGCGGCGAGATCACCGTCGGGATCAGCCACACCCTGGAACTGCCGGCCAACGCCCGGCGCAAGGCTTTGCGACCGATCCGGCCCATGCTGTTGCGGGCCGATTCGCTTCCCGGCGAATTGTCCTTGGATGAGTTCTGCCGCCGGCCCCACGCGGTGGTTTCGTCCATGGGGCACGTGATCGATGATTCGGACCGGGCGTTGAGCCTGGCGGGTCGGCATCGGCGGGTGGTACTGACGGTGCCACAGTTCAGCGCGTTGCCGAGGTTGCTGGCCGGCAGCGACATGATCGCCATCGTGCCGGACTATGTCGCCCGGGCCATGGCGATGGCGACGGGCTTGCGGGCGGAGGCGGCGCCATTTCAGCTGCCAGAACGTGAGCTGACGATGGTCTGGCGCGGCACTTCCCATAATGATCCGGGGGAGCGTTGGTTGCGCTCCCGGTGCTGCGCGTTTCTTGCCGAGGTGTCCGACTCACGCCCTCAAGCACGACGCGTGGCGTGAAGGGACGGCGCCGTCCGCCTCAACGGGAAAAACGGTTGCGGTACTCGCGGGGTGAAATCGACAGGTGGCGCTGGAACGTATGGCGCATCCGTTCTTCATCACCAAAGCCGCAGGTACGGGCGATCTGGTCGATGTTGCGCTCGGAGTCCTCCAGCATTCTTCGCGCGGCTTCCAGGCGGAACATCTCGATGGCCTTGGCTGGGGTTCTTCCGGTCTGGCGCTTGTAGACCCGGGCAAAGTTGCGCGGGCTCATGCGCGCCTGGCGAGCCAGTCGCTCGATGGTCAGGTCGGCCTCGTCCAGGTGATCGGCGAGCCACCCGTGCAATTCATCGAACCCGGCGCTGTCCTGGGTCTGCGCCAACAACAACTGGCTGAACTGCGCTTGCCCACCAGGTCGCTTGAGAAACACCACCAGTTCCCGCGCCACTTGCAGCGCAACGTCGCGGCCGCAGTCGGCTTCGACCAGCGCCAGGGCCATGTCGATGCCAGCGCTGACGCCCGCCGAGGTCCAGACTTTGTCCTGCTGGATGAAAATGGCGTCGAGGTCGACTTCGATCAACGGGAAGCCGCTCTTGAGCATCTCGCACATGGCCCAGTGCGTGGCGGCGCGGCGACCATCCAGCAAACCGGCCTGGGCCATGAGGAAAGTCCCGCTGCACACCGATGCCGTGCGCCGGGCCTTGGTCGAGGCGGCGCGCAGCCAGTCCACCAGCTCGACACAATCAATCATTGCCTGACGGATGTCCGGGGCGCCCGGCACGATCAGCGTGTCGACGCTGACGTCGTCGAACTCGCGCAGGGAAGAGGTGGCAACGACCAGGCCTTCGGCGGTGGGCATCAGCCCGCCGTCCAGGCTCGCGGTGTGCATTCGATAACCAGGCAGGCCGCGTTCAGCCATGGCTTTGGTGGCCGCCCAGAAAACCGTCTGGGCGCCAGTCAGGTCGAGCAGTCCCATCTGCGGATAAGCGAGGAAGACCAGCGCGCGAGGTTGGGACATCGGCTCGGCGGCGATGCGAATGTCATGGGTCATTTCGTTCATGGTCGCGTCGGCTCGGTTCTGGCGCAATAGAAGGGAGGCGGTGCGCATCGCAGCGCCGGGTGCCTCTGGCTGATTAATCCTCTGCCTGCCTATTGTCAAGTTGGTCGCACTGCATCTGCGAGTGATATGCATATGCTATATAGGTATTTAAATATTGTTTTTTATAGCTTTAGAGTTGGCGCCAGACTTCATTCTCAAGAGGCCCCGGTCATGGTGTTCAAGCGTCCCGTATTACTTGTTTCCTTGGCGGCAAGCTTGCTGACGGGGCCCTTGGCCCACGCGGAAGGCAAGATCAGCATCGCCCAGCAATTCGGCATCGGTTATTTGATCCTCGACGTCGTGCGCGACCAGCAGCTCATCGAGAAACAAGGCAAGGCCCAGGGCATAGAGATCAAGGTGGACTGGAACAGCATTTCCGGTGCGACCGCGATGAACGAGGCCCTGCTCACCGGCGCCCTCGACGTGGTGTCGGCGGGGGTGCCGCCGATGCTGACGATCTGGGATCGGACCCGGGGCAAGCAGAACGTCAAGGCCATCGCCTCGCTGGGCTCGATGCCCAACTACCTGCTGACCAACAACCCGGCGATCAAGACGCTCAAGGACTTCACCGACAAGGACCGGATCGCGGTGCCGGCAGCCGGGGTCGGGTTCCAGTCGCGCACGTTGCAGATCGAGACGGCCAAGGCATTCGGCAACGACCACTACAAGAAATTCGACGACATCTCGGTCAGCCTCCCGCATCCGGACGCCACGGCCGCGCTGATCGCGGGCCAGTCGGAAATCAATTCGCACTTTTCCAGCCCGCCGTTCCAGTACCAGGCGCTGCAGAGCCCCAACGTGCACAAAGTCCTCAGTTCCTATGACGTGCTCGGCGGGCCGGCGACGTTCAACGTGCTCTACACCACGGAAAAATTCCACGACGAAAATCCGAAGACCTACAAGGCGTTCTATGACGCGCTTGTCGAAGCACAAACCCTCATCAAGACTGATAAAGCCGCTGCCGCCCAGACCTACATCCGGGTCGAGCAATCCAAGCTGCCGCTGCCCCTGGTGGAGAGCATCGTCAACGACCCGGAAATCGACTTTACCGTCGTGCCGCAACGCACCTACATCTATGCCGAGAAGCTGCAGGAATTGGGTGTGCTGAAAAACAAGGCCGGCAGCTGGAAGGACTATTTCTTCGAAGAGGCCCACGGCGGCGCCGGCAGTTGATTAGCCGTTTTCGGCACAATCGAGCAAGCGGCCTGCCGGGCGGAATGGAACTTGCCTGATCTTCGATCATGAACCCTGGAAATCTCGAAGGTCGGGTTAATGAACGACGATATGGCGGATGCACTGCCGACGCAGCCGATCAATCGGTTTCGCACCGGTGACATCGACGAACACGCGCGGAACATGGGCGGATGGCAAGTCAGCTACGACCAGTTGACGCCGGGACACTTCGAGGGCGAACTGATCGAGTTTCGCTCGGAGTGGATGCAGTTGGTGCGCGACCGCTCTAACCAGGCCATGACCAAGCGTGGCATGGCGTGGGAGGGTGCGATCACTTTCAGCGTGCCGCTGAGCGCCGACGGCCCGGTGTTCTGTTCCGGACACCCGATTGTCGAGCCCAGCCTGATGGTCGCGTGCGGCCGGAACCTGCCGGACCTGCGTACGCCGCAGCATCTGGACCTGCTCGGTGTCGCGGTCGAAGAGCAGGCGTTGGAGCACCTGCTGGAACGCCAGGGCAGCGCCTTTCGAATTACCGATCTTCCCAAGTGTTACCGTCTCGGCGATTCAACCTTGCCGGCTGAACTGGCCGCCTTGTTCGATGAGCTGGAAGGGGGCGGGCAGGGACGTGCGTCATTGTTGGGCCACGAGTCGATCCGTCGTGGCCTGCGCGACACGGTGATGCTGCATTTCCTCGAACTGGTGGCGCCGGACGAGGCACCGCCGCTGCCCCCGACGGCCCGCAAGCGCATGGTCGACCGGGCTCGGGAATATGCCCTGGCCCATGTCGACGAGCCGCTGTCGATCCTGGATCTGTGCAACCACATCGGTGCCAGCCGCCGCAAATTGCAGTATTGCTTCCAGGAAACCCTCGGCATCAACCCGGTGGCCTATTTGCGTGCGCTGCGCCTCAATGCCGTGCGCCGCGAACTGCGCCTCGGCACCCAAGGCGTGCAAGAAGTGGCGGCGCGCTGGGGCTTCTGGCACCTGAGCCGATTCGCCAGTGATTATCGGACCCTGTTTGGCGAAACCCCTTCGCAAACCCTGCGTCGCACACATCTGTGCTGAAAACGGATAACGGCTGGCGCTCCCGCTCCCTAGGATGACCCCAACACCACACAGATGGGATGGGGCATTCGATGAGTCAGAAAAAAAACAACAATCAGCAGCGCCTTGCGTGGTTCGCTTTGGGACTGATCGGCGCCAGCGCCGTGGCCAACGGCACCGAAAACGGCGCGCCGACCACCGCGATCGGGGTCTATGATTTCGGCGCTGGCATGATGCCGCCCGCCACCCCCTTCGGGACTGTCGGGCTGCGCACGGCGTTCTATTCGGCCAACGTGCAAAAGGATCGCCACGGCCGCGCGCAGGACAACAACCTCTCCCTCGACGTGCTGTCCATCGCCGCCGCCTACCTGCACATGACCGATTACACCGTGCTTGGCGCCAAGTACGGCTATGGCGCGGTGGTGCCGTTCTTCAAGATCGACGCGTCGATGCGGGTGCAGACCCCGGGCGGTCCGCTGGACCTGGAGGCCGATCCATTTCGCCTGGCGGACATTCAAGTATTGCCGGTGATCCTGCAGTGGACGCTGTCGCCGAACCTGTTCGTCAACGCCCAGTTGCAGATCCAGGCGCCGACCGGTGATTACGACGAGGATCGGCTGATCTCGCCGGGTCTCAATCATTGGACCTTCTCGCCGATTCTCAACGCGACCTATCTCTCTGACACGGGCTTCGAGGTGTCTTCCAGTTTCGAAGTCGACGTCAACACGCGCAACCACGCGACCGACTACAAGAACGGCGTCGAGTACCGCCACGAATTTGCCGTGGGCCAGCATGTCGGCCCCTGGACGCTGGGTGTGGGCGGCTACTACTACCGCCAGTTCACCGACGACGATGCCCCGGGCCTGGAGGCGGGCAATCGGGCACGGGTGATGGCGGCAGGTCCTGCGGTGGGCTACTTCAAGCCGGGCATGCCGCCGGTCTGGCTGCATGTGTACAAGGAGTTCGATGCGCGAAACCGCGCCGAAGGCTACACCACCGCGTTGCGCATTTCCCACAGTTTCTAAGGGGCTCGCCATGAAGCAATCAAGTTCCGTTTCAACGGCTGCGCCGCGCCAGGCGGTTGGCCGGCGTGAAGGGTGGGTGCTGATGCTGGGCAGCAGCCTGACGATCATGGGTTCGGTGATGGTCACGCCCATTCTTCCCCGGTTGGGCGCCGAGTTCGGCCCCCTTGAGCCTCGCGCCGATCTGCTGGTGCCGTTGGCGATCACCGGGCCGGCGTTGGCGATTGCCCTTTGCGCGCCGCTTGCCGGCTGGTTGGCCGACCGGATCGGGCGCAAGGCACTGCTGGTGATCGCCACGTTGCTCTACGCCCTGCTCGGCGCGTTGCCCGCGCTGCTCGACAACCTGCACGGCATTGTCATCGCGCGGTTGCTGTTTGGCTGTGCCGAGGCGGCGGTGATGACCTGTTGCGCCACGTTGATTGCCGACTATTGGCACGGCGAGGAACGCTTGCGCTACGTCAACCGGCAGGTGGTGACGATCGGTCTGGTCGGGGCGCTGTTTTTTGTCGTCGGCGGGGCACTGGGGGAACACTCCTGGCGCTCGCCGTTTCTCCTGTATCTGCTGCCGTTGCTGTTGGTGCCCGCCATGCTGAAAATTCTCTGGGAACCGCCCGTGACGAGGCGGCAGGTCACTGAGCCGCAGGCTGACGATTCAGCGCCGACCAAGGTCGCGGTTCTGCAATTGCTGGTGGGCTACCTGATGATCGTGTGGGGCATGGTCCTGACGTTTGTGATGCCGATCCAGGCGCCGACGCTGCTGGTCGGCCTGGGCGTGACGTCCAGCACAATGATCGGACTGTCGGCGGGCTTGAGCCTGCTGGCAACCCTTGGCGGTTCCTTGAGCTGGCCGTTGTTGCGTCGGCGCTTCGGGATCGCCGGTTGCAATGCGCTGTTGTTGGCACTGATGGGGCTCGGTCTCTGCCTGTTGGTGCGAGCGCAAAGCTACAACGCCGTGCTGCTGGCGGTGTTCATCCAAGGCTTGGGAGCCGGGCTGCTGGTGCCCAACGTGATGGCGCCCGTCATGAATGCCCTGACCGCCCGCACCCGTGGGCGTGGCCTGGGTGGGTTCACCTCGTTCCTCTATATCGGCCAGTTCATCAGTCCGTTGGTGGTGGCGTTCGTCGGTGCCTATGCCGGTGATTTGCGTCAATCGATCCAATGGCTGGCCTTCGCCGGCCTTGCCGCTGCACTGCTGTGGGTGGCTGTCGGCTTGCGCGCACGGGGTAATGGCCAGGCGCGCATCGCCCAATCTCGTCAATCGTCCTGAAGCAAGGAAACTGAAACATGAGCCTGCAAGACATTCACTCATTGATGGACATAGAAGATGCGACCGGGCTGGCCGAGTGGGTCAGGCGCGGTGAGGTCCAGCCGGGCGAATTGCTGGAGACCGCCATCGAACGCCTGGAACGGGTTGAACCACAACTCAATGCAGTGGCGGAGCGGCTGTACGATTCGGCACGGGAGGCGGCGCGTTCGCCTGAGGCCGGGCAAGGGTTGTTCGCTGGCGTGCCAACGTTGATCAAGGATCTGTTTTCGCCGGTCCAGGGCGCGGCGATGACCAATGGTTCCCGTTCGCTGGGGGACTGTCGCGCGGATTTTGAATCGGAATTGGTCACGCGGTTGAGGCGGGCCGGCTTCCAGGTGATGGGCACCAGCACGTCGCCGGAGTTCGGCACCTCCTATTCCACCGAGTCCGTGCGTTTTGGCGCTACGCGCAACCCGTGGAATACCGAGCGCAGCGCCGGCGGTTCCAGCGGTGGTGCGGCCGCGCTGGTGGCGGCCAGGGTGGTGCCGTTCGCCCATGGCAACGATGGCGGCGGTTCGTTGCGGGTGCCAGCGTCGTGTTGTGGCGTGTTCGGGTTCAAGCCCAGCCGTGGACTGCTGCCGTCGGGCCCGATGATTGGCGAGGGTTGGGCCGGTATGGGCACGCCCCACGCCATCACCCTGTCGGTGCGCGACAGCGCCGCGCTGCTGGACGCTACCGCCGGGATCGACTTGGGCGCGCCCTATGCCGCGCCGGTCCAGGCGCTGGCGTATGTGACGGCCGTGCAGCGTGATCCGAAGCCGCTGCGCATCGCCCTGGTCGAGCACGTCAGCCCCTGGGCCACGTCGGCGCCAAGCTTGCAGGCAGTGGGCGAGGCCGCCCGCTTGTGTGAAAGCCTGGGGCACCGCGTCGAGCCGGTGAACCTGCCGGTGGCGTTGCCGGAATTTCTCGACCAGGTCTTCACCATCATTGGCGCCAGCACGCGGCATTACGTCGATGTGCTGGGCCAGATGCGTGGGGCTGCGGTGCAGGCGGAGGAACTGGAAGTGCGCACCCGGATCATCCTGCGGGACAAGGGCAACGTCAGTGGCGCGCAGTATGCCGGCGCCGTGGAATGGATCCATGCCTTGGGTCGCCGGTTCGCGATGTTCATGCAGGACTACGATGTAATCCTCAGCCCGGTCCTGACTCGGGAGCCAGTGCTAATTGGTGAGTTGGAGGTGCACGACGTTTGCATGAGCCTCGAACAGCTCATCGAGCGCGTCCACAGTTATTCGCCATTCACCGCGCTGTTCAATGCCAGCGGGCAACCGGCGATGTCCGTACCGCTGGCCTGGAGCGCCAACGGCCTGCCGGTGGGGGCGCATTTCGCTGGCCGGTTCGGCGAGGAAAGCACCTTGCTCGCCCTGGCCGCCCAACTGGAAAGGGCCCAGCCTTGGCGGGAGCGGGTACCTGCGGTCAATGCCCGCCGCAGCTAAAGCGCGCAGCTCACCTCCTGTGGGAGCGAGCTTGCTCGCGAAGGCGTCATTAGGTTCAGCATCGTTTTTGACTGACCGTCCGCTTTCGCGAGCAAGCCCGCTCCCACAAATCTGCTGCTGTGAGCCCACTAAAGAAGGTCAGTTCTTGAGCGGAATCAACACCGCTTCATCCTCGCCCATCACCATGAACACCAGCAGCTTGGCCGGTTGGGTGGCGCTGGCGTTCTTCGACACCAGGTGCTCGGAACCGGCGGCTTCGTACCAGAACTCGCCAGCCTTGTAGGTGATCGCGGGTTCGCCCTTGACCTGGGATGTGATAGCGCCTTCGAGCACGTAGGCCATTGCGGTGCCGTCGTGCTTGTGGGCGATGGACGACTGGCCCGGCGCATAATCGACGGTCAGCATCATGGCCTTTTTGCCGGGCAGGTTTTTCAGCAGCTTCGCTTGCAGCACCTGGACCTTCTCCGACGGCCCGGTTTCGTGGGCGTAGAGCGGGGCAATGGGAAGCAGGCTCAGGGCGGCGATCAGGTAGAGGGTTTTCATGGGGGGGACCTTTGTGGCGTGGAGTGAGTTCGCCTTCACCCTAAGCCCCAAGGTACCGGGGACAAACGTCCAATTTTTTGAAAGATGGGTAGACCACCGTGGCGAGGGAGCAAGCTCCCTCGCCACGCAAAAGAAGAGCTCACTCACATCACCGGAAAGCTGTTGAAGTCCACGCTTCGGGCCAGGCGGCTTTCGATCAAACTGATGAAGCCCTGTACTTCGGGGCAATTGAAATGGGCCTGCATGTCCGCTTCCGATCGCCAGCGGGCGCTGACGTTCCAGCGCTCATTGTCTTCAGGGCAGCGGTCGACCATGTAGGCGTCGCAGCCTGGCAAGGCTCGCAGGGTTTCGACGATTTGCTGCAACTGCCGGCCCAGCTCTTCCGAGCGCCCGGCGGCGGCCTGCACTTGAACGGTGTTGATCACTTGGCGAGACATTGTCCTGGCTCCTGAATCAAGTCGAACGGGATCTGATCACACCCAAGCAGGATAGGCCCGACGGGACAAGGCTAAAACAGCCAATGGGCGGATAAACGCCCAGTCCAATCGGTCAGGCAACCTGCTGCAGGATGTCTCGCAGACGGTCCAGGGCGATATCGATGTCGAGCAGTTCAATGGCGCCAAAACCCAGGATCAGGCCTGGACGCACCGGCGCCTCGTTAAAGAAGCCGTCGAGGCTGTAGAGCCCGACTTCGGCTTTCTTCGCCAATTCGATCACCAAAGGCAGGTCGAACGGTACCTTGCACAGCACGGCCATATGGAAACCCGCCGTGGTGGGCACGGCCTCGAACCAGGGTGACAGGTCATCGCCCATGCGCGCCAGGATTCGCTCGCGCCGGCCGGCATACAGCGCGTGGCAGCGGCGGATGTGCTTGAGCAGGCAGCCCTCGGCAATGAATTTCGCCAGCGCCCATTGGGGCAGGGTGGAGGTGTGCTGGTCGGTAAGGCGCTTGGCCAGGATCACCGCCTCGAGAATCGCCGGTGGGAGGATCGCGTAGCCGAGACGTAGTTCGGGCAGCAAGGTCTTGGAAAAGGTCCCGACGTACGCCACGATCCCGCGCTCGTCCATGCTCTGCAACGAGTCGGTGGGTCGGCCTTCATAGCGGAATTCACTGTCATAGTCGTCTTCGATAATGATCGCCCCGAGTTCATAGGCTCGCGCCAGCAGGGCCTCGCGCCGGGGCTGGCTCATGGGCATGCCCAAGGGGAATTGATGTGACGGCGTCACGTAGATCAGCCGTGTGCCGTCCGGAATCAAGTCGACGCACATGCCTTGCTCATCCACCGGCACTCCGGCCACCGTCGCGCCATGGGAACCGAACAGCAGGCGTGCCGGCGGATAGCCGGGGTCTTCCATGGCGACCAGGCTGCCGGGGCGGGTCAGTACCCGGGAAATCAGATCAAGGGCCTGTTGCGCCCCGTTGCACACCACCACGTCGTCGTCCTGGCAGTTGACCCCGCGGGAAAACGCGATGTGCCGGGCGATGGCGTTGCGCAGCGCCGGCAAGCCCTCGGGCTGGCTGTAGAAACCCTTGGCATTGGCGATCTGGCGCAGGGCATGGGCGGTGCAGCGACGCCAGTCATCCAGCGGAAACTGGCCCTTGCCGGTCGCGCCGCCGATGAAGTCATAGCGCAGCGCGCTCTCGGGTGGAGGATGGCGCAGCAAGTCCGGCATGTTGCGCCAGGTCTCGACCACATCGGCGCCGGCGAGCTCGCGATGGCTTTGCTTGCGCACGATGCTGGCCGGGCGCGCATTGACATAGGTGCCCTTGCCGATGACGCCGGTGAGGAGGTTTTCGTAGGTCAGTTGCGCGTAGGTGTCGGAAACGGTCTTGCGCGATATGCCCAACTGCTCGGCCAGCAGGCGACTGGGCGGCAGTTGCGTGCCGGCGGCCAGTCGACCGCTTTCGATGGCGCTGCGCAATTGTCGATACAACTGGCCCGTCAGGTCCTTGCGGCCGTTGATGACGACATGAAGTTCCATACCTGCGGGCTCCTGGGATGATCGATTGCGGCAAGGGCCGAGGCCGCAAGATTACCCGCAATGCGCCGGAGCAGAGAAGTTGCGTGGGCGTTTATCGACGGATTGGATCTGTCGCGGGTGGCCTCAAGGTTTTACCGTGGATTTATCAACCACTACGGAGCCCGCCATGAGCCCGCGTCTCGATTACTACAGCGCATCCCCGGGGGCGATGCGGGCGATGATCGGTCTGGAGGCGCTGACCAGTCGCCTGAGCATCGAGCCGGCATTGCTGAACCTGATCAGGATCCGCGCCTCGCAACTCAACGGCTGCGCCTTTTGTACCGACATGCACTCGGTGGACGCGCGCCGCCAGGGCGAGACGGAGCGGCGTCTGTTTGCGGTGGCGGTGTGGCGCGACAGTGGCTTTTTCAGCGAGCGCGAACGGGCCGCGCTGGCCTGGACTGAAGCCGTCACGCTGTTGGCTGAGAGCCAGGTGCCGGATGACGTCTATACGTTGGCCTGTGGCAGTTTTAGTGAAGAGGAACTGGTGGACCTGACTATGGCGATCAGCACTATCAATAGCTGGAATCGGTTGGCGGTGAGTTTTCGACAGAGTCCGGGGGGCTAGGTTGTTCTTGCGCGGCGGTCTGGGAGCCGACTTGATGATCGCATTTCCCCTGTGGGAGCGAGCAAGCTCGCTCCCACAAAAAGCTTTCTGAAGGCTAAAGCCACCGCGGCGTGGTAAAGAACGAAGCCATTTCCGAGCGAGCCAACGCCGCGCCGAAGTACGGCCCTTGCACCTGATCACACGCCACACTGCGCAATTGACTGAACTGCAGCGCATTCTCGATACCCTCGGCCGTTACCATCAGCCCGACGCTGCGGCTCAACCGAATCATCGCCAGCACACCCTCCTGATCATGCTCCAGGCCCAACTGTGCAAGGATATTGCGATCAAAGCGAATGCCATCGAACGGCTGGTCAAGGACTTCCCGTAGAGACGCAATATTGGTGCCGAACTTGTCGATATTGATCCGCACACCCAGGGCCTTGAGCGCATGCAACGTATTGGCAAGGGTCTTGTGATCGGTCAGCAGCACCCCTTCGGCCACTTCCAGCGTCAGGCGCTGGGCAGGCAGGCCGCTCGTTTCCAGGGCTTTGTGCACCTGGTTGAAGAGGAAACTGCTGCTGAACCAGCGCGGCGATACCGCGACGGACACGTTCAGGGCGTTGGGCCAGGTCGTTGCCTCTTCGCAGGCGTGGATCAACATCCAACTGCCAAGTTCTTCCAGTTGACCGGACGCTTCGGCGACCGGAATGAAATCGATGCCACCCAGCTCACCTCGCTCGGGATGGTGCCAGAAGGCCTGGGCTTCGAAGCCATGCAACTGTTCGGCATTCACGTCGAAACGCGGCAGGTAGCGCAATTCAAGCTGGTCTTGTTGCATTGCATCGCGCAATTGCTGCTCATAGCGTCGGCGGTCGCGGGCCACGTTGCCCATGGCTTCTTCGTAGACGCGCCAGGTATTGCGACCGGCGGCCTTGGCCGCGTACAAGGCGATGTCTGCCTGGCGCAACAGCTCTTCGGCACGCTGTTCAGCGGGGTGCGACCAGGCGACGCCGATACTCATGCCCAGGTACAGCGTATTGCCGTCCAGGTGCATCGGGCGCTGCATGCATTCGATCAGGCGCCCGCACAGTTGGTCGAGATCGCTCGCGCCACCCGGGTTGGGCATGACGATGACAAATTCATCGCCACCGAGGCGGGCCACCAGGTCAGTGCCGCGCACGTTCTGCTGGAGGATATGGGCAACTTCCTTCAGCACCTTGTCGCCCACGGCATGGCCGAGGGAGTCGTTGACCGGCTTGAATCTATCCATGTCCAGGTTCAGGACCGCCAGCGGCGTTCCGTGCGCTTGGTCCAGGTGCTCGCTGAGGCAATCGAACAAGCGGTTGCGGTTGGCCAGGCCGGTGAGGGGGTCGTGCAGGGAGAGGTGCTTGATCTGCGCCAGCGCCCGCAGCTCTTCGGTGATATCGGTGGCGGTGCCGCGAAAGCCCTGCGCGCCGGCCTCGATGGCTCGTACTGAAAGCTTGCAGGTGCGTATGCGTTGGTTGCGGGCGGTGTATTCGCACAGGAGCGGCGTAGCGCATGCATTGTTGGCGCCGCCGAGCAGCCAATGGGCAATCGAGATCGAGCCGTTGTGAGGGTGCAACAGCCTGTGCAGCGGTTTGCCCAGCCACTCGGAGGGGCTGAACCCGGTGACCTGTTCGAAGCGCTCGGACAAATAGGTCAATGTTCCGTTCGAGTCGACTTCCCACAGCCAGTCGGACGATACCTCGGCAATGTCCCGGAAACGTTCTTCGCTGCGTTCCAGCGCTTTGCGATGGGCCAGGAGACTGACGTACTGGCGCTCCTGGGCGCGGAGCATGATCAGCGCATGGCGCAACACCGCCAGGGCCATGATCGCGAGGACCAACAACGCCAATCCGAGCAAGGGCAGCAGGACCTTGCGCAAATCCTTGCCGGGGGTAGCAGGGTGCCAGGCCAAGGCTTCGCGTGTCAGGCTGTCGAGCAATACCTGGGCGGTGTCTTTCGGGCCGGGCGTGTGGGCGATATGCGCACCGGGCAGGGCGAAGTCCCGGGACAGGTTCTGCAGCGCACCGGCGTCGAGGACTTTGACAAACAGCATCAGGCTGGACGGGCCGGGAATCTCGCGCACGCTATTGTCGGTGCCGGTGGTAATCGCCGAGACGGCGACGAAGGCCGGCGCGTCCTCGTGATGCAGCAGTTCGACGATCACCTCGTCACGATTTTCCGCGGCCCTGGCCTTCTTGGCGATTGCCCGCAAGTCGCCGGTGAGCCAGGTGTCGGCGGCCACTTCGCTCATTTCGCCATTGATCACCGAGTAAACCGTCTTGCCAGCAGGGGAAATGACGAACACCGCCTGGTAGCCATAAAGCGAGAACACGCTGCTGCCGACGTTTTCCTGGTCATAGGCCCAGTCTTTATCGACTTCCAAGTGCAGGTGGCGGTAGGCGTCGCTCCATTTCGAGTAATCGCTCAGGTCGCGGCCGATGCCGGTACGCATGCCGTCGATGGCCCGCTGGGCAAAGAACAGGCTCTGTTCACGGGCCTGTTCGTCCTGGGTCTGGGTGATGTTGAGCAGCACCGCGATGGCCAGCGCAGACATGATGAACAGCAACAGCATGATGGCCGGAAAGGTGCGGCGGGTGAAACTTCGGGTTGGTCGCTCGCCGGAAGCCACCGTGGAGCCATTGCCAGCATCTTCAATCATAAAAACAAGCCATCAGCTAAACGCGAGATACCCCGCACTCACCTTGTATCGGCTGACTGTCTGATTAGCTTAATAAAAGTAGAAATTTGCTGACCAGTTGCACCATTTTTTTGCCGGCGATCACCCTCATGTGCTGGCTTTGCCGCGCCGGGCCCATTCCAAGGCAAAGTCCCGCTGTTGGAAATAATTGACCCCGGCGGCTGCAACCAACGCCACGCCCGCTGCCAATGCCGCCAGGGCCATGTCCTTTTGCGAATCCCACGGGTCTTGTTGTGCGCCGACGAATGCCTTGGCGGTATCGCCGCCCATGTAGGCGCCGCCGATCCATTCGATCAGCTCATAAATGGCCGAGGACGACAGGATCAGGTTCCAGGCCAGGAAGTAACCGGTGAATCCCCGGGCGGGGATGACCCGCAACAGCGCCTCGCGCACCGGGTAGGCCAGCAGCAGGCCATAGCTGAAGTGCACCAGCCGGTCGAACTGGTTGCGCTGGAAACCCAGGAGTTGGTCCAGCGCCGGGCCGCCGGTCAGGGCCTGCCACCATTCGTTGTAAGGGACTTTGGCGTAGGTGTAGTGGGCACCGACCTCGTGGATGCAGAGGAACACGAACACCAGCGAGGCGGACAGCCGGGAGAAGCTGAACCGGCGATGGACCGCCACCAGAACCACCAGCAGCGCGACGACCAGCAGGTTCTCCGCCAGCCAGTCGCTGCGTTTCATCGGGGCGATGGCCAGCCACGCCCACAGGGCGATGAAGCTTCCCAGCAAAATCAGCTCATAACGGCTCGCTCGGGTCTGCATGATCACTCTTTGTCCTTGCGATGGCCCGGCAGCAACGCGCCGAGCACCTGCTTGGCCGTCTCGACGACAATGCCACCCTCGTTCGGATCGCCATGGAGCAGGGTGGAGGCAAATTTCTTCGCCTGTTCCAACTTGATATGCGGCGGCAAGGGTGGCACGTCGGGGTCGGTGCGGAACTCGATCAGCACCGGGCGTTCGGCGGCGAAGGCCTGTTCCCAGGCGGCAGCCACGTCGCTTTCCTGATCGACGAGGATGCCCTTCAAGCCAATGGACTCGGCGAAGAGATGATACGGCACGTCGGGAATGTCTTGGGACGCCTCGAATTTCGGGTCGCCTTCCATGACCCGCTGTTCCCAGGTCACCTGGTTCAGGTCCTGGTTGTTGAATACCGCGCAGATCCAGGTGGTGTTGGTCCAGGTGCGCCAATACTTGGCGACGGTGATCAGCTCGGCCATGTTGTTCATTTGCATCGCGCCATCGCCCACCAGCGCGATGACCGGACGATCCGGGTGGCAGAACTTGGCGGCGATGGCGTAGGGCACGGCGGCGCCCATGGAGGCGAGTCCGCCGGAAAGCGAGCACATCATGCCGCGACGGATCTGGACGTCCCGCGCATACCAGTTGGCGCACGAACCGGAGTCGCTGGTGATGATGGCGCGGTCCGGCAGTCGGGGGGACAGCTCGTAGGTGACGCGTTGCGGATTGATCGGCTTGGCCGACACCAGGGCGCGTTTTTCCAGGGTCTTGTCCCAGTCCGCCCGCCAGCCTTCGATTTTCTTGCGCCAGGCGCGGTCGGTCTTTTCTTCGATCAACGGCAGCAAGGCCCGCAGGGTGTCGGCGCTGTCGCCTTGCAGATTGACCTCCATGGGGTAGCGCAGGCTGAGCATGTCGGGCTGTAGGTCGATCTGCACACCACGCGCCTGGCCCTCGCCGGGCAGGAATTCGGCATAGGGGAAACCTGAGCCGATCATCATCAAGGTGTCGCAACCGGCCATGAGATTGTCGCTGGGCTCGGTGCCCAGCAGGCCGATGGAGCCGGTGACCCATGGCAATTCGTCAGGCACCACGGCTTTGCCGAGCAGGGCCTTGGCGACGCCGGCACCGAGTTTGTCGGCGATGGCAATCACTTCGTCCGTTGCGTGCAGGGCGCCGGCACCCACCAGAATGGCGACTTTCTTGCCGGCATTGAGCACGTCGGCGGCCCGGCGCAGGTCTTCCTCGTAGGGCACGACCTTGGGTTTGCGGTAGCCGACCCCGGAATGCAGCGTGCCGTGCTTGTGGGGCGGCGGCGTGTATTCCAGGTCCTGGAGATCGTTGGGCAGGATCAGCGCAGTGACTCGGCGCTCGCCCACCGCCGTGCGTACCGCGCGGTCGAGCAGGTGGCGGACCTGGGCTGGGGCGCTGGCTTGCTGGACGAACGCGCCGGCAACGTCCTTGAACAGGCTCACCAGGTCCAATTCCTGCTGGTAATGCCCACCCAACGCGTTGCGCGCCTGCTGGCCGCTGATTGCGAGGACGGGCATGTGGTCCATGCGTGCGTCATACAGGCCGGTGATCAGGTGCGACGCCCCAGGGCCAGACGTCGCGATACACACTCCCAGCTCGCCGGTGAACTTGGCATGGGCGCAGGCCATGAACGCGGCCATTTCTTCGTGACGGGCCTGGATGAACCGGATCTTGCCCTTGGCCCGATTCAAGGCCCCGAATACACCGTTGATGCCGTCGCCCGGATAGCCGTAGATGCGACGTACGCCCCATTCATAAAGGCGCTCAACCAGAAAATCACCGACGGTCATGCTCATGTCTGTTCCTCGTCCTGATGGGCTGTCTTGATGCGCTGCGACCGCCATGACAGCGATACGCAGCGCGTTGGCTCATACAGGACTGGACCGACGCGAGTCCTTCAAGGTTTCGATTTTTTTGTCCAGAGCAGCGACTTGAGCAGCGCATCCACGCTCAACTGGCCGGCACCCTGCAACAGCAACGGCAGCAATGCGACCAGGTAAATCAACGGCAACTTGAAGTTGCCATAACCCTTGTTGGTGATCGCGTACCCTTGGGCCAGCTCGCTCAGGCTCGACCAGTCCGCCGGCCAATGCACGGCTGCGGTGGCGACCACGGTAACGACCATCAACACCAGCGCCGAGGTGCGCGTGCCCAGGCCGATCAACAGGGCGATGGCGCAGATCAGTTCCGCCCACATCGACAGTTCCCAGTTCCAACTGGCCGGCACATGGTTGAACGGGAAGGGAAAGGCCGACTGGATCTCGGCGAACCAGTTCTCGCCGTTCCATTTTTCCAGGCCGGATTCGAAGAACTCCCAGGCCAGCAACAGGCGCAGCCCCAGCGGTGCGAGCCACGAGCCGGCGTGATCGAGGTTGAGGTGCAGGCTGTTCAAGGTTTTCGAGACAGTCGTGTACATGATCGTTCTCCTTCGCTCAGGCCGCGCGTTGCAGGGATTGGCGTTTGTTGGCCTGGGCCAGCTTGCCCATCAGGCGGATTGCGGTGGCGGCGCAGATCAGGCCGAACGGCAGCACGTACCAGTCACTCATTGGAATACGCTTGAAGTTCGAGTAGGCAAAGATCGCCGCCAATACCCACATGCCGGTCGTGTGCAGGCGCTTCCAGGCCGTGGCGCCGATCAGCCGCGTAGTGCTTTTGAACGAGGTCAGGGCCAGTAGCAGGACAAATACATAACCCACGGTGCCGGGCACGTTGCCCAGGGCAGTGCGCCCGGGCCAGAACTCGGTGTTGAGTTGGCCGTACCAGTAGATGAGCACCGCATGGATCAGATGGGAAAAGGCAAAGGCCAACCCGATGAAGCGCCGCTCGCGCACCAGGGATTTGCTCAGGGGCGAGGGCACCAGCACGGCAAACGCCGAGGCCGTGAAAGCCAGCAGGAACAGGGCGAAGGATGAACGGGCAGTGGCGCGGATGGCGCTGCGCACGCCTTCGGTCAGGTCGGGGTTGATGATCAGGATCATTACGGTCATCAGCAGCACCAGGGCGGCAAGCAGGCTGAACAGCGACCAGCCCTGGTAACGGAAAGCAGGCGGCGTTGCGGTGGCGTTAGGCATGGGAAAGCTCCTTGGATGGCCCGGCATCGTGGTGGCCGGGGATAGGAGGAGTCTTTCAAGTGGGTGTAAGCAGGGTGTGTCCGGAAGGGGGGCGGTGTGCAAGTTTGTGTATGCGCTGTGGCGGTTGACACACTGATATACAAACCCGATACCGAGCCTTTGCACAAGACCCTGTGGGAGCGAGCTTGCTCGCGATAGCGTCAGGTCAGTCGATTGATGTTGTCTGACCCACCGCTATCGCGAGCAAGCTCGCTCCCACAAGGGATTCGGTGGGCTTCAGGCGGACGTATCGCAACCCAAGCGCAACTCAGCGCACAACCCGCCACCCTCGCGATTGCTCAAGGTCAGCGACCCACCCATGGCGTTCGCCAGTTGCTGGGCGATCGCCAGGCCCAGGCCCGTGCCGCCGGTTTCCCGGTTGCGCGAGCTCTCCACCCGGTAGAACGGCTTGAGCACTTCGGCCAGTTCCGGCTCGCTGATGCCGGGGCCTCGGTCCAATACCTGGATCGCCAATTGCCCGTTGGCGGCGGGCCGGACCTGGATCTGCGCCGCGCCACCGAACTTCAAGGCGTTGTCCACCAGGTTGACCAGCACCCGACGCAACGCATGGGGGCGGGTGTCGATGACGGCGGCGTTCTTGCCAGACAATTGCACATCCTGCCCGGTGTCCTGATAGTCGAACACCAGGCTGTCAAGGAACGCATCCAAGCTGATCCGGCAACTGGCTTCGGTGGCACCGTGGATACTGCGGGCGTAGGCCACGCCTTCACGCACCAGATGCTCCATTTCGCCCAGGTCGCTGTAGAGCTTGTCTTTTTCTATTCCATCGTCCATGAACTCGGCCCGCAGCTTCATGCGGGTGATGGGCGTCTGTAAATCATGGGAAATCGCGGCCAACAGGTGCATGCGCTCCTTCAGATAGGCGGCGATGCGGTCCTGCATGGCATTGAAGGCCTTGGCCGCGTGCACCACTTCGGTCGGGCCTTTTTCGTCCAGGCGTACGCCATGTGCGTTGGGGTCGAGGGTTTCCACCGCCTGCGCCAGTCGGGTGAGGGGGCTGACGGCGATGCGCACGGCCAGCCAGGTGCAGCCGATCAACAGCGCCAGTTGCCCGAGCAAGACCATCGGCAGCCAAGGTGAAAGCGGCGCCATGGCAGGACGCACGTCGATGGTCAGCGGGTTGCCGTCCTTCAGGCGCAGGTGCGCCTGGTAGTGCATCTTTGGGCCTGGGATCTGGTTGAAGGTCAGCGCATAGGATTCGCCCAAGGCTTCCTGGAGCGAACTGACCGATATCGGCGCGTTGTCGGGAAGCATCGGCACGCCAGGCTGGCCTTCGTCGAGCACGTAGCCGTAGTTGCGCCGCGCAAGCTTTGGCAGCCACGCGGGGCGTTCCGCGGCAGGCAGGCGATCAAGGATCGCCACCGATGTCGAGACGTCGGTCTCCAGGTTGCCGAGCATGGTGTTCTTGGCGCTTTCGTAGCGTTCGTAGTACTGGACGCCGAACGACAAACCCTGGGCCAGGACCAGGCCGATCAGGAAGATCAGCGACAGGCGCGAGGCGAGGGTGCGCGGCCAACGCAGGGGCAAACTCATACCGAGGCCTCGAGGATCTCCACCGGCAGCGAGAACACATAACCTTCGCTGCGCACGGTCTTGATGTACGCCGGCTCGCGAGCATCGTCCAACAGGCGCTGGCGCAGGCGACTCACCAGCAAGTCGATGGAGCGGTCGAACAGGTCGGCGTCGCGGCCCTGGGTCAGGTTCAGCAACTGGTCGCGGTTGAGCACCCGCTGCGGATGGTCGAGGAATACCCGCAACAACCGGTACTCGGCGCCGCTCAAGGCCACCATGGTTCCATCGCTGTCCAGCAGGTGCCGGGCCGTGGTATCCAGCCGCCAGCGGCCAAACGCCAGCAGGCGGCCGCTCTCGGTGACCACCAGGTTGGGCGGCAACATGCGCGTGCGCCGCAGCACGGCGTTGATCCGGGCCAGCAGTTCGCGGGCGGCGAAGGGCTTGACCAGGTAATCGTCGGCACCCATTTCCAGGCCGATGATGCGGTCGGTCTCGTCGTTGCGAGCGGTCAGCATCAAGACCGGCGTGGCCTTGTGCTTGCCGGCGCGCAGTTCCCGGCACAACACCAGGCCATCGTCGCCGGGCATCATGATGTCCAGCACGATCAGGTCCACTGGGGTGGTATCCAGGAAGGCGCGCATTTGCCGGCCATCCGCCACGACGGTGGTGCGCAGGCCGTTCTTTTTCAGGTAGTTGCCTACCAATTCCCTGATCTCGCGATCGTCATCCACGATTAACACATGATCGACATGATCCATGGTGTTCTGCCCCTTGGCGTTTTGTTGTGGGTGAGTCTACAGCCAGCAGCCGGCCTGGCCTGGGACGGTTTGTATTGCAGTGTATCTGGCGCGCGGCGGATACACAGCGATGCAAAAAGCCACTCGGTTCGATACAGGCGTGATACCTGGGCGGCATTCAATGGCATCCATCGAGGCAACACGACCTGCCTCTGAACAAACATCCATTGAATCGAGGACACCGCCATGAACACCAAAGCCATCTACGCCGCCTGCCTGTTCGCCGTACTGAACGTCTGCACCCTGTCGGCCCGGGCCGAAAGCACCGTCCAGCCGCACACCTACAGCTATGGCACCCACCTGGATGTACGCAAAGTGCTGTCCCTGAGCGAAGACCCGCAACCGGCCTGTGGCGTAGTGAATGCCCGCATGACCTACCTGGATTCGGCGGGACATGAACAGGAGCTGGACTACCGCAAGTTTTCAGATAACTGCAGCAACCAGAATTGACCTTTTCTCGTGGCGAGGGAGCTTGCTCCCGCTAGGTCGCGGAGCGGCTCCAAGAAAGCACTGACCATTCGGTGTGTCAGGCAGATACGAAGGGGGCGCTCCGCGCCCAGCGGGAGCAAGCTCCCTCGCCACGGGTTCTCCGCCAGCCTTTAATTTGAGGTGTTGCCATGCTTCTGATCGCATTTCTCGGCGGGATCCTGACGATCCTCAGCCCTTGTATTCTTCCCGTGGTGCCGTTCCTGTTCGCCCGGGCCAATCAATCGCGCAGCTCGGTGTTGTTGACGCTGGGAGGCATGGTGTTGACCTTCGCCGCCGTGTCCAGCCTGGCTGTGGCCAGCAGCGAATGGGTTCTGCGTGCCAGCGTTGCCGGACGACAAGTCGCCCTGGTGGTGATGGTGCTGTTTGCCTTTTCGCTGATGTTCAGCCGGGTGGGCACTTGGTTGGCGCGGCCGCTGGTCAGCCTGGGCAATCGTCTTGATGCCGGCGCCGGGCGGATGAGTGGGCCTGTGGCGTCGGTGTTGATCGGCGTCGCCACCGGATTGCTCTGGGCGCCGTGCGCCGGCCCTGTCCTTGGCGTGATCCTGACCGGGGCGATGCTGCAAGGCGCCAGCGCCCAGACCAGCCTTTTGTTGCTCGCCTACGGCCTGGGCAGCGCCTTGTCACTGGGAACCTTGATCCTCGCCGGCCGCGGCTTGGTCGGTCGATTGAAACTCTCGCTGCCGATCACCGCCTGGCTGCGCCGCGCCACCGGGGCGCTGGTGTTGCTGGCCGCCGTGGCAATTGGCACCGGGGCGGATGACCGGTTACTGGCCGCGACATCGTCGCAACAGTCGGCCAGCCTGGAAAAAAGCCTGCTGGAGAACGTGCCCAAGGCCATCGACTATGTAGTGAGCAAGGCCGGCGCGAGCACTATGCCAACGCTCGAATCCCAAGGCGCCATGCCTGCGCTGGACGGCGCGGTGCAATGGCTCAACTCGCCGCCGCTGGGCAGCGAGTCGTTGCGGGGCAAGGTGGTGCTGGTGGATTTCTGGACCTACGACTGCATCAACTGCCAGCACACGCTGCCGTATGTGAACGAGTGGGCGAAGAAATACGCGAAGGACGGTCTGGTGGTCATCGGCGTCCACACCCCGGAATACGGCTACGAGAAGATCATCGACAACGTGCGCGAGCAGGTGCGCAAGTTGGACATCCAGTACCCGGTGGCCATCGACAACCAATATGCAATCTGGCGCGCCTTCAACAACCAGTACTGGCCGGCCCATTACTTCGTCGATGCCAAGGGGCAGGTGCGCTACAGCCATTTTGGCGAAGGGCGGTATGGCGAGCAGGAGCAGGTGATCCAGCAATTGCTGCAAGAGGCAAAATCCGCCCAATGATCCCGTGGCGAGGGAGCTTGCTGTGGCGAGGGGATTTATCCCCGCTGGGTCGCGAAGCGGCCCTAAACCTGACAACTCGGTGTATCCATGGATCCAGGGGCTGCGGCGCAGCCCAGCGGGGCGGTGCGACGTTTCGCTAAATCCCCTCGCCACAAAAGATGGCGTGAAACGAGGCTGCGATCTTTCTCCAGACACTTGAGTCCCAAGCGAAAGATCAAAAGATCGCAGGCTTCGCCAGCTCCTACCGACTGTATGAAACTCTTAATTTTCATGATGTTAATGCATATATGTGAAAGCGTTTCTAGATAAGCGCATGAGCTGATGAATGGCATGGAAATGCTGGCCCCTTGCTCCTAATACTGGCGTCAAACTCCTTTCATTTCAGAAAGTTGGACGACAAACCTATGCGTGTTTCTATCTGGATCGCGGCGGCCATGCTCATGGCCGCCGTTTCGCTTGAAGCCCAAGCCAGGGCGCTGACGGCAAACCAGCAGTCAGTATGTCGCTGGGGTTCGGACATTGCGGCGGGCGCCCAGGCGTCGAAGCTGTCCGGGGTCAGCCTGTACGGGGCACGCAAGAAGTTGCAGGTGCGCAAGTTTCCGCGGCCCTGGATGCGCATGACCGCCCTGGGCATTACCGAACAGACCTACAACAGCACTTCGCGGCTAAAGCCGGTGGCGGTCAAGCAGACCTACTACGAGCAATGCGTGCGCCATGAGCTGGCGCGACGATAAGCCTTCAGCCCGGACTCCGGCCGGGCATTTCGATGCCATGCTGATGCACCCGTCGATACAGTGTTGCCCGGGAAATGCCCAGGGCCCGCGCCGCCGGGGTGGGTTTCCAGCGATGGCGCACCAGGGCGTCCAGCAACGCCTGGCGTTCAGGACTGGCGCTGGGCTCCGGCCCATGATCGACGGTAGTCGCGCTGTGCAATGACTCGGGCAAGTGGCTGAGCTGGATGACGCTGGCCTCGCAGACCGCGCAGGCATAGCGCAGCACATGCCGCAACTGGCGGACATTGCCCGGCCAGTGATAACCCAGCAGGCATTCCAGCGCCGTGCCGCTCAGGTGCACCGCACCGCCGCACAGTGCTGACTCTTCTTCCAGAATGCGATTGATCAACGCCAATCGGTCGGTGCGTTCGCGCAGGGGTGGCAGTTGGAAACGGGCGCCGCCGAGGCGGAAGTACAGGTCCTCGCGAAACTCGCCGGCGGCCACCAGGGTTTCCAGGTCGCGGTGGGTCGCGCAGATCACCTGGATGTCCACGGCCTTGCGCCGTGAGGCCCCCAACGGCGCCACTTCGCCTTCGGCGAGTACTCGCAACAGGCGGGTTTGCAAGGCCAGGGGCATGTCACCGATTTCGTCGAGGAACAGCGTGCCGCCATCGGCCTGCTGCAACAGGCCCTGCATACCCTTGGCCGAAGCGCCGGTAAAGGCACCGGCCACATAACCGAACAACTCGCTCTCGATCAGGCTTTCCGGTATGGCCGCGCAGTTCAAGGCCACGAAAGGCCGGTCGCGGCGCTGGCTGCCCTGGTGCAACTGGCGGGCAAAGACTTCCTTGCCGGAACCGGTCTCGCCCTGGATCAGCACCGGCAGGTTGCGATCCTTGACCCGCACCGCCAGGGTCAGGCTGTCGGCGAGGCGTGGATCGAGTTCGGTCGGCGTCATCGCGGCGCGCTGGCGAGGCGTGGCCCGGCGCCGTGGCGCGCTCAAGCGCCCATGCAAATCGACATCAAGCGGATAGAGGCTTTCATCGCGGGCGCGGTGCAGCAATTGGGCGTCGAAGATCTGGCTGATGTGCTGAGGCAACTGGCCGTAACGCTGCATCAAGAACTGGCGCGCCGCCGGGTTCAGCGCTTGCAGGCAGCCATCGTCGTCCCAGGCCAGCAGGAAATCCGGCTGGCTGTCGACGTACCCGGCGTTGCGATGGGCCCGCAGCACCCAGTAACCCTGGGCGCTGCTCATGAAAAATGCCTGTTCGATTTCCCGGGCGCTCTGCACCACCATTTGCCGGATCAGGTGCTGGGAGCGGCGATCATCCGGCGAACGCACCGCCGAGACGTCCAGCACCCCGAGCAATTCCCCTTGTGGATCGAAGACCGGCGCGGCGGAGCAGGTCAGGCCAATGAATGCCGCGCGGAAGTGATCGCGCTTGTGCACCGTCACCGCCGTCTTGGCCGTGAGCACCGCCGCGACGCCGCAAGTGCCTTCTTCGCCTTCCGACCAGCACGTGCCCAGGTAGAGCCCGGCCTTGCGGCAGTCATTGCGAAGGGTGGTTTCCACCCGGTAATCGATGGTCTGGCCCTGGGCATCGGTCAGTAGCACGCAATAGTCGGCGTCGCGCACCCGGCCATGCAGGCGCGCCACTTCGTCGCTGGCGATATTGAGGAACAGTTCCGAACGCTCGCGGCACTGCTTGAGCACGTCGTGGGACAGGATCCGCGGGCCCTGCAGCGAGCCGGGGTCCAGATGATGTTGCTCCATGGACCGGCGCCAGGAGTCGAGGATCAGGTCCGGCACCGGCAATTGCGGCAGTCGGGCGGCGTTCTTCAGCACGCGGCTGACGCAATCCACATGCGCCCGGGAGTGAGCGGAAAGCATAGGGGCCTCCGGTTCAGCTTCTTGTCGTTGTCGGCACATTAAGCGCTGATCGCCGGGCGCAGACAAGCCCGACGGAGCGCAGGCCCCGAGGTGAGACGCGACGTCTCAGTGTCTCGCGGTTTCGTCGTGCAGGCTGGCATGTGGCGTCTCACCGGGCTCGTGGGCAACGCTTCCAATGGAGCGCGGCGAGCGCTCTGTCTCGAGGCTTTGCGTCGATTTTTCGGCAATTGGCACCGGCCTTGCTCTAGGCCTTGGACCCATCCCGTTGGGCTTCCAATAATAAAAAGAGGTGCCTATGACTTGCCCGCCAAGCCCGTTGATCGTTACCGCCACGGTGGCGCCATGAGCCGCCGTCCGCTCACCGTTGGCATCATCGCCAATCCCGCATCGGGCCGCGACGTGCGACGGCTGACCGCCAATGCCGGATTGTTTTCCAGCACCGACAAGGTCTCGGTGATCCAGCGCCTGCTGGCTGCGTTCGGCGCCACCGGCATCGAACAGGTGCTGATGCCCACCGACATGATCGGCATGGCCGCCGC
This sequence comes from Pseudomonas sp. BP11-1-1, assembly GCF_052112105.1. NCBI lineage: Bacteria > Pseudomonadati > Pseudomonadota > Gammaproteobacteria > Pseudomonadales > Pseudomonadaceae > Pseudomonas > Pseudomonas sp. BP11-1-1. Next base: position 667,890 of record NZ_JAUTYU010000003.1, read on the forward strand.
CGTGCTGAAGAACAGCCACAGCCGCCAGGCCCGCAGCAGCCACTGGCCGGCCTTGGAATTTCTCGACCTGACCCTGCGCCAGACCGTCGAAGACACCCGTCGCGCCGCGCGGCTGATGGCCGAGCGCGAGGTGGCGTTGATCGCCGTGCTCGGCGGCGACGGCACCCACAAGGCGGTCGCCGCCGAAGTCGGCGACATTCCTCTCTTGACCCTTTCCACCGGCACTAACAATGCCTTCCCCGAGCTACGCGAAGCCACCAGTGCCGGGCTGGCCGGCGGGTTGTACGCCTGCGGCCGCATCCCGGACGAAATCGGTTTGCGCCGCAACAAGCGCTTGCTGGTCTGCGATGCCGCACGTGGCTTGCGTGAAGTGGCCCTGGTGGACGTTGCCGTGTCGCCGCTGCGCTTCGTCGGTGCCCGGGCGATCAGCCGGGCGCAGGACCTCGCCGAAGTCTTCGTGACCTTTGCAGAACCGCAATCCATTGGCCTGTCGGCCCTGTGCGGCTTGTGGTTCCCGGTGTCACGCCAGGCGCCAGGCGGTGCCTGGATGCGCCTGGACCCGCAATCTCCCGAGGCGCTGCTGGTGCCGCTCGCACCAGGCTTACTGCAAGGCTGCGGCGTGCTCGCCGCCGGTCCTTTGGAACCCGGCGTCGCCCACGGTCTATCGCTGTCCGCCGGCACGTTGGCCCTGGACGGCGAGCGGGAAATCGAATTCAACGCCCATGACCGGCCCACGGTCACCCTTGATGCCGGCGGCCCGCTGAGCATCGACGTCAACGCGGTGCTCACCTACGCCGCGCAACAACGCTTGTTGGCCATTGGCCGCAAGCACCCGCAACACCCCTTGAACCTTCAAGAAGACACGCCTGGAGAATAAAAATGTCGACATCGCTCACCCATGATCAATTGCTGCACGCCTATCAGGTCATGCGCACCATCCGCGCCTTCGAAGAGCGCCTGCACGTGGAGTTCGCCACAGGCGAAATCCCTGGTTTCGTCCACTTGTATGCCGGCGAAGAAGCCTCGGCCGCCGGCGTCATGGCGCACCTCGGGGACGACGATTGCATCGCCTCCAACCACCGTGGCCACGGTCATTGCATCGCCAAGGGCGTGGACGTCTACGGGATGATGGCCGAGATCTACGGCAAGAAAACCGGGGTCTGCCAAGGCAAGGGCGGCTCGATGCACATCGCCGATTTCGAGAAAGGCATGCTCGGCGCCAACGGCATCGTCGGCGCCGGTGCGCCACTGGTGGTCGGCGCAGCCCTCGCGGCGCGGCTCAAGGGCACCGACAGCGTCGCCGTGGTGTTTTTCGGCGACGGCGGCTCCAACGAGGGCGCGGTGTTCGAAGCCATGAACATGGCCTCGGTGTGGAACCTGCCGTGCCTGTTCATCGCCGAAAACAATGGTTACGCAGAGGCCACTGCCTCCAATTGGTCGGTGGCCTGCGACCACATCGCCGACCGCGCCGCCGGCTTCGGCATGCCCGGCGTGACTGTCGATGGCTTCGACTTCTTCGCCGTCCATGAAGCCGCCGGGGCTGCCGTCGAACGCGCCCGTGCCGGGGAAGGACCGTCACTGATCGAGGTCAAGCTGACCCGTTACTACGGCCATTTCGAGGGCGACGCCCAGACCTATCGCGCACCCGACGAGGTCAAGCATTTCCGCGAAAACCAGGACTGCCTGATGCAGTTCCGCGACCGTACCACCCGGGCCGGGCTGCTCACGGTCGAGCAGTTGGACCAGATCGACAAGGAAGTGGAGATGCTGATTGAAAACGCCGTGTACAAGGCCAAGTCCGATCCCAAGCCGGCGGCGTCCGACCTGCTGACCGATGTCTACGTCAGCTACCCCTGAACGCCCCTATAAAACAACAAGAGAGAATCCCATCATGGCGAGAAAAATCAGCTATCAGCAGGCAATCAACGAAGCCCTGGCCCAGGAAATGCGTCGCGACTCCAGCGTGTTCATCATGGGCGAAGACGTGGCCGGTGGCGCTGGCGCACCCGGTGAGAACGATGCCTGGGGCGGCGTGCTCGGCGTCACCAAGGGACTTTACGATCAATTCCCGGGGCGCGTGCTGGACACGCCGTTGTCGGAAATCGGTTATGTCGGCGCAGCGGTCGGCGCCGCCACCTGCGGCGTGCGGCCAGTGTGCGAACTGATGTTCGTCGACTTCGCCGGCTGCTGCCTGGACCAGATCCTCAACCAGGCGGCGAAATTCCGCTACATGTTCGGCGGCAAGGCCTCCACGCCCCTGGTCATCCGCACCATGGTCGGCGCCGGCCTGCGCGCCGCGGCCCAGCATTCACAAATGCTCACCTCGTTGTGGACGCATATCCCGGGCTTGAAAGTGGTCTGCCCGTCATCGCCCTACGACGCCAAGGGCCTGTTGATCCAGGCGATCCGCGACAACGACCCGGTGATCTTCTGCGAGCACAAATTGCTCTACAGCATGCAGGGCGAGGTGCCGGAAGAGCTCTACACCGTGCCGTTCGGCGAGGCCAACTTCCTGCGCGATGGCAAGGACGTGACCCTGGTGTCCTACGGGCGACTGGTCAATACGGCGATGGATGCGGCGCGCAACCTGGCCGGACGTGGCATCGATTGTGAAGTCATCGACCTGCGCACCACCAGTCCGCTGGACGAGGACAGCATCCTGGAAAGTGTCGAGAAGACCGGACGCCTGGTGGTGATCGACGAGGCCAACCCGCGCTGTTCCATGGCCACCGACATCTCGGCGCTGGTGGCGCAAAAAGCCTTCGGCGCGCTCAAGGCACCGATCGAAATGGTGACCGCGCCGCACACGCCGGTGCCGTTCTCCGATTCCCTGGAAGACCTGTACATCCCTGACGCGGCCAAAATCGAACAAGCCGTGCTCAACGTGATCGAGTGGAGCAAGCGCTGATGAGCCAGATTTTTACCCTGACCATGCCCAAGTGGGGCTTGTCGATGACCGAGGGCCGGGTCGATGCCTGGCTCAAGGAGGAGGGCCAGGCCATCACCAAGGGTGATGAGGTGATGGACGTCGAGACCGACAAGATCTCCAGCAGCGTCGAGGCGCCGTTTTCCGGTGTGTTGCGCCGGCAAGTGGCTCGCCAGGATGAAACCCTGGCGGTTGGCGCCTTGCTCGGCATCGTCGTCGAAGGCGAGGCCAGCGATGCCGAGATCGACGCGGTCATCGAGCAGTTCCAATCCAGCTTCGTGCCCGGCGACGCGGCTGATGAGGACAGTGGCCCGAAACCACAGAAAGTCGAGGTGGACGGCCGGGTGATCCGCTATTTCGAGCGCGGCGAGGGCGGTACGCCGCTGGTGCTGGTGCACGGTTTTGGCGGTGACCTGAACAACTGGCTGTTCAACCACGAAGCGCTGGCCGCCGGGCGCCGGGTGATTGCCCTGGACCTGCCGGGCCATGGCGAATCGTCGAAGGCCCTGCAACGCGGCGACCTGGACGAGCTGAGCGGCGTGGTGCTGGCGTTGCTCGATCACCTGGACGTCAACACGGCTCATGTGGTGGGGCATTCCATGGGCGGGGCGGTGTCGCTGAATGCCGCGCGCTTGATGCCGCAACGGTTCCGCTCCCTGACTTTGATCGGCAGCGCCGGCCTCGGTGCGGAGATCAACGGCAGCTACTTGCAAGGTTTCGTCGACGCGGCCAACCGCAATGCGCTCAAGCCGCAGCTGGTGCAACTGTTCTCGAATGCCGAGCTGGTCAACCGGCAGATGCTCGACGACATGCTCAAGTACAAGCGCCTGGAAGGCGTGGACGCGGCCCTGCGCCAACTGGCAGGGAGCCTGTTCAAGGACGGCCGCCAGCAGGCGGACCTGCGCGAAGTCGTGCAGGCCGGTCACGTCCCGACGCTGGTCATCTGGGGTAGCGACGACGCGATCATCCCGGCGGCCCACGCCGAAGGGTTGAGTGCCCAGGTCGAAGTGCTGCCTGGCCAGGGCCACATGGTGCAGATGGAAGCGGCCGAGCAGGTCAATCGATTGATCCTTGAATTCATCGGACAGCACTGACCCAGCGGGCGGCGATTGAACCGTCGCCCTACAAAAATATCTGGAGGCAACGCTATGAACGTTTCAATCAAGCCGACCCGCAGCATGCGCGCCGCCGTCTGGCACGGCCGCAACGACATCCGCGTCGAAGACGTGCCGCTGCCGGTATCGCCGCCCGCCGGTTGGGTGCAGATCCGCGTGCAATGGTGCGGCATCTGCGGCTCCGACCTGCACGAATACGTGGCCGGGCCGGTGTTCATCCCGGTGGAGGCGCCACACCCGCTGACCGGGATCAAGGGCCAGTGCATCCTCGGCCATGAGTTCTGCGGCGAAATCGTCGAGCTGGGCGAGGGCGTCGAAGGCTTCAGCGTCGGCGAGCCGGTGGCCGCCGATGCCTGTCAACATTGCGGCACCTGCTATTACTGCACCCATGGGCTCTACAACATTTGCGAGAACCTGGCCTTTACCGGGCTGATGAACAACGGCGCGTTCGCCGAGTTGGTCAACGTCCCGGCGAATTTGCTCTACAAACTGCCAGCCAATTTTCCCGCCGAGGCTGGCGCGTTGATCGAACCGCTGGCGGTGGGCATGCACGCGGTGAAAAAAGCGGGCAGCCTGTTGGGCCAGAACGTCGTCGTGGTGGGGGCCGGGACCATCGGCCTGTGCACGATCATGTGCGCCAAGGCGGCCGGCGCGGCCCAGGTCATTGCTCTGGAGATGTCCGGCGCACGCAAGGCCAAGGCCCTGGAAGTCGGGGCCAGCCATGTGCTCGATCCGAATGAATGTGACGCCCTGGCTGAGGTTCGGCGCCTGACCGGTGGTCTGGGCGCCGATGTCAGCTTCGAGTGCATCGGCAACAAGCACACCGCCAAGTTCGCCATCGACCTGATCCGCAAGGCCGGCAAATGCGTGTTGGTGGGCATCTTCGAAGAGCCCAGCGAATTCAACTTCTTCGAGCTGGTTTCCACCGAGAAGCAAGTGCTTGGCGCGCTGGCCTACAACGGTGAGTTCGCCGACGTGATTGCCTTCATCGCTGATGGACGCCTGGACATCTCGCCGCTGGTGACCGGGCGTATCCAGTTGGAAGAGATCGTCGGGCAGGGCTTTGAGGAGTTGGTGAACAACAAGGAACACAACGTGAAGATCATCGTGTCACCCGCACGGATCTGAGAGCGCCTGAGGTGGGCGATTTGGCGATGGTCGGCAGCGACCATCGCATTTTTTCGTTTTTTCAGTCGGCTCGATAGTCCCGCCAGACGCGGGTTTCATCCAGCTGCAGCAGCGCTTCCTCTTGTCGACGAAACGCTCGATCGCAATCGAGAAAAAACTCGTCGAGCTGCGGCGGGTCGATGTGGGTGGCGCTGAGCATGGTGTGGACCTGGCCGCGGTGATGGATCTGGTGCTCGAACAGGTGCAGCAGCAAACGGTCGATCCGTTCGCGAACCCGGCCGTCGGCGCGCAGCAGATCAACGGCACGGGCGAGGTCCTCGTGCCTCAGGTTTTCGCAGAATGTCGCCAGCTGCCGGTCGGTGCGGTCCTGGCTTTCCCTGAGTTGGGCGAATGCGAGCGTCGCGGAAAAATCCTGTTCCTGACCCGCCACGTCACCTTCCAGGGCGGTGAGGTAATAACGGTCGACTTCGAGGATATGGCACAACGTGGCCTGGATGGAGGGAAAAAAACTGGTGCGGTAGGCCTCGTATTCCACCGTATTCAACTGCGCGCAGGCGTCCAGCAGCCTGTGGTTGGCCCATTGGTTGTTCAGGGCCTGGGCCAGGAAATAATTCATGGGACGCCTCCCGTGCGCGTCGTTTCGCCGGGGGAAGCGTAGCAAAGACTGGCGATGGCGCCGTGTTGCTGGTCGGTTGGTCCCGCGTTTGCACCACAACCCCATGTGGGAGCGAGCTTGCTCGCGATAGCGTCGGGACATCCAATAGGGATGCAAGCTGGACAACCGCTATCGCGAGCAAGCTCGCTTCCACAGGATTTCTTACATGCCCGAACCTCTGCGCCCGAGCTTAAAGCCCCACATCCGGCAGCATCGGCCGGTTGGCCAGCGCCTTGGCCATGATCTGCTCCACATACACCCGGTCTTCTTCCGGCAGGGCCAGGCGCGGTGGGCGGGTGAGGGCGCTGCCGCGGCCGGCGATGGCTTCGCACAGCTTGATGCACTGCACCAGGTCGGCGCGGGCGTCGAGGTGCAGGATCGGCATCAGCCATTCGTAGATCGGCATGGCTTCGGCGAAACGTCCGGCGTGGGCCAGGCGGAAGATGGTTTCACCTTCCTTGGGAAACACGTTGGACATGCCAGACACCCAACCTTCGGCGCCCACGGCCAGGCTTTCGAGCACCACATCGTCAAGACCGGCGAACAGCACGAAGCGATCGCCGACTTCATTGCGCACGTCGATAAATCGGCGGGTGTCGCCGGACGAATCCTTGAAACACACCACGTTGTCGCAATCAGCCAGCGAGATGAGAATGTCCGGGGTGACGTCGTTCTTGTAGATCGGCGGGTTGTTGTAGACCATCAGCGGCACGTCGGCATGCCGGGCGACGTAGCGGAAATGCTCGGCGGTCTCGAACGGCTTGGAGCCGTAGACCAGCGCCGGCATCAGCATCACGCCGTCGACACCGACCTTGCGCACGGCGTTGGCAACCTTGGCGGCTTGCACACTGGTGAACTCGGCCACGCCGCAGATCACCGGCACCCGGCCCCGGGAGGCGTCCACCGCGACTTCGGTCACGGCGATTTTTTCCTCGGCGCTCAGGGAGGTGTTTTCCCCCACCGAGCCGCAGACCACCAGGCCCGACACGCCATCACGAATGACGTTGGAAATGACTTGGTGGGTTTTTTCCAGGTTGATGGAAAAGTCATCGTTGAATTGGGTGGTGACGGCGGGGAATACGCCGCTCCAGTTGATGCGTTTGCTCATGGGTGTCTCCTTTTGGTTTGTGGCGAGGGGATTTAGCGAAACGTCACATCGCCCCGTTGGGGCGCGAAGCGGCCCCGGTATAGGCAATTAGGTGTGTCAGTCAGGGCCAGGGGGCTGCTGCGCAGCCCAGCGGGGATAAATCCCCTCGCCACGGAGGGTTGTGGGTAAAAGTCATGCGCCGGGCCAGGTATCCGAGAGCCGATAGCCCTGGGGCCATGGATCGGCCGGGTCGAGCAGCAATTGGTGCGTGCCGGTGATCCACGCTCGCCCGGCGATGCACGGGTAGATCGCCGGGCGGCCGGCCACGTCGGTCAGTGAGTCGATCCGGCAGTGGAATTCGGAGCCAATGATCGAGCGGCCGACAAAACGCTCGCCCACCTGCATCAGGCCCTTGGCGTGCAGTACCGCCATGCGTGCCGAGCAACCGGTGCCAGTGGGGGAACGGTCGATCTTGCCGGGCTGGATGACGACAGCGTTGGCCCCGGTGGCGATGCCGTTCTCCCGGACAATGGGCGCGGCGACCTGGCAGAACGAGATGTGCGACCAGTCGGGATTCAGCGGATGAACGAAGCCCAGTTGTTCGTTGGCGGCCCGGGTGATTTTCAGTCCCAAGGCCACCAGGTCGGCGGCTTCGTCAGGGCGAATGGCAAAGCCCAGGCGCTGGGCGTCGACGATGACAAAACTGTCGCCACCATAGGCGGTGTCCACTTGCAGCGAGCCCAGGCCCTCGACTTCGATCCAGGCATCGAGGCGGTCGGCAAACGACGGGACGTTCTTGATCTCGACCCGTTGCACCTTGCCGTCGCGGCAGTCGGCCACGGCTTCGATCAAGCCGCCCGGGGCCTCCAGGACCAATCGCGTCTGCGGTTCGGTCATCGGCAGGATGCCGCTGTCCAGCAGCACGGTGGCGACGCACAGCGAGTTGGAGCCGGACATCGGTGGGGTGTCGGCGGGCTCCATGATGATCCAGGCCATCTGTGCCCGCGGGTCCTTGGCCGGCACCAGCAGGTTGACGTGGCGGAACACCCCGCCCCGGGGTTCGTTGAGGACGAAGTTGCGCAGGGTCTGGTCCTGGGCGATCCAGCGGGACTGGTCCCAGACCGTATCACCGGGTGGCGGGGCGACGCCGCCGACGATGACATCGCCGACTTCGCCTTCGGCGTGGCAGCTGACTATGTGGATGATTCTGGATGAGCGCATGGGTCAAATCCTTGTGTTGTCTGGTTGGGCCTCATCGTCGGATCGCCGCCCGGAGCAAGCTCGCTCCCACAAAGGGTTTTGTGGTGCACACGAAACAGTGTGGGAGCGAGCTTGCTCGCGATGAGGCCATCGGCTATTTCACCGATTTAAGGAACACCGCCGTCTCCGGCTGCACCGGATTGCCAATCACTTGGTCCGGCGGCCCGATCTCATGGACCCGCCCATTGCAGAAGAACGCCACCCGGTCGGACACGTCCCGGGCGAAGCGGATCTCGTGGGTCACCAGGACCATGGTCATGCCGTCTTCGGCGAGCATGCGCATGGTGTCGAGCACTTCGCCGACCAGTTGCGGATCGAGGGCCGAGGTGGCTTCGTCGAACAGCATGTAGTCCGGCGACATCGCCAGCGCCCGGGCGATGGCCATGCGCTGCTGCTGTCCGCCGGAGAGCTTGCCGGGGAAGGCCTTGAGCTTGTCCCCGAGGCCCACGTGCTCGAGCTGCCTGACCGCCAGCGCCTCGGCGTCCTGCTTGCTCTTGCCCAGCACCTTGCGCGGCGCCAGCATGACGTTTTCCAGCACGGTCAGGTGGGGGAAGGCGTTCCATTGCTGGAAGACGATGCCGATTTTCTGCCGCAGCCGGTTGAGGTCGGTGGCGCTGTCGTGGACCTCCACGCCGTCTACGCGGATGCTGCCTTTCTGGATCGGCTCCAGGCCGTTGATGCACATCAGCAGGGTCGATTTACCGGAACCGGAGCCACCGATGATCGACACGACCTCGCCCTTGTCCACCGTCAGGCTGACGCCCTTGACCACTTCGAGGTTGCCGAAGGATTTATGCACGTTTTCGATCTCAATCATTTTCCTGCCACCTTCTTTCCAGGCGAGCGCCGAGGCGGGCGACCACCAGGCTCATGACGTAGTAGATGAGGCCCGCGATGCACAGCACCAGCAGGGGTTCCTGAATACGCGTGACGATGGTTTGCGAAGCCCGCAGCAGCTCGACGATGCCGATCCACATCACCAGCGCGGTGTCTTTCATCACCCCGAGGACCAGGTTCAGCCAACCGGGAAAGGCAACGCGGGTGGCAATCGGCAGGACGATGAAACGCAGGTCCTGCAAATAGCTCAGTCCCAATGACCGGCTGGCCCGCCGGGTGCTCAGCGGCACCGCCAGCACGCCGCCCCGGACGATCTCGGTGAAATACGCGGCGGCGTAGACGCCGAGCACGATGCAACCGACGGCAAAGGCACTGAGGTCCAGGCCGACGATGCTCTTCAGGGAGTTGAACAGCACGAACTGGATCAGCAGCGGCACGCTGCGAAACGCATCCAACACCCACGCGAGCGGCAGGCTCGCCCGGGGCAACAGCGCCCGCAACAGGCCGAACAGCAAGCCGGCGAGGGTGCCGAGCAGGATCGACCAGGCGGTCAACTGCACCGTGACCCAGGCACCTTCGAGCAGATACAACAGGTCGTTGACGGTAAGGCTTGTAGAAAACATGACCAGCCCTCCTCAATAACGAAACAAGCGCCAGGACAACAGTCGGGCCAGCCCGACGATCAGCTTGGCGATCAGGTAATAGAGCACCGCCGCGAGGGCGAAATATTCGAAGGTGCGGAATGTCTTGACGTTGTATTCCTGCGTCACCCCGGTGAGGTCGTTGTTCAGGCCGACCACCACGCCGAGGGACGTCATCAGCACCGCCCAGACCATCTGGTTGGTCAGCGGGTAGAAAACGATGCGCAGCAGTTGCGGGACGATGATCATCCGGTAGGCCTGGAACGCGCTCATGCCCAAGGAGCGAGCGGCGCGCATCTGCGTGCCCGGCACGGCCTTGAGGCCGCCGCGAAAGTTCTCCGCCAGGTAGCCGGCGTTGTTGAAGGTAATGCCCGCCAGCAGGGCGAACCATGAACTGACGTGCAGCCCGAGGGAGCCGAGGCCGAAGTAGAGGATGTAGATCTGGAACAACGACGGCGTGTTACGGGCGATCGATACCCAGCCGTTGCCGACACCGCGTAGCAGCGGATGACGTGCCTGGCGCATCACCGTCAGGACCAGGGCGATCAGCACGCCGAAGATCATCGACAACGCGGCGGTCTCGAAGGTGACCCAGGCGCCGGCGAACATATCGGGCAGGGCGCGTAGCGCCGGGCGCCATTGGAACGTGTAGTCAAACATGGCTCGGGTTCCCCTTGGCCGCGGAGGGTTGCAGCCATTGCGGTGGCTCGCCGCTGGCCGTGGCGGTGCAGGCGGCCTCGACGCATTCGGCCAAACTGGCAAAATGCACGCCACGTCCCACCAGGCCTGGTGCGTAGTGCGCGTATTTGCCGGAGTTGGTCATCAAGGTGGTAGCGGCCGGCGGGATCACCGGCTCGCCCAGCATGCACCAGCAGGTGTCGGTAACCAGCGTTGCGCCGAAGGCCTGGATCGCCTCCAGGTACCCGGCCTGGCACGCCTGCTCCAGCACGGCCCGGCCGCAGGTGATCGCGAGGACCACGTCGGGGTGTTTGATCCGTCCCGCACACAATCCTGCCAAGGCGGCGAATTCACTGAGGGAAAAGTGCGGATTGCCCAGGGACACCACGTCCACGTGCCTGTGCCGGGCGCTGTTGAGCTCGCGCCAGCTGGCGAGCAATCCCGCCATGTCGACGGTTTCCGTGGGTAACACGGCGTCGCGATCCAGCACCGCGGCCGGGTCCATGGCCTCCGGCGTCACCCCGGCGATGTGGAACAGCGGCGCCGCGCTGGTGGTGGCGAACGCCGCGCCAAAAGCCTTCAGGTCGTCGAGGTTGGGCGCGGTGTTTTCCAGCCCCTGGATCAGCGGGATGCGTCGGCCCGTCAGGCTGCCGATGTGATAGCCCAGCAGCGGGTAGAAGCTGTCATCCATTGAATCGAGCCTGGGGACTTTGACGATCAGCCCGGCCTTGCGCTGATCATCGAGATGACAACCGGCCAACGGCGCGCGGCCACACAGGGCGATGCAGATGTCGAGAAAATCCGGGTACTTCTGCGTTCGGGCACCTAGCACGCTGTTGGCGTAGACCACTGCGTTGGATTCGGCCCAGACGATCTGCTCGCCGACGGTGGGTGCGGTGTTCAGCAGGTAGGGCGCGCAGGTGAAGCTCAACTGCGCGCCCATGGCCATATAAGCGTCGCCCAGGGCGCTGGCGGGTTCGCCCAATGCCGGGTCGACACCCAATTCGCGCCAGCGACGTTGGTCCACGGAAATCGAATTGAGTGTCGTGGGCACGCTCACTTTCGCCCCCCACTGCACCAACTGTTCGGCAAACCGCAGGCTGGCCGGGCCGGTATAGATGCAGCCGTCGATGTGCGCCTGGGTGATGTCCAGCAGTTCATCGGCGCCCTGGATCTCGGCCATTCGCAGGACGATTCCCATTGCCACTTTTGCAGCCTTGCCGTATGCACCGTCAAGCAACGCCTGGTCCCGTTCGTTCAGACGGACGGTGGAGGGTGCTATCGGTTGCGAGGGGATATCCGCCGCGTACCATTGATCGTTGGGCCGGCGCCCGGACAACGTCAGGCAACTTCCCTCGATGCGCGCGAATCCTTGACCTCGCAAGCCCTCGAATGCCTCGCGGCCGATGCACAACACTGGCAGCGAACGTTGGAAAATCACCTCGGCCACCAGCACGCCCAGAACAAGGATTTCATCAGCCTCGGCCAGCACCAGGGCGGCTGGCGCATGGCCGTTGCTGATGAGCTCCATCAGCACGCTGCTGCCGGTGCAGGAACCGCGTCCGCTGGGAATCGCCAGCACCCGACCCGCAAGGCGCTGGCCGCTGAGGGGGTGATGGCGATCGATGACTTCGCCCGAGGCCGGATCGACTCCGCCCCAAAAGCTCAGGCCAACGTCAGCGAACAGCAGGGTGCCCTGGGCGGCACCCTCCACCAGGCTACGACCTTGCAAGCAGATAGGCGTGCTTGGCATACCGCGCTCCTCAGTAGTAGACCTGCGGCACGGTCAGGTTGGCCGGTGGGATTTCCGTGCCGACCCATTTGACGAACAGCTCGTTGTACCGACCGGTGCGCACTTGCTGGTTGACGAACAGGTTGAGGTAGTTGATGAGGCCATACTCGCTGCGCTTGGCGCCGAGGGACACGTAGTCGATGACGTAAGGTGCATTACCGGCGATTTTCAGCCCCTTGTATTTGCCCGACTTGATGGTGGCGGCGGCGACGGTGTTGGTGACCACGGTGGCATCGATGTGCCCTTGGGCCACGGCCAGCAGTGTGTCGTTCTGGGATTGGTAGGCACGGAAACTGCCGCTGCCCCAACTCTTCTGGTCCTTCTCCAGGGCGATCGCTTCGTAGGTGCTGCTGGTGTTGCCGAGTTTCTTGCCCTTGAGGTCGGCGTAGCTGTTGATGCCGGTGTCGTCGCGGGTCAATACCACCATCTGGAAGGCGAAGTAGGGCACGGTCAGGCCGACGGTCTTGGCCCGCTCCAGGGTGTCGGACGTGGAGGCAACGATGACATCGGCGCGGCCGGAAAGCAGCGCGGGGATGCGGTCGGAGAACGGTGTTTCCACCACTTCGGCGTCTACGCCAAGGATTTTCGCCAGGTCGTTGCAATAGTCGACGTCGAACCCCGCCGGCTTGTTGCTTTCATCACGAAAGCCCATGGGCGGAAAATCCAGTGTGACGGCGCAACGCAGCTTGCCCGAGCCGATGATGTCGTCGAGCTTGTCGGCATGGGCGGGAAGGGCAATCAGGGGAAAGAGGACAACGCTGAGGGCTGCGGCTAATGCACGGTTTTTCATAAAGGCCTCGCTGTCGAATAAATGCGGTGAGATATCGTATTGAGGATTTCGTATACGATATTAGATAAGCAATCGACGTGCCTGTTTTATGCTGCAAGCTCGGTTTCAGGTAAGGCTTTGATAATTGGGCGATTGTTGGAACTGCTCCGGTGGTGCCAGGCGAGCGGGGCAGAATGACGGTGTTACAGATGGGAGCAGTGCGTGAGAGGCTGCCCTGTAAAGGAACAACGTCAGCGCTGGTTTTCTCGGTACTGGCTGGGGGAAAGGCTCGTCAGCGCGCGGAACTGGCGGCTGAACGCACTGTGATCGGTGTAGCCGCAGCGCAGGGCGATTTCGGTGATGGGTAAATCCGGTTCCAGTAACAGTCGCGAGGCTTCTTCCAGGCGCGCCTTGTGAATCATCTGGCGGGGCGTGAGTTGGAAGATGCGCTTGCAGTGCCGCTCCAATTGCGCCACCGACAAGCCGGCAATGGCGGTGAGTTCCGCCAGGCTGATGGGACGGGCGAAGTGCAGCTTGATATGCGCATCCACCGCCGCCAGTTTCTGGAAGGCTGGATGGCTGGCTTGTGGCGATTGCAAATCACGGGAGATCCCGGCCAGGCCAACGATCCGGCCCGAGGGCTCGCGCAAGGCGAGCTTGTGGGTCAGGCACCACACCGGCTGGTTGCCGTAATAAAGGTGCAATTCGAGCTGGTCGGCCAGCTCCCGTCCGCTGGCGAGCACGCGTCGATCCTGTTCGGTGTACAGCGGGCCGAAGCGTTCGGGGAATACCTGCTCGGCGGTGAGGCCCACAAGGTCATTGCAGTGCTTGAAGCCGCAACGCCGGGCGAGGGTCTGGTTGACGAAGGCGTAGCGGGCTTGATTGTCCTTGATGAAAAACACGGTGTCGGAGAGGGTATCGAGCAACGGCGCGATGGCTTGCAGGCTGCGCAGCAGGGTGTCGAGGTCGCAGGGGGCGAGGGAGGTGAGCGAGGGGTGCATGACCGGCGTCGTCTTTTGTGTGGGAGCGATGGCGCAGTGTCAGTCGAAAATGTGCTGTCTGTCACGCCGCCATCGCGAGCAAGCTCGCTCCCACATGGGGTCTGCGATGCCTGCAAAGTTCAAAAGTCCGCCTCAAATCCCTGTGGGAGCGAGCCTGCTCGCGAAAGTGGTGGGTCAGCTTGCATCAATGCCAGATGTGCCGACGCATTCGCGAGCAAGCTCGTTCCCACAGAAGAGTCTGTGGGTTCAGGTGGGCGGGGTTTCTTCCAGGTTCAGCAAGGTTTCGATTCGCGCCGGGCCGAAGG